>CAXTBA010000001.1:0-382732 GCA_964242665.1 uncultured Hymenobacter sp.
GGCCCCCGCCGCGGTGGTCGCGGCGGCCGTACTTGGCGTCGTAGGTGTAGTCGGCATGGCTGGGGCGGTAGGCCTGGGCAATGTGCGAGTAGTCGTCGGAGCGCTGGTCGGCGTTGGGAATGAAGAGGCTAATAGGTGTGCCGGTGGTCAGGCCCTCAAACACCCCGGACTGGATTTGCACCCGGTCGGCTTCGTTGCGCGGCGTGGTCAGCTCGCTCTGGCCGGGCCGCCGCCGGTCTAGGGCCCCCTGGATGTGGGCTGCTTCCACGGCGAGGCCGGCCGGACAGCCGTCGATAATCACGCCAATACCCACGCCGTGCGACTCGCCAAACGTGGTGATGCGAAACAGGCTACCGAAGGAATTGGACATGGGCGAACCGAAACAAAGAGAACGAATTGAAGCGCAAAGAAGAAGCAAATAAGGCGCAAATGCCTCAAACGGCCTTTCGCCTAGCGTTCCACCAGCCGGCGACGGCCAAGCCCAACAAGGTAGCCAGCAGGCCCGTAGCGTATCGGCGCACCTGGCGGTACACGTCCAGAGGCTGCAACGTCGCATCGGCCCGGGCAATGGCCGAACGGTAGAAAGAGTCGGCGGGCACGGCCCGGGACACGGGGCCCAGGGCGTCGTAGTGGGCCGCAGCCCCCGCCCGGATTTGAAGCCGCAGGGCCGAGCGCAAGATATCGTAGCGGGCCGTCACGGGGTCGAACACCACCAGTTGCCAAAGGCTGTCGAGCGGCAGCAGCCCCGGCCGCCGGGCCACCAGCCGGTAGCGAAACAGTTTGCGGCTAGCCCCGCCGGGGACCGTTTCCTGGTATATCTCGGGGCCATATACGTCCAGGCCAGCCCGCGGGGCCAAGCGCGGCGGCGGCAACGTTTCCAGGTTGCCCTGCCCTTCCACGCCAAATGTGTAAGTAAACATTTGCCCCGCCGCGAACTCGGTGTGGCTAATGGCCTCGTGTAGCTGGTAGTGGCCCACGGCCACCGGTGGGCCCCCGCCGCGCCGGGCGGGCAGCGGGCGCACGGCCACCACCAGGCCCCGGGTCAGGTAGGTTCGGTAGGCGGCCAGACGGCCGTCAACGCCCGGCTCGGGCTTTTTGAGGAGCCGAAACTTGGTCATGGTCAGGGCCAGGGAAGGGAAGCGTAGGGGCTGGGCCGTAAGCGGGTAGTACGTGGTTTCGGACAGCCGGAAGCGTAGCATCCGCTCGCGGCCCCAGCGCACGGTGTCGGGCAGCACCTTCTGCTCGGCGGCGGGCACTTCCCAGGCCGTGGGCTGGCGTAGCTGGCGCAGCAAGCGCGGCAGCTGGTCGTCAAAGTCGTGGAATGCCAGCACCGCTTGGTCGGCGGGCCGCAAGTAGAACGACAGCGTCACGCGCACGCCCTGGCCAACGAACGCCTGCCGCTGGTCGGCTTCGAGCAGCAGCACCCCGTGGTCGGGCACATCCTGGTAGAGGGCGGCCCTGGGCTTGCCAAAAAGTTGGTCGAGGGCCCCCACGCCTTGCAAAGGCGCGGCCCCAGCGACGCCAGCGGAAACCTTGCCAGTCGGGGCCGGACCCACGTGCACCGTGCCGCCGCCGCTGCGCACCTGTACCCCATTCACCGTCAGCGCAAAAGGCTTAATAGGATAATCGCCTTCACCGTAGGGAGCGTAGCGCTGGGTGATGGTCAGCTCCGTGAAGCGGCGGCCCTGCACGAGGCGGGTGGTGGTAGTGCTGGTTTTGCCGGCTTTTTTGAAGCCGTCGAGGTCGGGAAAGGCCGAGTAGCTGGCCAGGGCCGCC
Source organism: uncultured Hymenobacter sp. (assembly GCA_964242665.1). Classification (GTDB taxonomy): domain Bacteria; phylum Bacteroidota; class Bacteroidia; order Cytophagales; family Hymenobacteraceae; genus Hymenobacter. The sequence goes on from CAXTBA010000001.1 coordinate 1,777, forward strand.
CCGCGCAACCGAAAGGCCAGCGTGTAAACGCCGGTCACGGGCAAAGCGACCGGCCCCGGCACCAGCTCCACCTGTGGCCGGGCCGGCTGCGCCAGTGCTGGCCAAGCCGGCACAGCAAAGTAGAGAAACGCCCAAATTCGCAACAGAATCGTTTTCAATAACTTTTTAATCTCACCAAAAAGTACGCCCTTAACACGACTCAAGTGTTTGATTAAAGCCGCTTTCACGAAATAGCGCAAGCATTGGACCAAAGAAAGAAGGAAAAAATTAAGTATAAATCAAATCCTTGGGATGAGCACGCCCGTATCTTGCCCACGAACGCCTCTGGACGCGGGTTTTGCCCTTTGGCACTAGCTGTAATTGGAGTGCCGGGCACTAGAAAATCTATTTTAAGTACAATTTTCTCACTTTCCTTTTTCACCATGTCCCAACAATCCCAAGTAGGCGGCCAGGACGAGCCCACTTTCGCCCAGCCGCTGTACACGCCCATCAAACGGCGTTCGTTTTTTATGTATGCCGGCGCAACAGCCGGTGCTACCGCACTCGTATTGGCCGGTTGCTCGAAAGATGATACCACCGGCGGCAGCGGCACTGGCCCTACTACGGGGCCCATCAAGGTAGGCACTAGCGACATCGGTGTGCTCAACTATGCTTATGCACTTGAGCAGTTGGAAGCCGGTTTCTACACCGCGGTGCGGGGAGGCTCGTACTACTCTGCGTTGGCCGCTAACAGTGCTGAGAAGCAAATTTTAGACGATTTGTATTATCACGAGGTTATCCACCGCGAATTTTTTAAGGCTGCTATTCCCGCCGCCAGCCGCATCAGCGACGCGCTGAAGCCCGATTTTTCCAAGATCGACTTCACGTCGCGTACTTCGGTGCTGGGCACGGCCAAAGCCTTTGAAGATTTGGGAGTTTCGGCCTACAACGGAGCAGGTAAGTTCATCACGAATGCCACCTACTTGGTATTGGCTGGCAAAATCGTGTCGGTAGAGGCTCGCCATGCGGCCATCATCCGCGACTTGGTGTCAGAAGGCACCTTCGTTGGTTCGGATGTCATCAACCTTTCAGGCGCGAACGACAACGGCGGCGTGAGCCCGCTCAGTACGGAGATTTCCAAGCTGCCCTCGGTGGTGGTGGCCACGGCCAACACGTTCTTGATGGCAGATTCGCGGCTTGACGTATCTGGCTTGGGCTAAGCTGGCCATTTCCGCTCAATCATTCATTCTAATATTCGCTTTGCCATGAATTTTTTCAACATCATTTCTGAAATCGAGAAAGTAGACCCGGAAGTTTACGACCGCTTGGACTCCCGGCGCGCCATATTCAAGCACATGAGTGGCTTGGGCAGAACCCTGTCTGCCGCAGCCCTGCCGCTGGCGATGGGCGCAATTTTCAACAAAGCTTACGCTCAAACGTCAACTTCTGCTAGCGTGTTGGCAGTGCTCAACTTCGCGTTGAAACTGGAATACCTGGAAGCAACCTTTTACAACCTGGGCCTCGGCACGACCGGCGCTACGGGCGCTTCTGCCACGCAGACGGCTTTGCGCACGGGCTTCAGCACCACCAACCTGTCTTCGCTCGACCTAATCCGAGTGGACGAAACCAATCACGTAAACGACCTTATCGCCACCATTAAGGCGTTGGGCGGCACGCCCATCACGGCTCCCAACGTAACATTGGTAACCGGTAGTACGGCCGTAACCGGTGATTTTGACTTCACGGGCGGCAAAGGCAGCGGCACGGGTCCGTTCAGCGGTGCACTAGGCGTGTTTACCAACCCGGCTATCTTCCTGGCGGTGGCCCAATCGCTTGAGGACACGGGCGTGCGCGCCTACAAAGGTGGTGCCCCCGCCCTGATGAGCAACCCCACCGTGCTGACAGCCGCGCTGAACATTCATTCCGTGGAAGCCCGCCACGCCTCGCGCCTGCGCACTATGCGTCGCGGGGGCCCTACCAACAACAACGCGTCGGCAACCGGTGTCACCAGTACTACCACGGAAGCAGACCGCTCAGCGATGCCCAAAAACTGGGTTTCGGGCAAGGACGGAGGCGGAGCTTATCCAGCCGTTACAGCCGGTATTTATAACGCAGGTGCTAGCGTTGATTTCCCGGCGGAGGACAACACGACCCAGGGCGGTGCACAGCTGACCGGCCTGACGGCCACGGCGGGCTTCCCAGCACTGGCGTTCTCAGAAGCATTCGATGAGCCCTTGGATGTGGCCACCGTCCTTACTATTGCCAAGACCTTTGCTACCACCAACAGCACTTTCTTTAACTAATAGTTAATTATTGCCTGGATTGCCAAAAAGGGCCGGCCTGTACAGGCCGGCCCTTTTTATGTTCCACCTATTGTGTAACGAAAAAGAAGCTGTTGGGCCCATGCTTCGCGGCTCGTGGCCAGCCCGGTTTTCAAGCTACTTAATCGCTGCCTAGTGGCTAAAGTTAATCTACAAAATTTGGGTGTTGGTCTTACAAAAAGTAGCTCTGGTCGCTTTTCTCGCGTATCGGAGCACCTGATAATTGGTGCGGCACGTTAGGGGCGCACCATCTATCGGGACTGTCTATTATCTTTTCAGAGTGGCAGCAGGCTATAGACAACGTACCACGCTTTTTTACGTCCCAACAGTCATGATCGACTACGCGAAAATCATTCTCCAGAAAGTGAGCTTTAACAAGACGCTCTTTGAGAAAGAGCTGCGCAAAGCCCTTAAAACCGTACTTCCCGCCGACCTGGACGACTTTCGGGTTTGGTGCTACGCGCAGTTTTCGCGCCTCTACCGCCGGGTGCTGAACCGGGCCTTCCGGCAGGCGGCCCGCGTGGGCTTTGCCTAAGCCGACGGCGGGTCGCTCACAAACGCAATGTTGCGGGTGAGGCCGGCGTAGCCCGTGCGCTTCACCGCCGACTGGCGGAAAAGCTCCGTAAATAACTCGTGCGTGATTTCACGCCAGTCGCTGGCCGTCAGATTTTTCAACTCCGGATGGGCCTGAAACTGCGGTTCCTGGTGGGGCTTAGCGAATCGGTTCCAGGGGCATACGTCCTGGCAGATGTCGCAGCCGAACACCCAATTGCCAAATTTACCGCCTACTTCGGCCGGAATCTGGTCCTTTAGTTCGATGGTGAAGTAGCTGATGCACTTGCTGCCGTCCACCACGTAGGGCTCGGTGATGGCTTGCGTGGGACAGGCATCGAGGCATTTGGTGCAAGTACCGCAGTAGTCGCGGATGGCCCCGTCATAGTCCAGCTCCACGTCCACAATCAGTTCGGCGATGAAGTAGAACGAGCCAGCACCGGGCGTGATGAGGTTGGAATTTTTGCCGACCCAGCCCAAGCCGCTTTTCTCGGCCCAGGCCCTGTCCAGTACCGGGGCCGAATCGACAAAGCAGCGCCCACCAATGTCGCCTATTTCGGCCTGCATATCGGCCAGAAGCGTCTTCAGCTTGTCCTTGATGACAAAGTGGTAGTCGCGCCCGTAAGCATACTTGCTGATTTTGAGCGTGTCGTCGGGCTGCTGGTCTTCGGGGGCCGGGTAGTAGTTCAGCAGCAAAGAGATGACTGACTTGGCCCCGTCCACGAGCAAGCGCGGGTCGAGGCGCTTGTCGAAGTGGTTTTCCATGTAACCCATGCGGCCGTTCATGCTGCGCTTGAGCCAATTCTCCAGCCGAGGGGCCTCCTCCTCCAAGAATTCCGCTTTGGAAACGCCACACGCCATGAAGCCCAACTCGGCAGCGCGGCGCTTGATAAATGGCGTCCAGTCGGCGCGAAGAAGCATGAGACAGCAAGTAAGCGAACCCCAAAGAAACGAAAAACGCGCCGCTGAGGGCGACGCGTTCCAACAATTGCAATGAATAAATAACTGGTAATTAAGCAGTAATCTCGGCAAACAAGTCGCCATTATTTCCCCGCAAATGCTGCGGCAACAGCCGGCCTAGGTGCTGGTAAGCGGCTTCCGTGGCTTCGCGGCCCCGCGAGGTGCGCTTGATATAGCCCTCCTGGATGAGGAACGGCTCGTACACTTCCTCAATGGTTTCGCCCTCTTCGCCACAAGCCGTGGCAATGGTACTGATGCCCACGGGGCCCCCTTTAAATTTGTCGATGATGGTAGTGAGGATGCGCTTGTCCATGTCGTCGAGGCCGCGGGCGTCCACGTCGAGGGCGTTGAGGGCAAACTGCGCGATTTCGACCGTGATGGTGCCGTCGCCCTTGATTTGGGCAAAGTCGCGGGTGCGGCGCAACAGGTTGTTGGCGATGCGCGGGGTGCCGCGCGAGCGGCGGGCAATTTCAAATGCCGCATCCTGGTGAATGGGCGTTCCTAAGATCTCTGCTGAACGCAACACAATGGTGGTCAGCAGCTTTGAGTCATAATATTCCAATCGGGCCGAGATGCCGAAGCGGGCCCGCAGCGGGGCCGTGAGCATGCCCGAGCGGGTAGTGGCCCCCACGAGGGTGAACGGCGAGAGCGAAATCTGCACCGAGCGGGCGTTGGGGCCCGAGTCGAGCATGATGTCGATGCGGTAGTCCTCCATCGCCGAGTACAGGTACTCTTCCACCACGGGGTTGAGGCGATGAATTTCGTCGATGAACAGCACATCGTGGGCCTCCAGGTTGGTGAGCAGGCCGGCCAGGTCGCTGGGCTTGTCGAGCACGGGGCCCGACGTCATCTTGATGCCCGCGCCCAACTCATTGGCGATGATGTGGGAGAGCGTGGTTTTGCCCAGGCCGGGGGGGCCGTGCAGCAGCACGTGGTCGAGGGCATCGCCGCGCTGCTTAGCGGCAGCCACGAACACCTTCAGGTTTTCCAGGATTTTCTCCTGGCCCGTGAAGTCGTCGAACGACAGCGGCCGCAGGGCCTTGTCGATGTCCTTGTCGGTGGGGTCGAGGTTTTCGTCGCCACCGGTGAGATAAGCTTCGCGCATAATATTATCGGGTCGTTGTTAGTGGCCGGCTGGTAGCCGCTGGTGACCAATTCCCCAACCCCAACCGCTGCGAAAAAGCTCCCGAATTTTTAGCAAAATCTGCGTCGTATTTGGCAAAAACAGGGGCCTTGCTAACGATTCATTAGCACCTCAATGTCGAGGTGGAGCCAATCCGATTCCCAGGACTTGTGGTTGAGGCGGGCCCCGATGTCGAAGCCGGCGTCGAGCAGACGGGCCACCGTTTCGTTGTGGCCTTCGGGCAAGTAGCCGAGCCAGACGTTGGCCGGGTGGGTGGTGGGATGAGTATGCACCTGCACGGCCCAGTCGTCGTAGTGGCTGTCGGGTTCGCGGGTGAGCAGCAGGGCCTGCCCGATTTTCAGCGAAGGCTCTACCTCATCGATTTGGGGGCGGCGGTGCGAAGTGCCGGCCACGAGGCATTCGAGCAGCACGAGGGGTTCGGAAGCAGGGACGACTTTCATCATGGGGCCAAATTACGGCACGGGGCGCAAGTTTTGGTTTTAACGTATCTTTCCTTCATGCTCCGTACCGACCTTATCACCATCGACCCAAAAATTACGGGCGGCACCCCGGTCTTTACGGGTACGCGAGTACCCATTCAGGCACTATTCGACTATTTAGCGGCCGGCGATTCGCTAGCCGTATTTCTGGATGGTTTCCCCAGCGTGACTTTGGAGCAGGCAACTGGCGTCGTGCAGTTGGCGGCTAAAATGCTCATCCCCGATTATTTGCATGTCGAGCCCGCTCAGATAGATTTCTCTTTTGTCGACAAGTATAAGCAACCGCGTGAAGTTACTTCTTGATGAAAACCTCGACGTAAAGCTTCGGTACCGCCTGCGTCCGCAGCACGAAGCCTACACAGTACGGGAGATGAACTGGCTGGGCAAGCAAAACGGCGAGCTATTAGACCTGCTGCTGGCTAACGACTTCGGTGCCATACTTACCGCCGATAAAAATATCGAACACCAGCAAAACTGGAACAAATATCCCATCCCGGTGCTAGTGCTCGATGCGATGAGCAACCGTTACGAATCGCACTTACCACTCATGAGCGACGTGCTCTGGCTACTGAGCCAAGTTAATTTGGCGAATGGGATGCACATCATTCGACCGAAGGAGTAGGCTCTTTGATTGCCTTATTGCTCTCAAGCCTGGCAACGCCGTTCGTGAAGGGAGTTGGGCTAACCAAAGTAACAGCTGACAATACCAATCAAACAAGTGTCAGACTTTCACCTTGACCATAGCCGGTTGATAGTAAGACTGATAATAAGCGATACTATGCCAACACCCACAAATAGAGCAGCCACAATTAGATACTTAATAATGCAAAGGCCTCCATCGCAACCAGAGCCCCATTCTTGAGAATTATACCAGTTCAGTACAATGACGGCTGTAATAGCTGTGATTATCAAATAAATAATAAAAAATCTCATTTTTACTCACGTTACGAAGTTTAGTCACCCAGAAACCTCGTTTACTTAAACGCTTGAATGCCCGTAATATCCGCACCCGTAATGAGCAAATGAATGTCGTGGGTGCCTTCGTAGGTAATTACCGATTCCAGGTTCATCATGTGGCGCATGATGGGGTATTCGCCGGTGATGCCCATGCCGCCGTGAATCTGGCGGGCTTCGCGGGCCACGTGCAGGGCCATGTCCACGGAGTTGCGCTTGGCCATGCTGATCTGGGCGCTGGTGGCCTTGCCCTCGTTTTTCAGCACGCCTAAGCGCCAAGCCATGAGCTGGGCTTTGGTGATTTCGGTAATCATCTCGGCCAGCTTGCGCTGCTGGAGCTGGAAGCTAGCAATGGGCTTGCCGAATTGCTCGCGCTGGAGGCTGTACTTCAGGGCCGACTCGTAGCAATCGATGGCCGCGCCGATGGCCCCCCAGGCAATGCCGAAGCGGGCCGAATCGAGGCAACTGAGGGGGCCCCGGAGGCCTTCGATATTGGGCAGGATGTTTTCCTTGGGAATTTTTACGTTATCGAACACCAGCTCACCGGTGACGCTGGCGCGCAGGCTCCACTTGTTGTGGATTTCGGGGGTGGTGAAGCCTTCCATGCCCCGCTCCACAATAACGCCCTTGATGCGGCCCTGCTCGTTTTTGGCCCAAACCACGGCCACCTGGCACTCGGGCGAGTTCGAAATCCAGAGCTTCGCGCCGTTTAGTACGTAGTGGTCGCCAGCATCTTTGATGTTGGTGGTCATGCCGCCGGGGTTCGATCCGTGGTCGGGCTCCGTTAGGCCGAAGCAGCCCAGCCACTCGCCGCTGGCCAGCTTGGGCAGGAACTTGTGCCGCTGCTCTTCCGAGCCATACTGGTAAATCGGGAACATCACCAGCGAACCCTGCACCGAGGCCGTGGAGCGCATACCGGAGTCGCCCCGCTCGATTTCCTGCATGATGAGGCCGTAGCTGATGTAGTCCATGCCGCCGCCGCCGTACTCGGTGGGGATAGTGGGCCCGAAGGCCCCCACGTCGCCGAACTTGCGCACGATTTCGGACGGGAAATGTGCGGCTTGGGCCCACTTTTCGATGCTGGGCGAAATCTCTTTTTTGACGAAGTCGCGGATGCTCTGGCGCACGAGGACGTGTTCCTCGGTGAGCAGGCCGTCGAGGTCGAAATAATCGGTGAAGCCGTTGGCGTTGGTGCTGCCGCCCTGGGCGGTGTGGGCTTTGGCTTCGGGCGCGAGGACGTCGGCGATGGAGGACATATTACGGGGGCGGGAATGATTTTAGGCAAAGGTAACAGGCAGGGACAGGGCACGGTTCGGGGGCATGGGGCCCGCGCAGTCATTGCGAAGAACAACGACAGATTGCCGCATCCCACTGAGCTGTACTCGCAGTGACACTTTCTTACCAGCGCAAGTTAACCGAAGCCAGGAAATTGGTGAAAGCCTGCGGGTAATAGTAGCTGTAATACTGCGTCTGGCCGCCGCTGATGTAGCCGTAAGTGTAGCCGTTGTTCACGTACTTGGTCCCCAGCACGTTGTTGAGCAGGCCGGCAATTTCTACTTCGCGAAAACCCAGCTTTTCGGGGTGCCAGAGGTAGCGCACGCGCACGTCTTGCACATAATAAGGCGCAATGCTGCGACCGTCGTTGCTGGTATTGTCGAGGTACTGGCGGCCGGCGTAGCGGGCCAGCGTGGCCAGGCGCAGCCCGGGCAGCGGCTCGTATTCCAAGGTGTAGGCGAAGGTGAGACTGGGTGAGAAGGAAATGTTGGTCTGCCGGAACGCTGTGCCCTGCTCCCCACCGTTATCGTAATCGGCCAGGTAGTCGGTATAATTATTGATTTTGTTGCGGCTGAAGGTGACCGTCGGGCTGAGCGTGAGGCCCTTGGCGAGCAGCGCCGCCGCTTGCAGCTCCACGCCGGTGCGGTACGAGTCGCGCACGTTGGTGTGGATGGGGTTGCCCACGTCGTCGAGGCGGCCGCTGAGCACCAACTGGTCGCGGTATAGCATCAGGTAGTAGTTGGCCGACCACTGAAAGGGCCCCGTGGTACGGCGCAGGCCCAACTCGAAGTTGTTGAGCTTTTCGGCGGTGGGGCGGCGCTCGGCGGGCGTGTCGGTGTAGTCGGTGCGGGTGGGCTCGCGCTGGGCCAGGGCATAAGAGACGTAGGCTGCCAGTCCGTCTTTCACTTGATAAGTAAAGCCAGCTTTGGGATTGAGAAAATTGAACTTGATGGTTTGCTGGCTCTTGCTGCCGTTGGGGCCGCCGTCGGGCGCAAACAGCTCGTAGTTCACGTAGCGGTACTGCACATCACCAAAAGCGGACAGCCGTTCGCCCAGGGCCACCGTAGCACGGGCGTAGGTGTTCACGTCGAGCTTGTGGGCATTGGGTTCTTGGTAGTAGGGCGTGCCGGTTTCGGGGATGTTATTGCCGCGCTGGGCCCAGGTCAGCTCGTCAAAATGCTGGCCGCGGTAGCCCACCAGGGCCCCGCCCAGCGTGGCTTCGGTGATGCGGCTGGCTCCGGTAGGCCGCAACTGCAAGGCATAAGTGGCCCCGAACAGGTCGGTTTTCAGCCAGCGGCGGCGAATGACGTCGGTGGTCGTCAGGGTGTCGAAGCCGCCGCCCGTGGCGCGCGGCTGGTACACGGGGCCCCCGATGCCGTACCGGGCAAAATCCTGGTTGGCTTTGTATTCCTCGTAGTAGCCGCCGCCGCGCGTCCAGAACGGCGTCACGCTCAGGTTGAGATTAGCAGTTAACTGCCTTGAAACCAAGAACTGGTAGTAGTCCTGCTGGTAGTTGTCGGTCTGGTTTTTATACGCCGGCAGGTGCTGGCCGGCGTCGGTGCCGGCCTCGTTGTAGCGGCGGTTTTTGGTGAGTAGCGAGTCGGCCAGGCCGTACCAGCTTTGGTAAGTGGTTTCGTAGCCGGTGAGCACCAGGGCCCTGACCAGGGTTTTCTCGTCGGAATACGTGCCGGCCAGGTACAGCGACTTCAGCCGCGACGCGCCGCGCTCCACGTAGCCGTCGCTCTGCACCCGCGAGGCGCGGGCATCGAGCGTGAAGTGGCCGTTTATCAAGCCCGTACCGGCGGCCACGGTGGTTTTCCAAGTACCGAACGAGCCGGCCGAGTTGTTGATTTCGGCGTAGTCTTTGGGGCGCAGGCCCAGGGTTTCCACGTTCAGGCTGGCCCCAAAGGCCCCCGCGCCGTTGGTGCTGGGCCCCGCCCCGCGCTGCACCTGAATGCTCTGCACCGACGACGCCAAGTCCGGTAAATCAACAAAAAACACGCCGTGGCTTTCGGCTTCGTTCACGGGTACGCCGTTGAGCGTCACGTTGATGCGGGTGCCGTCGGTGCCCCGGATGCGGAGGCCGGTGTAGCCCACGCCGGTGCCCGCGTCGGAGGTCGTCACCACGCTTGGCGTCTGGTCGAGCAGGTAGGGCAGGTCCTGCCCGAAGTTGCGGGCCTGGAGCTGCTCGCGGCCCACGTTTTGGTAAGTGGTGCCGGTGCGCTCGTTGGCGCGGGTGGCCGTGACCACGGCCTCGGGCGTGAGCAGCGAGAACCTCGCCAATTCAACAACAAAAAGATTTTGGGCAACGGGCGAGCCAACGACCGCCAGACTAGTCGGGGCAAAACCGTCGGCTATTGCCTTGATTACGTGCGGCCCTGGGCCAACTGCTGGCACGGTGAAATAGCCGGCTGGGCCTGTGCTGGCAACCTTTTTGTCATCCAGTAAGATGGCAGCGTTGTCGATCGGCTGGCCTTTGCCAACGTGCAGCAAATCAGCAGTAACGGTGCCGGACACGGGGCCTTGCGCCCATGCCGGCGCGGCGGCCAGCGCCAGCAGCGCTGCCCCCGCGAAGGGTAAAGTTTTCAAAAAATGTGTGGGTAAAAAATGGAACGCACCCGGGCCCCAGGGGTCGGAGCCAGGGCGGAAACGTCCGCGGATTGTTTATTCCCTTCGCCGGCATTACCCGGTTCAGGTTCGATGGGTATCATCTCAGCCGGCCCCTTGCGGGAGGCCAGCACCCCTAAACAGGCCCCAAAGGTAGGGCCCCGGCGGAAACCCGGCCCCTGGCCAGCTTATTTTCTGAGTCGGTTGCCAAATTTTTGTTGAAAATCAATTAATTTAGATGGCCGGGCGGGCGCAACGCGGGGGCCGTTCCGCGCGTTGCAATTTCCCGCTGCCCTTCTTCCTTCGTCTGCCATGTACCAGCTTATCTACGCCGTTGCGCTTTGTGCCGTGCTGTTGTTTGTGCTTACGGTGCCGCGCCGCCGGGTGGGGCCCCCGCCTCCCCCGCCCGACAGCGACGACGACGGCGGCGAGCCGCACGACCCGGGCCTGCCCGACCTGGACTTGCCGCCCGGCATTTCGCGGCCCATCAACGACTGGGAGCCCGACTACAACCGCCCGCGCGTGGGGGCCTGATTTTTTTATAATGTGAAAATTGAAAGATGTGGAAGTGGCAAAGCCGACTCGCTGCTTTCACATTTCCACATCCCCCGCATTTTCACATTCTTTTCAAAATACCTCGCCGACGTTGAACGACAGGCCGCTGGAGCCCTGGATGCCCCGCGCGTAGTCGATGGCCAGGTTGGTGTGCGATGCCTTGTTGAGGCTCAGGCGCAGGCCTACCCCGACGGCGGGGGCCACTTTGTCGTAGCGCTTGGTTAGGGGCTCGTCGATTACCTGGGCGTCTTCCGACACGGTTTGGGCGTTGGCGAAGGCCACGCCGCCCAGCAGGTGGTTGTGCGTGATGCCAAACCGGTACTCGCTCTCCAAATACAGCAGGTTTTTGCCCCGGAAGCGGCCCTGGATGTAGCCCCGGCCGAGGTTGCTGTACATGTCCCAGCCGGTGCTCGGCAGGTCCAGGAAAGGCGGGGTACCGCCCAGCGTGAGGGCGTTGTACGACCAAAAGGCCAGCACGTTGGGTGAGCTATGGCTGGGGTGCAGGTAGGCGCGGCCTTCGAGCAGCAGCGACTGGAAGTTGGCGTTGTCGCCGGCGCTGCTGCCCTTGTTTTGGCGGCTGGGCCGGAACGCCGCGCTCAGGTAAACGCCTTGCGACGGGTTGATGGCGTTGGTGCGACTGTCGTAGAGCACGCTCAAGGATGAGCCCATTGTGAGGGAGCGGCCCTGCACGCCGTTGCGGTAGTGCGAGATGGTGCGCACCTGGCGCTGGCCGTTGCGGCTCACGATGTTCCAGTGGTCGTCAAGGTGTACGCCCAGCCCGGCGTAGAAATTGGGGGCCAAGCGGCGCAGCACGCTTTGGTACACGCGTAGGTAATCGTAGTCCATCGTCACCACTTGCTCGGTGGTGCTGGTGTGCATGCCCAGGCCGTAAGTGCTTTGCGGGTAGTGCATGATGCGCCAGTCGCCGAGCAGGTTCCAGCGGTTGCCGGCGGTCCACAGCGACGAAGTAGCCGTGAGAATGGCCTGCCCACGTGCCGTGTAGCTGAGGGCCCCCAGCACCGCCGACACGTTGGCCCGGGCCGCCTGAAAGGCCACGCTGGCGGTCACTTGCGCCAGCGCACCGGTTTGCTGCGAGTAGCCCGCCGCCGGCAGCACCGCCACGAATTTGCCGCCCCGGGCCAGGGCCAGCGTGTCGTGCGGGACCAGGCGCAGGCGCGGCACCGCGGCATTGAGCGCGTCCACCACGTCGGCGGGCGGCGGCAGCGCGTGGCGCGGCGGCGCAGCCGGGCGCAGGCTGTCGGCCGACTGGGCCGCCGCAGTGACCGCGCTCAGCAATGCGCTCAGCAATAAACAATACCTAGCGCAGCGCGTCATCGGGGTAATTAATCGTACAAGAGCACAACAGCTAACCACAGAGCGCGGCTGCCGGCTCAGACCAGCGTCGGCGCTTCGGGCTTAACGCAAGGGCCAGACAACGCAGTGGCCCTGCGAGTTTCGCTCGCTTGTCAACCCACTTCGATGCTGTACGTGGCCGCGAAAGCCTGGCCGGGGCCCAGCGTCAGGATGCCTTCTTTGTCGCGCAGCTCCTGCGGCGGGCCCACGGGGCTGGCGACGCCGTGCCAGGGCTCGATGCACACAAACGCGGCCCCGGGGCCCTTGGTCCACAAGCCCAGGTAAGGGAAGCCGTCGAAGCGCAGCTGCACGAAATGCGGCGCGCCGTGCGTCCGCAGTGCCAGGCGCGTAAAGTCGTAGTGCTCAAATACCAGCGCGTCGTCGGCAAACAGCTCGTAGGTGAGGGGCAGCGTCGTTGCACGGCGCAGCACGGGCGCGGTTTCGCCGGTGCGCAGGCCCCCGCGCAGCAAGTGGCGGTCGAGCGTCACCGGATGGTCGAACTCGAAATAGTAATCCTCGAACCGCTCGCCGGGCCGCAACGGGCAGCGAAACGCCGGGTGGGCCCCGATGCTGAACAGCAAGTCCTCCGGGGCGTCGGCGGGGTTGCGCACGTCCCAGCGCACGGCCAAAACGGAGCCGCGCAGGGTGTAGGTGATGGTCAGCTCGAAGGCAAACGGATATACAGCACGGGTTTCGGCCGAGTCGGTGAGGCGGCAGGCCAGCTCGTCGGCCGTGTGGCGCAGCACGATGAATTCCTGGTCGCGGGCGAAGCCGTGCTGGCCCAGGCGGTAGGGCCGGCCCTGGTGCAGGTACGTGTCGTCGGGGAGGCGGCCCACGATGGGAAACAGCACCGGGGCGTGGCGGCCCCACACGGCGGGGTCGGCAGGCCACACGTATTCGAGGCCGGTGGCGGGTGTGGCAAGGCTGGTCAGCTCGGCGCCGTGGGCAGCGAAGGTGGCCCGGCAGTGGTCGTTGGCAAGGAGGAGGTCGGGCATGGGCGCGGGGCAAAGCAAGCGTTCGGGGCCCTAAGCTACGGCCCGGCCCCGCCGCGCAGCAGCGCATCGACCAGCTGCCGGGCGTCGGCGAAGCGCTGCGCCGGGGGGCCCCAGATTTCGGCGAAGGGCGTCGGGCCCGCTTGCAGCGCGCGCCGGTAGAGGCCGTAAAAATGCTCGCGCAGGTGCGGGTGTTCGCGCAGCGGGTCGGGCTCCCAGGGCACGTCTACGCCCATGAGCAACACGAGGTCGTAGCGCGGTTGGGCCACGCGCCGGGCAATCCAGTCGGGGCAATAACCAAAGGCGTGCTCGGCCCAAATTTTAATCACCAGCAGGTCGGTGTCGCAAAACAAAAGGCGGTTCGCGGGGGCCTGTTCCTCAGCGGCCAGCTGGCCCCGGGCAATGGCTTCGAGGTCGGCCAGCGCGTAGGGCGGCCGGCGGCCGGCGAGGTAAGCGCGGGCGTATTCGGGCACGTAGGATGCGCCGTAGTGGGACGCCAGCTGCCGGCCCAGCGTCGATTTGCCCGTCGATTCGGGGCCGGTCAGCGCGATGCGGAGCATGAATAAGGCAAATATTCAACGGGAGAAAAACAAAAATTGGGCGGGCGCTAGGGCAAAGGTGCTGCCAACCGACTTATTAACCGTTGGGCCGCGCCTGCCCGGAAGGCGAATCGCTGCGTTGCGTTTACTCCTGGGTTTCCAAGACGGCCCCCGTTTCCCGGGGCCGGCGACGGGCCTATCTTTGTCTTTATTATCCAGCCCATAAGTTTTATGGTTATCGCTGTTATCAGCCCGGTCGAACTAGCTGCCCGCCTCACCGCCGGCGATTTTCTGCATTTAATAGATGTGCGCGACCCGATAGAGTTTGATTATTGCCACCTGCCCGGCAGCGCGCTGGTGCCGCTCGACGAGCTGCCCCAGCGCACCGCCGACGTGCCCGCCGAAGGCGAAGTAGTGCTCGTGTGCCACCACGGTGTGCGCTCAGCCAACGCCCTGGCCTATTTACAGCTGCGCCACGGCCGCCAGAATTTAGTGAACCTGCGCGGTGGCATCGACGCCTGGAGCCGCGAGGTAGACCCCACGATGCCGCGGTATTAGGTCAGCGAGCGGTTGTCAGTGAGCAGTGAGTAGTGAGCAATTATCGATGAGCAGGAAGAAAGTCCGCCTCGATAACTGTTAACTGTTGACTGCTCATCAACAAATGCCCTTTCCCACCCCTACCGGTCCGCCCCTGATGCGCCAAAGCTGGGGCGACTTGTTGTTCATGCACTGGCCGGTGCCGCCGGCGGTGCTGGCGCCGCACTTGCCACCGCGCCTGGCCCTCGACCTCTACGACGGCCACGCCTGGCTGGCCATCGTGCCGTTTCGGATGTGGGACGTGCGCACCCGCTTCAGCCCGCCGGTGCCGGGGGCCAATGCTTTTCTGGAGCTGAACGTGCGCACCTACGTGCACCTCGACGGGGTGCCCGGCGTGTGGTTTTTGTCGCTCGACGCCACCAACGCGCTGGCCGTGTGGGCCGCCCGCACGTTTTTTCACCTCCCCTACTTGCGCGCCCGGATGCAGCTGGCACGGCCGGCCCCCGGGCAATTGCGCTACACTGCCCGCCGCACCCACGGCGGGGCCCCGGCGGCGCACTTCGCCGCCACCTGGGCCGTGGGCGAGCCGCTGCCCCCGGCCGGGCCCGGCTCGCTGGCGGCCTTCCTCACCGAGCGCTACTGCCTGTACGCGGCCTGGGGCCCGCGCCTCTACCGGGGCCGCATCGCCCACGCGCCCTGGCCGCTGCGGGCCGCCAAGCTGCTCGAATTCGATTCGACGCTGATCGAAGCGCACGGCCTGCCCACGCCGGCCGGGGCCCCGGTGCTGCACGCGGGCGGCCCGCTGGCCGTGGAGCTGTGGCCGTTGCAACGGGTTTAGGGTTTTTGGCGAACCTCACGGAACCCCTGCGGGGCGGGCGTAATTTTGAGGCGAGGGCCCGTTTTCTTTGCGGCTTGCTTGCTTCCACTTTCGCTTCCTTCCATGATATTAGTCGTCTTGGTCAACTACAACTCCGCGGGCCACACGGTGGCGTGCGTGGAGTCGTTGCGCCAACATACCCGGCCCGGCACCGCTTACAAAGTCATCGTGGTGGACAATGCCTCGGCTGAAGCCGACCGGGTTGCGCTGCGGGCGCTGGCCGCCTGTGCGGAAGTGGAGCTGTGTTATTCGCCCACCAACCTGGGTTTTGCGGGGGGCAACATGCTGGGCTACCGCACCGCGGCCGCCACGAGCCAGCCGGCCCACGTTTTTATGCTCAACAACGACACGCTGTTGCGCACCGACTGCCTGACCGAGCTGGCCAACTTGCTGGCAGCCCGCCCCGAAGTAGGGCTGGCGGCCCCCCAGATGTTCACCCCGGAAGGCGAATGGGTGGAGAGCTACGGCTTTTTCCCCACGCTGGCCGACAAGCTGCTGGGCCGGGCCTTGTGCCGGGCGCTGGGCCTGGGCTACCACCCGCCGCGCCCGGCCCAAGCCGCGCGCCAGCCGTACCCGGCCGACATGGTAACCGGGGCCGCCATGTTTGCCGACGCTGCCCTTTTCGAGCGCATCGGCGGGCTGGATGAAAATTATTTTTTGTATTGCGAAGAGGAAGACCTGGCCTGGCGCGTGTGGCAGGCCGGGCGGCAGGTAGTGGTGGCCCCGGCTTCGGAGTTTGTGCACCTGGGCGGGCGCAGCAGCCAACCCGGCTACGGCCTGCTGCGCGAATTTTACATTTCGCTCGCCTACTTTCTGCGGAAAAATTTCAGCCCCGCTCATGCCGCGGCCGTGCGGTGGCTGTTCGTGGTGAAGCTGGTGTTCCGGGCCCGGCGCGGCCGCCACTACCTGCGCCTGGCCCGGTTCCTGGCCAAAGATGCTCCGATGGAAGCGTCCATCCGGCCCACCGCTGCTAGCTGAAAGCAAACCCAGGCGGTCTGGGCCGTTATTTTTCTTTTGTCTTCCCCGTTCGATTCCATTGCCCGACGCTTTTCGCCTGCCCCCGCTGCCCGATTTGCCCATCGTGGCGGCCCTGCCCGCGTTGCGGGACGCCCTGGCCGCCCACGCCCGCGTGGTGCTGGAGGCCCCGCCCGGCGCGGGCAAAACCACGGTGGTGCCGCTGGCGCTGCTGGCCGCCGAGTGGCGGGCCCCGCAGGATAAAATCCTGGTGCTGGAACCGCGCCAACTGGCCGTGCGCGGGGCCGCCGCCCGCTTGGCCCAGCTGCTGGGCGAGCCCGTGGGCCGCACCATCGGCTACCGCGTGCGGCTCGATAGTAAAGTGAGCCCGGACACCCGCGTGGAGGTCATCACCGAAGGCATTCTGACGCGGATGCTGCAAGACGACCCGGCCCTGGAAGGCGTGGCCTGCGTGGTGTTCGACGAGTTCCACGAGCGCAGCCTGAACGCCGACCTCGGCCTGGCCCTGGCCCTGGACGCGCAAGCCGTGCTGCGGCCCGAGCTGCGGATTCTCATCATGAGCGCCACGCTGGAGGCGCAGCGGCTGGGGCAATGGCTGCCCGCGCCGGTGGTGTCGTCGGCGGGCTTTTTGTTTCCGATTGACACGCACTACCTCGACCCGCGCCGGGCCGCGGCCCTGCCCAACCGGCCCGGCGAGCGGCTGGCCGCCCTGGTGCCGGCCCAGGTGCGGGCCGCGCTGGGGGCCCACCCCGAGGGCGACGTGCTGGTGTTCCTGCCCGGCGTGGCCGACTTGCAGCGCAGCGCCCGGGCCCTCAACGACTTGCCCGACCACATCGACCTGCACCTGCTGCACGGCGAGCTGCCGCTGGAAGTGCAGGACGCGGCCCTGCGCCCAGCGCGGGCCGGCCGGCGCAAGGTCATCCTGGCCACCAGCATTGCCGAAACCAGCCTCACCATCGAAGGCGTGCGGGTGGTGATTGACGGCGGCTTTGCGCGGGTGCCGCGCTTCGTGCCGCGCACCGGCTTCACCACCCTCGAAACCGTGCCCGTGGCCCGCGCCGCCGCCGACCAGCGCCGGGGCCGCGCCGGCCGCCTGGCCCCCGGCACCTGCTACCGCCTCTGGACGGAGGCCGAGCACCACCAGCTGCCGGCCCACCGGGCCCCCGAAATCCAGACCGCCGACCTCAGCGCCCTGGCCCTGGAACTGGCTTTGTGGGGTGCCGCCAACCCCGCCGATTTACGCTGGCTGGATGCGCCGCCCGCCGCGGCTTATGCCCAGGCGCAGGAGTTGCTGGTGCGGTTGGGTGCTTTGGAGGGAATTAAAAATGAAGAATTAAAAATTAAAAATGAGTTGGCGACTGATGCCGTTTCCTCAGCCGACGCTGGGGTTGAACAGCCCATTTTTAATTCTCAATTTTTAATTTTTAATTCCCTCCTAAAGCCCACGCCCCACGGCCGGCAGCTGGCCAAATTGGGCCTGCCGCCGCGCCTGGGCCACCTCGTGGTGCGCGGCCAGGCGCTGGGGCACGGCCCCGCCGCCGCGGCCCTGGCAGCCCTGCTGGCCGAGCGTGACCTGCTGCGCTGGGCCGCGCCCCACGACCCCCGCCCCGCCCCGCCCGACCTGCGCCTACGCCTCGAAGCCTTGGCTAGCGGTAGGTCCCCGCTGCCCGGCTTGGCCCTGCACCCGGCCACGTTGCAGCGCGTGCGCGACGTGGCCCGCAACCTGCAAAGCCGCCAGGGCCAGGGGCAAAAAAACCATTCACCTACTCACCTATTCACCCATTCTCCCATTGGCCTGCTCACGGCCCTGGCTTACCCCGACCGCATTGCCCAGCGTGAAACCGATGGCCGCCTGCGCCTCGCCACCGGCCAGCGCGTAGAGCTGCGCACGGAGGACGTGGACCCGCAGGCCGAGTTCTTCGCCGTGGCACACTTGGCCGGCACGGCCGCCGCGCCCCGCGCCGCTTTGGCCGCCCCGGTGAGCCGCGAGGAGTTGGAAACGGCCTTCGCGGAACAGATTACGACCACCGACGAGGTGCGCTACGACCCCGCCGCCCAGCGCGTAACCGGCCGCCGAGTGCGCCGCCTGGGGGCCCTGCGCCTGGCCGATGCCGTCATCGGCCAGCCCGACGCGGCGCTGGTGGCCGGGGCCCTGCTGGTGTATTTGCAGGAAGCCGGGCTGGCAAAATTGAACTGGACGCCGAGGGCCCGGCAGATGCAGCAGCGGCTGGAGTTTTTGCGGTTTCACTTCCCGCCGGCTGACGACGCGCTGCCGGCCGACCGCCACCTGGCCCCAAGCTTCAACAACCAAGCATTGACCACCAACGACCCGGCATTCTTCCCAAGCACCAACCACCACCAGCCAGGCACCAAAGAAGAATGGCCCGCTTCTGACGACGCGACGCTGCTGCGCGAACTGCCGCAGTGGCTGGGGACCCACCTGACTGGCCTCAAAAGCCTCGACCAGGTGCAGCGACTCGACCTGACGGAGCCGCTGCTGGCCCGCCTGCCCGGCGGTTGGGCCCAGCGCCAGGCCCTGGACCGCCTCGCGCCCGCCGCCCTCGAAGTACCCAGCGGCTCGCACATCGCCCTCGATTACGCCGACCCCGCCGCGCCCGTGCTGGCCGTGAAACTGCAAGAATTGTTCGGCCTAACGGAAACGCCCACCGTGGCCGACGGCCGGGTGCCGCTACTGCTGCACCTACTCTCACCCGGGGGCCGCCCGGCCCAGGTAACGCGCGACCTGCGCAGCTTCTGGGAGAAGGGCTACTTCGATGTGCGCAAGGATTTGAAGGGCCGCTACCCCCGCCACCCCTGGCCCGACAAGCCGATGGAGCACATCCCCACCAAGCTGACCAAAAAGCGCTTGGGCGCGGGGTAACGAAGGGCCGGCCAAGGGCGGCGCGCCGGGGCCCGGCCTCGGCGCGCCGCCCAAAAACTTCCATCCACCGCCGAAATAGCCCGAAACGCCGGGCTTTTTGGGCGGCGCTCCGGGGTTCGACCCCGGCGTTCCGGGCTATTTCGGCGGCGTTCCGCCCAAAAGGCTCGGCCCAACGCCTAAAAAGCCCGAACCGCCGGGCTATTTCGGCGGGCCGCCGGGGTCCGACCCCGGGGCGCCGACCCGTTGCTACCGCATGTCGTCGTCGCCGATGAACTTGCTGCTGGGGCCCCCGCTGCGGGGCGAGTAGTGGCGGTGCAGCCAGCGCGAGAGGCCCCCGAGGCCGGGCAGCAGCACCCGCTCGGTGATGTTGGCCTGGTCGAGTTTGTCGCGCACTTCCCACTTAAGGGCCGCCGGCACCACCACGCGGAAGTACAGCTCGGGGTGGTGGGCCAGCCACTCGTGCAGCACGCTTTGGCCGTCGTTCATCAACGAAAACAGGGCGTACTGGTGCACGATGCGGGCGTCGAGGCTGGGCGGCTCCAGGAACAGCACGAACGGCTCGGCTTGCAGGCTTTCGAGGTTGCGCAGGCTGTCCGACACCGGGGCCAGCAGTTCAGAGGTGAACACGTTGGAGCCCTCTTGGCGCAGGGCCCGGCGCAGGGCATCGGGCAGGTGCTCGGCGGCTTTCACGTAGTTCAAGGCCCAGATGATGCCGTCCTGGTGGTAGGCCTGGAGGTCGTCGGTGGCAAAGTGCAGGGCCACGTAGGGCGAGTACGTCCAGTCGAGCAGGCGCGTGGGCAGGCCGTGGTGCTGGGCCAGGGCCAGCCAGTCCCACACCGAGGCCGAGGCCGCTGGCGAGGCCGCCGTGTCGCGGGCATACTTGCGGAAGTTGCGCAGCAAGTGGTGTTCCAGCTCGAAATAATTGCCACCCAGGCGCTGCAAGCTGGTAGTAAGCAGGTAGTTTTTGCTGCGCTGCCCGCGGTACACGAACGGCGAGCGGAAGCGCCCGATGCGCGCATCCCAGGTGTCGTGAAACAGCAGCTCCTGCAAGTGGGCCCAGGAAGTGGCTACGTAATCGTTGTCGGAATAGGGCATGAGTGAAGGTACGGTAGCGCCCGGGGCCCCGGGCAGCCGGCTTTTTCGCCGGCTGCCCGGTAATCGCACGAGGGCCCTTGCGGCGCTCCCAAGCTGGCTCCTCAATGCCGCAACGATTAGCGGGCGGCCGGCAAAAAAGCCGGCCGCCCGTCCCAATCCTCCCGCCTACTTCGCGGCCGGAAAATCCGCGGCTTCGCCCACGCTGGCGTATTGCTCCACGTCGGCGCTCAGCTCCTGGATTTTGGCGCGGGCCCCTTTTACAGCGGCCACGCCCAGGGGCAGGTGCAAGGGCGGGTTTTCGAGCTGCACCACGTCGTACATGGCCTGGGCAGCGCGGTCGGGGTCGCCGGGCTGGTTGCCGCTGTAGCCCTGGATGGCGCCCATGTTTTTGCCGGCCGTGGCGTCGTAGTCGGCGTTTTTCGGCTTCGTGAACGTGGCCGATTCGCCCGCCCACTTGGTGCGGAAGCCGCTGGGCTCGATGTTGGTGACGCGAATGCCCAGGGGCCCCACTTCTTTGGAAAGCGCCTCGCCGATGCCTTCCAGCGCGAACTTGGAGCCGTTGTAGATGCCCACGCCCGGAAAAGCGCGCAGCCCGCCGATGCTGGTGATGTTCAGAATGTGGCCGCTCTTGCGCTCGCGCAAGTGCGGCAGCACGGCCCGCAGCACCCGCAGGGCCCCGAACACGTTCACGTCGAACTGCCGCTGCACTTCGGCCTCGTCGATTTCTTCGATGGGCCCCAGCGAGCCGTAGCCCGCGTTGTTCACCACCACGTCGAGGTGGCCCAGGGCGGCAATGGCTTCCTGCACGGCCCCCGGCACGCGGGCGGCGTCGGTCACGTCAAGCACGATGCCTTTGCCGTTGCCGCCGGTTTTTTGGGTGAATTCATCGGCTTGCTTTTGGTGGCGGAAGGTGGCCGCCACTTTGTCGCCTTTGGCCAGCAGCAGCTGCGCCAGCGACTCGCCGAAGCCGGAAGAGGCCCCGGTGATGAACCAGTTTTTGGGAGTATTGGGCATGAATCAGTTTTTGCAAAGGTTGAAAATACCGAGTGTGTAAGACGGCCAGAGGGGCGAATTGTTTTGCGCTGGCTAAATAGAACAGCCAGCACAATAAGCAGATTGCTTAGCGGTTGAATAGTTGATTTTTCCAGATATAAGGCCGCTCAACTGCGGCCCGCCGTGCAACCCGACTGCTAGCGGCGAATTCTGGTCCATAACACTTTCCTTTCCACTTCTTTTCCTTCACCTACACCATCCCGGCTTTATCATGGCGCAGCATCAAGACCTAATTCAAAAAGCATACGCCGCTTTCAATGCCCGCGACATTCCAGCCGTGCTGACTACGTTCCACCCGCAGGTGCGCTGGTCGAGGGCGTGGGAGGGCGACTATGCAACCGGCCACGACGAGGTACAGGACTACTGGCTACGGCAGTGGCAGGAGTTAAATCCGCACGTCGAGCCGACTGACGTTCGGGAACGAGCAGATGGCAAGCTGGAAGTTGCCGTTCACCAAGTGGTGAAGGACATGCAGGGGCAGTTGTTGTTCGATGGCCCGGTGAAGCACATCTACACCATTCAAGATGGACTGCTTAAGCAAATGGACATCGAGCAAGTATAATCACCTACCGCGCCCCGACAAAAAGCCCGGCTCATCGACTGGTCCTTACCGAAATTTCAAAAGCCCTCCCGGCCGTGCAGGCGGGAGGGCTTTTTTAGCGTGGCACCCCTGCCCGTCGGGCCCCATCAGCCCGGTGAGAAGGGATATTATCACATCTGGAACAAGACAGGCCGAGTTTTAAGTAAAAACGAGTCCGCTCCGGCGGGGCATTTCTTTTTCCGGCCCGTTCCAACTTCCCGCTGTAACTTTGCCCTGCAATAGGTTTTCCCTCAAAATCCTTTTGCACATGGCCGATTCTGCCGCCCTCGCTTCCAAGATTGCTTTCGAAGCCCTCACCTACGACGACGTACTGCTGCTGCCGGCGTACTCCGAGGTGCTCCCCCGCGACTGCGACCCCGGCACCCAGCTCACCGCCCGCATCCGCCTCCAGATTCCGCTGATTTCGGCGGCGATGGACACCGTGACCGAAGCCGACATGGCCATCGCCCTGGCCCAGGAAGGCGGCCTCGGCATCATCCACAAAAACATGAGCATCGGCAAGCAGGCCGAGCAGGTGCGGCGCGTCAAGCGCAGCGAGTCGGCCCTGATCCAGGACCCGTTCACGCTGCTGCCCACCGCCACCCTCGCCGACGCCAAGCACCTGATGCGCCACCACAGCATCGGCGGCATTCCGGTGGTGGACGGCGAGCGCCGCCTGCAAGGCATCCTCACCAGCCGCGACCTGCGCTTCGAGCGCGACCTGACCTTGCCCGTGACCACGGTGATGGTGCCGCTGGCCCGCCTCGTGACGGCCCCCGCCGGCATCGACCAAATCGCGGCCGAAGCCCTGCTCCAAGACAGCAAAGTGGACAAGCTGCCGCTCGTGGACACCGACGGCCGCCTCGCCGGCCTGATGACGTACAAGGATATCCGCAAGCGCCGCCGCTCGCCCCAGGCCAGCAAAGACGGCCAGGGACGCCTGCGCGTGGGGGCCGCCGTGGGCGTGACGCCCGACCTGCTCCAGCGCGTGGCCGCCCTCGTGGAAGCGGGCGTGGACCTGGTAAGCCTCGACACGGCCCACGGCCACTCGAAGGGCGTGCTCGACGCCGTGCGGCAAATCAAAGCCGCCTACCCCGACCTCGACGTGATGGCCGGCAACGTGGCCACCGCCGAGGGGGCCCGCGCCCTGGCCGACGCCGGGGCCGACTGCGTGAAGGTGGGCGTGGGACCGGGCAGCATCTGCACCACGCGCATCATCGCCGGCATCGGCGTGCCGCAGCTCTCGGCGGTGCTGGAAGCGGCGCGCGGGCTGGAAGGCACCGGCATTCCGCTGGTGGCCGACGGTGGCATCAAATTTTCGGGCGACATCGTGAAGGCCCTGGCCGGGGGCGCGGCCGCCGTGATGGTGGGCTCGCTGCTGGCCGGCACCGAGGAGTCGCCGGGCCAGCTCATCATTTACGAAGGTCGCAAATACAAGAACTATCGCGGCATGGGCTCGGTGGAAGCCATGGAAGACGGCAGCAAGGACCGCTACTTCCAGGCCGCCGAGGACGACGTGAAGAAGCTCGTGCCCGAGGGCATCGTGGGCCGCGTGCCGTTCAAAGGGGCGGTGAGCGAGATTATCTACCAGCTTGCCGGGGGCCTGCGCGCCGGCATGGGCTACGTGGGGGCCCCCGACCTGCCCGCCCTGCAAGCGGCGCGGTTCGTGCGCATCACCGGGGCCGGCCTGCGCGAGAGCCACCCCCACGACGTGCAGATTACCCGCGAGGCCCCCAACTACAGCAGCCGCTAGCGAGTGCGGGCGTTCCCGGTGGTTGCGGCCCTGGCGTGGTATCTTGCGCGCCGGCCGCGCCTTCGGTCAAATGTGCCGGCCTGCTTAAGTTTGCATTGCCCTTCGCTTCATCTGTGCGTCATCCGCTGGTTTTTATAGGTTTTTTGCTTGCGCTGCTCAGCGGCGGTTTGGCCGCAGCCGCTCTTTTGGGGGCCTTTGGGGCCGGGCCGCTGCCGTGGCCGGCCGGGTGGGTACTGGTTGCCGATCTGGGCGTGCTGGTGGTGTTGGCAGTTTTGTTTTTACGGAAGCCGGCCGCGGCCGTCGCTTCCCTGCCGCGGCGCGGCGAAATCCAGAGCCTGCAACGCTTGGTGCAAATCGTGCAGCACGGGCGAACCTCGGCCGAGATCTACCACATCCTGCTCGAAACAGCGGTGCAAACCGCCCGGGCCGACGCCGCCTGGCTCGACCTCGACCCCAGCCACGCCAGCATCGGCGCGGCCAATGCCACGCAGTACTACAACTTGGCCCCCGCCCAAGCCGATGCGCTGCGGGCTGGGCTGCACGCTGTGCCGCCCAGCGACGCGGACGAGCTGATCACCAACGACCTGAGCCTGCACCTTAATTTTGCAGGTTCCCCGGTTACCTTCCGTTCGCTGATGCAGCTGCCCTTGCGCGGGCTGCGGTTCGACTACGGTGTACTTTATCTGTTGAAAGCAGCGCCCCACGCCTTCGAGCGCGAAGACCTGCTGGTGCTACAAACCTTCACCGGCCAGGCCGTGCTTAGCATCGAAAACCTGGCGTTGGTGCGCACTTCCCTCGAAAACCAGCGCACCCAGGAAGAGCTAAAAATTGCTTCTGAAGTACAGGACAGCCTGATTCCAAAAAAATTACCCACCGACGACTGGTTTGAGATCAGCTCGCACTCGCTGGCGGCCAAGGAAGTGGGGGGCGACTTCTACGATTTTCTGCTGCTACCGGGCCGACGACTGGCCGTGATCATCGGCGATGTGAGCGGCAAGGGCGTGACCGCCGCCTTCCACATGGCCCAGATGAAGGGCATCTTCCACGCCCTGATGCAGAGCAACCCGCTGGCCCGCAACGAGCGCGACCAGTTTCCGGTGCCCAGCCGCTTCATGGCGCAGGCCAACACCGCCCTGGCCCACTGCCTGGAACGGTCGTCGTTCATCACGTCTTCGCTCTACATCATCGACTACGAGCAGGGCGGCTTCATGTTTGCCCGCGCCGGGCACTGCCATACGTTGTACTACCATGCCCTGCGCGAGGAGGTGTTCTACTTCCAATCGACGGGCCTGGGGCTGGGCATCATCCGCAACGAGGGCTACGAAAAGCACATCAGCAACCAGTTTTACGACTACGGCCCCGGCGACGTGATGGTGGTGTACACCGACGGCATCGTGGAAGCCCGCGGGGCGGGGCAGGAAGAATACGGCGAAGACCGCCTCAAGCAGCGCCTGGAAGAGTGCTACTACCAAGACGCCGACGCCATCAAGCAGTTCATTTTGAACGACCTGAACACCTTCACCACCGGCCAGCCCATCCACGACGACCAGACCTTGCTGGTCATTAAATTCAAAGCCGTCCAACCCGAACCGGCGACCTAACGTATCGGCCTCATTATGAAAGTAACTGCTCAACCCTCGGCTGATTCTTTATTGCTCACCCTCGACGGCGAGCTGGACGCTAGTTCGGCCGTTCTGCTCGACTCCGAACTCGTCAAACCCGAACTCCTTACCTACCGCAAAGTGCTCGTTGACTGCGCCAAGCTCAGCTATATTTCGTCGGCAGGCCTCGGGGTATTTATCTCGCATTTGCAGCGGCTCCAGGACAACAACGTAAAGCTGGTGTTTTTCAATATGCAGGAAAAAGTATTCAATGTGTTCGAAATCCTGGGGCTTGATTCTTTGATGACCATCGTGCCGACCCAGGCCGAAGCCGTGGCCGCGTAACTACTCCTGCTTCGGGCCCAGCTAATGGGCGCGCACACTTGGTGGCCAAATCGACGGTCACCGACCAACGACGCTAGCAAATAGTATAGCTCCTACGTAATGAAAGACGTGCTCCGCATTGAGTGTTCGCGCCGCAACCTGCAACAGGTGCGCGACTTCGTGCGGGCTTTTCTGGCCCGCCGGGCCCTGCCCGAGCTGCTGATCAACCAAGTGGTGCTGGCCGTGGACGAAGTAGTGGCCAACTTCATCATCCACGCCAATGGCGAAGACGAGCGCCAGTACATCGACCTGCAGCTAGTGGTGGAAGACCACGACCTGAACGTGGAAATTGCCGATTACGGCGACACCATTTTCTTGCCCGCGCCCCACACGGCCCCCGACCTGCACGAGTACATCCGGCAGGGCCGCAAGGGCGGCACGGGCATGGCCCTGGTGAACCGGCTGATGGACCGGGTAGAGTTTTTCACCCGCGACCACCACACCGTCTGTCATTTAAGCAAGCACTTGGCGTGAAGCCACCGGGGCCCGGGCTCCGGCCCGCATCGCCTGGAAATTAGCTAATTTCGCCGTCCGGTGCCGGGTCCGTCCGGCGTTGAGCGGGCCGGGCCACCCGGCTGATTTCTTTTCTTTCCTCCATGCACAAACGTTTTTTGCACGTCGGCGCGGCCGCCGTGCTGTTCCTGGCGGGTTGCCAGGCCACCAAACCCCAGGGCGCAGCCGCTTCGGCCGGCCCCGGCCCGGCCGTCGAAACCTTAGGCCCGGTGGCGGTGCCGGCCAGCGAGTTTGCCTATGTGTACCGCAAAAACAACGCGACGGCCGCCGACTACGGCACCCGCCCGAGCGTGGCCGAGTACCTGGATCTGTACACCAACTTCCGGCTGAAGGTGCTGGAGGCCGAGCGCCGCGGCTTCGACACCACCCAGGCCTTCAAGCGCGAGCTGGACGGCTACCGCCAGCAGCTGGCTCAGCCCTACCTCACGGAGAAAAGCGTGACCGACCAGCTCGTGCACGAGGCCTACGACCGCATGGGCCAGGAGGTGAGCGCCGCCCACATCCTGGTGCGGGTAGCCCCCGACGCGGCCCCCGCGGATACGCTGGCCGCCTACCAGAAAATAATGGCCTTGCGGCAACAGGTGCTGGGCGGGGCCGACTTCGGCACCTTGGCCCGGCAGCAGAGCGAAGACCCATCGGCCAAGGAAAACGGCGGCAGCCTGGGCTACTTCACGGCCCTGCAGATGGTGTACCCGTTCGAGACGGCCGCCTACAAAACACCCGTTGGGCAGGTGTCGTCCCCGGTGCGCACGCGCTTCGGCTACCACCTCATCAAGGTGAACGACCGGCGGGCGGCCCAGGGAGAAATCAAGGTGGCCCACCTGATGGTGCGCGTGAATGCGCACGCCCCGGCCGCCGATTCGGTGATGGCACGGAAGAAAATCGGCGAACTGTACGCCCGCCTGCGCAAAGGCGAGAATTGGGACAAGCTCGTGGCGCAGTTTTCGGAAGACGCTGGCTCGGCCGCCAACGGCGGCGAGCTACCGCCCTTCGGCACCGGCCGCATGATTCCGTCGTTCGAGGCGGTGGCGTTCCGGCTGCAAAAGCCCGGCGACATCGCCCCGCCCGTGCAGACGCCCTACGGCTGGCACATCATCAAGCTGTTGGAGAAGCAGCCCGTACCTACTTTCGCGGCCCTGGAGCCCACGCTAAAAAGTAAGGTGGCCAAAGACTCGCGCTCGGAGTTGAACCGGACGGCCTTCCTCAAGCGCATCCGCCAAGAAGACCAGTTCATGGAGATTCCGGCGGCTAAGGCTCAGGCCTTCGGTCGGGCCGACACGGCCCTGGTGGCGGGCCGTTTCCGCTACACGGCCCCCACCGCGCCCGTCGATCAAAAGAAGAGCAAAACCAACGCTGCCGACAACCTGGTGCTGTTCACCATCAAGCAGCAGCCTTACTTCGTGAAGGATTTTCTGCAATACGTGGCCCAGAACCAGCGCCCACGCCCGGGGGCCCAACCGGCTTTTGTGATGGAGCAGCTCTACGACCAATACGTGGACCAGCGCCTGACCGATTTCGAAAAGAACTCGCTGGACACCAAATACGAGGACTACCGCATGCTGGCCAAGGAATACCGCGACGGCATCCTGTTGTTCCAGCTGATGGACGAGAAGGTGTGGAGCAAGGCGATTGAAGACACTGTAGGGCTGAAAAAATTCTTCGCCGCCAATCAGGATAAGTACCAGTGGGGGCCCCGCGTGCAGGCCACCGTGGTGAGCGCGGCCACGCCGGCGCTGCGCGACGAAGTGAAGCAGTTTTTCACCCGTCCGGCCCGGCCCATCAACCGGCGGGCCCCGGCGGGTAGCGCCGTGTTTACCGGCGTTGTGGCATCGATGCCAACCGCCCAAGGTGTGCCGACCAGCGTGAGCTTTCAGCCCCGAACGGCCACTCTACTGCCGGCCAGCACCACCGCGCTGGAAGCCCTGGCCAAGCAAATGGCTACCGACTCCACCCTAAAAATAGTCGTCAACAGCCCGGCCAAAACTAAAGTCGCTGCCCTGCTGGCGCAGCAGCGCACGGCGCGCGTGCAAGCTTATTTAGCCGGAAAAGGCGTTGCGGCCGGCCGCGTAGCGTCGATGAGCGGGGGCAAGCAGCCCCGACAGCCCGCGGCCGACGCCCTTTACCTGAGCGGCTCAACCCGCAACCCGGCAACCATCGAGCAGCGCTTTAATGCCAAAAACCCGCTGGCGGTGCAAATCCAGCAGCGCAGCTTTCAGAAAGGCGACAGCAAGGCCGTGGACCAGTTCTTGGCCAGCACCCCCGGCAACTACACTACCCAACTCGACGGCCGCTACTACGCCGTTATCATCGAAAGGCAGCTGACCGCCGGCCCCAAGGTCCTGGCTGACGCCCGGGGCCAGGCCACCAGCGATTACCAGAATTATTTGGAGAAAGAATGGATTGCCCAGCTGCGTCAGCAATACCCCGTGCAGGTGAACCAAGGCGAAGTGGACAAGCTAATTGTCAAATAACTTTCTGGCTATCTGCGCGTTATTTTTTTAAATTACAATTTTTATCCAAGCCCTGGCCTGCTGGCCGGGGCTTTTGGCTGCCAGGCGGTGTGCAACCAATGGGAGGGCCCCGGGCTCTTTTTGTTGCCGTGGGCCGATTTGTGTTGAAATTTACGGGCCGGTTTTGACGTTACCGGGCTGGGCAACGCGGGCGGCGGTAGCTTTGCAGTTCGGTGTCAACCGTTATTCTTATCGAAATAATCATCAGTATGCGCAACCAATTGAATCGGGTCGTGGCGGCGGGGCTGTGCGCCCTGGCCCTGTTGCTGGGGTCCGCGCCCGTAGCGCAGGCCCAGCTGGGCGTGGGGCGGCCCAAGGGCCAGGAGCTAATCGACGGCATCATCGTGAAGGTGGATAACCAGATCGTGTTGCGCTCCGACGTGGAAAATATCTATGCCCAGGAAGTAGCCCGCGCGGAAGGCAAAGCGCTGCCCCCCGACCTGCGTTGCAAAATTTTGCAGAGCTTGGTGCTGAATAAGCTGATGCTGGCCCGCGCCGACGTGGACTCCGTGACCGTGACCGATGTGCAGGTGAGCGGCGAGCTGGACCGCCGCATGGCCTATTTCGTGCAGCAAGTGGGATCGGAAAAGAAGCTGGAAGAGCTGTACAACAAATCGGCGAAGGCCCTGAAAGACGACCTACGGCCCCAGGTGAAGGAGCAGCTGGTGCAGCAGAAAATGCAGGAAACCATCACCGGCAAGCTGGCCGTGACGCCCCGCGAAGTCAACCAATACTTCAACAAAATTCCCAAAGACAGCCTGCCCTACTACTCCACCGAGGTGGAAGTGGGCCAAATTGTGGTGCCGGCCCAGGTGAACGAGCAGGCCAAGCAGGCCGCCATTGCCAAGCTCAACGACCTGCGGGCCCAGGTGCTGGCCGGGGCCAGCTTCGAGGAGCTGGCCAAAAAGTATTCGGAAGACCCCGGCTCGGCCGCTCAGGGGGGCCTGCTGGGCTTTTTCAAGCGCGGCGAGCTGGTGCCCGAGTACGAGGCGGCCTCGCGCAAGCTGGAGCCGGGGCAAATGTCGCCGGTGGTGCAGTCGCAGTTCGGTTTCCACCTCATCCAATTCATTGAGCGCAAGGGCGACAGCTACTCGACGCGCCACATCTTGCTGAAGCCGGTTACGGGCACGGCCGATGCCAGCGCCTCGGCCAAGAAGCTCGCCCGCCTGCGCACCCAGATTCTGTCCGACAGCATCAGCTTCGCGAAGGCAGCCAAGGACAACTCCAGCGACAAGCCTACCAGCGCCAACGGGGGCCTGCTCCAGAACCGCCAGGACGGCGGCTCGCGCCTGCCGCTCGACAAGCTCGACCCGGCCATTTTCTTCACCATCGACACCATGAAGGTGGGCCACATTACCTCGCCCCTGCCCTACCGCACCGACGACGGCAAGGAAGCCATGCGCATTCTGTGGCTGAAATCGAACACCGCGCCCCATCAGGCCAACCTCAACGACGATTACCAAAAAATTGCCACCGCGGCCCTCAACGAGAAGAAAAGCAAGGCCCTGGACGAGTGGTTCGTGAAAAACCGCGGCACAGTGTACCTCGAAGTGGCCCCCGAATATGCCCAGTGCAAGGTGCTGGACGCGGAGCTTTGAGTTTTAGCTGATAGCTGTTAGCTTTTTTGCAACGGTGCGCGCTACCCAACAATTAGTATCCAAACGTCGAAAAGCTAACAGCCATCAGCTGACAGCTAATAGCTCAACTAGATGAACGACAAAGACGCCGCCGACGCCCTCGCGGCCCACTACCAGGCGCTGCGCCGTGAAATTGGCAAGGTCATCGTGGGGCAGGACGAGGTGGTGCGGCTGGTGCTGACGGCCGTGTTTGCCCAGGGCCATTGCTTGCTGGTGGGCGTGCCCGGCTTGGCCAAAACCTTGCTCATTCAGACCATCGCTGACGCGCTAGACTTGTCGTTTAACCGCATCCAGTTCACGCCCGACCTGATGCCCAGCGACATCGTGGGCTCGGAGACGCTGAACCAACAGCGCGAGTTTCAGTTCGTGAAGGGCCCCATCTTCGCCAACCTGGTGCTGGCCGACGAAATCAACCGCACGCCGCCCAAAACCCAGGCCGCGCTGCTCGAAAGCATGCAGGAATACGCCGTGACCGTGGCCGGGCAGCGCTACCTGCTGGCGCGGCCATTTTTCGTGCTGGCTACCCAAAATCCCATCGAGCAGGAAGGCACTTACCCGTTGCCCGAGGCCCAGCTCGACCGCTTCATGTTCAACGTGCAGCTGGGCTACCCCAGCTACGCCGAGGAATTGAACATCGTCAAAAACACCACCACCGACCGCCAGCTGACCGTGGACAAGGTGCTGACGGCCGCCGAAATTCAGGCCTACCAGGCCCTGGTGCGCCGCGTGCCCGTGGCCGACAACGTGGTGGAATACGCCGTAGGCCTCGTCCACAAAACCCGCCCCAACGGCGAGCGAGCCGCCCCCCGCGCCCAGCAGCTACTGGAGTGGGGCGCGGGGCCCCGCGCTTCACAGTACCTGGTGGTGGCGGCCAAGTGCAACGCCCTCATCAGCGGCAAGTACTCGCCCGACATCGAGGACGTGCGGGCCGTGGCCCTACCCATTTTGCGCCACCGCCTGGTGCGCAATTTCAAAGCCGAGGCCGAAGGCGTGACGGTAGAGCAGATTGTTAAAGAATTATTGTAATGCTTGGCTCCTGGTTGCTGGGGGCCCTATCGTCATTGCGAGCGCAACGAAGTGGAGCGCGGCAATCTTCCCTTCCGTTCGCGCCGCCTGATTAGTGACGCAAGCCGAAGGAAAGATTGCTTCGTTGTGCCTCCTCGCAATGACAAGGGGCTCTACGAACCAAGTACCAAGCACCACCAACCAAGCACCAAAAACATGGAAGCCCAAGCCTACTACCAGCAATTTGAGCGCAACCTGCGCATTATCCTCGACGCGCTGGCCGCAGGGCTTGATTTGCGCGCTACGGCCCTGGAAACCAGCCTGCCCATTGAGGTGTACGTGCTGTGCGAAGTACTGAACCAAGGAGCCGGCGAGCACTTCCGACTCGCGAGCGAAGGCGTGGCGCGGCTGGCCGAGTTTCAGCAGCAGCTGATGCAGCACGAGGGCCCGGCCCTGGCCGCCATCCAGCAAATCCTGGCCGACAAGCGGGCCCTGATGCAAACCCCCGAAGGCCGTGTGCTGACCAAGGAAATGCTCATCCGCCGCCTCGAATTCTTCAACGAAGCCGCCCGCCAAGTGAACGTGATGCGCACCCAGCACATGCTGGGCAGCCCCCGGCAGTACGCGGGGCAGTAGGTTGAGTTTTAAATTAAAAATTGAGAATTAAAAATGGGGCGACTGGAGGCCACAGTTGGCGCGGGGCTCTGCCCCGTGCCTCGTTGTAGCGGGCCTCCGGCCCGCAATCGTTGAACGGTTGGTACAAGCGTCGTTTTAGGGGGCGGGCCCTAGGCCCGTGCGTAGCCGGCACGGGGCAGAGCCCCGCGCCAACCGCGTAGCAGCAGTTATAAATTGAAAAATGGGGCGATTGGACGCGGCT
The DNA here is from genome assembly GCA_964242665.1 of uncultured Hymenobacter sp. Taxonomy (GTDB): domain Bacteria; phylum Bacteroidota; class Bacteroidia; order Cytophagales; family Hymenobacteraceae; genus Hymenobacter. The sequence continues at coordinate 33,765 of CAXTBA010000001.1, forward strand.
GTTATTCTGCCGGTCCAGTCGCCTCATTTTTAATTCTCAATTTTTGATTCAACTTGTTGCCCCTATGCCGCTTCTGCGCACGCCCCTGCTTACCCAACGCCTGCTGCTGCGCCCCTACGAGCCGGTCGATGCCGACGCGTTTTTCGCCTTGCTGCACCAAAACCGCGACCGGCTGCACGCTTCCTTTCCCGACCGCCTGCGGGCGGTGCCCACCGCGGCGGCGGCCCCCGCGGCCATCGCCGGCTTCAGCGCCGATTGGCACAGCGGGCGGTTTTACGTGCTGGGCATCTGGCACCGCGCCACCGGGGCCTACCTCGGCGACATCTGCCTCATGCCCCAGTCGGGCGGCCAAGCCGAAATCGGGTATTACCTGGCGGCGGAAGCCGAGGGCCAAGGGTATGCGCGCGAGGCCCTGGCCGCCGTGTGCCGGTTTGGGTTTGGGGCCGTGCGGGCGCGGCGGCTGCTCATCCGTTGCTTTGCCGATAACGTGCGGGCGCAGGCCGTGGCGCTGGCCGCCGGCTTTCGGTCCGAAACGCCGCCCGTCCGCTTCGCCTGGTTCCGCCACTCCGATGAGATAGGCAACATCCGCCGCTTTGTGCAGGAGCGCACGGGGGAAGTCACTTGAGCCCTCCTGCGTTTGCATCCGCCCCGCAGGGCCGCCCCGCGAGGTAGACGGCATGTTTTCCGGGCTGCGGGGCGGCCCCGCAAGGCAGAATGCAGTGCGTTCGCTTCGCGGGGCCGCCCCGCAGCCCGGAAATTACCGTATCTGCTTCACGGGGCAGCCCCGCGGGGCGGATGCACTGCGTTTTGCCTTACGGGGCGTCGCTTGGTAGCTATCCGAATGGTGCCTTGTCATTCCGACGCAGGAGAAATCTGGGCGAAACCGGACAACAGTGCTCAGATTCCTTCTGCGTTGGAATGACAACGCCCTAGCCTGTTCGGATGGGCGCTTATTGCCCCACGCGCACGCGCCGGCCCACGTTGCCCAGCAGCCATTCCTGCCGGAAATTCAAATAGAACCCAAACGAGAAGTCCAGCAGCTGGCGGTTGAAGTCGTACACCGGCTCCACACGCATCGTGAGGGCCGCCGCGTCGGAGATGCGGAAGTCGCGCAGCAGGCGCAGCAGCAGCAGCCGGCGCTCGGCGTCGGTGTAGCCGGGCGTGCCGTAGCGCGAGGCGATGGATTGGTAATAATTACCCCCCAGCGGCGCGTAGAAATCGTGGCCCCGCCAGAAGCTCGCCATCACGTCCACGTAGCGGGTTTCGAGGGTGCCGTTGAAGTAGAGCCCGTTGCCGCCGGTGTAGGGCAGCCGGAACACCGTGGAGTGGTCGTCGAACGCCACGGCGTAGGCGTTCAGCCGCAGGGCCGCGCCGCGGCTGCTCAGCGGCACCCGTGCTACCACGCCCGTAGCGTAGTTGAACAGCGTTTGGATGGGCGCGTGCAGCGTATCAATCTGTCCGCCGTGGTGCTGGGCCGTAAATTGAAAGGGAATGGAAACCTGCACCCGGCGATCAGGGCCCGTCACGTGGAAGCTGCTGCTGATGCCCCCGGCAATCTGCTCCTGGTAGCTCACGCCGGCGTATTCCTGCCGCAGCCAGTCCACCCACAAGTCCAGCGACACCCGCTTGGCGTTCAGCCGGTACTGCAAGCCTTCCTCCAACGGCTTCAATATCACCCGCTCAAAATCAAGCAGCGGCTCGATGTAGTCGTGGTTGAGGTTAGGGCGGATGTTGCCGAAAATGAACTGGTTGTTGCCGTGCGTCCAGGTAGCGCGGTAGGTGGGGCGCACCTGCTTCAGCAACGGGTTGCCAAAGTCTTTCCACAGAAAAACGCCGGCTTCGAGGCGCAGCTCCTTGGTAGGATAATACACGAGCTGCGGATTGAACTGCGTGCCGAACAGCGTGTAGCCCTCCACGATGTCGTTGAAGTATTCGTTGTCTTTGAAAAAGGTGAAGGCGTTGAGGGACAGGCGCAGGTCGCCGGCCTGGGGAGGATTGTCAACTGTTGTAATAGTATCTTTTAAGCCGGTGTTGTAATGCCACCTTTCTCCAGATTCAGGATCTTCAGCGTATCTGGTTTGACGGTTTACGCCTGGATTTGGGCTGGTAAACGCCCGGTTATCCAGCTGCGCCCGCGCTTCGCTTGCCGTAACCAGCACGGCCCCAATGGCTACTAAAATTCTTAGAAAATTCCTCATATATTTCCAATGCCAATGGCACAAAACCCGGGGCCCCCGTGTTAGAAAAAGCCGCCCAAAAACAGCCGTATCGCAAGCCTCGGTTTGTGTATATCGGCCGGGAATAACCCGCCAAAACGCCGTAACTTTACCCAAACGTAATTCCTTTTTTCCAACTCCTCCCCCATGGCATTTGCAACCTCTAAGGCCCCCAAAGCCGAAAAAGTCGATAAACCCGACAAGGCCGAGAAAGGCGAAGTGAACGTCGCCGCCGAGAAGATGAAGGCCCTCCAGCTCACCCTCGACAAGCTGGACAAAGCCTATGGCAAAGGCACGGTGATGAAGCTCTCCGACAACAAGGTGGACAACATTCCGAGCATTAGCACCGGCTCGCTCAGCCTCGACATTGCCCTGGGCATCGGTGGTGTGCCGCGCGGCCGGGTGGTAGAAATCTACGGCCCTGAGTCGTCGGGCAAGACGACCCTGACCATGCACATGATTGCCGAAGCGCAGAAAAAAGGCGGCATGGCCGCTTTCATCGACGCCGAGCACGCTTTCGATAAATCGTATGCCGAGAAGCTGGGCATTGATACGACCAACCTGCTCATCGCCCAGCCCGACAACGGCGAGCAAGCGCTGGAAATCGCCGACCAGCTAATTTCTTCCGGGGCGATTGACATTATTGTCATTGACTCCGTGGCCGCCCTCGTGCCGAAAGGCGAGCTGGAAGGCGACATGGGCGACTCGAAAGTGGGCCTCCACGCCCGCCTCATGAGCCAGGCCCTGCGCAAGCTCACCGGCACCATCAACAAGACCGGCTGCTGCTGCGTGTTCATCAACCAGTTGCGCGAAAAAATTGGTGTCATGTTCGGCTCGCCCGAAACCACGACTGGCGGCAACGCCCTGAAATTCTACGCCTCGGTGCGCCTCGACATCCGCCGCATCGGCCAGATCAAGGAAGACAAGGACAACGTGACCGGCAACCGCACCAAGGTAAAAGTGGTGAAAAACAAGGTCGCGCCGCCCTTTAAAGTGGTCGAGTTTGACATCATATACGGCCAGGGCATCAGCAAAGTGGGCGAGATTGTGGACTTGGGCGTCGATATGGGCATCATCGGCAAGTCGGGCTCGTGGTTCAACTACGGCGAAACCAAAATTGGCCAGGGCCGCGAAGCCGTGAAAACCCTGCTACTCGACAACCCCGAACTGGCCGACGAAATCGAAGCCAAAATTCGCGCCATGGCCAAGGGCGACGACGCCGTGATTCCGGTGGACATGAGCGGCCCCGAAGACGGCGACGACACGCTGTAGAAAATTTGAGTCGTATTGGTTGGTTTTTGAATTAAGCGTTGATCTTTTTAGCTTAATTCAAAAACCAACCTTCAACCCTCAAATTCCAACGTTACCAAAAAGCCCGCTGCTAGCCGCAGGGGGCTTTTTTGCATTTTTGCCTTTGGGGATGGCACTGCATTTGTCTGGCGCAGACCGCTATTTACCGCTTAATTTCGCTTATTCGTTCTCCCTATGCGCCGCTGGATTTACGCTATTCCGCTTGCTTTCCTGCTTCTGGCTGCCCAGTCGGCCACGGGGCCCGGCGAGGCCGTGCGCTACCTGCCACAGTCGAGCTTCGGGCGCGGCGAAGTCATCAACTACAAGGTGCATTACGGCCTGCTCAACGCCGCCGAAGCCACCGTGGAAACCAGCGGGGCCCTGGAGCGCATGGCCGACCGCCCCTGCTACAAGGCTACCGTGAGCGGGCGCACCACCGGCTCGTTTGACTTCTTTCTGCACATTCGCGACCAGTGGCGGGCCTACATCGATACGGCCAGCATCTTGCCGCTGCGGGCCCAGCGCGACATCACCGAGAAAGGCTACCACAAGAAGGAAACCGTTGACTTCGACCAGATTCACGACGTGGCCGACGTGCAGGACCACAACAAGGACAACCCCACCCGCACCTCGGTGAAGGTGGCCAACAACTGCCTGGAGCTGGTGAGCGGTTTTTATTACCTGCGCACCCTCAACCTCGAACACATGCGCGTGGGCGAAACCGTACGGATGCCCGCTTACTTCGACGGCGATAATTTCCTGCTCGAAGTGGTGTACCGGGGCCGCGAAACCGTGGAAACCAAGGCCGGCACGGTGCGCGTATTCAAGCTAGTGCCCAAAATGCCCAACAACAAAGTTTTCAAGGGCGAAAACGCCGTTTCGGTGTACCTCTCTGACGACCGCAACAAGATTCCGGTGCTGTTCCAGGCCGAGATGGTGGTGGGCTCGGTGAAGGTGGACATGTACCAGTACCGGGGCCTGCGCAGCCGGCTGAACCTGGTGGAGTAGTTCGGCATAGGGCCCCCGTTCGCGTCACACAAACGTAACACGGACCGGGCGCGGCGCGGCGGTAATTTTGCGGCAACATCGGTTCCACCTTACCCCCGCGCCATGAGCACTGCGAAACCCTCCGTTTACAAAGTCCTGGTGGTCGACGACGACCCAGACATCGTGGAGCTATTAGAGTTCAACCTCCGCAAAGAAGGCTACCTCACCGCCTCCGCCGGCGACGGCCGCCAGGCCCTGGAAGTGGCCGCCACGTTCGGCCCCGACATCGTATTGCTCGATGTGATGATGCCCCACCTCGACGGCATCGCTACTTGCCGTCTGCTGCGCGAGCAGCCCCGCTTCAAGGACACGTACATTCTGTTCTTGACGGCCCGCGCCGAGGAATTTTCCGAGGTGGCCGCCTTTGAGGCCGGGGCCGACGACTTCATCGCTAAGCCCATCAAGCCCCGGGCCTTGCTCAGCCGCCTGGGGGCCCACAAGCGCCGCGACCACGACCCCCACGCCGCCGTCGAAACCATTGAAATCAACGGCTTGCGCATCGACCGCACCGGCTTCGCCGTGTACCAAGAGGGCAAGAAAATCACGCTGCCCAAGAAAGAATTCGAGTTGCTGGCCTTCCTGGCCGCCGCACCCCATAAGGTGTTCAACCGCGAAGAGTTGCTCCAGAACATCTGGGGCAACGACGTGTTCGTGCTGGCCCGCACCGTGGACGTGCACGTGCGCAAGGTGCGCGAAAAAGTGGGCGACCACCACATCCAGACCATCAAAGGGGTGGGCTACAAGTTCAACGCGGACTGATTTTATTTAACATTTATCAATTATCATTTAACGGGTGGGCACAGCTATTTTGGTAATTTGGCAGCCGCCGGCTAGCCATTGCTAAGCGGCTTCTTCCCGCAGGGCCACTACTGCAACGCTCTGATTGTTAAATGATAAATGTTAATTGTTGAATGAATTTCTCTTCCCGCACCATTGCCATCCTCATCGCGCTGCTGGTGGCGGGCGTGCTCACGGCCTGCGCGCTGGTGGTGCCCGGGCTGCCCCAACGCGAGGCGTTTTTGGCGGGCGGCATCACGGTGGCGGCGTGCTTTCTGCTGGTGTATATGTCGTTTGAGGCGTTGATTTTTCGGGAAATCAACGGCATCTACGCGGGCCTGGAACACATCAAGCGCAAAGAATTTAAACGACTGAGCAACAAATTTTTATTCCGGCCCGAGCCGGTAAAGCGCGTGCGCGACGAGATATTGCTGATGGCCGAGCGCCGCCAGCAAGAGCTCGACGAGCTGAAGCGCCTCCAGGCCCTGCGCCGCGAGTTTCTGGCCGACGTGTCGCACGAATTGAAAACGCCGCTTTTCGCTGCCCAGGGCTTCGTGCACACCGTGCTCGACGCCGAAGCCCCCGACGACATCGACCCGGCTACCCGGCACAAATTTCTGACCAAGGCCGCCGCTAGCCTCGACACGCTCGACGCCTTAGTGCAGGATTTGGTCACGATTTCGCAGTTGGAGCAGGGCGTGGTGCGCCTGCGCCGCCAGCGCTTCGATTTAGTGGCCCTGGTCCACGAAATTTTTGAATTGGTGGAGGAAAAAGCCCGTCGCCGCGGGGCCACTCTCACGCTGCTGCCGCCCACGCTATCCGCCGCCGGGCTGACTGTGGTGGCCGACCGCAACCGCATCCGCCAGGTGCTCATCAACTTGATTGACAACGCCGTGAAGTACGGCCGCGACCAGGGCCAAGTGCGGGTGTCGCTGGTGGAAGGCAACCGCGGCGTGCGCGTGGTGGTGCGCGACGACGGCCCCGGCATCGCCCCCGAGCACCAGGCCCGCATCTTCGAGCGCTTTTACCGCATCGACAAAAGCCGCTCGCGCGAGTCGGGCGGCTCGGGGCTGGGGCTCGCCATCAGCAAGCACATCGTGGAGGCCCACAAGTCCAGCATCCGCGTGAAAAGCACCGTGGGCGAGGGCACGGTGATGGAGTTCAAGCTCGCCAAGCCCAAGGTGTTGTAGGCGCGGCGTCCGGGCGTACTTTGCGGGCCGCATTCATTTGTTTTTCAACCCTTTGAAATCCCGCCAAATGAGCAGCCGCAGCTGTCTTTTTTTTCTGTTGCTGTTGCCGTGGGGCCTCGGCAGGGCCCTCGCACAGCCGAACATCCAACTGAAATCGCCCGACGGGCAATTGGTTTTCAGCTTTCATCTCACGCCGCAGGCCCCGACCTACCAGGTCGATTTTGCAGGCCAGCCGGTGATTGCGGCGTCCGAACTGGGCCTGGTTTTTCAGGAGAACGGCGCGTTTGGGGCGGGGCTACAAATGTTGAAAACGACACTTTCCAAAACCGACGAAACCTACGCGCTGCCTGTCGGCAAAAGCAGCCGGGTGCGCAACCGGTACAACCAAGCGGTTATTGCCCTGCGGGAAAATGCCGGGGCCAATCGGCAGATAAACTTAGTAGTCAGGGTCTTTGACGACGGTCTGGCGTTCCGCTACGAATTTCCGGCGCAGCAAAATTGGGCGGCCTACACGCTCACCGACGAGAACTCTACCTTCAACTTGGCTGGCAATCCGACGGTGCTCACGCTGTTTCGGGAGAACTACACCACCTCGCACGAAGGGTTTTACAGCCGCTTGCCCTGGGCCCAGGTGAAGGCCGACACGCTGATGGACATGCCGACGCTGTTTGAGTTTCCCGGCCGGGCGTATTTGGCCATTACGGAGGCGGCGCTGCGCGACTACGCGGGCATGTACCTGGCCAAGCACGCGGGCGTGCTCACCAGCCGGCTGTCGCCACTGCCGGGTCAAACCGAGGTCAAGGTCAACGCCGCGCTGCCGCACCGCAGCCCCTGGCGGGTGCTGCTGCTGGGCAAAAAAGTGGAAACCCTGATGGAGTCGAACATCATCACCAGCCTCAACGAACCAACTGCCATCAAAGACCTTAGCTGGCTTAAGCCCGGCCTGAGCACTTTTCATTGGTGGAACGGCGACGTGGTGCCCGACACCACGTTCAGCCCCGGCCTGAACTTCGAAACCAACAAGTACTACATCGATTTTTGCGCCCGCCAGGGCATCGCCTACCACAGCGTCATCGGCTACGGGGGCGTGGCCTGGTACGTGAACGACGGCAATAGCTACGCCCCGGGGCCCCACTCGGACGTGACCCGCCCGGTGCCGGGCCTGGACATGCAGCAAATCTGCGACTACGCGAAGAGCAAGGGCGTGGGCATCCGCGTGTGGGTGCACTGGCAGCCGTTCTATGCCCAGCTGGACAAGGCCCTGGCGCAGTTTGAGGCGTGGGGCGTGCGGGGCATGATGGTGGATTTTATGGACCGCGACGACCAGCTGATGGTGAACATGCAGGAGGAAATGCTGCGCAAGGCTGCCCAGCACCACATCCACATCCAGTTCCACGGGGCCTTCAAGCCCACCGGCCTGAGCCGCACGTACCCCAACGAGCTCACTCGCGAAGGCACCCTGAACTACGAAAACAACAAGTGGGGGCCCCCGATGCTGCCCGGCCACGACCTCGACATGCCCTTCACGCGGGGGCTGGCGGGGGCCACCGACTACCACCTGGGCGGCTTCCGAGCCGTGCCGCTGGCGCGGTTCAAGCCGCAGTACACCAGGCCGTTGATGATAGGCACGCGTTGCCACATGCTGGCCATGTACGTGGTGCTGGAAAGCTACCTGGGCATGGTGTGCGACTACCCGGCGGCCTACGAAGGCCAGCCGGGCTTCGAGTTCATCAAAGCACTGCCCACGGTGTGGGACGAAACCCGCGTGCCGCTGGCGGCGGTGGGCCGGTACGCCTGCTTTGCCCGGCGCAAGGGCCCCGACTGGTTCGTGGGCACCATCAACAGCGGCGAAGCCCGCGCCCTGGCCGTGAAGCTGGACTTCTTGCCCGCCGGCGAGTACGAAGCCACGCTGTTTGGCGACGCGCCGGACGTGGCCGCCGCTCCCAACCATTTGGTGCGGCAAACCCGCCGCGTGCGCCCCGGCGACGTGGTGCAGCTGAGCCTGGCCCCCGGGGGCGGGCAGGTGATGGTGCTTCGCAAGCAGCCGTAGCGCGGCATCCGCAACCAGTGGCCGGGGCCCAGCCGGGCCGGGCGGTATCTTTGCCGCTCCTATGAAGCTTCCCAATTTCGCCGACCTTGTTTTGTTTGAAAGCGACGACTACCTCGTCGTCAACAAGCCGCCTTTCCTGGCCACCCTCGACGAGCGGGTGGGCGGGGCCCCCAACATGCTGCGCCTGGCCCGCCAGCACCACGACGACATCCAGGCCGCCCACCGCCTCGACCGCGACACCAGCGGGGCCCTGGCCTTTGCCAAGCACCCGGAAGCTTACCGCCACCTGGCCATGCAGTTCGAAAACCGTGAGGTGAAAAAGCAGTACCACGCCGTGGTGTGGGGAACCCCGCAGCTCGACCACCAGCTCGTGGACCGCCACATCGAAACCACCACCCGCGGCAAGGCCCGCCTCGCTTTCAAGGGCAAGGAGGCCGAAACTTACTTCACTACGCTCGACACTTACAGCCGCCACGCTCTTGTGCTGGCCGAGCCCGTAACCGGCCGGATGCACCAGATTCGCCTGCACTTGCAGTACCTCCAGGCCCCCATCGTGGGCGACGGGGCCTACGGCGGAGAAGATTTTTTCCTCTCGTCGCTCAAAAAGAAGTTTAACTTGAAAGAAGGCGAAACCGAGCAGCCGTTCATCAAGCGCTTCGCGCTGCACGCCCTGCGGCTGCAATTCGCGGGCCTTGCGGGCGAAGAAATCTCTGTAGAAGCGCCTTACCCCAAGGATTTCCGAGTACTGGTGGACGTGCTCGGGCAAAACCGCTAGCTTGGTCGGCTAACAAAAAAGCCCCGCCTGCTCACGCAGGCGGGGCTTTTTTGCGCTACTAGAACTAGCTCACGCTGATGTCCTGGGCGGGCTGGTTGACCGCGGGATTCTTGGGCAAGGTCACCGTCAGGATGCCGTCGGCGTAGCGCGCCGTGATGTCGGCGACCAGCACTTTGCCGTTCAGCTGGAAGGTCCGTTCGAAGGGCGCGTTGCGGAACTCGCGCCGGGTGTAGCGGCGCTCGGCCGCGGGGCCGTCGCCGGCAGCCTGCCCGGCCCCCGGCTGCTCTTCGGGGATGCGGTAGGCAATGGTCAGCACGTCGTCTTGCACGGCCAGTTGGATGTGTTCTTTGTCGATCCCGGCCGCAAAAAGCGTCAGCACGAAGCTGGCGTCGGTGGTCTCGATGTTGACGGGCACGGGCCGGAAGCCGCCGCCAAAGGGCCGGCCCCCGCCGCGCGGTCCGCCCCAGGGGCCCCCGCGACGGCCCCAAAAGCTGCGGTGGCCGCAGCCGCCGGCGTAGGCCTGTTGGTGAGATTGCCCTTGTTGGGCACGGTTATCTGCTTGATGATACATGAGCTTGTTGATTGAAGTTGATTGAGTTAAAAATTTAAAAATGCCAGGGCCCGGCTAGCGCGCCGGGTTGGTAGGTGGAACGGTGGGAGCCGACGACTGCGGCTGGGCCGCCGGCGCGGGCCCAACGGTCCGCCCGGCTCCGGCCGGGCCCCCTGCTTCGGGGCCGCCGCACGCCGCCGGGCCCCCAAAAAAGTACGGCCGGCCGAAGCGGTGGCGGTAGTAGCCAGCCGGGCCGCGGCTCCACGCCGCGTGCCTTGCCGCGGCGTGCAGGCTAAAAAACGTGGCGAACGCGACCAGGGCCGCCAGAATAAAATGAGAAGCTTTCATGGGTTGATGGAGGAGCAAAAGCAGGTTTAGGGGTTAGGCTACGGGCACGCTGCTGGCCGGGCCGCCGGCCACGATTGCCGGCCGGTACCACTGGTTGTCAATGGGCACCGGGGCCCCGAAAAACGCGGCCACCCCCTGGCCGCGCCCACGGCCCCAACGGTTGCGGCGCCCGCCCAGCAACCGGAAAGCCAGGCGCAGCAGCAGCACGAACAGAATAATGCGGCCCAAAAACGGCGCGAGGAATAGCGCCCCGCCAATGGCCAGGCCCCCGCCGATGGCCCTGAGAATGTTTTTCATGGTTGATAAAAATGAAGTGACCTAATTGGAAATTGAACGAAGCGCCAGTTTTACTTTAATCCGGCGTCCACCTTCAAAAAACAGGCTTTTTACCTGCTTCATTATAGAAATCGAACGAGTGCGAGCGTTTACTTTATTTCCCGAACAATATTTTTTGTTTTGTCCAGCACAAGCTGTAATGCCTTCTGAATCAATGAATACTAACACCAAATTTTTGAGCGCTGGCACGTGCCAAGCAACAAAAAAGCCCGGCGGAGCCGGGCTTGAAGCGAGAAGAAGGACTCATTAAGCCTGGGGCCCGCGCTCGGTTCCCGGGCGCGGGCCGGACCAGCCGCGGCGGCCCCGCTCCTGCCACTGCCGGCGGAACTCCTGCCGTTCCTCGGGGCTCATGCGCTGCCATTTTTCCTGGTGGGCGCGCCAGCCGCCGCCCCACGCGGGGCCGCGCCCGCCCCGGCCGGCCCCCACCGAACCAAAAAGTATGCGGCACAGCACGAACAGCGCCACGCCCTGCCAGTAGCTGAGCCGGCCGGCGTGCAGCACGGCGGGCAGCACGGCGTTCCACAGGCCCATGACCACCCCGCCCAGGGCCAGCGCAGCCGCGGCCGCCAACAGCGGAAAGAGAATGAACCGGCCCCGGGGGCCCCGGCGATGCGAAGAAAAAGCCATGGGTAAGTCGTGGTTAGTAATTGACGAATTCGTGGTACAGGTTCTCCAACCGCTTGCGCAAGTGCTTCACGGCGTAACCCTTGCGCGAAATGATGGTTTTGAGCTTCTCGTCGGTTTCGTAGGCAATTTCCTGCAAGGTTCGCTCTTCCAGCTCGTTTTGAATGAATGCGTAGCGCTGGGCCTCCGGCAGCTCGTCCAGGGCCAGGAACAGCTGCTCCCAAAAGAGCTGCTTCAAGTCTTCGGCCTCCGGCGTGGGGGCCTCCGCGTACAGGATGTCGCGGAAGCTCAGCCCGCCGTCTTCGTCCTCGTAGCCGTAATCGTCGAGGCGCTCTTCGCGCTTTTTGCGCGATTTGTCCACGATTTTGTTGCGCGCCACCCGGTACAGCCAGCCGCTCACCTGCTCAATCGCGCTCAGCTCAGTACGGTTGCCGAACTCGTACCACACGTCCTGCAAAATGTCTTCGGCGTCTTCGTCCGTCGCCACCCGGCCACGCACGAACGCAAACAGCTGCTTGCCGTACTGGCGAACGGTTTGGATGATGCTTTGCTGCTGCGGGGACGTCACGGCGGAACGGGAATCGGGTGTGCTTACAAAACGGTTGGGCGCGGTGCTTTACTTTAAAATCAGTCCCGTGCGCTTGGCACTCTCGCTATAAATCAGTACCTTTGTGTCCGTTTTTCCCGAAGCCCAACCGGCTTTGGGTTTATTTTCAATTGTTTAGCATAATATTTTTCGACTCATGGACCACCTGAGCTTCAAGACAACCCACGTCAACAAGGCCAACGCCCAGAAAAGCTGGGTTATCGTCGACGCCAGCGTAGCCCCGCTGGGCCGCGTGTGCAGCCAGATTGCCAACATTTTGCGCGGCAAGCACAAGCCTTCGTTCACCCCCAACTCCGACTGTGGCGACAACGTGATTGTCCTCAACGCGGACCAGGTGCGGTTGACGGGCAAGAAAATGACCGAGAAGGTGTACATCACCCACTCAGGCTACCCCGGCGGCCAGAAGCGCCGCACCGTGCGCGAGCAGATGAACCGCGATTCGCGCCGCGTCATCGAGCACGCCGTGAAAGGCATGCTGCAAGGCAACAAGCTCGGCTCGGCCCAATACCGTAACATGTACGTGTACGCCGGCACCGAGCACCCCCACGCGGCCCAGCAGCCCGTGGCTATCGAACTCAAAAACCTGTAAGCTAACGACGGCTTACGCTTCTCAATTCATTCACTAAATGGCAATTACCAACACCTCTGGTAGAAGAAAAACCTCGGTGGCCCGCATCTACATGCAGGCCGGGCAAGGGAATATCACTATCAACGACCGGGACATTAAGGCGTATTTCAGCAACGAGCTGCTGGAGAACGTGGTGAACCAACCCCTCGCAATTTTGGAGCAAGTCGGCCAGTACGACATCAAGGTGAACGTGAAAGGCGGCGGCATTTCGGCCCAGGCCGAAGCCATCCGCCTGGCCATCACCAAGGCCCTGGTGAGCGACAACGCCGAAACCCGCCCGGCCCTGAAAAAGGAAGGCTTCCTGACCCGCGACCCGCGGATGGTGGAACGCAAGAAGTTCGGCAAGCGCAAAGCCCGCCGCTCGTTCCAGTTCTCGAAACGCTAAAAACAGGAGGACCTTTATCATGGCTCAGACAACCTATAAAGACCTGCTCGAAGCAGGCTCGCATTTTGGTCACCTCACCCGCAAGTGGGACCCCAAAATGGCGCCGTACATCTTCATGGAGAAGAACGGCATCCACATCATCGACCTGAACAAGACGCTGGTGTCTTTGGAGTACGCCTCCACCGCTATCCGCAACATCGCCAAAAGCGGCCGCAAAATCATGTTTGTGGCCACCAAAAAGCAGGCGCAGGAGATCGTGACCACCGAAGCCGAGCGCCTAAAAATGCCCTTCGTGACGGACCGGTGGCTGGGCGGCATGCTCACCAACTTCGCCACGGTGCGCAAGTCGCTGAAGAAAATGTCGACCATCGACAAGATGGTGAAAGAGAACACGGCCTACGCCGCCCTTGCCAAGCGCGAGAAGCTGATGATGTCGCGCGAGCGTGCCAAGCTCGACCGCGTGTTGGGCGGCATCGCCGACCTCGGCCGCCTGCCCGCCGCTTTGTTCGTGGTGGACGTGAAGCGCGAGCACATCGCCGTGAAAGAAGCCCACAAACTGGGTATTCCGGTGTTTGCTATCTGCGATACGAACTCGAACCCCGAGCTGGTGCAGTTCCCGATTCCGGCCAACGATGATGCTTCAAAGTCGATTCAGCTCATCGTGGGTGTGATTGGCAAGGCCATCGAAGATGGTTTGTCGGAGCGCAAGGTGGATAAAGAAGACGCCGACCGCAAGGAGGCCGACGAGGCCGCCATTGCCGAGAAAACTGCTGCCGACGAGGAATAAGCGCTTTTTCGCTCTTTGAAAGAAGGGAACCTTCGCGAAGCAGTTGGCTCCGGGGGTTCCCTTCTTCTTTTGATTTTACACCCAACCCCCACTTACTCTAATGGCCGCAATTACCGCCGCAGACGTAAATAAGCTCCGCACCATGACCGGTGCGGGCATGATGGATTGCAAAAAAGCCCTCGTGGAAGCCGACGGCGACTTCGAAGCCGCCCGCGACATCCTCCGCAAACACGGCCAGAAAATCGCCGACAAGCGCGCCGAAAACGAGACATCCGAAGGCCTGGTACTCGTGAGCGTGAGCGAGGACGGCACTACTGGTAAGCTGGTGGCCCTGGCTTGCGAGACCGAATCCGTCGCCAAAGTGGCCAACTTCCGTGAGCTGGCCCAGCAGATTCTGGATACGGCCGTGCGCACCAACGCCGGCACTAAAGAAGACTTGCTGGCCGCTACCGCCGCCGATGGCCTGACCGTGCAGGAGCACGTGACGGACCTGATGGGCAAAATCGGCGAAAAGCTGGATGTGACTTACGCCACGCTCACCGCCGAGAAAGTGGCTTCGTACGTTCATTCCGACAGCAAAAAAGGTGTGCTCGTGGGCCTGAAAAACGTGAGCGGTGCTGACACCAGCGAAGTAGGCCGCGACGTGGCCATGCAAATCGTGGCCATGAAGCCCGTGGCCGTGGACAAAGACGGCGTGGATTCGGCGACGGTAGAACGCGAAATCGAAGTGGGCAAGGAGCAGGCGCGCGCTGAGGGCAAACCCGAAGCCATGCTGGAGAAAATTGCCCAAGGCAAGCTCAACAAGTTCTACAAAGACAACACGCTCCTGAACCAGGAATTCGTGAAGGACAACTCGAAAACCATTGCCCAACTGCTCGACGGCACGTCGAAAGGCATGACGGTTTCGGATTTCAAGCGCGTGGCTATCGGGGCTTAATTGCCGCTTTTAGCTAAATTGGAAGCCCACTGGCATTGTGCCAGCGGGCTTTTTCTTTGCCGATGAAAACTGACCGACAACTTATTTACGAGCGTGCGCATCGCCCCAGGCAATCCAAGCAATCCACTTTTAAACGGGCGCGTTTTGGGTGGGCTGCACTCTCATTTATTTTAAATAGTATAATTGGGCTATGCATACTTCTAGCATCATTTTCATTGCACAATGCTCCTTCAGACGGCTCTAAAGCTGCTATTAGCCTTTTCATCTTTTTCAACTTCGCCATTTTAGCCTTGCTGATTGGAACAAAAAGCCGCGAAGCCACAGTAGGATTTGGACTGGGCGCTTTATTACCTGTGGGTGTAATGCTACTGGCAGCTGCACTTATTTAGTTTACTTTTCCCACACCCGCGCCGGCGCGTTTTCGCGGATGTTTAGGAACAAGCCGAAGTCGGCAATGTGAGAGGACTGATAGATTCCTGGGGCCCTGCTACGGCGTCAGCGTATTTTCCAGGACTTTTTCCTGGCGCAGGTAGTCGATTTTGTAGTCGGGCGTGAAGTGGACCCGCACCTGGGTGCGCGTTTGCTGGTGCTGCTGGAGCGACGGCCGGAACGAGTGCCCTATTTCAATGTACGTGGCGGTGCGCGAGCCGTCGGCGGCCGGGGCGCTCACACGCAACGAGCCCGGCGCGATGCTGGCCTGGTAGTCCTGAAACTCGGGGAAATGGTTGCGGGCCAGGTTGTCGGCGATGGCGGCGGGCGTGGTGCTGCGCAGCGTAAGGAACCGCTCGACGGCGGGCGCGAAGTGGGCCCCGGCGTCGAAGGGTGCGGCTTGCAGGTCGGCGTAGTAGCTGGCCAGGGCGTCGCGCACCGACTGCTCGGCCGAGACCGCGTCGGGCGTGGGGGCCCCGGCGGTGCGGGTTGCGGGAGCGGGGCGAGTCGCGGCGCTATCGGCAGTTGGTACGGGCGCAACGGCGGTAGCAGAAGCGGGCGCGGTGCTGTCGGCGGCCGGCAGCGGCGCGGGAACGGCTTTGGGAAACACGCGCACGGTTTCGGGCGCGGCCACGGGTGGCAGCTCGATTTGCGTGGCCTGGAGCCCTACTTCGGGGGCTGCGGCCGTGGTGTCGGCGGCGGTGCGGCTGGCGCTGGTCAGGTGCTCGGAGGCGCGCGGGCTGCTGAGCAGGTACGCCACCAGCAGGGCCAACAACACCAGGCCCCCGCCTATCAGCACGTAGTTCAGGGCCGGCGAATTAGCCGGAGCCTTCAGCTCGGCGGCGGCTTCGTCTTCGAGAGCGGAGGGGATTGGCGCGGGCGGCGGAGGCACCGGCAGGCCACCGAACACCGCGGGCAGCGGCGGCTCGGGCGCGGCGGGTGGGGCCTCCGCGGGGGCGATGGGCGGGAGCGGCGGCGGGGCTGGCGGCGGAACCACCGCGGGCGGCGGGCCGGGTGCTCCACGCTCGGCTTGCAGCTGGGCGAGCAGGGCGGGCGCGTTTTGGCCTTGCAGCAACACGGCCACGCGGCGGTCGTAGTCGCGGTCGGTAATCAGGCCGTTCTGGCGGTCTTGCCGGAGCTGGCGCAGCTCGGCGAGGGCGGTTTCGAGCGAAGAATCCACGGGCGGGGCTATTTGCGTTCGAGGCCCGTGAGGCGGTCGCGGCGCTGCTGCAAACGCTTGGCCGCCGCCGCGCGCGTTTCCACGTTGAGGAGCAGGGCCGACGAATCCTGGCTGATTTGCAAGCGATTGGCGGCGTTTTGCTTGATTAGCGACTCAATTTTGGCGAGGTTGCTGGACGTGTTCGACCTGGCGGAGGCAGTGCTTCTTTCGAGCCGGTCCTTTTCCTTGTCGGCTTTCTTCAGCTTGTCTTCGGCATCGGCTATTCTTTCGCGGTAAGCCTTGAGGCGAGCGGCGTTGGCGAAGTTTTGGGTGATGGTGCGCAGGGCATTAAACTCGGTGGGCGTTTTGTCGGGGTCGAAGAAAGAACTGTCGTCGAACGACCCGAACACGGCCAACTCGGCCACCGAGTCGGACGGAGCTATGGTGGTGGCGTAGAGGTCAATGAGCTTGCCGGAGATGCTGGAGGCCGGGGTTTGCTTGGCCTTGAGCGGGTCGGTGGTGTTGCGGCCCACCCCGAGCACGCCCCCACCCTTGAACTTGATGTTGTAGTTTTCCTTCATCCAGTCCTGGAAGTAGTTGCGTACCCAGCTGGCGCTGCTTTCTACCTGCACTTTGAGGGCAGCCCGCTCGCGGCGGTCGTAGTTGACGGTGCTCGTGCGCACGTCGTAGTACTGGGCGGTGGCGGGGGCCGCGGCCAGCAGCGTGGCCAGGCAGCTCAACAGCAGGCAATAGCGCTGAAACATAAGCAGAAGAAGTTGGACGAATTCAACCGCAAAGTAACCACCCCGGCCGCCTAGCGCAACTCGTGGCGGTCGAAGGCGGCCTGTAAGTCGGCGCGCATGGCCTGGAAGCGCCCGACGGCAGCGGCCAGGAACTCGTCGTCGAGCAGCGCGCGGGCCTCGGCGTCGGTGCCGGTGAGCAGGTCCAGCTCGGCCACTTTGTAAGTCTGCTCCAGGTTGCCCTGCTCCAGCTTGAGCAGGAACTTGCTGTTCCAGGCCAGGAGCGTGATTTTGACGGCGGGGTGCGGGATGTCGGCGACGTGGCGCATGGCAAAAAATCAAACGGCGAGCCGCGAAGGTAAAGCCGTTGCGCGGCTGGGGCGGGCCCTGGGGGCCCCACCGGCCCGGTGAGCTCGGCCATAACCCCGCCACACTCACCGCGTAAAAAACTACCGGCCGGCTGCCCCGGTCCGCCCTTTCTTCCAACTTTTATTCCACCCACGCCATGCCCCAGGGAGATAAGTCGAAATACACCGACAAGCAGAAACGCCAAGCTGAGCACATCGAAGAAGGCTACGAGCAAAAAGGCGTGCCCGCCAACGAAGCCGAAGCCCGCGCCTGGGCCACGGTAAACAAGCAGGACGGCGGCGGCAAAAAGCCCGGCGGCGCGGGCCGCAAGAAGAAGGAATAGTACGGCTAAGGGTTCGTTCTGGGGTGCGCCTCGCGTTCAGGCTTTCTGGTACAGTTTGGCCGGCCCGGTTTTCTTTTGTAACCAGCGCCGGATGGGTTCATCGTAGAACTTCAGGCAAGCGTAGGCCAGCGCGATGCAGGACACGAAGACCAGCAGGCCCACCGGAAAAGCTTCCCGTAACGAAACGTTGGTGTTCTTTACCCACGCGGTGTAGATGTATATCAACGGGTAATGCGTGATGTAGAGGGGGTAGGAAATGTCGCCCAAAAACTTACACAGCCGGGTGGAGAAGGGATTGTTTACTTCCCCACTGGCCCCCAGGAACACAACCAACGGAAACACCAGGATGATG
This sequence comes from uncultured Hymenobacter sp., assembly GCA_964242665.1. Taxonomy (GTDB): domain Bacteria; phylum Bacteroidota; class Bacteroidia; order Cytophagales; family Hymenobacteraceae; genus Hymenobacter. The sequence continues at coordinate 51,683 of CAXTBA010000001.1, forward strand.
CTGAAGGCATCGTACAAGCCGTTCATCCACAAGTGCGCACTGCCGCCGATGCGGGGCATGGCCAGCACGGCGACGATCAACAAGCTACAGACAAGAAAGGCGTGCTTTGCGCGCGTGAACACGCCCACGCGGCTGAGCAGTAGCCCGGCAAAAAAAGGATACAGGACACGGGCAAACCCAACGTGCAGTTGGGTAGCATCGAGGGACCAGCCCCCGATGACGTCGCCCGTGGGGCTCGTGACGGCCAGGTGCAGCAGAAAGCCGGCGGCCAAGAAGACCAGTACCGCAAGCGCGGGGTTGGACAGCTTTCGGATGCCGAGCGCGTAGAGAATGTTGGCGATGTACTCGAAAAACAGCGACCAGCCCGGGCCGTTGAGGGGGTGCATCTCCTGCCAGCCCCGAATGTCCATCGACGCCGGCACCGGCAGCAGGGTAAACCCAATCAGCATGACCAGGAGCACCTTCCAAACAGGTACTTCGTGGATGTGGGGCCACAGAACGGAGTCCTGAAAATAAAAGGCCAACGCGCCGATAAGCATCCCCAGCACGACCATGGGCTGGAGCCGGACCAGCCGGCGCCTGAAAAAGTCGCCAACCGCCATGCGCGGCCAGCGGTCGTCATAAGCATAGCCGATCACAAAACCGGACAGCAGGAAGAAAAAATCAACCGCCAGGTACCCATGGTTGATGACTTGGTCGAGGTGGCTGGTCGCGCTGGCTTCAAACAGGTGAAAGGCCACGACCAGCACCGCCGCCACGCCCCGCAAGCCGTCCAGGACGGCGTAGTGGGGCTTTGCAATTAATGGGGCTGTTTCCAAAGGCAGAAGAAATAGATGGGCCGGTAAGCCCGGTGGGCGAAAAGTCGCGGCCCCGGCCGGCTGTTGGTGAGACGAGGCGGTTGCCGGACGCAATATGGGCGCAAACCCAGGTAATTTCCGAACGAATGTCCGGCCGTCGCCAAACCCGGATGCGGCTTTTGAACCAACCTTTTAACCAAGTCTAAGGGGCTGGCGGCCATGCCGCCCGATTCAGCGCTTCGGTCTGACGAAAACCGGGCCCATGACGGCCGGCAGGAAAAATCAGGTCCGTGGCCCCGCCCCCTGGCAAACGGGGCAAGCTCACCAAAATCCGGGTAAGTAACAAAGCAAATAACCGCCGTGAGTAGCGGGGCCAGCGGGGCCAATCCGGGACGTTCCGGGCGGTTGGTGCTTCCTTCGCAGCTGTGGCCGCTTTTCTATTCTATGCATATCGCTTGCTAACGGCCCGGCTGCGGGCCCTCTCCATGGCTTCGACGGTTGTTTTCCTGGGGCGGTGGCTGCTGCTGGCCGCGCTGGTGGGGGCCCTGGCGGGCACGGCGTCGGCCGGCTTTTTGGTGGCGCTGGACTGGGTGACGCGCTGGCGCGGGGCCCACCCCTGGGCCTTGGCGCTGCTGCCGGCGGGCGGCCTGCTCATCGGCCTGGCCTACCAGCGCTTCGGCACCCGCACGGCGAAGGGCACCAACCTGATTCTGGACGAAATTCACGCGCCGGGCGCAACCGTTCCGCTGCGGCTGGTGCCGCTGGTGCTGGGCGGCACGCTGGTTACGCACCTGTTCGGCGGCTCGGCCGGGCGCGAGGGCACGGCCGTGCAGATGGGCGCGGCCCTGGCCGACCAGCTTGCGCGCTGGCTGCCGCGCCGCGAGCGCCGGCTGCTGCTCATCGCAGGCATGAGTGCGGGGTTTGCCGCGGTGTTCGGCACGCCGCTGGCGGGGGCCGTGTTCGGACTGGAAGTGTTTTTGTTGGGCTCGGTGCGCTACGAGGCCATCTGGCCGAGCTTCCTGGCCGCCGTGGTGGCCGATGCCGTGACGCGGGCCTGGGGCGTGGGCCACACGCCGTACCCCGAGCTAGCGGCGCTGCCGCTCACGCCGGGTGGGCTGGGGGCCACGCTGCTGGCGGGGGCCCTGTTTGGGCTGGCGGCGCGGAGCTTTTCCGCGCTCACGCACGGCATCTCACGGGTTTTCAGCAAAATAGCTTACCCGCCGCTGCGGCCGGTGGTGGGCGGCGTGCTGGTGGCGGCCGTTATGGGGGCCCTGGGCACCATGCGCTACGCCGGCCTGGGCGTGCCGGTCATCGTGGAGGCGTTTCAGCACGCGCTGGGGCCCCAGGATTTCGCCTGGAAGCTGGCCCTGACGGCCCTCACGCTGGGCGCGGGCTTCAAGGGCGGGGAGGTGACGCCGCTGTTTTTTATTGGGGCGGCGCTGGGCAGCGCGCTGTCGGCGGTGCTGCCGCTGCCGGTGGCGCTGCTGGCGGGCATGGGCTTCGTGGGCGTGTTTGCGGGGGCCGCCAACACGCCCCTGGCCTGCTTGCTGATGGGGCTGGAGCTGTTCGGCACCCGCGCGGGCGTGTACCTGGCGCTGGCCTGCGTGGTGGCGTATTTGTTTTCAGGCCACACCGGCATCTACGCTTCGCAGGTGGTGGGGCAGGCCAAGCACCCGCTGCTGGGCCGGCAGCAGGGCCGGCGGTTGGGCGAGGTGGGGGAAGAAATTAAAAATTGAGAATTAAAAATTAAAAATAGGGGGGAAGGATATCGGAGGCAGACCGAGGCTTGCCTCCGATATCCTTCCCCCCTATTTTTAATTTTTAATTCTCAATTTTTAATTTCTCCTACGCTTCCACCAGCACCGGCTGCGGGCGCAACCGCCGTTGGGCCACGACCAGCCCGAGCATCAGCCCGCCGCAGGCCAGGCCGATGAGCGGCGCGTTGGTGACTTCGAGCAGCCAGCCGTTGAGGTAGCTGCTGGCCACCCCGCACAAGTTCACCAGGGCCATGTACGTGGTAAATTGCGAGCCTTCGATTTTGGGACGGCAGAAGGCCATCAGGGCCGGCATGGCGGCCACGCTCAGCAGCGGGTCGGCCACGTTCATCAGCACCAGGCCCGTAAAACCCAGGGCCCTGACGTGCCAAAACGGGGCTAGGGCCCCGAACACCAGCAGGAAAAACGCGTAGCCCGCCATCACCCAGTATTGCAGCTTGGTGGTGCCCAGCCGATCCACCAGTACGCCCCCCCCCAGCAGCAGCACAAACGCCGCCAAGCTGCCCCAACTGCCTTGCAGGATGGACACGTCGGCGTCGGCCCACTTTAAGGTGTGGATGAGATGATAGTTGTAAGCGTTGCTGAACAGGTAGCTGGCCAGGTAAGCCAGGAAAATAATGCCGAACGCCCGCAGGCTGTAGCGCTCCACCATGCTGCGCCACAGCTCGGCGAAAAGCCAGCGGAGCGAAGGGTTTTCTTCATTATCGTTCAGAGCCGCGGCGTGGGCCCGGGCCGCCGCGCGCCCGGCTTTCCCGAAAGTAGGCAACAGGCGGTCGGCGCGGTCGAGCTTGATGAAAAACGTGAGCACCGTGAGCACCAGCAGCGTGAGCGACTGCGTGAGGGCCGCCGGCCAAAAGCCGCCGTGGTGCAGCACGTAAGCCAGCACCGCCCCGCCCACGGCCCAGCCCAGCAGATAGCCACCGCGCATGAAGGCGTTCACGCGGCCGCGCTCGGCGGACGGCACCACAGAAATGGCGATGGCGTCGACGCTGGCGTCCTGGATGGAGGCGAACACGCTGTGCACGAAAAATACCCCTGACATCAGCCCCAGCTGCGCTACGGGGTTGCGCACGAGCAGCAGCGTGAGCGAGGCCGTCACTGCCACCAGTTGCGTGAGCACCACCCACTGCTTGCGATGTCCGATGATGGAGTACTGAAATTTGTCGATTAGGGGGCCCCAAATGAACTGGAACGTCCAGGGCAGGCCTACAATGGCGGCAAACGTGCCCACCGATTTCGCCGTGAGTCCGCTGCCGATGAGGTAGTTGTACACGGCCGTCAGGGCAAACCCCGAAGGAATGCCCTGCATCACGTACAGGTAAAAAAACGTGAAGTAGCGCAGGCCCACGCTCTCCCGGAGTACCAGACTTTTTGCCATGAGCTTAACCTTGCAGAGATAACGCCCCAGCTTCCAAAAAGTTAGAAAAGGTGGCACACCTGCGCAGGTCCATGCTACTTCACCGCCGCTTCGGCGGCTTTGCCGATGTCGCCGCTCACTTTTTGCAGAAAGGCCAGTTGCTCGCGCCACGCGGGGTCGTCGGCAGTAGGGCGGGCGGGCGGCGCAGGTTCGGCGGGCGCGGGTTCGGCGGCGGGAGCCAGGCGGCGCAAGGCGGCGGCCAAGGCCCCCTGGGCACCCATTAGGGCCCGCCGGGTGGCGGGCGTGAACGCGGGACCCGGGTCGGCGGCGGCGAGGGCGGCGATGCCCGAGGCCAACGTGTAATTCAGCACCACGAACTCGAACACGGCGCTGGGCTGGCGGTGGGTGCGCTTGGGCTCGGAGAGCATTCGCTGGAAAGCAGCGGCGAGGTTGGCGGCGGCCACGTAAGCGTTTTTGCGGGCCAAGCGGTAGGCGGTGGGGGCCGGGCCGGCGGGGCCGGCCAGGCGGGCCGTTACCTGGTGCAGGTAGGCCCCGTTGGCGCGCAGCACGGCGGCCATCAGAGCGGGCAGGTCGGCCGCCTCCCAGCGGGGAAACAGGAAGTAGCTGGTACCGAACGCAATGGCGCTGCCGATGAGCGTGTCCACGACCCGCTCTTGCAGCACGTCCAGGTACTCGGCCTTCAGCAGCCCGTACATGATGATGAGGTAGGCCGTGAGGAACACCACGAACACCACGTAGTTCAGCCGCTGAAACGAGTAGGCCACCACGGCGAACACCACCAGTACGGCAAAGCGCACGTCGCTACTGCCGATGGCGGCCAGCGCGGCCAGGCCCAGCAGGCCGCCGCCCAGCGTGCCCAGCACGCGCTGCTCGTTGCGCTGCCGCGTGAGGCTGAAGCCGGGCTTGAGCAATACGGTGGTTGTGAGCAGAATCCAGTAGCTGTGGGCTCCGTGCCACAGCAGCTCCGATACGCCAAACGCCAGGCCGCTGGCCACCAGCACCCGCAGCGAGTGCCGGAACACCGCCGATTGCAGGGTGAAATTTTGAACGTACGCCCGCGGCTCCCAGGCCTGGTTGGCCACGAACTGCGCGTGCTGGGCGGCGCGGTCCGGCACGGCGGGGGCCGCCCCCGGCCCGGTGCGGGCGTCGAAGTAGCGGCCCATGTCGGCGAGGCGGCGGCTGAGGTCGCGCAGGTTAATGAGCGTTTTCTTCAAAGGCCACACGCTGGGCCCGCCCTCCTGGGCCCCCAGCGCATCGAGGTGGGCCTTGATGGCGTCGAGGGCCAGCGAAAAATCGGGCGGGGCACCGGCCAGCGCGTAATTGGCCTGAATGGCGGCCCCCAGCCGGTCGAGGGCCGCCGCCTGGCGGCGCAGCAGGCCGGCAATCTCGTCCAGCACCCCGCTCGCGCCGAAGTGGCGCCGCAGGGCTTCGTAATCAAGAAACGTGGCCGTGGCCCGCTCGTACAAGTCCACCGCGTCCACGAAGGTGAGCACCAGCCGCCGGCCGGTGCTCGTGGACTCGTTCACCACCTGCTGGCTGCGGAAGAGCACGGCCCGCACGGCCTCCTGGGTGTCGCTCACAGCCACCTGCCGGGCCACCAGGCGGCGGTAATCGTCGGCCAGGTCGGTGCGGGTGCGGTAGAAATCGGCCTTGGCGCTGAAGTAGCCCGCCAGCGCGTGGATGCTCTCGCCCAGCGCCTGCTGGGCCGCCCGGTAGGGGCGCACCCAGTTCAGCACCAGCGCCAGCAGGCCGTACCAGGCCCCGCCCGCCGCCAGCGCCAGCGCGTGGGGCAGCACCAGCGCCGGCCGGCCGGCGGGGTGGGCCAGCGTGAGCACCAGGGCCAGCACCCCGGCCGTGCCCACGGCCCCGGCGCGGGCCCCCCAGACAAGCAGCATGCTCAGCCCAAAGCTCAGGGCCACCACTTCGAGGCCCAGCAGCCAGCGCACCGGGGCCACGTAGCCCGTGAGCAGCGCCACCGCGAACACCAGCGCCAGGGCCCCCAGCTGGCCGTTGCGGCGGTGGCCAGCGGGGCCCGGCGTGTCGGGCACGCTCACGCACACGGCCCCCGTGGACATGGTGAGCCCCAGGTCGAACTGCCCGATTTGGGCCCCGATGGCCGCCGGCAGCAAAATGGCCGCCGCTGTCCGCAACCCGCTCGAGAAATCGGCCCCAAAGAAAAAATATTGCAGGCGGGTAGGAAAGCGCGGGCGTGGCATATGGGCCCGAAAGTACGTTCCGGCGGGCCGGAACGTACTTTCGGGCCGGGGCCCATGTGCGGTTGCTGGCCAGCTTTTTTGGGCCAGCTGCCGAAGCTATTACAAAGGCAGCTGGCCGGAAATGACCAGCCTGTCCAAAAGAAGCTACTCGTTTTTCGTTATTTTTTTAACGAGCCTGTTTTTATAAAACCTCAGCAGGTTTCTTGCGTGAAACGGCTCAAGAAAACGCCGGTATTGCGCCAGATAAGTGGCATAGGTTACTTGCTTTCGGGCTGCGTGCAGCTTCGCGCAAGCTTCTACCAGGTAATGAAATTGCTTGTCTTTGGCAAACCATTCAACCCAGGCTTGCCTTGCCAATTCACCCATTCTGGCCGAATCAGCTTCTCTTTGCTCTAATATTTCGGGAATGTTTGCGACGTTAGACTCGGCTATTCTAATGGAAAATTCTTCCCATTTTGGCCCGGCGGTAGGCACCCATTTGTCTGATATAATTACGGGCGCAATGCCCATTTCCATGCTTTCGTACAATCGGTAGGAATTGGGACCAATTCCGCGGGGGCAAAGGATAAACTTGCTTTCAAAGCAAGCTTTAGCGTAACTTTTCTGGTATTCCGCCTTCTCCTCGCTCGACAATTCCCAAGAGTTTTTACCGAGTGTGTCAAGCAAATAGCACCGGTCGTAGGCAATAGCAAAAATCTCTTTCCTCACCGGATGGGTGCGGCTGGTGCCCATAAAAGAGAACAAGAACTTCTTCTCTTCCACCGCCGCGTATTCCCGGATAATATTATTCGGCGACAGCTGCACGATGTAAGAGAATGGCTGGTTAAAAATCGGGTTGCTGTGCTTCAGCGGCAGCGACGGCGTAACGTGCGGAATAAAAGCTATGGTGTTATCGTGGTCGTGGTACAGATAACATTTGGCTTTGTATTTTTTATAAATATCGTTTTTAAGCACCTCGAAGAAATAAGGATCAACGTCGGGGTGGTGCTCAGCGAATATAATGATGTCCGCTTCCTCGGGATTATCGACCAGCTCGTGGACTTTGAACAAGTCGCTGTTTGCCGATTCACTCAAGTAAAAAGGCGTGTAATTATTCTTTTCGTGATACGGATAGGAGGAAGTTAAAAAGACTTTCATTTCTATAATTATATTCAGATGAAAAAATTTATTGCCAAGAAAACCCGTGTGCAACGATTGCCGTGTTTGTTGGCGGCCGCGTGCTTCAGCAGCAGGGAATGGGCGCGGGGGCCCTCAAATTATTACCCGTCTGCTTCCGTTTATCTTTTAAAATATATATGAACAAGGGTTTACTATTCCACCAAATAAACAAAATATATCAACGCCTTCCAAACGTGCCCGTGCCGGGGCCGCAAATGCACGTGTTTTTCCGCCCGACGAGCAGTGCTTGCGCCTGCTCCTGCCTAGTACAGCACGTCGCCTACGGGCTCGGTCTTGGGCGGCAGCGCGGTTTCGCCGAGCAGCTCGCGCAGGTCGATTTCGATGCTGCGGCAGAGGCTGGTCATCGGCACGTCGTTGATTTGGTTGTCGAAGGGGTTTTCGGTGGCGTGGCCCATCAGCTCGATGATGTTGAACACCCACGCCACCAGCACCGAAAACGGCACCATCAGCCACACGTGGTACTGGCCCAAGGCCTGGCGGCTGTCGAACTCCTCGACCAGGCCCAGCGGCAGCAGCGCGGCAAAAACCCAGACGAAAACGAAGCTGAAGTACGCGTACTGGCGCGGAAACGGCGTGTTTTTGATCCGCTCGCAGCCGCCTTGGGCGTTGAACATGTCCTGGATTGTCTCCATCAGGGCCACGTGGCGGAACTCGGTGAGCAGGCCGCGCTCGTGCAGGGTGCGCAGCTCCTCGCTCTGGTGGCGCAGCAGGTGGGTGGGCGGGTTGCTCATGCCTTTGGCCGAGGCCGACTCGGCGGGGTCGAGCAGGAAAGGTGCCACTTCGGCGTCCCAACGCGCGGCGGTTTGGCGGCGCAGGTGCAGGCGCAGGGCGTTGCACCAGGCCACTTGGCGGTAGAGCAAGCGGCGGTGCAGCTCGTGGGTGTCGTGCAGGTCGGCATCTTCCGGGGCGGCCTGCACGAAGTCGAACACCCGGATGGCCCAGGTGCGGCTCACGTTCACGATGCTGCCCCAGAGCTGGCGCCCTTCCCAGAACCGGTCGTAGGAGCCGTTGCTTTTGAAGCCGATGTAGAAGGCCACCGCCGTGCCCAGCGTGGCCACCGGCTGCCACGGAATGTCGAGGATGTGCACGTTGAGCGGCCCGTAGAGCAGGCAAACCAGCGTGTTGTAAAGGGTAAAGATGATCAGGCTGCGGCGCGACATGCGCCAGACGAGCGCCGGCCGAAGGTTGGAACGGATGTACATGAATAAATAATGAATTCGCTGCAAAACTATGCCGCCCCACGCCTTGGCCGTCAACCACAAAGGCCCCGGGGATGCGCATGGCCTGCCGGTGTTTTGGCACTTTTTTGGGCCCCGCGCTGGCCTACGCCCGGCAAAGCAACCAAAAATTAGCGTAATTTTAGGTAGCCGACCCGGCGTTACTTCTTTGTTTTCTCCGTTTTCATGACCAAGCCCCTGCTGCTTGCCCTGTGCCTGGCCGCCGGCACCGCCCACGCCCAAAAGCGCGCCGCGCCCCCCAAACCCAGCGCCGCCCAGGTGTACGACTCGGTGGCCCAGCCGGCCGTGCCGCTGGGCGGCACCGAGCGCTACGCCCAGTTTTTGGCCGACCACCAGCGCTACCCCACCGCTGCCATGCAGCAGGGCCAGCAGGGCACGGTGCCGGTGCGCTTCGTGGTGGAAAAAACCGGCGTCATCAGCGGCGTGGAAGTGGTGACGCCCGTGGCCCCGCTGCTCGACGCCGAGGCCCTGCGCCTCATCAAAAGCGGCCCCCGCTGGACGCCCGCCCGCAACGGCAAGCTGGTGGTGCGCCAGCACGTGACGGTGCCGGTGAGCTTCGTGCTCTCGCCCCCGGCCGAACCCGTGGCGCTGCCCGCCCCGGGCCCCGCCGCCCCGCCGCCCAACGCCGCCGACATCGCCGCCTCGGCCCACCCCGACCTGCCCGCCGTGGTGGCCCCCGACAAGCCGGCCCGCCCGGTGGGCGGCACGGAGGTGTTTTTTGCCTGGATCGAAAAAAACCAGCAGTACCCCAAGCTGGCCCGCCAGCGCAAAATCCAGGGCAAGGTGCCGGTCGAGTTCATCGTGCAGCCCGACGGCAGCCTGACCGACGTGCGCGTGATCAAAAAGATGGGCTCGGGCCTGGACGAAGAAGCCCTGCGCCTGATCCGGACGGCCCCGAAGTGGGAGCCGGCCTCGTACCGGGGCAAACCATTAAAGCAAAAGATGGTGCTGCCCGTCTTGTTCCAACTGTAGGCCCGGCCGGGCGGCACCGGGCCGTTTGGCTGCCTACGCTGTTATAGTTGTTCTGCTTCTGCGCTTATCCCACCGCTCATGTACCTTGTGCCCGACGCTTTGCTTCCCGATGCCCCGCTGGCCCCCGAAACTGCCCCACCCGTGTGGCCTTACCAAGCGCGCTACCGCCGCATGTCCCAGGCCCTGGCCGAAGAACTCTTCGGGGCCCTCGACGACGACCTGCGTCCCGTGGTGGTGGTGCTGGCCCTGCCCGCCGACCCCGCCCGGCCCGCCCGCTGCCTGGAGCCCCACGAGTGTACCCTGCCCGCCGCCCGCTTCGCCGGGGCCGTGGCGCGGGGCCGCTACCTGCAGAAAACTACCCCGCAGTGGTCTTACACCGACCGCGACGACCTGACGCCCGCCATCCTGCGCCGGCGGCAGCAAGGTCGGGGCCTGCGCGCTGCCGTGCAGGAAGTGCTCGACGTGCTGGATGCGGACACGCCGCACGTGCACCTCGCGGGCTGGCCGGTGCTCATCAACGAATCGTTCATCGTGACGGTGCTGCGGCTCCAGCGCAAGGCCCTGCGGGCCCACCCCACCCTGCTGCCCGACCGCTACTACACCGACGGCCGGCCGCTGGCCGCGTCGCTGGTGCTGGCCGCCCTCTACCGCTTCAGCGAGGAGAGCGCAAAAGTCCTGACCGAGCCCGAGCCGGGCGCGGGCGTTATTGGCCGCGCGCGCGAAACCGAGGAACTGCTGCGCGCCGCCGGCCGTGCGTTTTTCGACACGCCGGCCCAGTCCCTGGGCCTCGACCCGGCCGTGGCCCAGCTTTTTACCACCTGCAACACCATTTCGAGCCTGCGCTACGAAGGGGCCGAAGGCGTGGGCCGCCTGCTGCTGGCCCGCCGCCACCACCCCAACCTGGAGGAAATTTTCGCCCTCACCTGCCCCACCCCGCTCACCGACTACCGGGCCGTGCGCAAGCTGCTGGAAATGACGACCCCCGACGTGCACCTGCTCGCCGATGGCGAAAATGTGTACGCCCTGGGCCGCCAGGTGGGCCACTACGACGCCGCCCGCGAAGACCTGTTCGCCGTCAACTTCATCACCCACTACGCCTGGGAGCTGCAGCACGGCCCCCACGTGCTCATGCGCACGCACTACGGCCTGCCCGGCCTGCCGCGCACCCGCCTGAGCCGCGCCAGCTTCCGGCGCGACCTCAAGCGCACTTTTGGCCTCACCGAGGCCCACAAGGTGGAAAAGCTGTGGGACGTGGTGCTCGAAGCCAGCCGCCAGAAGCACGGCACGCTGCTGGTCATCACCACCGAGGCCCTGGCCGAGGCCGACCGCCTCAAGCTGCAATGCACCCTCATCGAGCCCGTGCCGCTCACGCCGCTCATCACGCGCCTGGTCACGGCCATCGACGGGGCCGTGCTGCTCGACCCCGAGGGCTACTGCTACTCCATCGGCGTGATTCTGGACGGCACCGCCAGCGGCCGCGGCGACGGCAGCCGCGGGGCCCGCTACAACTCGGCCATGCGCTACGTCGAAAGCTCGCGCTACCCCTGCCTGGCCGTGGTCGTGAGCGAAGACGGCCTGGTGAACGTGCTGACCTCGAAGCGCGACGTTGGGGCGGATCGGTAGGCGCGGGCCCAGCAGCCAGCGTTTTTAAAAATCCACGGTTAAATTCGACCAGCCGTTTTCCATGCACCCCGGCCTTTGCTTCCGCTTTATATGACCGCCGACGACCGCCTCAACCAACTCGAACCGCTGCTCGCCGAAACCATCACCATCCTGGACCGGCACACCAACCAGCTCAAGCAGTTGAATAATACTGTAGGGCAACTGATTAACAACGTTGGCCAGTTAAGCACGGCCATGATTCAGCAGAGCGAAAACATCACCTTCCTGCTGCGCGAGCAGGTAGAGACGAAGGCCGACATCGCGGAGATAAAAACCGACATCGTGGAAATGAAAACCGACATCGTGGAAATGAAAACCGACATCGTGGAAATGAAAACCGACATCGTGGAAATGAAAACCGGCATTTTTAACTTTAAAACCGGCCAAGCCGAAACTAACAGCAAGCTCGACCAGTTGCTGAAACTACTGCAAAAGCCGGGCAACTAGCGGCTAGCCGCTTGCTTGCGTGCCGCCACGGGCAGCGGCGGGAACCGCGCCGGGGCCCGGCGGTGGTGCGTGGCCTGCTCGTAGGCGTAGGCGTACTTTATCAGCGTGGGCTCGTCGAACGAGCGGCCGAGGAATTGCAGGCCGGCCGGGAGGTTGTCGTAGGTGAAGCCCATAGGCACGGTGAAGGCCGGCTGGCCGGTGTGCGGGGCAATGAGCTGGCTGTTATCGCCCCGGTAGCCCTTGAAATCGCCTACCTTCGCCGGCGGGTTGTTCCAGGTCGGGTACACCAGGGCCCCCACGCGGTAGCGGTCCATCATGGCCGTTACGGCGCGGCGGAAGGCAATGCGGCGCGGGTCGGTGTAGGCTTCGCCGCGGCCGGCGGCGCTGGGTTTGGGGCTGACGCCGTGGGCCAACTCGTCTTGCAGGTTTTCTTTAATGTAGGCCGAATACTTACCCGAGGCCAGCACCTCGTCGATGTTTTTCACGGGCGCGCCGGGGCCCTGGGCCGCCAGGTAGGCATTTACATCGTGCTTAAAAACCGAGGCCCACTGGCCCTTGCTGACTTGGGCAAAATTCGGGATTTCCACCTCCACCACCACGGCCCCGGCTTTGCGCAAGTCGGCCATCGCCTGCCCGAACACGGCTTTTACCTGCGGGTCGGGATTGCGCTCGCTCAGCGTGCGCAGCACGCCGATGCGGGCCCCTTTGAGTCCGTTTTTGTCGAGAAACTGCTGGTAGCCGCCGGCCGGCACCTTGCCCGCGCCGTAGGCCGTGAGCGGATCGGCCGGGTCGGGGCCGGCCATCACTTCGAGCAGGCGGGCGGCGTCGGCCACGGTGCGGGCCATGGGGCCGCCGGTGTCGTTGCGCAGGTAGAGCGGCACGATGCCGGCGCGGCTCAGCAGCCCCAGCGTGGGCCGAAACCCAACCAGGGCGTTGTGCGACGAGGGCCCCCGGATGGAATTGCCGGTGTCCGTGCCCAGGCCCGCCGTGCCGAAGCTGGCCGCCACGGCCGCCGCTGTGCCCCCGCTCGACCCCGCCGGCACGTGCGCCAGGTTGTAGGGGTTGCGGGTTTCACCCGCGGTGGAGCTGATGGTCACCATCGGGCTAAAGGCCCACTCGGCCATGTTCGACTTGGCCAGCACGATGGCCCCGGCCGCTTTCAGGGCCCTGACCACCGACGCGTCCTCGACGGGCGCAAAGCCTTTGAGGGCCCGCGAGCCGGCCGTGGTTTGCAGGCCAGCGGTATTGTAATTGTCCTTCACAATCAGCGGAATGCAATGCAGGGGCCGCATTTTGCCGGTACGGCAGTACTCGGCGTCCAGTTGCCGGGCCGTGGCCAGCGCAGCGGGGTTTTCCACCACAATGGCGTTGAGCGCGGTGGGCTGGTCGTAGGCGGCGATGCGGGCCTGGTAAGCCCGTACGAGCTGCTCGCAGTTGCAGTCGCCCCGCTTCAAGGCTTGGTGAACGTCGTCTATCGACGCCTCCGCCACTTCAAAATGCTTGGCTTTAGGCGGGGCCCCTTGCTTGGGGGCCTGCCCGCAGCCGCTGCCCAGCACTGCACCGAGTACCAGGAGCAGGAACCAGTTGAACAGGCGGAATGAAGTCATGCGAGGAGGGTAACGGCCGGGAGATGCTGGCTTTGGCGTTCGGCTGCCAAGCTATTTGAACGGGTGCCGCAGGTTCGCTGCCCGGCGTAGAAACGCGGCTTTGCGTCTCAGGACTGGGCGGCTGGCTTACTGATCGGGCAGCGATTGAGACGCAAAGATGCGTCTCTACGCCGGGCAGCGGCTAAGCCTGGGCTACCGCTGCCTGGCCCGGAACGACCACGTGACGCGGAACACCGCCACCACGTCGCCGGCCGCGTCGCGGCCGGTGCTGGTGGCCACCACCGTGCGTCCCTCGCCGGTGGCGCGGCTTTCAGCAATGGCTTGGGCGATGGCCGCGCCGTCGGGGCAGGTAAAGGCCACCAGGCCCACGGCTTTCTTGGTGAATTCGGCCTCCAGGCCCGTCACCAGCATCGACACGGGGGCCCCGGCTTGCACGTGCATCATGGCCTGGAGGCCACTGGCCAGCTCGGCGGCCATGGCCAGGCAGGCGAAGTAAATGCTGCGAAACGGATTCTGGGTGAGGTATTTGAACGGGATGGTGACCGTGGCCTGCGCGGGCGTCAGCTCGCGCAAGCGCAAGCCGGCCAGCCAGGCCATCGGCAGCTTGCGCAGCATGAACAGCCGCAGCTTCAGCGGGTTGAGGACCTGGCGGCGGAAAGCGGCCGCGGCCGGCGTGTCAGCGGAAACGGTGGATTCGGGCATGGCGGAGGTTGAATTAAAAATTAAAAATGAAGAATTAAAAATGCGCTTTCTGCTTCCATTTTTAATTCTTCATTTTTAATTTTTAATTCTTTTCCTGGGTGCGGCGGGATAAATGGTCAATTCCTGGTAGCCAAACGCGGGGTCGGTTTCGCGCCGGAACTCCAAGTCCGGCAGCTCGGCCAGCACAATTTCGGCCGTGGTGTACACGCGGCAGCCGTCGAGCAGGTGCCCGCCCAGGGTGCGCCCCGTGCTGTCGGCCACGGCTAAGTGCAGGTGCGAGCCGTTGGTGGAGAGCGTGCCCACGAGCGACACAATCTCGAAGTGACCCCGGTACTCGGAGGGGCCCTCCTGGTTGGCCAGCCGCAGCGTGGCCACCGTGAGGCTGCCCACGCACGTGAGCACGGCCCCCGCCCGGATGTGCTGCGCCTGCACGAAAGCCAGCAGGCCCTGGCGCAGGTCGTCGCCGGGGCGCAGGCGCAGGGCGTAGGTTTTCGCAGGAGATGACGGGGCGGCGGACACGGCAGCGGCAGGAATTTGGTGGTGACGGGCCGCGGGCTGGGCCAGCACGGGGCCGGCCAGCAGTCCGAGCAGCGGGAGGAGGAAACGGGGCACGCCGCAAGGTAGCCCAGGCACGTTTTTTCCGGGCCCGGGCCGGCAACTCTACCTACTGAACCGCACCGTGCCGTAGCGCACCTTGATGCTGACGCTGCCCGCGCCCGGGGCCGGCGTGGCCCGCCCGAACACGCCCAGCACATCGCTCGACTGCGCCCAACGGGTTTGCGAGAGCACGCGCACCAATGCGGGGTCCACGAGCAGCTGGCCTTGCTCAGTGCTCACGTCGAAGCGGAAAGCCTGGGCTTCGGCAAAGCCCAGCCGAATGGTGCTGTAGCCGCCGTCGAGGATGATTTGGCGGAAATTAGGGCCCGTGTCGCGCACCTCAAAATCGGGGCAGTAGCGCAGGGCCATGTCCAGCTCCTCCCCAATTTTTTCCACGCTGACGCGCGAAAACCCCGACGAGCCCCGCAACGAGCGCACCGTGCCCAGGGCCACATCGCCGTACTTGCTGTGCACGACCAGGTTTTCCACGGTGCCCACTTCCACGTCGGTGTAGTTGGTGCGCAGGTCGATGGCTCGGCCGCCGTCGAGGCGCAGGTGGGCGTAGCTGGCGTCGATGCTGGCGCGGCCCGCAAACGGGATGGTGCAGTTGCCGTTGGCGACGCGCACTGCGTTGCGGGGCCCTACGAGGCGGGCCGTGCGCAGGTCGCCGTAGTCCACGGCCAGGTCGGTGGAGCCGGCGAGGTCGTCGGCCACCGTCACGGTGCCGAAGCAATTGGCCACCCGCAGGGCCGTGGCCGCCGGCAGCCACACCGTGTAATTGATTTCGTAGCGCCGGCCGCTGCACCCGCTGCGGCCGCGCAGCATCGGCCCAAACTGCGAAGCCACCCGCACGCCGCCCGTGCGGGCATCGTAGTCCAGCCACTGCACGCCCAGCGCGTCGAGCACCTGCCGGGCCCCGGCGTCGGTTTCGGAGCGGGCCACCAGCTCGGCTTCGACCCTAATCTCGGCCTTGTCCCAGGTGTTGATCTGCACCTGGCCGTAGCGGGCCTCCAGCGCGAAGGGCCGCCCGCCGGCCGGCACCCGGTAGCGGCGGCTCAGGCGGCGGCGTTGCTCCACGGGGGGCGCGGTGGCCTCGGTTTCCTGCCCAACCTGTTCGGGAACCGCTGGCGCTGGGGCCGCCGGGCCCTGCTGGCTGGTTTGGCCGGGCCCCGGCAGCGCCCCCGCCGCGGGCCCCCGGCGAGCCTGCGCGGGCACACCCAGCAGCCCCGCAGCCAGCAGCGCCAACGCCGTCCAGCGTTTCCTCCATCGAATGGCCGGGTTTTTCACTACGGCAGGCGGTGGTAGCGGCCGTCGTCGGCCAGCACCAGGCCGGCGGGGGCCGCCGGGCGGGCCTGGGCCATGGTGCGGGTTTGCAGCTGGCGGTCGAGCAGGTCGAGGCGAATTTGCAGGTTGCGGTTCATGGCCGTCAGCACCACGTCGGGCTGCGGGTGGTGGGGGAGCTCGTCCTTCAGCAGGTGGTAGCTCGAATCGAGGGCGGCCAGCTCGTGCCGCCACTCGGCGGTGGGGCTGCCAGCGGCCGAGTCGGCCAGCTGGCGCAGCTCGGCCTTGCGCTCGTTGAGCTGGGCCACGTAGTAGGTTTCCATGCCGCGCACGGCCGTGGCCAGGCGCGCGTCGGTGAGGTCGTTGCGGTCGGCAGCGGGCAGCGGCTGCGGGTCGCCGCCCAGGTACAGGGCCGCGTCGACACCGGCGGCGGGCACGGCAGCCGCCGGTTCGGCGGCAATGCCTGGCTCGGCCCCAACCGGCACGTGGGCCGATTTCCACGCTTCGCTGGCCCCGGCGGCCATCACCAGCAACGCCAACGCCGCGGCCACACCGTAACGTTGCCACCACGGGGCCCGGGCCGCCGGGGCCACCACGGGCAGCGCGGCAACCAGCGTAGCGGCGACCGGCGCGGCCGCCTCGGGCACGGCGGCGCGCGGCGCGTCCAGCGCCTGCTCCAGGGCCGCCCACAGCTCGGGGCGCGGCTCGTGGACGTCGAAATCGGCGCGGTGCCGCTCGACGAAATCCTCTAACGAATTGGGCTTGGCAGATTGCATGATAGTGGTAAGAACAGGCGGCCGGCGGTGGGCGGGAAAAGCTCGTCTGCGCGGCATAAATAAATTAAAACACGGCCCCGGGGCCCTCAAACAAAGTCAACGCAGTCCTTGCCGGGCCGCCAGCTCGCGCAGCTTGGCGCGGGCCCGGCTGTACTGCGACTTCGACGTGGATTCGGAAATGCCCAGGATGCCGGCCACTTCCAGGTGGTCGTAGCCTTCGAGCAAGTAGAGCGTCAGCACCACGCGGTAGCCGTCGGGCAGTTCCTGAATGCAGCGGCGCAGCACATCGGCGCGGTAGTGGGTTTCGGCTTCGTCCTCGGGCGAGGGGCCGGGGCCGTCGTCGGCCGGGGCGTCGTGGTGCTGCTCGCCCAGCGGCACCAGCGCCAGCCGCCGCTGCCGCAGGCAATTAATGCTTTTGTTGACTACGATCCGCTTCAGCCAAGCTCCGAACGATGAGTCGCCCTTGTAGCTGCTCAGCTCGCGGAAAGCGCTCAAAAACGACTCCTGGAGCACGTCTTCTGCCTCGGCGTAGTCGCCGGTGATGCGCAGGGCCGCGTTGAACATGGCCTTGGCGTAGCGCCGGTACAGTTCGGCCTGGGCTTGGCGGTCGTGGAGGCGGCAGCGCTCCACCAGCGGGGCGTTGATGTCGACGTAAGCAGAATAGGCAAGGGCTTCCATGCGGGGCAATAAAGGGAAGGAACGCGTCAGCAACCCAAAGACTTGGCGTTGAGTTCGGGGGTTGCACCGGCCGGCCAGGGCCGGCAGTCCCTAAAGTTACGGCCCAGTTGGGACCCGCAGCGCAAGACAAGCGCAACGGGCGCAACGGGCGCAACAAAAAGCTTGCGCGTTTGCGAATTGTTGCTTTACCTTTGCAGCAGCAGTTCTTTCTGAAAGGATTGTTTTTATAAAGAGGCGCGGAGAGACAGGCTCGACGAACCGCCGGCAACCCCCAGCGAAAGCTGGAACGGTGCCAAATCCTGACCATATAAAAACAAGTCGCCGTGCGCTTCTCCACCAACCTCCGCTTGCAACCCGCCACCCCCGCCGCCACGCGCCAAGGGTGTTGTTGCATGTCGTGCCCCGCCGTCTGTATGCCGGGGGGCTTCATTGGTTGCTGAAGCCCCCTTCTTTGCTGCGGCTGCCTTAACGCCCCCCTGCCGGTTCCGGCCATAGCTATGGCTGTGGCAAATAGGCCGCTGTTCATAGCATAGCAGCGGCTTTCCGACCGGTTTGGGCGCGCCCCGGGCCCCGCGTTTTTTCCCACGGAAAAAACTCCTCCCCTCTCATGGAACTACCCCTTGAACGCCAGGTCGACGACCTGTGCCAATACTTGCCCGAGCACTCGGTGCCGGAAACCCTGGCCCTGCTCGCCGACCACTTCCCCGGCCAAGCGTCGTTTTCGACCTCTTTCGGGCTGGAAGACCAGATCATCAGCCACTTCATCTTCGAGCACGACTTGCCCATCCGGGTGTTTACGCTCGACACAGGGCGCAATTTTCAGGAAACGTATTCGACCTGGAACAAGACCCTGCTGCGCTACGGCCGGCCCATCGAAGTGTTTGCGCCGATAACAGCCCGCGTGGAGGAGCTGACGCGGCAAAAGGGCCCTAACAGCTTCTACGAGAGCATTGAGAACCGCAAGGAATGCTGCCACATCCGCAAGGTGGAGCCGCTGGCGCGGGCCCTGGCCGGGCAGCAAGTGTGGGTAACGGGCATCCGCGCCGAGCAGTCGGCCAACCGCCAGCACATGCACCGCGCCGAGTGGGACGCTGGCCACCAACTCATCAAAGTACACCCACTATTCGACTGGACCTGGGCGCAATGCGTGGCCTTCGCACAAGCAAACGGCGTTCCCGTGAACCCGCTGCACCAGCAGGGCTTCGTGAGCATCGGCTGCGCGCCCTGCACGCGGGCCGTCGCGCCGGGCGAAGATTTCCGGGCCGGGCGCTGGTGGTGGGAAAACGCCGATGCCAAGGAATGCGGCCTCCACGACACCGCCGCCCACCAGGGCCTCGACCCGGTGGTGGAGCACGTCCCCGGTTGATTATCAGCACAATAACAAAATAATAAATAATAAACCCTAATTATCAATGGATTACTTAGATAAACTTGAAGCCGAAGCTATTCACATTCTGCGCGAAGTAGCGGGCCAGTTCGAGCGGCCCGCGCTGCTGTTTTCGGGCGGCAAAGACTCGATTGCCCTCACGCGGCTGGCGGAAAAAGCCTTCCGGCCGGGCAAGTTTCCGTTTCCGCTGGTGCACGTCGACACGGGTCACAACTTTGAGGAAATCATTGCTTTCCGCGACGAGCTGGCCAATTACCTGGGCGAAAAGCTGATCGTGCGCAAGGTGGAAGACACCATCCGCGAGCGGGGCCTGCGCGAGCCGGGCGGCAAATATCCAAGCCGTAATGCACTGCAAACCTACACGTTGCTTGATGTAATTGCGGAGTTCGAGTTTGACGCCTGTATCGGCGGGGCCCGGCGCGATGAGGAAAAGGCGCGCGCCAAGGAGCGGATTTTCTCGGTGCGCGACGACTTCGGCCAGTGGGACCCCAAGCGCCAGCGGCCCGAGCTGTGGAACATCTACAACGGCCGCATCCAGAAGGGCGAAAACGTGCGCGTGTTCCCCATCTCGAACTGGACCGAGCTGGACGTGTGGAACTACATCCAGCGCGAAAACATCAAGCTGCCAGACATTTACTTCGCCCACGAGCGCCAGTGCGTGGTGCTGCCCGGCGGCCAGCTCCTGGGCCTGAGCGAGCACCTCAACCTCGACGACACCGACGAAATCGTGCAGCGCCGCGTGCGCTTCCGCACTGTGGGCGACTCGACCTGCACCGCCGCCGTGGAAAGCGACGCCGCCTCCATCGACGACATCATCCAAGACCTGCTACTGGCCAAAGTGAGCGAGCGGGGCGCAACGCGGCTCGACGACAACCTCTCGGAAACGGGTATGGAGGACCGGAAGAGGAACGGGTATTTTTAAGAATGGTGCTTGGTCATTGGTGCTTGGTTCTTTCGGCTGAAAGTACTGAGCGCCAGCCCTCAACAATCAAACCCAAAACCAGGCACCAAGTACCAACAACCAAGCACCAAAAATGGACTTACTACGATTTATCACCTGCGGCAGCGTCGACGACGGCAAGAGCACGCTCATCGGGCGGCTGTTGTACGACAGCGACTCGGTGTCGTTGGACGTGCTGGCGACGATGGAAAAGCGCCGCGCCACCACCGGCGGGGCCGTCGATTTGGCGTTGCTGACCGACGGGCTCAAGGCCGAGCGCGAGCAGGGCATTACCATCGACGTGGCGCACAAGTACTTCACCACGCCGCGCCGCAAGTTCATCATCACCGACGCGCCGGGCCACGTGCAGTACACCCGCAACATGGTGACGGGGGCCAGCAACGCCGACTTGGCCATCGTGCTGGTCGATGCCCGGCAGGGCGTGATCGAGCAGACGCGTCGGCACACGCTGCTGGCTTCGCTGCTGGGCATCCAGCACTTTGTGCTGGCGGTGAACAAGCTGGATTTAGTGGGCTACGACGAAAGCACTTTCGAGCGCATTGTGGCTGACTATGAAATTATTACTGCGCAGCTAAAGCTGGCCCACGTGGTGGCCATCCCGCTGAGCGCCTTGCAGGGCGACAACGTGGTGCGCCGCTCGAAGCACATGGCTTGGTACCAGGGCCCCAGCTTACTCGAACACTTGGAAAGCGTGCCCGTGGCAGCCGACGCCAACCCGCACGAGCCGCGGTTTCAGGTGCAATACGTCATCCGACCCCAGACCGAAGAATTGCCCGATTACCGGGGCTATGCCGGTCGCATTCAGAGCGGTACGTACCGGGCGGGCGACCGGGTGCGCATCTGGCCTTCGGGCCTGGAAACCGTGCTGGAGGCCATTGAGGTGAACCAGATGGAAGTGGCAGCGGCCGAGGCCCCGCAGGCCGTGGTGCTGCGCCTGCGCGACGATGTGGACGTGAGCCGCGGCGACACCATCGTGCCCACCAGTGCCCACCCCGCCGTGGTGCGCGAATTCGAAGCCACGCTGTGCTGGATGGACGAAAAGCCCCTGCGCGCCGGCCGCAAGCTGCTGGTGCAGCACCACGCCGCCGTGGTAAAAGCCTCCGTGACGGCCATCCTCCACAAAACCAACATCGAAACCTTTGAAAGCCAAGGCACCGATGAAGCCAAGCTCAACGACATCGTGCGGGTAAGGCTCAAAACGGCGGGCCCGCTGGTGGCCGACGCCTACCGCCAGAACCGCGTCACGGGGGCCTTCATCCTGGTGAACGAGCAGACCGGGGCCACCCTGGCCGCCGGCCTCATCGACACCACCGACCCCGAGTATTTCACCCAGGAAGTGCCGGCGGAAGCGGTGTTTTCGATTTAACAAGCGCGGACGCAAGCCTGTACCGCCAACCCCAAATAACCGACCCAATGCCCACGCTCCCCATCCTTCCACCGAGCTTCGACGAGGCTGCTCTTCAGCGGCTGGCGGCTGGCCTGTCGCCGCAGCAGCTGGTGTGGCTAAGCGGCTATTTCTACGGCCAGGCTGTGGGCCCCGCGGCCGTGGACGCAATGGAAGCCGCGCCAGCCAGTACCGCAACGACCGCGCCGGCCCCGGCCGAAAAGCTGACCATCCTGTACGGCTCACACACCGGCAACGGCAAGAAAGTCGCCGGCCAAGCGGCTGAAGCGGCCGCTAGACGCGGCCTCGCCGCTGAGGTGCGCGACATGAACGACTACCCTACCCGACATCTCGCGCAAGAACGCAATTTGCTCGTCGTCGTGAGCACACACGGCGAGGGCGAGCCGCCCGGGGCCGCCGAGGAGCTGCACCAGTTCGTTGCCGGGCCCCGGGCCCCGAAGCTACCGCAGCTGCGCTTCGCCGTGCTGGCCCTGGGCGACATGAGCTACATCCATTACTGCCAGACGGGCAAGGACTTCGACCAGCGCCTGGCCGAGCTGGGCGGCACCCGCCTGCTCGACCGCGTGGACGTGGACGTGGCCTACCAGGCCCCGGCTGCGCAGTGGATTGAAGCGGTACTGGAGAAAATTACTGTGGTTGCCGCTCCGGCCGCGTCTGCCGGCGCCGCCGTTACTTCGGAAGCTGCCGTAGCAGTAGCCGTTTCGGAGTTCTCCCACGAGAACCCCTGGCCGGCGAAAGTGCTGGAAAGTATTCAGTTGAACGGGCGCGGGTCGGACAAGGAGACGTACCACATCGAGCTGGATTTGGCCGGCGCGGGGCTGCGCTACGCCCCCGGCGACGCGCTGGCCGTGGTGCCCGTCAACCACCACCCGCTGGTGGAAGAAGTGCTCCGCGCCGCCCGCCTCTCCGACACGGCCCCCGTGCGGCTCGGCGACGAGAGCCTGCCGCTGGCCGCCGCCTTGGCCAGCCGCCGCGAGCTGACCGTCCTCACCCGCGACGTGGTGGAGCGCTACGCCGCCTTGGCCCCGCACGCCGAATTGCGCGGGCTGCTGGCCGACACGACCCGCTTGCAGCCCTACCTCTACGGCCGCGACGTGGCCGACTTGCTCACCGATTTCCCGACCGATCGGCTCACGGCCCAAGGCCTGGCCGACACGCTGCGGCCCCTGCCCAGCCGCGCTTACTCCATCGCCAGCAGCCTGTTGGCGCATCCCGACGAGGTACACCTCACGGTGGGGGCCCTGCGCTACGAGGCCCACGGCCGGCGCAAACAGGGCGTGTGCTCGTCGCTGCTGGCCGACCGGGTGGCGACGGGCGAAGAAGTGCGGGTGTACGTGCAAGCCAACGAGTATTTCCGCCTACCCGCCGATCCGGCCGCCGACATCATCATGGTAAGCGCGGGCACGGGCATTGCGCCGTTTCGCGCTTTTGTGGAGGAGCGGGTGGAGTTGGGGGCCCCCGGCCGCAACTGGCTGTTGTTCGGCAACCCGCACTTTACCACCGACTTTCTTTACCAAGCCGAGTGGCAGCAGCACCTCAAGCGCGGCGGCCTGGCCCGGCTCGACGTGGCTTTTTCGCGCGACCAGGCCGTGAAAGTATATGTGCAGGACCGCCTGCTGGAAAACGCCCGTGACGTGTTCGGTTGGCTTGAGAACGGGGCCCAGTTCTACGTCTGCGGCGATAAAAACCGCCTGGGCGGGGCCGTGCAAGCGGCGCTGGTGCAGGTGGTGCAGCAGGAAGCCAGAATTTCCGCAGAAGAGGCTACGGCCTACGTGAAAAACCTGAAGAAGCAGCGCCGCTACTTAGAAGACGTGTACTAGGGCAACTTTTGGCCCGGGGGCCACACTAAATTTTTACCCATTGCATTCATAACCAACACCATGCAAATGCCTCTTTGTTGTCGCCGCGCCGACCGTTGTCTGCGTCCAGTTACTGGCCGGTTCCGGCCCGCTTCGGCGGCCATTTCCCCGACTTCAACCCTGCTTTTCCATGAAACCCTACTACCCTTCTTTTTTATTATTTCTGATTCTGCTGCTGGTTAGCATCAGCGCTGCTTTTGCCCAGGCCGAGCTGATTGCCATCAGCGGCGTGGTGCGCGAAAAGGGTACCCAGGAGGCGCTGCCCGGCGTGAGCGTGAGTGTGAAGGGGGCCAGCGTGGGCACCCAGAGCGACGCCACCGGCAAATTTGCCTTTAAGGCCCGGTTGCGCTATCCGTTCGTGTTGGTTTTCAATGCGCTGGGGCACGACGCGCAGGAGCTGGAAATTGCCAGCGGCAGCCAGCCGATTGCCGTAACGCTGGAATCGCGCGACGTGCTCACCAGCGAGGTGGTGGTGTCGGCCTCGCGGGTCGAGGAAAGCCGACTAAAATCGCCGGTGGCCATTGAAAAATTGGACATCCGGGCCATCAAAGAAACGCCAGCTTCGAGCTTTTACGACGCACTCGAAAACGTGAAGGGCGTGCAGATGCTCACCAGCAGCCTCACCTTTAAAGTTCCGAACACCAGGGGGTTTAATATCCCGAACAACTTCCGCTTCATGCAGCTCGTGGACGGCGTGGACATGCAGGCCGCCACGCTGGGCGTGCCGTTGGGCAACGCCATCGGCCCCACCGAGCTGGACATTGCCAGCGTGGAGATTACGCCCGGCGCGGCCTCGGCCCTCTACGGCATGAACGCCATCAACGGCATGGCCAACCTCACCACCAAAAGTCCCTTTACCTACCAGGGCCTCAGCGTGTACCAGAAAATCGGGGTGAACCACGTCGACGGCATCGACCGCAAACCGAGCGTGCTGGAGGAAACGGCCGTGCGCTGGGCCCAGGCTTTTGGCAGCAACCGCTGGGCTTACAAGGTGAACCTGGATTATTTGCGCGGCACCGACTGGCTTTCGAACACCCAAACCGACCAGAACCCGCAGCCGGGGGCCACCGCCAACCCGGCCTTCCCGGAGTTATCGGGCCCCTACAACCCGGCCGCCGACTTGTGGAACCGCTACGGCGACGACACCAACTCCTCGCTGTCCATCACCATTCCGTACAATGGTAAGAATCAGGCGTTCACGGTGACGCGCACCGGCTACTATGAGAAGGATTTGACGAACCCCATCGTGCGCAACATTAAGGCTGACGCCAGCCTGCACTACAGGCTGACCGACAAATTGGAGTTGAGCTACGGCTACCGTTTCGGGCTAATGGACGGCGTGTTTCAGCGCGGCAACAAGATTCAGCTCGACGGCGTGACGGTGCAGAACCACAAGCTGGAGCTGAAGGGCCACGACTTTGTGTTGCGGGCCTACACGCTGATTGAAAATACCGGTGACTCGTACAACCTCAACCCCTTGGCGCTGAACCTGGACCTGCAAAACGGCTCGAACGCCGTTTGGGGCGGCAAGTTTAAGTCGGCGCTGCAAAGCCAGCTGGCGGCCGGCACGGCCCTGGGGCCCGCCATGGCCGCGGCCCGCATCGCCGCCGACGCCGGCCGCGCCGAGCCCGGCACGCCGGCGTTTAACGACTTGAAAAGCCAAATCATCGGCACCAACAACTGGGACAGCGGCGTGAACGTGGCCGGGGCCCCCATCCCCGGCGGGGCGGCCCTCACCCAGCACAGCCGCACCTACCACACCGAGGGCCTGTGGAACGTGGGACCGCGCATCAAATTCGTGGATTTACTGGTGGGGGCCGACGCCCGCGTGTACCAGATCATCCCCGACGGCAACAACTTTGTGGACTTCAACCGGCCGCTGGGCGACCGGGTGCTGCCCGGCGGCGACTACGTGTATTATAAGAAGTTCGGGGCCTTCGCCCAGGCCACCAAGCTGCTGCTCAACGACAAGCTTAAGCTGACCGGCTCGCTGCGCGTGGACTACAACCCCGAGTTCACGGCCAAGGCCAACCCGCGCCTGGCGGCCGTGTACACGCTGGCCGAGAAGCACAACTTCCGGGCTTCGTTCCAGAACGGCTGGCGCTTTCCTTCGCTGTTCGAAGCCCTTTCGTTCGTGAACAACGGCAACGTGCGCCGCGTGGGCGGCCTGGCCCGCGTGAACGAGGGCCTGAATTACTTGCAGAACTCGTACACGCGCACGTCCATCGACCAGTTCAACGCCGCCGTGAACGCCTACGTGGCCGCCAACAACGGCACTACCGCCGCCCAGGCCGCCGTGCTGCCCCAGAACCGGGCCCTGCTGCAAGTGGCCAACTTGGCCATCGAGCAGCCCGAACAAATCAAGGCCTACGAAGTGGGCTACCGTAGCGTGCTGTTCGACAACCGCTTGGCCATCGACGCCGACGCGTATTACAACGTGTATTCCGGCTTTCTGGGCCAGGTAGAAGTGAGCGTGCCCAAAGACGCCAAGGGCAACCAGGTAGCCGTGGGCTCGGACGACGCGGCCCTGGCGGCCCTGCGCGCCAACCGCGACGCCCGCCAAAACCGCTACCGTGTGTACACCAACTCGCGCCAAGACTACCACAGCTACGGCTCCACATTGGGCCTGACGTACAACTTCTTCCAGAAATTCACGGCCGGCGGCAACCTTAATTACAACGCGCTTTCGGCCAACCACCAACCCGATGTGTTCGTCACCGGTTTCAACACCCCAAAATGGGCCGGCAGCGCCTCGTTCGGCAACCGCGAAATCGTGCGCAACCTGGGCTTCAACGTCGTGTACCACTGGCAAACTTCCTTTTACTGGGAGAGCCCGCTGGCCAACGGCCGGGTGCCCGCTTATTCCAACATCGACGCCCAGGTGAACCTGCGGGTGCCCAATTTGAAATCGACCGTCAAGCTCGGCGGTACCAACCTGTTCGACCGCCGCTACTACCAGTACGCGGCCGGGCCCACCATCGGGGCCCTGTATTACGTGGCCGTGACGTTCGACGCGACCGTGCTGCACTAAAAAGCTGTTTGAATTAATAAAAACGGTCATGCTGAGCTCGTCGAAGCATCTCTCCCACGACAGTAATCAATGAATAGTGAGCGGGAGAGATGCTTCGACGAACTCAGCATGACCGTTTTTATTAATTCAAACAGCTTCTAAACTATTTGTCATTGCGAGGAGGAACGACGAAGCAATCTTTCTTGCCAACGGAACGACGATGCAACCCAAAAGAAAGATTGCTTCGTCGTTCCTCCTCGCAATGACGAAAACGCCCTTTTAATCAAATTCCATGTCCGACGCCCCTACCGCGGCCCCCAAACTCTCCGAAGTCGAGCACGTCAAAATTGCCAGCCGCTACTTGCGCGGCACGCTGGTCGAGAGCCTCGCCAACCGCCTCACCGGGGCCCTGAACCCCGACGACACCCACCTCATCAAGTTCCACGGCTCGTACCAACAAGCCGACCGCGACCTCGACAGCGAGCGCAAGCGCCAGAAGCTGGAGCCGCTGTTTTCGTTCATGATCCGGGTGCGGGTGCCGGGCGGCGTGGCCTCGGCCGCGCAGTGGCAGCGGATGGACGCGCTGAGTAATGCCTACGGCAACGGCACCATGAAGCTGACGACGCGCCAAACCTTTCAGTTGCACGGCGTGCTGAAGCGCCACTTGCCGGCGGCCATTCAAGGTTTTAACGAAGTGCAGCTGGACAGCATCGCGGGCTGCGGCGACGTGAACCGCAACGTGATGTGCAACACCAACCCGCACGAGTCGGCGGTGCACCAGCAAGTGTACGAGTTGGCCACGGCCATCAGCGCCCACCTCACGCCGCGCACCACGGCCTATCGCGAAATCTGGCTCGACGGCAACTTGCAGGAAACCACCGAGGCCGTGGACGACGAGCCGATTTACGGCCACACCTACTTGCCGCGCAAGTTCAAAATTGCGCTGGCCCTGCCGCCGTACAACGATTCCGACATTTTTTCCAACGACATCGGGCTGATTGCCATCGAGGAAAACGGCCGGCTGTTGGGCTTCGACGTGGCCGTGGGCGGCGGGCTGGGCATGACGTTTGGCATGCCCGAAACCTACCCGCGCCTGGCCGACGTTATCGGCTTCGTGCCCACGGCCGAAGTGGTGGACGTGTGCGAGAAAATCGTGACCATCCAGCGCGATTGGGGCAACCGCGAAAACCGCAAGCTCTCGCGCCTCAAGTACACCATCGACCGCGTGGGCCTGCCGGCTTTCGTCGAAGAATTGCGCCAGCGCCGGGGCCACGCGCTGGCCTCGGCTCGTCCCTACCAATTCCACAGCTCTAGTGACGCCTTTGGGTGGACGGGGGCCCCGGACGGCCTTTCCAACCTCGTCTTGTTCGTGGAAGGCGGCCGCATTCTTGACCGGCCGGGCTACCGGCTGAAGTCGGCGCTGCGCGAAATCAGCGCTTTTCACACCGGCGATTTTCGCCTCACTGGCAACCAAAATCTGATCTTGGGCAACATCGCGGTCGGGCACCGTGCCCGCATTCAGGCCATTTTGGAAGAGAACGGTGCGGCTCCCAAAGCCGACCAAATCACCAAGCTGCGCCGCGATGCCCTGGCCTGCGTGGCCCTCAATACCTGCTCACAGGCTTTTGCCGAAGCCGAGCGGTATTTGCCGCAGCTGTTAGATAAGTTAGATGCCGTTATCCGGGCCCACGGCTTGGCCGAGGCAGGCATTTTGCTGCGCATGACGGGCTGCCCAAACGGCTGCGCCCGGCCGTACCTGGGCGAGATTGGCCTGGTGGGCAAGGCCCCCGGCCGCTACAACCTGTACCTCGGGGCCAACCACGCCGGCGAGCGCCTCAACAAGCTCTACCGCGAGATGCTGGACGAAGACGGCATCTTGCGCGAGCTAACGCCTTTGCTGGCCGCGTATGCCGCCGACCGGGGCCCCGGCGAAGGCTTCGGCGACTTTGTGGTGCGCACCGGCGTGGTGAAGGCCACGGTGCACGGACTGGACTTTCACGAATGAATTGACGGCCCCCAACTAAGATTGATTTGACAGCAAGAAAACGGTCGTGCCTTGTTTCTATGAACAACCTCTTGGGCTTTTTCCTGATAATCGCCTTGCCGTTGCGGGCCCAGACTCCATTTCAGGGCCTGGAACCGCTTTTTACTCCGCCCAAAGGCTACGTGGTGCAGCACACCGAACAGCGCCTGGAAATGGACGGCAACTTGCTGGAAAGCGATTGGCAAAAGGCCCCCTGGACCGCTGATTTTGTGGATATTGAGGGCGCGGCCAAACCGCGGCCGGCCTTGCAAACGCGGGCCAAAATGCTGTGGAACGACTCGACGCTGTTCGTCGCCGCTACCTTGCAGGAACCGCAAGTCTGGGCCACGCAAACGCACCACGACGACGTGATTTTCAAAGATGGGGACTTTGAAGTTTTTATTAATCCGAGCAACACCACGCACCAATATTTTGAAATAGAGACAAATGCGCTGAACAAGACTTTTGAGTTGTTTTTGCCAAAGCCTTACCGCAACGGCGGCGACGCTTTGGTGAGTTGGAACGCCGAAGGCCTGCGGTCCGGCGTTGAAATAGAAGGCACGCTAAACCACCCGCAAGACACAGACCAAAGCTGGACCGTGGAAATGGCCATCCCGCTGAAATCGTTGCGCCTGGGCTACGCCTGGCACGTACCGGCAGAAGGAACTTTGTGGCGAATCAATTTTTCGCGCGTTGAATGGGACACCGGCATCGCCGACGGCAGGAACGCCAAACTAAAAGATGCTGCTGGCAAAGATTTACCCGAACACAACTGGGTTTGGTCGCCGCAAGGCATCGTCGACATGCACTACCCGGAGCGCTGGGGCTATTTGCAGTTTGCCCGCCAAGCGAATGCCGCGTTTCAACTGCCCTACGCCGAGCTGCAAAAGCGCTATTTGTGGCTGGTGTATTACCGCCAGCAACAGCACCGGAAAAAATTTGGCCGGTACGCCGCCACGCTGGCCGAGCTGGCTGTCAAGCCGCAAGTTGCTATCGAAAGCCAAGTCAACCACCTCCGGCTGGAGGCTTCTTCCGGGCAGTTTACCGCAACGGTTACGGCCCCCGGCAACGCCGCCGTCCGCATCAACGACGAAGGACTCATTGAAAACCCAAAGCCATGACGAGCCGCCGGAAATTTGTTGCCAGTAGTTTAGCGGCGGCTTTGTCCGCCACGGTCTTGCCCGGGGCCGCCCGGACAGCACTGCCCGGGGCGGCCCCAAAAACCCGTTGGAAACACTGGGCCTGGACCAACCCAGACCCGAAAGACACGGAGCAGCAGCTGGCCGAGCGCTACCAGAAATACTACGAAGCAGGCATCCGCGGGATGTTTTTTGAAAGCGACAGCGAACGGCATTTTCGCGCGGCGAAAGCCCAAAAGTTGGAAGCGCACCGCTGGATCTGGACGGTGAACCGCACCGAAAAAACGCTGCTGGCCGCGCACCCCGACTGGTACGCGGTGAACCGAAAGGGCGAGTCCTGCGCCAGCCACCCGCCCTACGTCGATTATTACCGCTGGCTGTGCCCGTCGCGCACGGAAGTGCAGCAATACCTCGAAGACGATTACGCCGCGGCCCTAAAAAAGGATTACGTGGACGGCATCCACCTGGACTACGTGCGGTTTTGCGACGTGATTTTGCCGGTGAACCTGTGGGATCATTACCAGATCGTGCAAACCAGCGAGTTGCCCGAGTACGACTTTTGCTACTGTCCGGTGTGCAAGGCGGCTTACAAAGCCGAGCACGGCATCGACATCGACGCCGTGCAATTTCCGGAGGCCAGCCCCTCGTGGCGGCTGTTCCGCTACCAGCGCGTGAGCAAAGTGGTGGATCGGCTGATGGCCGTTGCCCAAGCGCACCGCAAGCCGATGACAGCGGCCGTTTTCCCCACCCCCGACATCGCCCGCCGCAACGTAAAGCAGGACTGGGTGAACTGGAACATCAGCGGCGTGTGCCCCATGATTTACCACGGCTTTTACAAAGAAAACGTGGCCTGGATTGGCCAGGCCGTGGCCGAAGGGGTCAGGGCCCTGAACGGAAAGTTTCCCTTGTATGCCGGGTTGTACTTGTCAGACTTTAAAAACGACGCGGAAGTACAGCAAGGAATGGAAAACGCGCTGAGCAATGGCGCGGCCGGTGTTTCGCTGTTCGGAAACGTATCGGATGCTACGCTGACGGCGCTAAAAAATGCTTCCGCAAAAGTGATTACTTCGAGATGAAACCGGGCGGCAGGGCTACTAGCGTTCAGTCCACCGAATTTATCAGCCATCGTCCGCGCCCGCAGGCCAGCTGCGGCGGACCCTTCGACCGGGGCTTCGGCGACTTCATGGCGCGCACCGGCGCGATGCAAGCCACAGTGCGCGACCCGGACTTTCCCGATTAAGTCTTATTTTACAACCAATTATGGCTAATGAATTGCTTTTGACTGCGCCTCCGGCGGCAACGGCGGCCTCCCAACCAGAGCTGCTGGGGCCCTCGCTGCCTATATTCCTGGACTTGGAGCAACGGCGGGTGTTGCTGGTGGGCGGCGGCGACGAGGCCCTGGCCCAGCTCACGGCTGTGCTGGGCGAGCACCCGCACGCAGCCGTTACGGTGGTGGCCCCCCGGCTGCTGCCGGCCCTTTACGCCCTAGCGGCCCGGCACGAGCAGGTCATTTTGCACCAGCGCGCGTTCGAGCCCGACGACCTGGCTGGCCACGACTTGGTGCTGGTGGCGGCCACCGACGCCGCCCTGCACGGCCGCGTGCGGGCCGCCTCATCGGCCCGCCGCCTGCACGCCGTGGCCGCCTTTGGGCCCGCCGATGAGGCAGCGGCCACCGTGTACTGGCGGCACGTAGCCACGGCCACGCTCGGGGCGTTTGCGTTGTTTTTGGTGGTCAACATCTTATCGTACTACTTCACTTGGCAGCAGGTGTGGGGCGTCGTCCACTCTTCGGGCACGTTCTACACGTTTGTGGGCGTGGGCTTCGTGGCCCAACTCATCGACGGGATGCTAGGCATGGGCTACGGCGTGGTGTCGGCTATTAGCCTCATGTCGCTGGGCCTGAACCCGGTGGCGGTGAGCGCCAGCATCCACACGGCCGAAATGTTTGCCAGCGGGGCCTCGGGCTACAACCACTACCGCTTCGGCAACGTCAACAAGCGCCTGTTCAAGGTGCTGCTGGTGCCGGGCATTATCGGTTCCATCAGCGGGGCCCTGTTGCTGGCCCATTTCGGCGAGCGGTACGCCAACTACATCAAGCCCGTGCTGGCCGTTTACTTGCTCGTTCTGGGGGTGCGCATCATCACCAAGGCCTTCAAGAAACAGGCCGACAAGCGCCGCAAGGTGAAAAACGCCGGCTGGCTGGCCGGGGCCGGCGGCTTCCTCGACTCGTTCGGCGGGGGCGGTTGGGGGCCCCTGGTCACGAGCACGCTCATCGCCAACGGCCGCACGCCCAACTACGTCATCGGCACCGTGAGTTTGGTCGAGTTCTTCGTGACGCTTGCCAGCGCCCTCACGTTTTTCTCCATCCTGGGCATTTCGCACTGGCAGATTGTGCTGGGCCTCATCGTGGGCGGCGTGGCCGCGGCACCCATTGCCGCGCGCCTGGCCGGCCGCATCCCCACCCGCTGGATGTTTACCGGTGTGGGCACCATGGTCGTGGTTTGGAGCCTGTGGGCGTTGCGTAAAGTCGATTTTGCCGCCGTCTGGCACTTCCTGTCCGGGGCCCTGTCGCGCTAGCAGCCAGCGCCGGGTGCCACACGGAAAGGCCCGCCCGAATCGTCGGGCGGGCCTTTCCGTGTGGCACCCGGCGCTGGTTTACACGTCAAACTTAATGCCCTGCGCCAGCGGCAATTCGGTGGAGTAGTTGATGGTGTTCGTCTGGCGGCGCATGTACACTTTCCACGCATCGGAGCCGGATTCGCGGCCGCCGCCGGTTTCCTTCTCACCACCGAAGGCCCCGCCGATTTCGGCCCCGCTCGTGCCGATGTTCACGTTGGCAATGCCGCAGTCGGAGCCGCCGGCGGCCAGGAAGGCTTCGGCCTCGCGCATGTTCAGGGTGAAAATGCTGCTACTAAGTCCTTGGCGCACGTCGTTTTGCAGGTCGATGGCGTTTTGCACCCCGCCGCTGTACTTGATGAGGTAGAGGATGGGCGCGAAGGTTTCGTCCTGCACCGTGGGGTAGTGGTTTTCCACTTCCACCAGCGCGGGCCGCACGTAGTGGCCGCCGGCGTAGTCGGGGCCGTCCAGCACTTGCCCGCCAGTGAGTAGCCGGCCGCCCTCGGCCTGCACCTTCGTTAGCGCATCTGCGAACAGCTTCACCGCGTCGCCGTCGATCAGGGGCCCCACCAGGGTGCCTTCCTGCAACGGGTGGCCGATGGGCAGCTTGGGGTAAATGGCCAGCAGGCGCTGCTTCACGTCTTCAAAAATGCTGTCCTCGATGATGACGCGGCGCGTGCTGGTGCAGCGCTGCCCCGCCGTGCCCACGGCCCCGAATACGATGGCGCGGATGGCAATGTTCAGGTCGGCATTTTGGGTAACGATGATGGCGTTATTGCCGCCCAGCTCCAGCAGGGCGCGGCCCAGGCGGGCCCCCACCACCGCGCCCACCTTGCGGCCCATGCGGGTGCTGCCCGTGGCCGATATCAGCGGCACGCGCCCATCGGCAGCCAGCGCAGCCCCGATTTCGGCCCCGCCAATAATCAGGTTGAACACGCCTTCGGGCACGTCGTTGGCGGCCAGCACGTCGCGGATGATGTGCTGCACGGCCACGCCGGTGAGCGGTGTTTTCTCGGAAGGCTTCCAGATGCTCACGTCGCCGCACACGGCGGCCAGCATGGCGTTCCAACTCCACACGGCCACCGGGAAGTTGAAGGCCGAGATGATGCCCACGAGGCCCAGCGGCTGGTACTGGTCGTACATGCGGTGCGCCGGCCGCTCCGAGTGCATGGTGAAGCCGTGCAATTGCCGCGAGAGGCCCACGGCGAAGTCGCAGATGTCAATCATTTCCTGCACTTCGCCCAGGCCCTCTTGCAGGATTTTGCCCATCTCGGCGCTCACCAGCTTGCCCAGCGGCTCCTTGTATTCGCGCAGCTTGTTGCCAATCTGGCGCACGATGTCGCCGCGCTTGGGGGCCGGCACCAAGCGCCAAACCTTAAAAGCTTCTTGAGCTGTTTTCACCACCGCGTCGTAGTCTTCGGTGGTGGCAAAGGCCACACTTGCAAGGCGCTGGCCGTCGGCGGGCGCGTTGACGGTGCGGATGTCGGAGTTCTGGGCCCCGCCCCAGCTTTGGCCGGTGCTATAAGCGGCGTTTTCAGCCTGCACGCCGAGCTGGCGCAATACGTCTTGCAGGCCGTGGGGGTCGGCGTGGAGGCCGCCGGGTACGGCCAGGTCGGCAGCGGTTTCTTGTTCGAGGGCTTGCTTCATGATGCGTCGGGGCCGCCGGGTGGGGCGGGTGGGTGATGCCGACAAAACTACGGGATGAAGCCGGGAACGGACGGCCAGGGCCCCGCCGGAATCATCCGGCGGGGCTCTTTCTGAGCGGCCTGAGGCCCCAGCTCCGGGCATCGCGGGGTCGCCGTAATCAGTGCGCAATCTGGATTTGTTCGGATAGGGCTTCTTTGCCCTCACCGGCCCGCAGGTGGTACAGGCCGGCGGGTAGCTCGCGCACAGCAAGCTTGGTTTTGCCCTTGTCGCTCTTGCCGGCCTGCACTTTCTTGCCGTGGTTGTCGTACAACTCGGCCTCGAAAGGAGGAGCCGTCGCGCTGGGCGTGGTGCTGGTCGCGGGCTGGTCGGCATCCACGGCCACGACGACTAAATCGCTGCTGGTTGGATTAGGCGTGGCAACCAGGCGGTAGCCATAAGGGTTGCTAGGACAAATAAAAACAAAGCGACCCACCAGCCCACAAGGCGCATTAGTCGCCGTCGCCGTAATGGTGACGCCCTGACCCCGCTTGAGAATGAAGTGCGTGGAAGTCCCCTGCGTGCTGGTTAAGTAGAGCCCCGGTAAGTCAGCCGTGAAAGCAAAGTTGTAAGGATCAGTAATAAACATGCCAATATCAACGCCGTCAACACCTGGGTAAGCCAGTTTCTGATAGGTGGCCAGCGTGCCGCTGCCGTAGCCGCTGCTGTAGTAGCCTTTGGGCTCACCGGGGCCGGTGGGTACTGTCAGCGACGCAACCTGGCACGACCCTACAGTCGCGGTGATGGTGCTGTTACCAACGGCAATGGAGGACGCCGCAGTCGTGAATGTAGGGCCCGACCCAGTGGCGACTGTGAAGTTGTTGGCGGGGGTGGCCGCCCAGGTAACCGTCGTGCCTGCCGGTAGGCCGGGGATGGAGAAGGTGGCCGACGAGCCCGCACACAGGCGTTGCCCCGATGCCAGGGTGCTGGCAATTGCGAGGGGAATGCATTCCGTTGAACAGCCGGCTGCATTCGTATTCCCGTTAAAGGGCCGCTGCATCTCGTTGTATATCCACTCGCTGTTGCGGGCCGTGAAGCGCAGGTGGGTCAGGTTGAACCGCGTGCCGCTTTGCTCCTGGGCAATGTAGCGCACCACCCGGGGCGGGCTGGGATTGTCGGTTGTGTTGTTGACGTATTTAGCGAAAGCGGTGGCTGGCGTCACAGTCTGCACATCGAGGGTGCTAAAAGTAGGCGCAAAGCAAAGGTCGCCGTTGTAGAGCGTGGTATTATCGGAAAAATGCCAGAAACCAAGAAAACTGTTGTCATGATTGGTGGTCAGGTCCTGCTGCTCGTTGAGGTTGGTATTGCCGCCGGGCAGCGTTTCGTAGGGCAGCGTATTGGCCGGCGATGTGTAGTTGCGATTGAGCAGCGTGACGTTAAACCGGGCCCATAAAACGCGGATAGTAAACCAGACGCGCAAATGCGCGATTCTATTTTGTGTACCGTAGGCCGGGAGGGCGTTGGCAACGGCCTCGGACTGGATGCCGGTGCGCACGATGTAGGAAGGGCCCAAAAGCCAGTCTCGGTCGTCGCGGGTCAGCTCTTGGTAAACGGGCGTGTTTTGTGGCCGGCCGCACTGCGAACCATCGCTTGTGGCGACGATAGCAGGAAAAATGGTCGGGGGGCCGCCAGTGGCCGAAAAATTAATCATGTCCTTGTACGGCCCGTCAATAAAAGTATTGTCTTCGTACTCGGTGTCGAT
The DNA here is from genome assembly GCA_964242665.1 of uncultured Hymenobacter sp. Lineage (GTDB taxonomy): Bacteria > Bacteroidota > Bacteroidia > Cytophagales > Hymenobacteraceae > Hymenobacter. The sequence continues at coordinate 86,773 of CAXTBA010000001.1, forward strand.
GCCCGTGACGCTCTTGATGGAGAGCTGCCGGGTCGCGGGCGCGTCCAGAATGGCAAGGGCCTCCGTTAGTTTATCGCTCAGCGCGCTGGTGTACACCGTCCCGCTGCCGCCGTTCGTGGTGGGCAAAATGGCCACCGGAAAATTAGCCTGCCGCGACAACGCCTGCAAGCCCATCGGGTTGATGGCCCCGCGCTGGGGGCTGTCGTGCAGCACCAGCAGGCGCGTCTGCGGGTCGTAGCCGTTGCGCACCATCCGCGACAAGCCGTAGCGGCCAATCAACCCGCCCATGCTCATGCCCATTACTACGTTTTTTTCGGTGCTGCCCGCCAGCCGTTTCTGCTCGTTGGCCCAGCGCAGCACCTGCTCAAACAGCGCCGCGTTGCGCCGGATATCGTCCAGGTTTTCCGTGAAATCAATGTAGATGAGGTCGTAGCCGGCTTTTTGAAGGGCGTCGTTGAAGTTATAAGGAGCAGCACGGTCAACATCTCTCAAAAAAGTTTCGATTGTATTCTCTTGGTTATTCTCTCCAACCAAATGCGGCGCAACTTTCGTCGTGTTGTATTGCTCCACCACAATAAAAGGCTTGACGATGCTGGTATGGCCTTGCCCGTAGCGCACGTTCACCGTCGCGCCGCGGTGGTCGGTGTAATCGGCTCGGTACGGAAAGCCAGCCGTGGGGGCAATGACCATATTGAACCCAGCCGCTGTGGACCCGGCAGGAAGGGTAGGGAGGTAGCTGGCCGTGACGGGGCCGCCTTTGAAGGCAGTGGCCGCAGCGACGGCTGGCGTTGCGAACACCTTCAGGTCGAACCAGCTGTAGCGGTGCTCGATGCGGAATCCCCCGGTATAGATGAGGTATAGCTGATGCACTTTTATGCGCTTGGGGCCGGGCGTGGCGTAGGTGGTGCTTAGGGGCTGGTCCCAACCGGCCCGGCGGTAGCCCTGGCCGTCGCCAAAGTCGAGGTACAGTTCCGGGCTGGGGTTGGGGGCCCCGTCGGCCAGGTACAGGCTGCGGGGCAGCACCAGCGACACCGTGCTGCTGGTCGAGTAGGTGCGTTCGGGGGCGGCCGCAAATAGCACCTGCGTTTGGTACGGGCTGGCGGTGCGCCCGGCCACGTCGTACAGCTGCTCGTTTTGCAGCGTAACCAGGCCGGCCGTGGCGGCGTCGGGCCGTAGGCGGCCGTAGCTGATGTACTGCACGGCGACGGGAATGGCGCCGCCCGCCGCGGCCGGGGCGGCGGCCTTCACCCGCTGGTTGAGGTCGGGAAGGCCGGGCAGGGTTTCCGTGCCGGCCACGCGGGCGCTCAGGGCCGTGGCGTAGAGGTGGCGGAATCCATCCATATCGGTGCGGCTGGTGTCGCTCAGGGCTACCCCGTCAAAGTTTTGCAGCGGGGCCAGCGGCACAGCGGCCTCGGCCAGGCGGCCCGTGGGCACCTAGTTTTTGTCGAGGTTGGCGAAAATCAGGTCCAGCTTTTGGCGCACCGGGTCCGGGGCCGGAGTCACGGATTGACGCACGGGGCCTACGGTTTGGGCATCGGCAGCGCGGGCCAGCAGCAGCGCGCCCAGCAAGAAGGTAAGCAAGTGTTTCATGGTGGGAGAGGAAAAAAGGTGGAAAGGGTTAGAGTTTTTTGTCGAAACGCCCGTTGGTGACGCGCACGGAGTCGCAGCCGGGCTGGTAGAGCGTGAAGGCGAACGTGCCCGAAATAATGCCCGCTTGCAAATCCAAGCGCGTGATGGTCAGCGTGCCCCGGCGGTATTGGCCGGCATTACTTTCAAAATTTTGGCATGCAAGAGGTAGGTGCTGATCGGTGAAAAAAATGGACTTCGGGCCCGTATCAAGCGAATAAGTGCCTACCCTATTGATCCCATCTCCGCCAAAGATGAAGTATTGTAACAGGTTGTCCGTGTAGCGGTAAGCACGCACATCGACATTTCCTCCGTGGTACGCGGAATCAATCACTACACTATAATTGGAGGTGCCATTATATCCGCTTGGCGTCCAAGGCTGGCCGTTGAGCAAACAGCCGAAGGTGTTGGCCCCGGTCCGGGTGGCGGGCGGCAACTGGTCGGCCGGGGCGGGCCCGTTTTTTTGGCAGCCCAGCAGCAGGGCTAGGGGCCAGGCGAGCGGTAGGAAGTGTTTCATGGTAGGGAAAGGGAAAAAGGCTCAGAGTCTTTTGTCGAAGCGGCCCTGCGTGACGCGCACGGAGTCGCAGCCGGGCTGGTAGAGGGTGAAAGCGAACGTGCCCGCGATGACGCCCGCTTGCAAATCCAAGCGCGTGATGGTCAGCGTGCCCCGGCGGTACGTCGTGGCGCTGTCACGGCTGCTCCAGGAGCAACCCGTCTTGTCATCTTCAAAACTTGCCCTTGTCCGCTGCGGACTACGGAAAGAATAACTTCCTGTTTTCCCCACTTGATTAGCATACATTACAAGGTATTGCTCGTCGGGAGAACCAGGATTATACCTATAGACTCTCAAGTCAAACACGCCCCCATTGAGGCCCGCATCATAAGCCACGCTGTAATTGGAGGTGCCATTATATCCGCTTGGCGTCCAAGGCTGGCCGTTGAGCAAACAGCCGAAGGTGTTGGCCCCGGTCCGGGTGGCGGGCGGCAACTGGTCGGCCGGGGCGGCGGGGGCCTCTTTTTTGCAGCCCAGCAGCAGGGCCAGCGGGACGAGTAGGAGCGGGAAAGGCTTCATGGGCGGAAAGGAAAAAGGGGAAGGTGAGGACTACAGCTTTTTGTCGAAGCGGCCCTGCGTGACGCGCACGCTGTCGCAGCCGGGCTGGTAAAGCGTAAAATTAAATGCAGCTAGTAGCAGCGTGAACAGCTGGCAATGCTTTGCAGCAGAAACAATTAACCAGTGCTAAATGCGCGGAGAACTGTACCACTAGACGAGTTTATCAAATATTATAATAGCTTAATTACTTTGTTAAATAAATAGTTAGCGTCAAGGGACTTCAGAAACGAGTATATCTGATTATAATATTCTTACTATCAACATAATATACGATTTCCAAAGGATATTTAAAATAATTTTGAGCTTTTAGACGCAGCAAACATTTTCTTCTTATCTACTTGTATATCAAGTATATAAATTACATTGATATCGTTTCATAATGCTGAACAATAGCTCGCTAAAACGAAAGAAGCCGGCCGCTCGTGGAGCGACTGGCTTCTAGACCTTGAAAACTAGTGTTGCGCCCCCGGGCAACGGCCCTACCGCCGCGCCATTTCGGGCATGGCCTGGCTGAGGGTGTACATGGCGTTGGCGCTGTCGCCTTGCACGTTGCGCAGCTCCTCATCGGAGAGCTGGCGCACTTTGGTTTGATAGTCCTGATAGTAGGCCACGAACACGGCCAGCTCGAGGGCCCGGTTTTCGTAGGGCACCATGTTCTCGATGATCTGCTTGAACAGGTAGGGGCTGTGGGTGGTGAGGAAAAACTGGTTGCCCTCGCTGGCCACCACGCGCCGGGCCAGGTCGGCCACGTACTGGGGGTGGCCCTGAGCCTCTGGCTCTTCGAGCAAAATGATGGCCTTGCGGTTCGACTCCAGCAGGGCCAGCAAAAAGCCGTGGCGACGAAGCGCGTCGCCGGTGCTCGCGTACGGGTACACGTGGCTCAAGCCGTCCAGGTCTTTAGTAATTTCCAGCCGGCCCGCGTCCACGCGCACGCGCAGCGCGAGGCCGTGGGCGGCAAACAGACCAGCGAACTCGCGGCGCAGCTCGACGTTGGTTTCGAGCACGCGCACCAAGTTGTCGCCGTAGGGCGGATAGAGGGCCGCGCCGGGCCGGGCCACGGCCAGCTTGGCTTTGTCGCGAAAGCGGTAAGCCTTCACGGCCTGGGGGTGCCAGGGCGAGCCCGACGACAGGTAGCGGCCCTCGGCGGGGGCAGCCAGGCCGGTGCGGCCGCGCTTGTCCAGCTCGGTGTAGTAGTAGCCCGGCTGCGAAAGCGCGGGCGCGTGCAGCAAGTAGGCGGGCAGGCGGTCGAGTAGGCCCCCGTCGTCGCCGGCCCGCGAGAGGTGGCCCCCGGCCAGCGGCGAGCCCATCAGGGTGCGCAGCTCCCGGTAAGCCTCCTGGCTAAAGCTGGCGTAGCGGAAACCGGGGCCCTGGGTGCTTTTGCCCAGCAGGCACAGGTCGCGGTCGGTTTCGATTTTGATGGTGTTGGCCGTCAGGTTGTCGTAGAACAGCTGGCGGGGCTTGTCGTAGCGCACGAAGCTGCCCAAAAACTTCTTTTTCTGCTCGTAGCGCGGGCTGCCCAGCAGGCTCATGGCTTCGAGCAGCGTCGACTTGCCGACGTTGGGCTGGCCGATGACGACGTTGACCCGCCGCGGATGCAACAACGCACTGCGGATGGATTTGAAATTTTGGATGTGTAACGTGTTGATAACGCTTTCCATGCGAGGGCACGAACGAACTAAGGCAAGCCGGGAGGCCCATACGCGAAAAACCGGGGTTTGGACTGAGGCGCGGGCCTACAAACATACAACCTAAGCAAGCAAATAATTGAATTTTCGAACTCAACATTTTTTTGTGCAGCTGCTTAATTTTCAAATACTTGTATCTAACATAGTTCGCCTAAAACCTTCCCGCGAAAGCTTAAAGTTTATCCCCAGAAAATACCCAAATAAAAAGCCCCGGCCAAACCGGCCGGGGCTTTTTATTTGGGGGCCCGCAAAGGTTTATTCTTGCCCGATGGGGTAGAATGCCTTGCGGCCGTCGGGGTACACGCCTTCGACGAGGGCCCCCGAGTTGTCGCGGGCCTGGTCGAGGTAAGATTGCACGTCGGCGGGCTTGCGTACCAGGTTTTTGTCGATGCGCGTGATGATGAAGCCGTCGGCCATTCCGCTCTCGCGGAAGCTGCTGCCCTTGATGCCCGTGATGGTGGCCCCGCCGGCGATGCCCAGCTTGTTTTGCTGCGGGGCCGGCACGGCCGAGAACGTCGCGCCTTCGTACTTCACGGCGGCGGCAGCGGCGGCTTCGCGCACCACGGCTGTGGTGCCGGTGGCGTTGCGCAGGGTAGCCGCCACGGTGGTCGGCGTGGCACCGCGCACGTACGTTACCTTAATCTGGTCGCCGGGGCGGAAGCGGGCCACCTGCTCCTGCAGTTGCGAAGAAGTGTTGACGGGCAGGCCGTTGATTTCGGTAATCACGTCGCCTTCCTTGAGGCCGGCGGCGGCGGCAGAGCTGTTGGGCGTCAGGCCGGCCACGTACAGGCCGTTGAGGGTGGGCAGCTTTTTCTCCGAGGCCAGCGTAGCGTCCACTTCGCGCATTTGCACGCCGAGCATGGCGCGCTGCACCACTTTGTACTTCAGCAGGTCGTCGACCACCTTGCTCACCAGCGCGCTGGGGATGGCGAAGGAATAGCCTTCGTAGCTGCCCGTGTGCGAGGCGATGGCCGAGTTGATGCCCACCAAGTCGCCGTTCAGGTTCACGAGGGCCCCGCCCGAGTTGCCGGGGTTCACCACGGCGTCGGTCTGGATGAACGACTCAATGCCCATGTTGTCTTCGCGGCGCAGGATGTTGATGTTCCGGCCCTTAGCCGAAATAATGCCGGCCGTCACGGTCGAGTTCAGGTTGAACGGGTTGCCCACGGCCAGCGCCCACTGGCCTACTTTTACTTCGTCGGAATTACCGTATTTCACGAAGGGCAGGTTGTCGGCTTTCACCTTCAGCACGGCCAGATCGGTGTTGGCGTCGGCCCCCACCAGCTCGGCGTCGTACTTGCGCTTGTCGTCCATCACGACCGTAATTTTCGAGGCCTTGTCAATCACGTGGTTGCACGTGACGATGTAGCCGTTGGCGGCGATGATCACGCCCGAGCCCGAGCCCTGGCCGCCGCCCTGCGGCACTTGCTCCTGGCCCTCGCCCCCGTCGCCGAAGAACTGACGCAGGAAAGGGTCCATCTGCGCCCGGCGGTGGTCGGCGGGCGCGGCGGCGTACTCGGTCATCACGTGCACCACGGCGGGCGTCACGGCGCTGGCGGCGGCCACGAAGTTGAGGCCTTCCGGGGCCGCGTAATTGCTGCTGCGCATGGCCGACGTGTAGCGCACGTTCGGGTCGGAGGCCACGGCGGTTTGCGGGGCCTGGGGCGCGGGTTCCAATAGCTTGTACCCGCCCACGGCCACGCCCCCGCCCAAAATGGCGGAACCGAACAGGCCGAGCATCATTTGTTTTGCTTGCATGGTTGGTTAAAGAGGAGGTAGTTGGGATTGATTGAAAGAGAACAGGACCCGCCAAAATTCGGGTGGTGCGAATGAATTTTTCGTGGGGTCCGCCGGGCGTTGCGGCCCGGTCGCTGGCCCTCCAACGCGAAAACGATGCAAATTCGTGCGGTTGGGTTGCGTCTCCCTGAAAGTAAACAAATGCCCCGGCATTTCGTCCCGATAGTCGGCTCGTCCAGCCCACCAAACTACAATATTTAGACCAATAAAAAAAGCACCCGGGCGGGGTGCCTTTTTTACCGAAACCCAGAAACAACGGGCCCGGCCAGCGGTAAATCCGTCAGGCTCAGGCCGGGCGCCCCCCCGGTTAGTGCTGGGTTGGCAGCTGCTGGCGGCCGGCCGCGCCCCGGCCCGGACCGAAGGTGAAGCGCAGGTCGAGGCCCAGCGACGGGCGGCGGCGGTTGAAGTTGCCACCGGCCGTCTGGTTGCCCTTGCTGTCGTATTGCGGCAGCGTGACGAGGTACTCGGCCCCATAGGCGTACCAGGGCGTGAAGTCGAACCGGGCCGACGTGCGCAGCCCCACCTCAGCCCGCAAACTGGTGTACTGAATGAACCGCTCGCTGGGGTCGCTGTCGGCTTTTTGCAGGCGCAGGTGGGTGGCAGCCTCGAAGGCCAGGCGGGGACGCAGGGCCAGTCCAGTGGCGGCGTTGGCCCCGCCGAGCGGAATAATCTTCTCCAAGTCCAGGCGCAGCCGGCCCCAGGTTTGATCGTTTTGGCTGGTTCCGCTGGCGGCGTAAATGATGCGCTCCGCGCTCAGGCGCTGCCCGAACGTGAGGGGCCCCACGGCCGAGCGGTGGCGCAGCAGCACCTCCGGCACAAACACCGTGGCGTCGTTGCCGCCCCAGTTGGCCAGGAGCCGGCCGCCCCCGCTCCAGTGCGGCGTCCAGAAGTGCTCGTAGGCCACGGCGGCCGCGCCCTGGTCGAGCCGGTCGCTGCCGGTGGAGCGGGCCGTGCCCAACTCCAGCAGCAGGTAGTCGCCGTTTTGCAGCGCCAGTTCGCCCTGCCCTCGCAGCGCCAAGCCCAGCGATTGGGTCGTGTGGGTGGTTTGGGCGCGGGCAGCAAAAGAAGCCGCCAGGGGCAATATCAATAGCAGGAAACGACGCATAATTTATTCTATAAAATCTTGATGAATAAAAACTTACTCCGCCGCCAGCGCCTCCAGCTCTTGCACGGCCAGCCAAGCCATTAAGCCGGGGCCCACGGCCAGGGCTTTTTCGTCGATGTCGAAGGTGGGCGTGTGGACGGAGGAGGCAAAGCGGCCGTCTTCGGCCCGGGTGCCCAGGCGGTAGAAGCAGGCCGGGGCCGCCTGCGAGAAATAGGCAAAATCTTCGGCGGCCATCCACTGGTCCAGCTCCACCACGTTTTCGGGGCCCAGGTAGGCCTCGGCGGCGGCACGGGTGCGGGCCGTGAGGGCGGGCTCGTTTTCTAAATACGGGTAGCCGCGGCGGATTTCCAGCTCGCACACCGCGCCCATGCTGGCGGCCAGGCCCTCGCAAAGCTGGCGCAGCAGGCCGTGTGCTTCGTTGCGCCATTCTTCGTTGAGGGTGCGGAACGTGCCTTCGAGGTACACCTCGTTGGGGATGACGTTGGTGGCCCCGTTGGCAATCACTTTCCCAAACGAGAGCACCGACGGGATTTTGGGGTTGGCGCGGCGGCTCACGATTTGCTGGGCGGCCACGATGAGGTGCGCGGCCACCAGCACCGGGTCGAGGTTTTGCTCGGGCATGGCCCCGTGGCCACCTTTGCCTTTGATGGTCAGGTACAACTCGTCGGTACTGGCCATGTAGCGGCCGGGGCGCAGGCCGATTTTACCGGCCGGCAGGTGCGGAAACACGTGCTGCCCCAGCACGCTTTGGGGCGCGGGGTTTTCGAGCACGCCTTCCTTAATCATCAGCGACGCGCCGCCCGGCAGCCGTTCCTCACCGGGCTGAAACAGCAGCTTCACCGAACCCTGGAACTCGTCTTTCAGCGCCACCAAGATGCGGGCCGCGCCCAGCAGCGAGGCCGTGTGCACGTCGTGGCCGCAGGCGTGCATCACGCCCGGACGCTGCGACTTGTACGCCACATCGTTCAGCTCCTGAATGGGCAGCGCGTCCATGTCGGCGCGCAGGGCCACGGTGGGCCCCCCGGGCCTCCCCTCGATGAGGGCCACCAAGCCGGTACCGGCCGCGGGCCGCGGGTCGAGGCCCAGCTTGCGCAGCTCCTGGGCCACGAAGGCCGCGGTTTCGGTTTCCTGAAACGACAGCTCGGGGTAGGCGTGCAGGTGATGGCGCACGGCCACCGCGTCGGCGGCGTACGCGGCGGCCAGGCGCTGGATGGCTTCTTTCATTTGGTGCTTGGCTGGTGGTGCCTGGATTTTGGTGCTTGGTTGGTGGTGCTTGGTGCTTGGTTGGTGGGCCTTTGTCATTGCGAGCGCAACGCAGTGGAGCGTGGCAATTTTTCTTTTTGTTCGCGTCCTTCGGTTCGCGCCTGTTAATGCAGAGACGCGACCGGAAGGAAAGTGTGCTTCGTCGTGCCTCCTCGCAATGACAGTAGGGCCCCCAACCAAGCACCAAGCACCACCAACCAAGCACCAAAACCGGCTTACGGGTTTTTGTTGATCAAGACCTGCGTGGCTTCCACGTCGGCGCGCTGGGTGAGGCCGCGCAGGTGGGCCCGGGCGCGGGACGCGTCGAGCCGGGTGAGGTAGTCGCCCACGTAAAGCCGGTACACGGGGGCCTTGAAGCTCAGGTAGTCCGTCTCGTCCGGGTAGCGACCGATGACGGCCCGCCGGATGGCCATCGCCTGGTCGCGCTCCAGGCCCAGGTACACCAGCAGGCGGTAGCCCTGGGCGTATTTCACATTCTGGTTGGTAAAGGCCTGGTCGCGCAGGCGCTGCTCCACTTGGGCGTTCACGTGGTTGGTGGGAAGCGGCGCAACGGGCCGGGCCACGGCTACCGGGGCCCTGGCAGTGGGCGCGGGGGCCGGCGGCGCGGGCGGCAGCGGCAGGCGGTAGGCGCGCAGATCATCGGCGGGCGGCCTCGGGGCCCCGAGGCCGCGCGTGCCAGGCAAAGTGTCGGCCACGGCGGCGCGGGGGGCCCGGGGCCCGGGGCTGGCGCAGCCCGCCAGCAGCAGCACAAGCGGCGCGGCCAGCATACTAAACGGTAGGGGTTTCATCATCCGCAATCAAAGCCAAGCTGTTGGAGGAGCCAATTCGGTCGGCCCCGGCCTCGACCAAGGCCAGCGCCGCGGCCCGCGAGCGAATGCCGCCGGCGGCTTTAATTTTTACGTGCGCCGGCAGCACGCGGCGCATCAGGCGCACGTCCTCAAACGAAGCCCCCCGGCTGGCGAAGCCGGTAGAGGTTTTGACGAAATCGGCCCCGGCCGCCGCGCACAGGCCGCAAGCCTGCTCAATCTCGGCCGCGTCGAGCAGGGCGGTTTCGATGATGACCTTCAGCAAGGCATCGTGCAAATGGACCAAGTCGGCCAAGTCCTGGATTTCGGCCTGCACCCGTGCGGCCTGGCCCGATTTCAGCGCCGAGACGTTCAGCACCATGTCCAACTCGTGGGCCCCGTCGGCCAGGGCCACCTCCGCCTCGCGGAACTTCACCAGGCGCGTGGCGTACCCCAGCGGAAACCCGACGACGGTGCAAACCGCCGTGCTGCTGCCGTCCAGCAGCTCGGCGGCCAGGGCCACGTAGCACGGCGGCACGCAGGCGCTGGCGAAGCCATGGGCCCGGGCTTCCTGGCACAGCTGCCGGACTTGGGCTTCCGTGCCGTCGGGCCGCAGCAAGGTGTGGTCGATGTAAGCGGCGAGGTTCATGCCGGCAAAGGTAGCAGGTAGCCCCGCGCCCTTGGAAGCGAATTTCGATTCAGTAGCCGGGGCCCCCGCTACTGAACCACGAGGCGGCGGGTGGCGGCGTAACCACCGGCCGTTACCCGTAAGGCGTACACGCCGGCCGACAAGCCGGCCACGTCCAGCTCGGCGCGCAGGCCGGCGGCGGGCAGCAGGGCCGTTTGGGTGCGCACGGTCCGGCCCAGGGCATCGAGCAGGGTGAGCGCGGCCTGGGCCACGCCGGCCACGCCCGGCACCGACACGGTGGCCGTGGTCCGGGTGGGGTTGGGGTAGAGGGCCACGCCACCGCCGGGGAACGCCTGGCCCTTGGTGGCCAGCTCGGAGGCGTCGGTCAGCGAGGCCCAAAAGCCGGAGGCGGGGCCAACCGGGTTGGTGAGCGGGTGGGCCCCGAAGCCGGCCGTGGGCCCCTCGAAGCTACCGGCCACGTACACGCTGGCCCCGTTGATGGCCATCGCCGTGGCCTTGTCGTCGCCGGGGCCGCCGGCGCGCTGGGCCCAGGTAAAGTGGGCGGCGCTGCCAGTATCGGCTATTTTGGCCACAAACACGTCGTCGGTGCCCTGCGAGCTGGCGTTGGCCAAGGTGGTGGGGCCGAAGGCGCACGCGGCGCTGCCGAACGCGCCAGACGCGTACACGTTGGGCCCGTTCGCCACCACCCCCCAGGCCAGCTCATCGCCCGCGCCGCCCTCGCGCAGCGCCCAGGCAATGCTGCTGCTCGGCCCGGCATCCGTCAGCTTGGCCACAAACCCGTCGTAGCCCCCGGCGTTGGCCAGCGTGGTTTTGCCGAAGGTGGCCGTGGGGCTGTTGAAATGCCCGGCCACGTACACGCTGGGGCCGCTCACGGCCAGCGCGGCGGCTTCGTCATCGCCCGCACCGCCGGCCCCCTGGGCCCACGCAAAGCTAGCGGCGCTGCCCGCGTCCGTGAGCTTGGCCACGAACACTTGGGGGTAGCCGCTGGGGGTATTGGCCAAAGTAGTATTGCCGAAGCCGGCCGTGGGCCCCTCGAAGCTACCGGCCACGTACACGCTGGCCCCGTTGACGGCCATCGCCTTGGCCTCGTCGTCGCCGGGGCCGCCGGCGCGCCGGGCCCACACGAAGCGGGCCGTGCTGCCCGCATCCACGAGCTTGGTCACGAACACGTCGTCGCTGGCGCTGTTGGCGTTGGTGAGGGTGGTGCTGCCGAAGCCGGCCGTGGGGCCCGAGAACTCGCCCGTCACGTACACGTTATTCCCGCTCACGGCCAGCGCTTCGGCATCGTCGGAGCCCGCGCCGCCGGCCCGCACGGCCCAGGCAAAGTGGGCCCCCGTGCCGATGTTGGATATTTTCGCCACAAACACGTCGTCGGTGCCCTGCGAGCTGGCGTTGGTGAGGGCGATGTCGCCAAAGTAGGCGGTGGGGGCCTCAAACGAGCCGGTCAGGTACACGTTGCCCCCGCTCACGGCCAGCCCGTTTACGGCGTCGAAGCCGTCGCCGCCGCCCCGCAGGGCCCACACGAAGCGGTTGCGGACCGGGCTCCACTTGGCCACGAACAGGTCGCAGTCGGGCGCGCCGTAGCCGCCGACCGATGTCAGCTTGATGTCGCCGAAGGCGAGCACGCCGGCGAACGCGCCGGCCACGTACACGTTGCCTTCCACGTCGACGGCCGTTGCGTAGATATCGACGAAGATGCCGTCGATTTGGCCAGCGACGATGGCCGTTTGCCAGGCCGGGGCCTGGGCTTGGGCGGCCAGCGGCAGCACCAGCCAGGCCAAAAGAAAGGCTAGCCGCCCCAAAGGACCGGCGGTAACAAAACGAGGTAGGGGTTTCACAACGAAAGCGGGAAAAGAGTGGAAGGGAAAGGACGACTACTTGTACGTAATTATAGAAAGATAATCATAACAAATATTAAATAAAAATAACGTAGGTCTGTTAAATCTTTAAAAAAATCAGCCACGCCACAACGCCCGGCTCGCTGCCTGGCAAACCCGCTGGCCGCAACCAGCCGGTTGCCGGAATCGCAGCCCGCTTGGGCCCGTTGTTTGAGTTTCACCGCACCCCATTTCCCAGCCTTCCTAATTTTATCAGCCTTCAGAAGGTGCTTTTTGGCGGCGTGGGGCACGTGCGGACAAGAAACGGGAACGGGATTGCAAGCCCTGATAAAAAGGCTGAACCGAACGCCGTTTAATTGGGTGAGAAAGAGTTTCGTCGGTTCCGAAAAGCTTTTTTATCAGTCATTTACCGATAATTTCCGTTGCAAAACAGGCAAGCGGTTTACTTCTCTGCTTCAAGTGACGTGATGTTGGATTTTGCCCCCGTTTTCCTGGCCCAGGTAAAGGCCAGTCCCCAGGTTCAGTTTGTGTATGACATCGGCGAGGGGAAGGTTATTTTCGTCAATGGAGCCTACGAGGAGGTGCTGTACGGCACCGACGCCGGGGTCAACGCCGAGCTGCCGGCGCTGCTCGCCCGCATCCACCCCGACGACCAGGGGTACCTGGCCGAGCACTGGGCCCGGTGGATGCAGGGCGAACAGTTGGGCGAAATTGAGGTGCGCTTGCAGCGCGCGGGCCAGTCGGCGCAGTGGTTCGCGGCCATGCCCTACCACTACCAGGCGGGCGGCACCCCGCCCCTGCTGGTGTGCACGCTGCACGACATCAGCGCCGCCAAGCACCACCAGGAAAACTCCGACCTGTTCAACAGCCGCAAAAACGTGACGCTGGAAGTGCTCTCGCACGACGCCAGCGGGGCCTTTATCCTGATCGAGCAAATCGCGCAGTACCTGCGCGAGGAAATACCGGGGTCCGCCCTGGCCCGCGTGACCAAGATGCTGGGGGTGCTGGAAGGCACCAGCCGGGAGAGCGTGAAAATGATTCGCGACCTCATCAACATCGAGTTCGCGGCTGCTGTCACCACCAACCTGAAGTTCGACCGGGTAGACGTGGGCTTGATTATGCGCGGGCCGCTGGAGCAGCTGCAAATCGGCTACGAGCTGCTGGGCCACCACTTCGCTTACTCACTGCCCGCCGAGCCGGTGTACGCCAACCTGGACGTGAGCAAGTTCACACAGGTCATCATCAACCTGGTGAGCAACGCCATGAAGTTCACCCGCGACGAGGGCCACGTCACGGTGCAGGTGACGAACCCCCCGGACTGCGTGCGGCTGGCGGTGGCCGACGACGGCATCGGGATTCCGGCGGCCATGCTGCCCCACTTGTTCGAGCGTTTCACCCGCGCCCGGCGGCCGGGCCTGCGCGGCGAAGAAACCGTTGGCCTGGGCCTGTCGCTCTGCAAAACCATCGTGGAGTGGCACGAGGGCACGCTTTCCGTGGCCAGCACCGAAGGCGAGGGCAGCACGTTCACCGTAGAAATCCCGCTGGCCGAAGGCATGGGCAGCCGGTTGCCCGACGAGCTGGTCCAGGCCGTCGAAGCAGCTTAAGAGAAGTCTGGTAGCGTGGCGTTGGGCTTTGCAGGGCCTGTTCAACAGCACCAAGCAAACAAAAAAGGCGGCCTTCCCGGTGGGGGAGGCCGCCTTTTTTATTCGGGTCTAGGGCCCCTACTCCACCAGGATGCAGCGCTGCGAAAGCACGTCCTGCTCCACGGTCTTGTACTTCACGTCGCGCAGCACGCGGCCGTCCATGTACTGCACGCTCACTTTGTCGTTGCGGTTGGCAATTTTCTGGCTGCGGACGGGGGCCTGCTTGGGCGGGGCCACCACGGGCGGGGCGTCGGGGCCCATGTCTTCGGGGCCCGCGCCGAGCGACACGGACGACAGCTCTTTCTGCACCGTGAGCTGGGGCTGGGGCATCTCGTCTTCGTAATAAAACTCGGCCTCGTGGTTGGTGCCCACGGCTTCCTCCTGCACCGGCACGTCGGCGTGGAAGAGGAAGGCCGACGTCTCCTCGTTCACCTTGCCGATCATGCGCTTGAACAGCTCGAACGACTCGAACTTGTACACCAGAAGCGGGTCTTTCTGCTCGTACACCGCGTTTTGCACCACTTGCTTGAGGTCGTCCATCTGGCGCAGGTGCTGCGTCCAGGCCGTATCGATGGTGCTCAGCACGGCCACTTTCTCCATGCCGCGCAAAATTTCGTGGCCCTGCGTGACCTGGGCCTTGCGCAGGTTGGCCAGGGCCGTGATGTGCTTGCGCCCGTCGGTAAAGGGCACGGCGATGTTCTCGTAGGCGTTGGGCTGGGCCAGCAGTTCGCTCACCATCGGCAGGGCGTTGGCGGCGATGTGCTCGTTTTTGCTCTCGAAGTAAGCCAGTGCCTCCTCGTACAGCTTCTGGGTGAGCGCCGGAGCTTGCAGGGCCCCCATTTGCGGGGCCGTAATTTCGGTGTCGTAGCCGAAAGTTTTGATGACGGACAGCTTGAAGTCCTCGTAGTCGCCGGTTTGCTTGTGGCCCACGGCGACGTCCTCGCTCACGTCGTAAATCATGTTGAGGATGTCCACCTCCATGCGGTCGCCGTGCAGGGCGTTGCGGCGGCGCTTGTACACCACCTCGCGCTGGGCGTTCATCACGTCGTCGTACTCCAGCAGGCGCTTGCGGGTCCCGAAGTTGTTTTCCTCCACCTTCTTCTGGGCCCGCTCGATACTGTTGGTAATCATCGAGTGCTGAATCACTTCGCCTTCCTCCATGCCCATCTTGTCCATGAGATTGGCGATGCGGTCGGAGCCGAACAAGCGCATGAGGTTGTCCTCCAAGCTCACGAAAAACTGCGACGTGCCCGGGTCGCCCTGGCGGCCGGCACGGCCCCGGAGCTGGCGGTCCACCCGGCGGCTTTCGTGGCGCTCGGTGCCGATGATGGCCAGGCCCCCAGCCGCTTTCGACGTTTCCTTGAGCTTGATGTCGGTGCCGCGGCCGGCCATGTTGGTGGCAATGGTCACGGTGCCGGGGAAGCCGGCTCCGGCAATAATCTCGGCCTCGCGCTGGTTTTGCTTGGCGTTAAGCACTTGGTGCTGAATGCCGCGCAACTTCAGCATCCGGCTCACCAACTCACTGATTTCCACCGAAGTCGTGCCCACCAGCACGGGGCGGCCGGCTTCTACCAACTTCTGGATTTCCAGGGCTACGGCGTTGTACTTCTCGCGCACCGTTTTGTACACCTGGTCGTGGGCGTCGGCGCGGGAGATGGCGCGGTTGGTCGGTATCACCACCACGTCGAGTTTGTAGATTTCCCAGAACTCGCCGGCCTCGGTTTCGGCCGTACCGGTCATGCCGGCCAGCTTATGATACATGCGGAAGTAGTTCTGCAACGTCACCGTAGCATAGGTCTGGGTGGCGTCTTCTACGCGCACGTTCTCCTTGGCCTCGATGGCCTGGTGCAGGCCGTCGGAGTAGCGGCGGCCCTCCATCACGCGGCCGGTCTGCTCGTCCACAATCTTCACCTTGCCGTCGTCAGTGAGAATATACTGGTCGTCTTTCTCGAATAGCGTGTAGGCTTTAAGCAGCTGACTGACAGTATGAACCCGCTCCGACTTCTCGTTGTAGTCGCTCATCAGCTGCTCCTTGCGTTGGAGCTTGTCTTCGGCGCTCAGGCCGGGCGTGTTCTCAATGGCGGCAATTTCCATCCCGATGTCGGGCATAATGAACAGGTGCGGGTCCTCGCCCTGGGCCGTAATCAGGTCAATGCCTTTTTCGGTCAGCTCAATCTGATTATTCTTCTCGTCGATGGTAAAAAACAGCGGCTCGTCGGCCTTGGGCATCTGGCGCGAGTTGTCTTGCAAATAGAAGTTTTCCGTTTTCAGCAGCACAGCGCGGTTGCCGGTTTCGCTCAGGTACTTAATGAGCGGCTTGCTCTTGGGCAGGCCCCGGGCGGCGCGCAGCAGTAGCAGGCCGCCGTTGCCGTGTTTGTCGCCGTCTTCGGGGCCGTCTTTGCCTTCGGCAATCAGCTTGCGGGCCTGCACGAGGTAGTTCTGCACCAGCTTCTTCTGCTCATCTACCAAGCGCTGGATGCGCGGCTTGAGCTGGTAGAACTCGTGCACGTCGCCGCGCGGCACGGGCCCCGAAATGATGAGCGGCGTCCGGGCGTCGTCAATAAGCACGGAGTCCACTTCATCCACCATGGCGTAGTGGTGCTTGCGCTGCACCAGCTCCTCGGGGTCGCGGGCCATGTTATCGCGCAGATAATCAAAGCCGAACTCGTTGTTGGTGCCGTAGGTAATGTCGGCAGCGTAGGCGCGGCGGCGCTCATCGGTGTTGGGCTGGTGCTTGTCGATGCAGTCAACCGTGAGGCTATGAAATTCGAACAGCGGCGCATTCCACTCCGAATCGCGTTTGGCCAGGTAGTCGTTCACCGTCACGATGTGGACCCCACGCTTCGACAGCGCATTCAGGAATGCCGGCAGCGTTGAAACCAGCGTTTTTCCCTCGCCGGTGGCCATTTCCGAGATTTTGCCCTGGTGCAGCACCACGCCGCCAATCAACTGCACGTCGTAGTGCACCATATCCCAGGTAATTTCGGCCCCGCCGGCCAGCCACTTGTTGGCCCACACGGCGCGGTCGCCTTCGATGGTCACGTTGCTCTTGCGGGTGGCGATTTCACGGTCGAAGTCGGTAGCCGTCACCGTCAGCTGGCCGTTTTGGGCGTAGCGGCGAGCGGTTTCCTTCACGATGGCGAAGGCCGAGGGCAGCACCTCCAGCAGCACGGCTTCGAGGTCTTTGTTGCGCTGCTTTTCCAGCCCGTCAATCTGCTCGAAGCGGGCTTCTTTCTGGGCCACGTCCATCGTGGGCTGGTCGGCCATCTGCTGGTGCAGGGCCCCGATCTGCCCGTCGAGGCCAGCTAGGCGCTCGTCGATGCGCGCGCGCACGGCCAGGGTCTGGGCACGCAGCTGGTCGTCGGTCAGGCCGGCCAGTTTGGCATATTCGGTGTTAATCAGCGCCACATACGGCACGATTTCCTTTAGGTCACGCTCCGATTTGGAGCCGAACAACTTGGCGACGGTCTTGCCGAAGAAATCTAACATCGGGTAGTTTTTTAACGAATAAGCGCCGGGGCGCACCCCAAATTTACGGCTTCTTAGCCAAAACCGCCCCAAACAAAAAGCCCCGCCAGATTGGCGGGGCTTTTTGCCTGTCGTTACGCGTCAAGGCTGTAGAACGTCATGCCGAGCTTGTCGAAGCATCTCTCCCGCTCACTAACTCAGTCGATTGGTTTACTTAGCGGGAGAGATGCTTCGACAAACTCAGCATGACGTTCTACTTCCACACTGTTAACTTTAGCCAAGCCTACTTTTTAGCCGGGTCGCGGCTCACCAACTTTTCCACCAGCGACGAGCTGCCCGAGATGGCCGGGCGAACGGGCTTAGCGGCTTCTTCCTTCTCGGTCAGGCGCTTATAAAGCGTCAGGGCCTGGGCTACTACCTGGTCCATGTTGTAGTATTTGTAGGTGGCGAGGCGGCCCACGAAATGCACATTGGGCGTTTCGTCGGCCAACTTCTTGTACTTGTTGTACAGCTCGGCGTTTTCAGGCTGGGGCACCGGGTAGTAAGGGTCGCCTTCGGCCTGCGGGTACTCGTACACGATGGCCGTTTTGCGGTGCTCCTGGCCGGTGAGGGCCTTGAACTCGGTGATGCGGGTGTAGGGGTGCTCGTTGGGGTAATTTACCACCGGGGCCACCAAATGCTGCTCCTTGTTCAGGGTTTCGTGCTTGAATTCGAGCGAGCGGTAGGGCAGCTTGCCAAACTTGAAGTCGAAATACTCGTCCACGGGCCCCGTGAAAATCATCTCTTTGAACGGAATGAAGTCCATGATTTCGTGGTAATCGGTGTTGAGCATCACCTTGATGTTGGGGTGGTCGAGCATCTTCTCGAACATCCGGGTGTAGCCGTGCAGCGGCATGGCCTGGTAGGTGTCGGTGAAGTAGCGGTCGTCGCGGTTGGTGCGGGTGGGCACGCGGCTGGTCACCGACTTGTCTAGCTCGGAAGGGTCGAGGCCCCACTGCTTGCGGGTGTAGTTCTTGAAGAATTTTTCGTACAGCTCCCGGCCCACTTTGCTCACCACCACGTCTTCCGAAGTCTTGATGACCGGCACATCTTCGGCCACCGACTCAAAGAACTGGTCCAGCTCGAAGCTGTTCAGCTTCAGACCGTATAGCTTATTGATGGTGTCCAGGTTGATGGGCATGGGCACAAACTGCCCGTCTACCGAGGCCAGCACCCGGTGCTCGTAAGGCCGCCAGTCAGTAAAATTGCCCAGGTAGTCGAATACGTCCTTCGAGTTGGTGTGGAAAATATGGGGGCCGTACTTGTGGATCAGGATGCCGTCTTCGTTGTAATGGTCGTAGGCATTGCCCCCGATGTGACTGCGCTTATCAATGACAAGCACCTTTTTATTGCTGCGGGTGGCCAGCCGCTCAGCCAGCACGCTACCGGCAAAACCGGCCCCTACAATGAGGAAATCAAACATAAAGAAGTAAGAAAAGTGGGGAATATAGCGAGATCAGGAATTTTTGGAAAGAAGAGCGAAAAGAGCAAATCAGTTTAAATGGAGGCAGCAGCCTTGGGGGCCCCCACAGCGGCGGGAGCCAGCACAATCGCCTTGGCCGCCAAGCGGTCTTGCATCAGGTCCACCATGTGCTGCCAGGTTTTGTCCCACGAAATGGTGGCCAGGTATTCGTCGGTGCGGCGACGCCAGTCAGCGTCCTCGCGCTGGGTAAGGGCGGTTCCGATGGCTCGGCCGAAAGAATCCGCGTCGGACGCAATCTGCACCAAGTTCATGTCGCCATACGGCCGCACCACGTCGCGGATGGGCGTGCTCACCACGGGGTTGCCGGCAGCCAGGTATTCTGGAGTTTTGGTGGGCGAAATAAACTTAGTACTTTCATTATCAGCAAATAACAACGTTGCTACGTCCCAACCTTTTAAGTAAGCAGGAAGTTCCAAATAGTCTTTACCGCCGAGGTAATGGATGTTGGCCGGGCGCGGTAAGGTGGCGGGGTCAATTTTGACCACCGGCCCAATGATGACAAACTGCCATTCGGGATGGTCGGCGGCGAGCTGGCCCAGCAGGTCGATGTCGAGGCGCTCATCGACCACCCCAAAAAACCCAATGCGTGGGTGTGCTATACCGGCCTGATCGGCGGGCTCGGCCAACTCGCCCCGCGCTTGGCCAAAGTGGGCCTTGTCGATGCTGCTGGGAAAAGCGTGAGCGTCGGGGTGTTGCTTTCGCTTGGACTCGTACAGCGACATGCCGCCTGTGAATACGAGGTCGGCGCGCTCGAACAGTTCCTGCTCGCGGGCGCGCAGTTCCGGCGGCGCGAACTTGAACGCCGCCAACTCGTCCATGCAGTCGTACACGGTCAGCACGGGGCGGAAGCGGCGCGACTTGTTCAACGCCATCGGCGTGTAGTACCAAAACACGTATTTCTCGATTCCCTGCTCGTCAAAGTACTGGCGCAGCAGCTTGAATTGGGCCTCGTCGGCCGCAGCTTCGGTGAGGCCGGCGGGCAAATGGGCCACCACCACGCGCAAGCCATTTTGGCGCTCCTTGATTTCGAGGTGCGGCACCACTTGGTCGGGGTGAAAAAACGGGTCTTCGACGTAAAGGACGCGGCCTTGTTTCGCGAAGCGCACCAGCAAGTGCTGCGGGCGCTGCCACACAAAGTCCCAATGCAGGTGCGCGAAGCACACGATAACAGGCAGGGTGTAAGTCGGTTTGGAGGGGACAGCAGAAGACTGCAGCGACGCAGCGGGGCGTGCGGCAGCCTTCGCCGGTATGGCGTGGGGCATGGGAAACGACAGGAAAGGATGCCGCGCGGCGTATAAAATAATTGCCGATAACCGGCCTAACTGTGCAGCGCTGGAGATTATACGGGCCCAATCCTCAAAAGGATACGGCCCCGCGCGGATTTGGTGGTTCCGCTGCTCAGCCGGCCCCGCCCAGCACGAGCTGCAACTCGACAGCGTCGAGCCACTGGCCCGGCCCGGGGCCCCGCAGCCAAGCCCGCCGGGTGCCCACGCGCCGAAACCCGGCCGCCCGAAACAGCCGGAGGCTGGCGCGATTACCGGCCGCCACCGTGCAGTACAGCTGGTGCAGGCGCAGCACGTAGCAGGCGTGGGCCGCCAGCAGTTCCAGGGCCCGCCGGGCATAGCCGCGCCGCCGCGCGCCAGCCAAGATGGTGATGCCAACGCCCGCTCGCTGGTGCAGCGGCTCGAAGCCAAACAGGTCGACCACGCCCACGGCGGCCCCATCCGCTTCCACGACCAACCGCAGCTGGCGCACTTCGTAGAAATCGGCCGTTGCGTGCTCCAGGTACTCGTGCAGGGCGTAGCGCGACACGGGGGCCTGCGTGTCGGAAACGGCCCAGATGGCGGGGTCGTTCTCCAAGGCGTAGAGAAAGTCCAGGTCGCCGGGCTCCAGGGCCCGCAGCGCGACGGTGGGCTCGGGGACCGGCGTGCCGGGTTGATGGTTAGGAATTTGCACGGCGGCAAGTTCCGGCACAAACGCCTTTGGCCGCTTCATCAACCCGTTATTTCTCCGCCGAACACCCGCACGGCGGGCCCGCTCAACCACACGTTCTCGAAGCCTCCGTCGGCCCGCGTTTCGAAGGAAACTTCCAGCAGGCCGCCCGAAGTTTGCAGGCGCACCGGCGAGGCGGCCCCGCGCCGCGAGGCGGCCAGGGCCACGGCCGTCACGCCGGTGCCGCAGCTCAGGGTTTCGTCTTCCACGCCGCGCTCGTAGGTGCGCACGGGCCAGGGTTGGGCGGGGTCGGCGGGGATTTCGACGAAGTTGATGTTGGCCCCGGCTGCGCCGTAGGGCTCGCCGTAGCGCAGGTCCCGGCCTTCGGCAAACACGTTCAGCGCGGCCAGGCCGGCGGGCAGGAAGCGCACGTGGTGGGGCGAGCCGGTGTGCAGAAAAACGTCGTCCCCGGCGGGCTCCGGGGCGGCCACGTCAATCATTTTCAGGCGCACGGTGCCGTCGGGCTCAACGCGGGCCTCGTGGGGGCCGTCCACGGCCAGGAAACGGGTTTCTTCCCCGATGATGCCCAGGTAGTTGGCAAAGGCTACGGTGCAGCGGCCGCCGTTGCCGCACATGGTGCTGGGGCGGCCGTCGGCGTTGAAATACACCATCTCAAAATCGTAGCCTTCGGCCAGGCGCAGCAAGATAAGCCCGTCGGCCCCGATGCCGAAGCGGCGGTGGCAGAGGCGGGCGATGCGGGCGTGGTCGGCTACGTCGAAGGCGTGGGCCCGGTCGTCGAGCACGACGAAGTCGTTGCCAGTGCCTTGGTATTTGTGGAAAGCCAGGGTCATGGGGAGCGCAGGAGTTCAAGCGTATTTGCGCAACAGCGCCACTTGGCCCGTGTGGTAAAGGTAATGCTGGGCGGTGCCGTGCAGCAGCCCGTAGAGCGACACGTCGGTACCGTCGGGCTGGCTCAGCACCAGGTCCAGCTCGTCGGCGCGGAGCTGGGCGGTGGCCGTTAGCAACTGCGCGTGGCTTTGGCGCAGGGCCCCCAGCGACGCCTGCCAGGCAGTTTCGTCGGCCCCGGCGGACACGGCCGGCCAGTCTTCGCCGGCCGCGGGCGCGTACGCTCGCTGCCCAACGCGCTGGGCCACGGTGCGCGTCCAGGTGGTGAGGTGGCGCACGATTTCGTGGATGCTGTGGGTGCCGGGCCACGGGTGCGCGGTGGCCGGGCCGGCGGCGAGGCCGTCGAGGGCCCCCAGCAGCGAGGGGCCGCACCAGGCGTCGCCGTCGAACGCCCGACTGAGCTGGTCGAGGACGCGGGCAGTTTCGGTCATGAACGGAAAGAATAGGTTTCGTGCAAGAAATTCGGCCGCGCGGTGCAGCTACCGCGGCCGGCTTTAGCCGGTGCTGCACCGCGCCACCAGCCAGGCCACGGTACCGGCGGCCAGCAGTATAGCTAGCCGCAACAGTAGGAACACCCAAGTGGGCAGCTCAGGGTCTCGGTGAATTCTGAACATGCCCTGCTATACGGCGCGGCCGGTGCGATGGCAATCCGTTCGCGTTTTCTTAATACCCCAACTTGCTTTTCGCGCGGGCCGGCGGGCAGGGCCCCGGTTTACCTTTGCGGCTTGCTTATGTACGACTTCCTCACCACTTCGCCCTGGCCCGACTACGAGCTGCTTGATTCCGGCAATTTCCAGAAGCTGGAGCGCTTCGGGCCCCACGTGCTGGCCCGCCCCGAGCCGCAGGCCATCTGGGACCCGCACCTGCCGCTGACGGAATGGGAGTGGGCCGACGCCGCCTTCGCCCGGGCCCCCGGCAGCACCGAAAAAGGCCAGTGGCGCTTGAAGCCCGCCATGCCCGAGCAGTGGCTCATCGATTACCAGCGGCCCGACGGCCTGAAGCTGAAGTTCCGGCTGGGCCTCTCCTCGTTCAAGCACGTGGGGCTGTTCCCGGAGCAGGACCCGAACTGGCAATTCATTTATAACCAGACCCGTAAGCGCCGCGTCGCCCAACCGCGCGTGCTGAATTTATTTGCCTACACCGGGGCCGCCACCCTGGCCGCCCGCGCCGCCGGGGCCGACGTCACGCACCTCGACTCGGTGAAGCAGGTCAACTTCTGGGCCCGCGACAACATGGAAGCCAGCGGCTTGGGCGGCGTGCGCTGGCTCGTGGAAGACGCCATGAAGTACGTGCGCCGCGAGGTGAAGCGCGGCTCGAAGTACCAGGGCCTCATCCTCGACCCGCCCGCCTACGGCCGGGGCCCCAACGGCGAGAAATGGCAATTGGAAGACGAGCTGAACGAACTGCTCAAGCTCAGCCAGCAATTGCTTGATCCAGAAGACCATTTCTTTGTGGTGAACCTGTACTCGCTGGGCTTCTCGGCCCTGATACTGGACAACCTGACGACGGCCATTTTCACGGGGCCCAAGGCGGTGCGGGAGTTAGGCGAGATTTATTTGCACGACGCCGGGCAGCGCAAGCTGCCGCTGGGCACGTTCTGCCGGTTTGCCACCTGATTTTGGTGCTTGGTTGGTGGTGCATAGTGCTTGGCCTGTTGTCGTTGCGAGCGCAACGAAGTGGAGCGCGGCAACCTTTCCCGCCCCTGCAACCACCCAAGTCCGCGCGCATCAAAGGCCGCGTAACCCAAAAGAGAGATTGCCACGCTCCACTTCGTTGCGCTCGCAACGACAAAACCTGCTACCAATAACCATGCACCAAGCACCAAACACCAGGCCCCGCCTCGCCCTTATTGACATGGGCACCAATACGTTCCATCTACTCATCGTGGAGCTGCCCGCCGAGCCCGGCCAGCCGCCGCACGAGCTGGTGCGCACCAAGGCCGGCGTGCGCCTGGGCGAAGGCGGCATCAGCCGGGGCGAAATTGCGCCCGCGCCTTACGCCCGGGCCCTGCACACGCTGGCCGGCTTCAAGGAAGAAATAGAATTGCACGGCGTGACGCAGGTGCGCGCCACGGCCACCAGCGCCGTGCGCGCGGCCCGCAACGGCCCCGCGCTGGTGCGCGACATTTCCGAGCAGTTCGGCATCGAAGTGGAAGTGATTCCGGGCGAGCGCGAGGCGGAATTGATTTGGAAAGGCGTGCGCCAGGCCGTGCCGCTGGGCCCCCAGCCGCAGCTTATCGTGGACATCGGCGGCGGTTCGGTGGAGTTCATCATCGCCAACGACCACGAGATTTTCTGGAAGCAAAGCTTTGAAATCGGGGCCCAACGGCTGCTCGACCAGTTTTTCCCCGACCCCAGCGGCGTCCTGCCCGCGGCCGGCGTGGCCGGCGAGCAAGCGTATTTCGACGCCGTGCTGGCCCCGCTGGTGGCCGCCGTGGTGGAGCTAAAGCCCACGGGCCTGGTGGGCGCGTCGGGCAGTTTCGACAGCCTGGCCGACATGCAGCTCGGCCGCCTGCGCCCCGAAAAAGAGCTGCCCCCCAGCACCGAATTAACCCTGAGCAGCTTCCAGCACAGCTACGCCCAGCTACTCAGCCGCGACCACGCCCAGCGCCTGGCGCTGCCCGGCATCCTGCCCATGCGGGCCGACATGCTGGTAGTAGCTTCGGTATTGATTGACTGGGTGTTGGGCATCACGGGCATTACCCGGCTGCAAACCTCGGCCTACGCTTTGAAAGAAGGCTTGCTGGCTGAAATGCTGGCCGCGTGAGCCTCACCCCCGGCACACCCGGTGGATGAAGGCCAGCTTGGGCACCACCGCCGGGCCGATGACGAACGGGTACGGGTCGGGCTGGCCCATGCTGCGGTTGAGGCTGTTCATGGCGAACGTGAGGGGCAGCCAGGCGGCCATAATGCGGTCGAAATCGGCTTCCAGGTACGGGTCGGGAATGGTGGCGCGCAGGTGCTGCTCGGCGTCCACGCCGCGGGGGGCCACGCGCAGGCCGTAGGCGTGGGCGGTTTCCAGCGTGTCCATGATGTGCAGGTAGTGGGCCCAGGTTTCGGCCCAGTCTTCCCAGGGATGTGTGGTGGCGTAAGCGCTGATGTAATGGGCCTTCCAGTCGGGCGGAGGGCCCTGGGCGTAGTGCACTTTCAGGGCCTCGCCGTAGTCGGCGCGGTCGTCGCCGAACAGCTGGCGGCACTCCTTTAGCAACGGTTTACGGTCGATGAGGCGGTCCCAGTAGTAGTGGCCCACCTCGTGGCGGAAGTGGCCGAGCAGCGTGCGGTACAGCTCGTTCATTGACTGGCGGGCCATTTCGCGCTCGATGTCGTCGGCCTCGGCGATATTGATGGTGATGAGGCCGTTATCGTGGCCGGTCATGATTTTTTCGCCGGGGCCCGCGTCGGCTTTGAAGTCGAACCACAGGCCCGTTTTGGGCTCGACGTGCTTGCTCACCACGGGCAGGCCCAGGCGCAACAAGCTGTACACCAAGCGGTGCTTGGCTACTTCGAGGCGCTGCCAGCGGCCCAGATACTCGGGCCGGCGCAGGTCGGGAATGGTGCGGTTGAGGGCACAGGCCACGCAAAAGGGCGCGGGGGCCCCGGCGGGCACCAGCCAGTTGCATGCGTGGTACGCGTGGTTGGCGCAGTAAGCGTAGGCAGAGGCCTTCGGGGGCGCGTCGTAGAGGTGAAAAGTGCCCTCGGTGCCGGGCTGGGCCACCAGCGGCGGCAGCGCCAGCTTGTCGGCCCGAAAGCCCAGCGGGTAGTGGCATTTCTCGCACCGGTTATTCTCGAAATACAGCAGCTGGCCGCAGTGGTGGCAAGTGAAAAGCTTCATGATGGCAAAAAATATCGGCGAAGCCCGGCACCGGGCCGAACGCGCTTACGGGTTTCGGAACGGCTTGGCCAGCGAAAATCGGCGCTGGTCAGGATTATTGGTTTTTGTGAATTAGCCACATTTTGGGGGCCTTTCGGGCTGGAAATCTAATTATTTCGAAAAATAGCCTGGTTTATTCTAAGCCTTTTGCCGGTTTGCTAGCAATACTTTACTAGTTTGCCCTTTCAAAGCCACCTTCGCTTTTATTGAAATCAACCGGCGCGGTTGCGCTGGTTTTGCAAAAAGATTGTATCATGTCGGCCAACGCACTTTTTCACGCTTACCAAGAGCAGGCCCAGGTGTGGGACGAGATGTTCGGGGCCGAAGGCATCCGGCCCGAATACCGGCCGTTTGTGGCGGCGCTCGAGAACCTGGAGGGCCTGGAGATGACCCGCAAAGACGAGCTGGCCAAGAAGCTGTTCATGAGCCAGGGCATCACGTTCACGGTGTACAGCAGCGGCGAGGGCATCGAGAAAATCTTTCCTTTCGACATCATTCCGCGCATTATCCGCCACGCCGAATGGACGACCATCGAGGCCGGTATCAAGCAGCGTCTCAAAGCGTTGAATATCTTTCTGAAAGATATTTACCACCAGCAATTCATCGTTAAGGACGGCATCATTCCGGCGGCGCTGGTGTACTCGTGCCCGCAGTTTTTGCGCGAGATGATGAACGTGGGCGTGCCGCACGACGTGTACACCCACGTGGCGGGCGTAGACCTGATCCGGGACCACGACGGCGAATTCTACGTGTTGGAAGACAACCTGCGCACGCCCTCGGGTGTGTCGTACATGCTCGAAAACCGCAGCATTACCTACCGCATCTTTCCCGACCTGCTGCCCAAAAACAACGTGCAGCCGGTGAAGGACTACCCTGACCTGCTGCTGCGCAACCTGCTGGCCCTGGCCGACCGCGCCATCAGCGAGCCGACGGTGGTGCTGCTCTCGCCGGGCATCTACAACTCGGCGTATTTTGAGCACAGCACCCTGGCGCGGCTCATGGGCATCCGGCTGGTAGAAGGGCGCGACCTACTGGTACACAACCACTTCGTGTACATGAAAACCACCAAAGGCCTGGCCCGGGTGGACGTCATCTACCGGCGCGTAGACGACGAGTTTCTCGACCCGCTGGTGTTCCGGACCGACAGCACGCTGGGCGTGCCAGGCCTGTACTGGGCCTACCGCAAGGGCAACGTGGCCATTGTGAACGCCCCGGGCAACGGCGTGGCCGACGACAAGGCCGTGTACTGCTACGTGCCGGAGATGATCCGCTACTACCTCAACGAGGAGCCGATCCTGAAAAATGTGCCGACCCACCAAATGGCCGACGCCGACGCCCGCCAGCACGTGTTCGAGCGCATGGACCGCATGGTCATCAAGCGCACCAACGAGTCGGGCGGCTACGGCATGCTCATCGGCAGCGCGGCCACCGAGGAGGAGATGGCCGATTTCCGCCGGGCCATCACCGCCGACCCGCGCAGCTTCATCGCCCAGCCCATCATCAGCCTCTCGGCCACGCCCTGCTACATCGAAGGCAAGCTCCAGCCCCGGCGCGTCGATTTGCGGCCCTTCGCGCTGTGCGGCCCGGGGGGCATCGACATCGTGCCTGGGGGCCTCACGCGGGTGGCCCTGCGCGAAGGCTCGCTGGTGGTGAACTCGTCGCAGGGCGGCGGCAGTAAAGACACGTGGGTGCTGGGGCCCCCTGCCGAAGCTGCTAGCTGATGGCTGTCAGCTGTTAGCTTTCGTTTTGGCACGCGGCCTACTTATTCAATCACGGATAGCTATCAGCTAACAGCTAATGGCCAACAGCTAATTATATATGCTAAGCCGCGTTGCCGAAACTATTTATTGGCTGGCCCGCTACATGGAGCGCACCCAAACCATGTTGCAGGTCGTCCGCATCCACTACATCGCCACCCAAGACGAGCAGCACTACCCCGGCTGGCAGGCCCTGCTGCACAGCTACGGCGATTTGAACGAGGCAGAAATTGCCGCCACCGCGCCCCACACGGCGCGGGTATTGCACCATTTGCTGTTTGAGAAGGGAAACGGGGCCTCGGCGTTCAACGCCATCGGGCAAGGCCGTGAAAACGCCCGGGCCGTGCAGGACCACATCAGCAAAGAGGTGTGGCAGAGCCTCAACGAGTATTACCACACCATCCGCCGGCCCGACGTGGCCCAGCAAGTGCTCAGCGAAGACCCCGTGTCGGGCATCGACGCGCTGCTGCGCCAGAGCCTGCTCTACGCCGGCACGGTGCAGAACGCCATGCCGCGCGACGAGGGCTACACCTTTTTGAGCTTGGGTAAATTCCTGGAACGGGCCCTGCAAACCGTCGCCATTTTGCAGCTGCACCGCGCGGCCTTGGTGCCCGACGCCGACGAGCCGGGCGGGCCGCAGGTGCGCTACCTGCTGTTTGCGCTTTACGGCTACGAGCAGTACGTGAAGATATACAAAGGCGACCCCAGCCCGGCCAACGCCTTGCAGTTCGTGGTGCACGACGCCGACTTCCCGCATTCGCTGGCCTACACCCTGGCCCAGCTGGCACGCTACGGCGAGCGCCTGAGCGACAAAACCGTGCCCGAGCACTACGAGCAAGTGCGCTTTGTGCTGGGCAAGGTGAAAAACAGCGTGAAGTACCACCGCTTCGCCCCCGACGACGCGGGGGCCCTCGACGCTTTTTTGCAGCAAACCCGCCAGGAGCTGCTCGACGTGGCTGACGCTTTTGGCACGTACTACTTCGGCCACTCATGAGCTGTTAGCTGGTGGCGGTTAGCTGGCGGCCTTTTTCTAGGGTAGTCCAAGTCGTTTGCTCGCTCGTTGCTAAGTCATTGCAAAAAGCCTCCGTTTCATAATTTAGGCGAAGCCAGCTAGCTGTAAAAAGGCTAACGGCTGGCAGCCAAAAGCTAACAGCTACAATAATGCCTTCCTACAAAATCAAGCACCTGACGCGCTACGCCTATGGGGCCCCGGTGACCGATTGCACCAACCAGCTCATGATTTACCCGCTGGCCGACGACCGGCTGGAGGTGAAAAATCAGGACCTGGCCATCACCGGCCACCCCGACGTGGCATTGTTCACCGATTACTTTGGCAACCAGGTGGGCGTGTTTTCGCTGATTGCACCCCACACCGAATTGCGCATCGAGTCGAACGTGGACGTGGTGACGCATCCCATCCGGTTTCCGATGGACGAAGCCCCGGCCGAAGCGCAGTGGCAGCACCTGACCGAGGTGGCGCACGAGGCGGCGTTTATCGACTTCCTGGTGGTGGACAACCCGGCCTTGCAGGACGAAATCCGCCCCGCGCTGGCCGGCGTGGTGGACCTGGCCGACAAGCCGTTGAAAAACGCGCTGGTGCTGTCGGAGTACGTCAACGAGCATTTCCAGTACGAAACGGGCGTCACCAACGTCGAAACACCGACCGAGGAAATCTGGCGGCTGCGGGCCGGCGTCTGCCAGGATTTCACCCACCTGCTGCTGTTTTTGCTACGGATGCACGGCATCCCAGCGCGCTACGTGAGCGGCTACGTGTGCCCCAAAGACGCGGGCGTGCGCGGCACCGGGGCCACCCACGCCTGGGTCGAAGCCTACATCCCGTTCTACGGCTGGCTGGGCCTCGATCCCACCAACAACTGCATCGTGAGCGACGGGCACGTGCGCATGGCCATCGGCCGCCATTTCGCCGACTGCACCCCCGTGAAAGGCACTTACAAAGGCACCGGGGCCCACACCCTGGAAGTGTCCGTCCACATCGAGAACGGCCAGCCCCTGAAGTCCGACGCCGCCCCCGAAACGCCCGTGTACGTGCAGCAAACCTCCGCCCCGGCCGCACCCTTGAACTCTTATCGCAAGTACGCAGCCTGGGAACAGCAGCAACAACAGCAGCAATAGGGGCCCCTGATTAGCCCAAAGTTATCCACAAAGTTGATGTGGATAACTGGATAACTACTTAAAAACAGGGCTCAAGCGCGTTATTACGCCGGGGCCCGGTTTATTTTCGGCTAGTTTCGCCAATCTACGGTTTTTTATTCGAACATGATGGGAATAGTATAACTTACGTTCACGGGTGTGCCGCTTTGGCGGCCAGGTATGAACCTAGGCAACTGATTGAGGGCGGCCATTACGGCCGCGTCGTAGGCCGGGGCCAGGCCTTTGATGATTTTAGTATCGACTACTTTCCCGTCTTTGGCCACGGTGAAACTCACAAATACACGGCCCACTTGCTGCTCGGTTATAGCTGGTTGCGGATGCTGCAAGTTTTTTAAAATAGCCGTTACAACAGCGGCCGTACCCCCACCGCCGGGCAATTGCGGCATTTCTTCGACATAAGTGTAAACCTTCGACCCATCTTTTAGCCCATTCGGATTTTCTTGTGACTCCGCTGAGACGAGCGGAGGCGGGGGCGTAACGCCAGCCGGCGGTTGCACATTGGTGGCGGGCTGGCAGGCCACGGCCAGCAGGCCCGCCACCACGGGCAGGGCCAGCCACTGCTTCCAGCGGCGCACGGGATGAGAAGATTTCAACATGGCAATGCGGGTGAGAGTGAGGGAATGGGTGAAGGAGTGTAGCAGTGGCAGCGGCGCTTCGGGCACCGTGATGCGCCGGGTGGCCAGCCGGGCCAGCAGCGCGGCGTAGGCGGCCAGCCGGGGCACCGGACCGGGCGCGGCGTTGGTTTCGGCCAGCGCGGCGCGGTCGGCCAGCAACTCGTGGGTGAGGGCCAGGGCCCGCCCCAGCGGGTAGATGAAGGGGTTGAACCAGAGCACGGCGCGCCAGCTTTCCAGCCACAGCACGTCGTAGGTGTGGCCCTGGCGCACGTGGGCCCGCTCGTGGGCCAGCACCTGCGCGGCCTCGGCGGGCGCGAGGGCAGCGGCATCATCCCAGAAAATGGTGCGCCCGAACGAACTGGTGGGCAGCCGTCCGCCGGTGTTGGCCAGCGCGTAGCCGGCGTGGGCGGTGCGGGGCAAGCGGCGCGTGGCCCGGTGCAGCCGCACCAGCCGCCACGCCAGCCGGCCCAAGCCCACGGCTACCCCGGCGGCGTACAGCCACGCCCAGGCGGGCCAGCCGCCCCAATCGGCCCCCAGGCCGCTGGCCTCCACGCGCAGCGCGGGCAGCACAAACGCGGGAGCCGGCCCCCCGGCGGCCAGCCCCGGGGCCCCCACCCCCAGGCCGCCCAGCCACCCCGGGGCCGGGCGCGGCAGCAGCGGCAGCCCCGCCGCCACCAGCGGGGCCAGCAGCAGAAACGCGCGGTTGTAGCCGAAGCACCGCTCGGCGCGCAGCACCAGCCGGTACACGGCCCAGGCGGCCCCGAGCACCAGCACGGAGCCCAGCATCCAGGTCAGCAAATTGTTCATGGCTGTGGGTTGTTAAGCGTGGGAGAGGCAGAAGCATCGTCGGGGCCCCCGGCCTGCGTCTGGCGCAGCAAGGCGTCGAGGGCGGCGGCGTCGAGGTTTTCCTCCTGGGCAAAGAAGGACAGCAGCCGCCCGAACGAGCCACCGAAGTGCCCGCCCAGCAGCTTGCGCAGCGAAAAGCGGCGGTAGTCGTCCTGCCCCACCAGGGCGTGGTAGCGGTGCGTGCGCCCAAACGCTTCGTAGCCGACAAAGCCTTTCTGCTCCAGAATGCGCACGATGGTGGACACCGTGGTGATGGCCGGCGCGGGGGCCGGCAGGGCCCCCTGCACGTCCTTGACATAGCTGGGGCCCCGTTGCCAGAGAATTTGCATCACCTGCTCTTCGGCGCGGGTGAGTTCGGGAAAAGAAGGTGACATAAGCTAACTCAAAAGGTGGTGGAACAAATATCAACTAAATAATTAGTTTATCAACTAGAATATTAGTTGATAAATATAAAATTCTGATCCTCAATGCTAAATTTTTATGACGAGCTGTAGCAGCGAACATTTTCTTACAACAGTCCTTGGGTTCGGGTGCCGTTCGTTAGGGTAGGGCACGGTGCCTGCCCTGCCCGTCGTCGAACGGTCCGCGCTGGCATCGCGCAGCAAAGGGTAAGGGCCTACCCCGGCCCTACCCTAACGAACAGCACCCGAACCCGAGAACTGCTATAATTCGCCACATGATTCACCAGCAAAACCTAGCCGATTACCGTCCGGCCGCGTTGTTCCCGCCCGATGGCCGGCGGACCGGGGGGTACTTCAGTGCATGGCGCCTGGAGGACTTTCTCTCCGATATGGACTTGGTGGGCGTCTACAGCCGCAAGGATTTTTATAAAATCACGCTCACCGTCGGGCCGGCTACGCTACCTAATGTGTGCGGCGACCAGCGCCTGGCCCTGGCGCCCGGCGAGCCCGCGCTGGTGTTCACCAACACGCAAGTGCCCTACACCTGGGAGGTGCCCGCCGGGGGGTGCCGGGGCTTTTGCTGCGTCTTCACCGAGGATTTCTTGCCCGACCATACGCACCTGCGCCCCGCCAACTGGACCGTTTTTTCCCCCGAGCGCCCGGCTTTTTTTTGCCTCAGCGCGGCGCAAAACGACTTTTTTCGTTTGCTTTTTGAGAAAATGTTGGCCGAGCAGGATTCGGACTATGCCCACAAGTACGAATTGCTTTACCACTACCTTATGGAGTGCGTGCACGGGGCCCTGAAGCTGGCTCCGGTGGCCGACGCGCACGAGGTAACGGCCGCTACCCGCCTAGCGGCCGCGTTCGGCAACTTGCTGGCCCGCCAATACCCGATTGTGACGCCGGCGCGCCGGCTGGAGCTGCGCACGGCCCAAGCCTTTGCCGATGCCTTGGCCGTGCACGTCAACTACCTCAGCCGGACGCTGAAAGCCGTCACCGGCAAGACCACCACGCAGCTGTTGGCCGAGCGGCTGGTGCAGGAAGCCCGCGCCCTGCTGCTGCACACCGACTGGCCCATCGGCCACATCAGCTACAGCCTGGGCTTCGAAGAGCCGACCCACTTTGCGCAGTTTTTCCGCAAGCACACCCGGCACACTCCCTCCCAAGTGCGGCAGGTTTGATATGCGTCAGCATTGGTTAGAACGGCGTCAGTGGGGCCCCGGGCAGCATTTTTACCTTTGTGAAGTACTTATCACTTATATAAATTCCCCATGGAAACCTGGTTCATTACTGGCACCTCGTCCGGCTTCGGGCGAAAATTGACGGGAAAACTTTTGCAGCGCGGCGACCGGGTGGCAGCAACTGTGCGCCAGACCAGCGCCCTCGACGGCCTAAAAACCCAGTACGGCGACCGCCTCTGGGTGGCCGCGCTCGACCTGACCGACCTCACGGCCATTCGCAGGGTCGTGGACGCGGCCTTTGCCGAGCTAGGGCGCATCGACGTCGTGGTGAGCAACGCCGCCTACGGCCTCTTCGGCGCGGCCGAGGAAGTGACCGACGAGCAAATTCGCCACCAGCTCGACACCAATTTGCTGGGTTCGATTCAGCTTATTCGGGCCGCACTGCCGCACTTGCGGGCCCAGGGCGGCGGCCGCATTATGCAGCTTTCTTCGGCGGGAGGCCAGACCACCTACCCCAATTTCAGCCTCTACCACGCCACCAAGTGGGGCATCGAAGGGTTTGTCGAAACCGTGGCCAAGGAAGTGGCCCCGTTCAACATCGAGGTCACGATTGTCGAGCCGGGCGCGACGCAGACCAACTTTGCCGGCGGCCTGGTCAGTGCTCCGGTTATGGCCGCTTACGAGCACACGCCCGCTGGCGACGTGCGCCGGGGCCTATTCAACGGCGATTTTCCCGTTCCCGGCGACGCCGACAAGGTGGTGCAGGCCATACTTGACTCGGCCGGCCAGCACCCGGCCCCGCTGCGCCTGGCCCTGGGCCCCGACACGTACGCGGACGTGCGGGCCGCGCTGGTGGCCCGGCTCGAAGCCCTAGACACTCAAAAGGACCTGGCCCTATCGGTCAAGGCCGACGCCTGAGGCCCAGGGCCGTTGCGCAGCCGGGGCCCGGTACCGGCGGCACAACGGCCCCCGCAGCCGCATCTTTGCAGCCCGCGGCCACCCGGGCGCGGCCCTTGCTGCCATGCCCACCTTCGCCTACAACCAACTCTTTTCTTTCACCGAAAGCATCTTCCGAGCCATCGGCTGCCCCGACGCCGACGCCACCCTGGCCACCGAAACGCTGCTCGCGGCCGATTTGCGCGGCATCGACTCGCACGGTGTGGCCCGCCTCGTGGGCTACGTGCGCCTCTGGGAAGCCGGCCGCATCAACCCCGCGCCCCGCGTGGGCGTGACCTACGAAACGCCCAGCACCGCCGTGGTGGACGGCGACGGCGGCCTGGGCCTGGTGGTGGGCCCCAAGGCCATGCGCGTGGCCATCGAAAAAGCGCAGCAAGTAGGTACCGGTTGGGTGTCGGTCAAAAATTCCAACCACTTCGGCATCGCCGGCTACCACGCCATGCTGGCCCTGGCCCACGACATGATCGGGGTGGCCATGACCAACGCCTCGCCCCTCGTGGCCCCCACGCATTCGCTTGACAGGCTGCTGGGCACCAACCCAATAGCCGTGGCCGTGCCCGCCGGTGAGCAGCCCGATTTCGTGGCCGACATGGCCACCACCACCGCCGCCAACGGCAAGCTTGAAATCGCGCAGCGCAAGGGCCTACCCGTGCCCGACGGCTGGGTACAGACCGCTGACGGACAGCCTTCAACCGACGCCGACGCTGTGAAAAACGGTGGGGCCCTGCTCCCGCTGGGCGGAGCCACGGGCTCGCACAAAGGCTACGCGCTGGGCAGCATCGTCGATATTTTTTCGGCCGTGCTGTCGGGGGCCAACTACGGGCCCTGGGTGCCGCCGTTCGTGGCGTTCTTGCAGCCGCCTACCGACCCGGTGGGCCAGGGCCTGGGGCATTTTTTCGGGGCCCTGCGGGTCGATGCTTTCCGCCCAGCCGATGAGTTTAAGGCGCACATGGACAACTGGATAACTACTTTTCGCAGCGCCCACGCCGTGCCTGGCAAGCAAGTCCTCATCCCCGGCGACCCCGAGCGCGAAACCGCTGCCCACCGCTTGCTCGACGGCATCCCGCTGCTCGACGCCGTAGTGAAGGACTTGGTAGGCGTAGGGGCCAAGTTCGGCGTGAAGCTGTAGTTTTCTTTCGAACAAAAAAGGCCTTCCGCACCGTGCGGAAGGCCTTTTTTGTTCGAAAGAAAACTTACGAGAACATTACGACACCCGTTGGGCCGTGGGCAGCAGTGCGGCAATGGCCACATTCTCGTTTAGAAAACGCGACTTGTAGCCGGCGTCCGACTTGTTGATGAACAGGCAGGTGCCGCCGTTCACGACATCAATGATTTGGGCGTACTGGTCCATCGGCAGGGCGGGGCAGCCGAGGCTGCGGCCCAAGCGGCCGTTTTCTTTGATGAATTCTTCGCTCACGTACTCGGCGCCGTGCATCACCACTGAGCGGGCGGCGGCGTTGGTGTTGAAGCCCTCGTCGAGTCCTTCGAGGCGCAGCGAGTGGCCGTGCTTGCCTTCGTACTCGCTGCCCGTCACATAAAAGCCCAGGCTGCTCATGTTGCTGGCGTCGGTGTTGGAAAAAGCTTTGGCTTCGTTATCGCCCGAGTTGTGGCCGTGCGCTACCAGGGTGTGAAACAAGATCTTATGAGACGACAGATCCACTACCCACAGGCGTTTTTCGGTGCTAGGCAGATCGAAATCCACCACCGTCAGCAACTGCTTGCCGTCGGCCAAGCGGTTGGCTTGCTTGAGGTTAAGGTAGCCGGTCATGGCTTTTTCGAATACTTCGAACCGTAGCCCCTGTGCCCCGGCCCCTACAGCGTCGTAGGTGCTACGCAGCTCGCGGTTGAACAGCAGGGCCTGGGTTGGAGCCGCGCCCGGATGCCGGGCCTCAAAACGGACCCCGCCGGCCAGCGACTGGCTTACCGGGGCGGCAATGGGGGTTGCTAAGAACAAGGCAGCCAAAAAAGGCAACATGCGCCGGACGGTTCGCTTGGTGCGCCGCTGGCTGCGCTG
Source organism: uncultured Hymenobacter sp. (assembly GCA_964242665.1). Lineage (GTDB taxonomy): Bacteria > Bacteroidota > Bacteroidia > Cytophagales > Hymenobacteraceae > Hymenobacter. The sequence continues at coordinate 121,915 of CAXTBA010000001.1, forward strand.
GCGCTGAACGACGCTGATTTGGTGCTTTTCCATGCTTTAACAATAATTAACGGCAATTAGCTGAACAACAACCACAAAGAGACAAGTAAGGTAGGCAAAACCTGTCGAATGTGGCCGTTGTGCTCGTAGGTTATACGCAAAGTACGCAGCGTGAGAACGTCGTAAAGCAAAAAAATTGCACAATGATTCCCCAATACTGACTCCGGGGCCCCACTTTTCAGCCCCAGCCGTGGTACTTAAACCGGCGGGCCGCCGCGGGCCCGTCGAGCCAATGCGACTGCAAGCCGGGGCCGCTCAGCAGCAGCGCCGTGCCCACCCGTACCGCGCCGATGATGGCCCGGAACTGCTCGGGCGGCAAGGCCGGGCAGCCCCGGCTGTAGCCCAAGTGGCCGTGGCGGAGCACGTAGTTAGGGCTGGCGTAGTCGGCGGCGTGCAGCACCACATAGCGGTCGTATGCGTGGGCATTTTCGCCTTTGTCGAGGCCCTCGATGCGGCGCGAGTAGCCGTGCTTGCCGTCGTAAGTGTCGGCAGTACGGTAAAAGCCGAGTGAGGTGCAGGACGATTTTTCGCGGTCGGAAAAACGCCGGGCCCGCAGGTGGCCCGAGCCTTCGCCGTGGGCCACCAAGCTGTGGTGCAGCACCTTGGCATTTTTTAAATCGAGCACCCACAGGCGCTCGTCGGTGTTGGGCAGGTCCATGTCGGCCACGGCCAGCAAGCCCCCGCGCTCGATGCGGTGGGTGCGGCGCAGGGCCAGGTAGCCCACGCAGGCCTGCTCTAGCACGGCGGGGCGCAGGCCGGCGGCCTCGGGGCCCAGCGCGGCCCGCAGCCGGGCAATGGCTTGGCGCAGGGTATCGGGCACGCCGGCCGGGGCGGGCACGGGCGTAAGAACCAACGAATCGGGCAGCGCCGCCGGCCGCAGCGGAGCCGCCGGACGCAGTACTGGCCGGGCAGCGGCCGGGCGGCCGCCCCGCGACTCGCCCGCGGGCCGGCAGCCTCCGGCCAGCAGCACCAGCATCAAACTCAACCGTAAATCAATCCTGCGCATCATGCCCCTAAAGTAGGTCCCGAACCCGTTTTTACCCAATAGCATCCATAAAAAAACCGGTCCGCAAAGACCGGTTTTTCAACAGCAGGTACTACAGCAGTGGGACTTAGTTCGTCCGCTTGCGCCGAATCTGGCGGCTGTTCTGGTTCAGCTCGCCTTTGATTTGGCGGCGCTCCTGGCCGGTGAGGTGGCCGCCGTTGGCCGCGCGCTCGGTGCGGGCCTGGGCTTTGATGCCGCGCTCCTCGCCGCGAAGGTTGCGGGCCTCGCGGCCGGTGAGCTGGCCGCTGGCGCGGCCGGCGGCGATGCGGTCGCGCTGGTTTTCAACGCGCTGGTTGATGGGGGCCGTTTGGGCGTGGGCAACGGTGGCACACTGGCCTGCGGCCAGCAGGAAGAGGTATTTTTTCATGGTTTGCAGGAATTTCTGTGAAAGAAATTAAGGTGAGGTTTGGCGGTTGGATGCCCGCGCTAAGGCTGGGTTTAACGCGCCGTCAAAATGCGGCTGCACCGGTGCTTGGAAACCGGGCACACGCCAGCTTGCCGGCCCAAGGGCGGGCCGCGGCCTTCCTGCCCATGCTCAGCGCTGGGGCCTTTGCGGCACCGGCGGCCGGGCCCCGGCGTACTTTTGTGGCCCGCCGCGGCGGGCCGTTTTGCTTCTTCGCTCTTACCGTGCCGCCCCCGCTGCGGCTTCTTATTCTATGGCCAAAGTTGCCATCAACCTCGCCACCGGGGCCCTCCAGCAAGAGGAAATCATCGTCGGCATCGACCTGGGCACCACCAACAGCTTGGTGGCCTACGTGCACCCCGAAACCCGCCAGCCGCTGGCCATCAACGACCAGGGTCGGGGCAGCATTGTGCCTTCCGTAGTGCATTTTCCCGCCGATGGCCACGACCCCGTGGTGGGCACCGACGCCAAAGACTTCTTGCTCACCGACCCGCAGCGCACCATTTATTCGGTGAAGCGCCTGCTTGGTAAAAGCTACCGCGACCTGGGGCCCCACGCCGGCCAGCTCGGCTATCGGGTGATTGACGACAACACGGAGGGCCTGGTGAAAATCCGGGTCGATGACCGATTCTACTCCCCCATCGAGCTGTCGGCCGACATCCTGCGGGAACTGCGCGCCCGCGCCGAGCACGCCCTCAAAACGCCCGTCAACCGCGCCGTTATCACGGTGCCGGCGTATTTCAACGACTCGCAGCGGCAAGCCACGCGCGACGCTGGCCGCCTCGCCGGCCTGGAGGTGCTGCGCATCGTGAACGAGCCCACCGCCGCGGCCCTGGCCTACGGCATCGGCCTCAGCCCCGACGAAGAGAAAACCGTGGCCGTGTACGACCTCGGCGGCGGCACCTTTGACGTAAGCATTCTGCGCATCCAGCAGGGCATTTTTGAGGTACTGAGCACGAACGGCGACACCTATTTGGGCGGCGATGACTTCGACCGCACCATCGCCGAGCACTGGCAAGCCACGGCCAGCCTGCCCGCCGCCTTCGCCACCGACCCGCACTTGCAGCAACAGCTGCGCCTGGCCGCCGAAATGGCCAAGCGCTACCTCAGCCAGCACGACGACTTCACGACCCAGCTCACCGACAACCACGAGCAGGTGTTTCCTGTGGTCCTCACCCGCGCCCAATTCGACGGCCTCGTGGGGCCCCTGGTGGCCCGCACCATCGACGCCTGCCGCCAAGCCGTGGCCGACGCCAAGCTAACAGCTAACAGCCAAGAGCTAGCCGCTCAATTAGACGCCGTGCTGCTGGTGGGCGGCTCGACCCGCGTGCCGCTGGTGTACGACGAGGTGTCGAAGTTTTTCGGCCAGCCGGCCAACCGCTCGCTCAACCCCGACGAAGTGGTGGCCCTGGGCGCGGCCATCCAGGCCGACATCCTGGCCGGCAACCGCCGCGACGTGCTGCTGCTCGACGTGACGCCGCTCACGCTGGGCATCGAGACGCTCGGGGGCCTGCTCGACCCGATTATTCCGCGCAACTCGAAAATTCCGACCAAGGCCGGCCGCCAGTACACCACCAGCCTCGACGGCCAGGTGAACCTGAAAATCGGCGTGTACCAGGGCGAGCGGGACTTGGTGAGCCAGAACCGCAAGCTGGGCGAGTTTGTGCTGAGCGGCATCCCGGCCATGCCCGCCGGCCTGCCCAAAGTGGACGTAAACTTCCTGCTGAACGCCGACGGCATCCTGCAAGTGGAGGCCATCGAGCTGCGCTCGAACACCCGCCAGCAGGTCGAAATCAAGCCCCAGTACGGCCTCACCGACGAGCAGGTGGAGCAAATGCTGATGGACTCGCTGCTGAACGCCAAGGACGACGTGGCCGCCCGCCTGCTCATCGAGGCCCGCACCGCCGCCGAGCAATTGCTTTACCAGGTCGAAAACTTTACCCGCAAGAACCGCCAGCACCTCACCGAAGAAGAGCTGACCGCCACCGCGGCCCAGGTAGAACGGGTGCGCACGGCCCTGGCCGGCTCCGGGCGCGACCCCATCCTGAAAAGTATGGACGAGCTGGACGAGCTGACGCGGCCCTACGCCGAGCGGGTGATGAACATTTCGATTCAGCAGGCCATGGCGGGCAAGAAAATTGGGTAGCAATGTGCTTTATTGCACCGAGCCGGCGGTTCACTCTCTTCAGTTCTACTGCATGATTTCTTAATTACATGATTTCTCCGCGCTTTCGCTCGCTGGTACTGGGGTTGTTTTACGTCGCTTTGGCCAGCTTGCCGCTGTCGGTCAACTGGTTTTCGGACCGGTGGCGCTTCGGGGTGATGATGGCTTCCGAGCCCTTAATGGCCCTGATGGTGGGCCTGCTGGTGCTGGGCCTGCTGGCGGGGTGGGTGGCCCGGCCCCGCACCCTTCACCTGCTCGACAAGCTCCTTGGGCTGCACTTCGGGGCCCTGGCGCTGGCCACTGCGTTTTCCAGCGATTTGCGGGTATCGGTCAAGTACTTCGTCACGCTGGTGCTCTTCGCCTCGTTTGGCTACGGGGTGCCGCGGGTGCTGCGCCTGGCGCGCACCGAGTGGCTGCGGGCTGTGGCCGCGCTGGCCCTGGGCACCGCCGTGCTGGCCGCGTACGTGCTGGTGCGCCACGCGCAGGTGGGCATTTCCTACTCCGTGTCGTACTTCATCGCGCAGCCTTTTCTGGCGCACGGCCACACCAACCTCACGGTACTGCTAGAGCCGCTGGTACTGGTGCTGAACCTGATGCTGCTCTACTATCCCTGGGCCCAAAGCCAGCGCAGCCGCTTGTGGATCACGGTGTTGCTCACGGTGGTGCTGATGGTGGTGGCTTTTTCCTATTCGCGGGCTTCTTACCTCTCGTTGCTGGCACAGGCGCTGCTGCTGCTGGCTTTTTCGGGCTGGAAGGCCGGCACCCGCCTGCTGCTGCCCTGGGCGGTGGCGGGCTGCCTGGTGCTCGTCGGCTGGCAGGCGGCCGCCTTGCTCCACCCCGACCCGCTGACGCAAGCCCAAGTCAGCGCGCAAGCCGAAGCCAAGGAGCAGGCCGAAGCCGAGGCGCAGGCCACTGTGCCCAACAACCCTAACCTGCTGCACGAGTTGGGCTCGGTGAGCGACTTCTCCTCCACCAACGAATCCAACGCCGAGCGCAAGAACCGCTGGGTGGTTTGCCTCAAGCTTTACCGCCAGCACCCGGTGCTGGGCATCGGGCCCGGCACGTTTCCCGACCGCTACCTCGACTTCGTGCGGAGCTCGCCCGACTACGGCAGGTACTTTACCACCTTCCGGCGCATGAACGCGCACAACCTGTACCTGAGCTGGCTGGCCGAGTCGGGCACGCTGGGCTTTTTGTCGGGCCTGCTGCTGCTGGGGTACTTAGTGGTTGGGCAGCTGCGGTGGGTGCTTCGCGCGCGGCAGTCCCCGGTGCAGGTAGGGTTCACGGTGTATTTTCTGTTCTTTGTGATGCACTCGTTTGTCCAGGATTTTTGGCAGGAGCCGCGGGTCATCGTGGTGTTTTGGTTCGTTGCCGGGCTACAGCAGTATTACCTCCGGGCCCGTACGCCCGTGCCCGAAAGCGTCCTTTCTGTTTAGACCATGACACCGCGTCCCTACATTCTGGCCGAAACCACCTGGCAACACGTGCGGGACGCTGCCTACGAAGTGGTGGTGCTGCCCTGGGGCGCCACGGAAGCGCACAACTACCACTTGCCCTACGCCACCGACAACATCCAGTGCGATTACGTAGCCGCCGAGGCGGCGCGCCTGGCCTGGGAGGTGGGAGCCAAAGTGGTGGTGCTGCCCACCATTCCGTTCGGCGTGAACACCGGCCAGCTTGACATTACGCTCGACATCAACCTGAACCCCAGCACGCAGCTGGCCATTTTGCGCGATGTGGTGCGGGTGCTGGCCCGCCAGGGCCTTCCCAAGCTGGTGGTGCTGAACGGGCACGGCGGCAACGACTTTCGCCAGCACCTGCGCGAGCTGCAAGCCGAGTTCCCGACCGTATTCCTGTGCACGCTCAACTGGTTTAAAGCCGTTGACCGCGGCCAGTTTTTCACGGCCCCCGGCGACCACGCCGACGCGCTCGAAACCAGCGCCATGCTGCACATCGCGCCGGCGCTGGTGCGGCCCCTGGCAGAGGCCGGCCCGGGCCAGGCCCGGCAGTTCCGCATCGACGCCTTCCGGCAGGGCTGGGCGTGGGCCCAGCGCGAATGGAGCCAGGTAACGGCCGACACCGGGGCGGGCGACCCCGCCGAAGCCACCGCCGAAAAAGGCGCGGCCCTGCTAGCGGCAGCCACCCGCACCATCGGCCGGTTTTTGACAGAACTGGCCGCTACCGACCCGCGCGACATGTACGAGTAACGGCCCTGGGGCCCCCTAAACGATTATCAAGCTGGATACTGAGCACACCTTGGTACAAAAGCAGTTTTGTACTTAAAAATAGGTTATAAAAGGCGCAAATATGAATCCCGCCATTGCCCGACTCTGCGCTTTGGCGCAACGGCCCAGCCGCCGCATCGTCGGGCTGATGTCGGGCACTTCGCTCGATGGGCTCGACGTGGCGCTGTGCCGCCTTACGGGCCACGGCGCGGCCACGCAGCTGGTGCTGGAGCACTTTGCCACGGTGCCGTATAGCGACGACGTGCGGCAGCGCATCCGACAGGTATTTGCCCGCGAGCACGTCAGCCTGGAATATTTGACTTTGCTGAATCCCTGGTTGGGCCGCCTGCACGCCGGCATGGTGCTCGGTTGCCTGAAGGAATGGCAGGTGGCCCCGGCCGACGTCGACCTCGTGGCCAGCCACGGCCAGACGGTGTACCACGCCCCGGCCCACCAGCACCAGCGGCCCGAATTCGCGGGCCTGAACGCCACCTTGCAGCTCGGCGACGGCGACCACGTAGCCCAGGGCACCGGCATTATCACCGTCAGTGACTTCCGCCAGAAACACCTGGCGGCCGGCGGCGAAGGGGCCCCGCTGGCCACCTACGGCGACTTCCTGCTCCTGAGCAGTGCCGACGAAGAGCGGCTACTGCTCAACCTGGGCGGCATCGCCAACTTCACTTACCTGCCCCGCGCCGGGGCCAACGCCCGCGCCGCCTTCAGCACCGACACTGGCCCGGGCAACACCTTGCTCGACGCCGCCGTGCGGGCCCACCGCCCCGGCTTATCTTACGACGAAGATGGCCGCCTGGCCCTGGCCGGCCGCGTGCACGAGGGCTTGCTGGGGGCCCTGCTCGACCACCCGTTTTTTGCCGCCGCGCTGCCCAAGACCACCGGCCCGGAACTGTTCGGGCCCGCTTACCTGGCCGCCGCGCAGCAGCGCACCGGCACCGCCGCGCTGGGGCTGGAAGACCTGCTGGCCACCTTAGTGGAGCTGAGCGCCGCGGGCGTGGCGCGGGCCGTGGGGCAGGCGCTGGGCAGCCAGCCGGTGCCAGCCGTGTACACCAGCGGCGGTGGGGCCCGCAACCCGGCGCTGCTGGGGGCCCTGCGCCGCTGGCTGCCCGGGGCACGCTTTGCCAGCACGGGGGCCCTGAGCGTGCCGCCCGACGCCAAGGAGGCCATCCTGTTTGCGGTATTGGCCAACGAGGCGGTGGCGGGCCAGCCCGTGGCATTGGGGACTGGGCGCCAGCGGGTGCCGGCCGTCACGATGGGCAAAATCTCCTGGCCGGGGTGAGATTAGGAAGGCCGTGCCGCCGTGTGAGCGCGCTGCTCCAACCACCACCGGAGCACTTGCAGGGTAGAAAACGAAGCCCGGCGCTCCGAAGCAAGCTTACACCCTTCCGAAGCAAGTTTACGGCGGCGTAAAGAGGCTTCGGAAAGGTGTAAGCTTGCTTCGGACGCCCGTAAATGTGCTTTGGAAGGCTGTAAAATGGCTTCGGGAAGGCGTAAATGGGCTGCGGAGGAGCGTAAGCGAGCTTTGATAGAGCGCAGACCTGTTTCGAGAAGGCGCAAATGGTCTCCAGCTCGGTTAGGACGAGATCCGCAGAGGCTTGCAGGCCCGGCAAATGGGCACGGGCGCTACTATTTGGGCATTTTTGCTACGTCCGCCAAGGTCAGCACTTGGTAAGGAATGCCCATTATGGCGGCATATTCCTCCACCGTGGTCTTAAAGCCGGCCTGCTTGCGGCGCTGGTTCACCTGCGCCGGGTTTTGAATGGGCCAGAAAAAGGGCGGCTGGTCGTTATAGTTTCGGGCCTGCGTGCCATAAAGCTGTTCCTTGCCTTCGTCCATAAGCTGGCGATCCAGCATCATCGCGTAGCGAGAAAAGGGCAACTCGCCCTTGTCGGCGGCCACTTTCATCAGCGGCAAGTACTGGGGGATAACCGCTGGCGCGTGCTGGATAACACTCCACGCGGCCTCGTTGGTCGGCGCCCCTACCAGTGATTTGCCCGGGTAGCCGTACTGCTTTAAAATGGTTTGCACGCGCGCCAGATCGGTGACATCCGTCCGCTGCATCAGGCCCATAATGGTCGCGTTAAGCTCCGGTTTCGCAACGCCGAGCGCAGTCGCCAGCGAATCCGGATTGCGGTTAATCCGCGGGTCAAACAGCATGGCCCGGTAGCGCTGGTCCACCGCATAAATGCTATCAAGCTCGTGCTTGAGCCGGGGATTGGGTTTCGTCTGAGCCGCCGCCGGCAAGGCCAGCAAGCTGATCAGGGCCATGTAAGGAAAATGCTTCATGCCCGCAAGTTAAGTAGTCGCGCATAGCTAAACGCATCACTATTCTTGCCCGGCTCCCCCACCCTTTTGGAGCGGAGGCCGGGAGGTGAGATGCGCCGTCAGCACGGCTGTACGCTTACTTGTGCGCGACTATTTAAAAGCTGAGAAGTGGTCCTGCGACCTAATTTTCAACTTTTTCCTTATTCATAGTTTTCGGATCAGAAAACGGCTCCGGGCCCCCGGGCGGGCGCGGGCCGAGCCGAGCCGCTGCGTAAGCCACCAGCAAAACCACCGGCGAGCAAGCGGTGCCGAGCAGTAGGCGGCCTTGCTGGCTGGCCCACGGCAGCCCGGCGGCGTGCCCCGCGAGCAGCAGCGCCAGGCAGGCCGCCAGCACCGCCACGTAGCCGCGCCCTGCCCACCGGGCCTCGCGCCCCCGGAGTAGCACGTGCAGCGCCACCAGGTTGAGGCCGGCGCAGAGCAGGCGATAGCTCAGCGTCACGGGCCAGCTATACATGCTGATGCCGACCGTGGCAGCGGCCCAGTCCGGCCGTCCCGCCAGGGCCAGCGCGGCCCGCCAGCCCCGCGCCAGCCCCGCGTAGATGGCCTCATCGCACTCTCCCAGCCCAAACAAGAGCAGGCCGAGCCCGACCAGCGCCCCCCGCCGGGGCCAGGGCGACGGCGGCCTGGCCGGCGTGGCGCGGGCCAGCTTAGCGGCCGGGCGCATACGGGGGCCCAACGGCCGCGTTCAGCCGGGCCCACCACTGCCAAAGGCCGAGGATGGCGGCGTACGACACGACGGTGAACGTGTAGTGGTGGTTGAATTCCACGGTGTGGTGCCAGTAGGCTTGGTTGAGGGCCAGGGCCGCCACCCGTGCCACGTTGAGCAGGTACACGGCCCCGACGCCCAGGGGAATGAACCATGCCTTGCGCCGCAGGCTACCTGGGTAGGCCAGCACGAACCCGACGAATACCGCGTACAGCACCAAGCCGTTGCAGGGGTCGCCCACCAGTACCGCCGGCTGCCCGGCCACGCGCACGGTGGTGGGGGCGCTGGCCGCCGTGGCCGCCACAAAACCGGCCGCCCGCAGCCCCCACGCCGCGGCCTGCGCCACCTGCACCGAAAGCGCGTGGTCGAGGCGGCCGTCGGGGCCCAGCACCTGCCCGTAGCCGAGCCACCACAGCAGGGCCCACCCCGCCCCCACCAGCAGAAACCGCCACTGCGGACGGGCAGCCAACACCGAACGGCTCAACATAAAGCGCTGATGGAAGAGCTAATGAAAATGAGCGGTCCGGCTACCGGGCCCGGCGGCGGTCGCGGAGCTTTTTGAAGCCGAAGGCCGCGCCGCCGGCCAGCAGCAGCGACAAGCCGCCGTCGATGGGCACGTCAATGGGCGTCGGCCCCCCGGAACCGGGCTGGGCATGGGCGGAGAAAACGGTGAGGGCCCCCGCGGCTACCACAAGCGCAGCCAAAGAAAAAAGGTGTTTCATGGCGTTGGTGAATGAAAAGAAATGGACAGAATTGATAGCCGCCCCCGTCGGAGCCGGCCAGCGAAGCGGTGGCAAGAGGGCGCGCTTTATGAAGACGGACACGGTTGCCGGCAGGGCCGCACGATTGTGTTTTGTCGGGGTTAATTTACCTAATAACCAGACATAAAACAAGCGGCCGGCTCTACTGCGGAGCCGGCCGCTTGTAAATTCGATAGCTCTCTTGCGTCCTTGGGGCCCCCAGCGGGCGGCTACTCGCGCAGCAAGCGTTTCACCAGCGTGCCTTCGCGGGCGTAAATGCGCACCAGGTACACGCCCGTGGGCAGGTCGCGCAGGTCGAGGGTTTCGGTAAAGAAGCCCTGCTGCGGCCGGGGGCTGAGGCGCTGCACCACCTGGCCCAGCACGTTCACGACCTCTACCGCCACGGGGCCCTGCTCGCGCAAGCCGCTCATTTCCAGACTAACCCGGGCGTTGGCAGGATTGGGGTAGAGGCTGGTGCGGGCGCTGAGCTGGCCGAGGGTGAGGCCCCCCGGCGCGGCGGCCGCGAAGTGGAGGTAGAACCGCTGAGCGGTGGCGCCGGCCTTCATCGTAAAGGCGTAGGCCGTGTCCTGGGCCAGGTTCTGGCGGCGGTTCAGGGCCCGGTCTTCGAGCCACACCTGGGTGCCGGCGGGCGCGTTGGCGAGGCCGGCCAGCACCAAGCGGTGGGGCCCGTCCGTACTCACGCGCACCCCGAGCGGCACAACGGGAGCCGCGTCCAGATCGGGCAAGCCCTTGATGGCGAAGCTCTCGGTTCCCAACTGGCTCCAGACGCTGGGGCGGCCGCTGCCGCCGAGCTGCACCTTGGCCGCGTCGTAGCGCGGCACAAAGCCCAGGGCGGCCCCGGCCTCAAAGTAGACGACTGTTTCGTCGGCGGTGCCGTTGGCCACGTTACGGGCCACCAAGCGTAGCATCGGGCGCGGCGCGGCGCTGGCCCCCCGCGCCGCCGACGCGGAGCCGGTGGTGCGCACGGCGTTGGTAAAGCTGATGCTCGCCGCCGGGGCGGTGGCCCGCAAGAAGAAGCCTTGCATGGCGGCCAGCATCTTAGTACCGCCGTTTTGGCCGACGCCGTTCACGTAGGACTGGTAAGTGCCCGTGTAGGGGCCGCTGGGCTGGTACACGTACACGGCATCGGCCACGTTGGTGAGCGCGCCGGGCAGGGCCCGCACCACGTCCCAGTCCACCGGGGCCGGGTACGGGTTACCGAGCAAGTGCCAGCCCGAATTGGCGAAGCCGCCCCGGGTGAGGGCGCGGCTCACGGGGCCGTTTTGCAGCAGGCCCGAGATGTCCACCGTGGTGGTGGGGCCGGTTTGGGCGTCGTAGCCGCGCAGGGGCTCCAGGTCCTCATCGGCCCCGGGCACCAAGTAGCCGTCGTCGAAGCCTTGCTTGGCCGCGGTGAGGCGGGTTTCGTCGTACTCGAACAGCGTGGGAAAGGGCTTCGCAGCGCCGCCCACCGTGTTGTAGGCCGGGTTCAGCTCAAATACTGGCAGGTCGTCGGCAAACTCCTGCACTGTGGTGGCGAGGCCGTTGGCGCTGCGCTGCATCGGCGAAGAGTAGTGGCGGTAGCCCGCGGAGCCCGCCGTGAAGCGCTGCATCGTGGCGCGGCCGGTTACAACGCCGCCGCCCGCGGGGTTCACCACCAGGGCCGTGCCGGTGGCGTCCGACTCCAGCGTCAGCCGCCCCCCCGAGGCCAGGTTGCCAGCCGCGAGCGTGAGCACCCGGCGCACGCCCAGCGGCGTGAGCAGCGCCACGCCGGCCGCGTTGTTCACCGTCAGATTGAAAAAGCGTAGCGGGCTGCTGCCGCCCAGCGTCTGGGCCGCCGCGCCCGTGCAAAACAGGCTGCCGGTGCCGGCGCTCACGGTGCCGTTGTCCACCAGGTTGCCCAGCAGCGCAAACGAGCCGTTGAGGGTGAAGGCCGCGCCGCTGGCTACCGTCAGGTTCAGGGCGGTGGGGGCCCCGGCACCGAGCACGGGATAGGTGCCCAGCCCGCCCGGAATCAGCACGCTGCTGGTGCTGGTCGGCACTTGGCCGCAGCTCCAGTTGGCGGGCTCAAACCAGTTGCTGTTCACCGCGCCAAGCCAGGTGGTCAGGCCCGAGGCCGTCACCGTCAGGTTCGCGCCGTTGTCGGAACCGATGGTGGCCGGCTGGCTGCCCACTACCCGAATCCGGTAGCCGCTGCCGGCCGGCGTGGCGGCCGGCAGTACGGCCGCAATGGTGCCGCTCGCCGTGCCGGTCAGCGTGCCAATGCTAACCGGGGCCCCGAACGAGCCGCTGGCGTTGGACAGCTGCGCCGTGAACACGTTGCCAGCCGTGAAATTTACCGCTGTGAAAGCCACGCTGATCGACGTACCCGCGCAGCGGCTGCCGGTGAGCGGCGACGTTTGAATGCTGGCCACCGTCGCCACGGGGTTCACCACCACCGTTGTAGTTGCTGTTGCCGAGCAGCCGTTCAGCGAGGCCGTGACCGAGTACGTGCCCGCATTGGCCGCCGTAGCGTTGGCGATGGTTTGGTTGGGGCCCGTGGCCGCGTAGCCGTTGGGCCCGGTCCAAGCGTAAGTCGCGCCGCTGGGGCCCGTGGCCGTGAGCGTGATGGCCGTGCCCGCCGTAACCGGCGAGTTCGAGCCTGCCGCTACGGCGCCCAGGTTGGTAATGGTCAAGTTGGTACCGTTATCCGTGCCTATGGTGGCCGGCTGGCTGCCTACCACCCGGACGCGGTAGCCCGTGCCGGCCACCGTGCTCGCCGGCAGCACGGCCGCAATCGTGCCGCTCGCCGTGCCGGTCAGCGTGCCGATGTTCACCGGGGCCCCGAACGACCCGCTGGCAGTGGAAAGTTGCGCCGTAAACACGTTACCAGTCGTGAAATTCGCCGCCGTAAACGCCACGCTCAGGGCCGAGCCCGCGCAGAAGCTACCCGTGAGGGACGACGTTTGGATGCTGGCCACCACCACAACCGGGCTCACCACCACGGTCGTGCTTACTGTTTTGGCGCAGCCGTTCAGCGAAATTGCCACCGAATATGTGCCCGCGTTGGCCGCTGTGGCGTTGGCAATGGTGGGGCTGGGGCCCGTGGCGGTATAGCCATTGGGGCCAGTCCAGGCGTAGGTTGCTCCGCTGATGTTCGTGGCGGTCAATAAAATAGAAGCCCCCGCCGCTACCGGCGAGTTCGAGCTGGCCGCCACGGCGCTCAGGTTGCTGATAACCAAATCAGACCCGTTGTTATTGCTCACGATGGCCGGCGCGGTGCTCACCAGCCGGATGCGGTAGCCGCTGCCCGCCGCCGTGGCGGCCGGAATCGCGACGCCCAGCGTGCCGGCCGCGGCGGCCGTCGTGCTCACCGAGCCGATGACCGGGCTGCTAGCTGCAAACGCGCCGCTGGCATTCGAGAGCACCGCCGAAATGGTGTTGCCCGCGCCAAAATTCGGGCCCCCGGCCGTGTAGCTCAGCGTGTAGGCCGAGCCGGCGCAGAGCGGGCCGGCCAGGGCCGTCAGCGTGAGCGTGGTCACGGGCACGGCCGGCGTCACCGTCACGGCCACCGTGGCCGACGAAGAACAGCCCGCTGCGTTGGTCACCTTCAGCGTGTAGTTGCCCGACTGGGCGGGCGTGGCGTTGGCCAGCTGCGGGTTTTGCGCGGTGCTGACGACCACGTTGCCGCCGCCGTTGTACTGCGCCGTCCAGAGGTAGGTGTTGCCGGCCCCGGCCGGGCCCCCGAGCAGCTCAATGGTGCCGCCTTCCGGCACCGGCGAGTTGCTGCTCGCGGTAGCGGCGGGCGGGGCAATCAAGGCGAGGTTCGACCCGTTGTTGTTGCTGATAACGGTAGCCGGGTTAGAAGCCACCAGCCGGATGCGGTAGCCGCTGCCCACCAGCGTGTTGGCCGGAATGGTGGCGACCAGCGAGCCGCTGCCCTGCCCGGTAAAATTCCCCGAGCCGATGCTCACCGGGGTCGTAAAAGAACCCGCCGCGTCCGAGAGCTGCGCCGTCACCACGTTGCCGCTCGGGAACGGGCTGCCGGTTACCGTGAACGAGACGAAGCGGGACGACCCCAGGCACAGGGGCCCGCCAAACGGCGTCAGGGCCAGCACCGGGTCGGTGGCGGCCTGCACCGTCACGTCCACGAAGCTGCTGTAGGCGCAGCTGCCCAGCGACACGTTCACCGTGTAGCGCGCCACGCCGGCCGTGGTGGTGCTGGTGGTCGGGTTTTGCTGGGTCGAGCTGAAGCCGCCGGGCCCGCTCCACACGTAGGTCGCGCCCGGGTACGTCGGCGACACGCTCAGGCTGATGGGCGCGCCGCTGGCCACGGTGGCCGGGCCGGCCGCCTGGCTCACCGGCGTTGGGTTGATGGTCAGGTTCGCGCCGTTGTCGGTTCCAACCACGGCCGGGTTCGACGCCACCACGCGCACCCGGTAGCCGGTGCCGCCCGGCGTATTAATCGGGATAACGCCGTTCAGGCTGCCGCCGGTGGCGCTGGAGCTGCTGAGCGTGCCCAGCAGCGGCGCGCTGGCCGCGAAAACCCCGCTGGCGTTCGACAGCTGAAAGTTGAACACGTTGTTCGCCGCAAAAGCCGCCGTGGTGGTGCTGAACGGCACCGTAATGCTCTGCCCGGCGCACACGGCCCCCTGCGGCACGCTGCCCGTGGCGATGACCAGCGGGTACACGTAGTTCTGCGCCGAGCAGGCCACGCCGATGGGCGTCGTCACGCAAATCTGGCCCGTCGAGCCCCCCGCCGGGGCCGTCACCGTCAGGCCGGTGGCCGTATTGTTCGTGATGGCCCCCGCCGCCACGCCGTTGAAGCGCACGGCCGTGGCCCCGCCCAGGTTGGTGCCCGTAATGGTGACCACCGTGCCGGCCGGCCCGCTCGCGGGCGCAAAGCTGGTGATGGTGGGCCCCGCGCAGTTGAAGAAGAACACGCCAGCGTTGGTCAGCTGAATGTTTTGGATGCCCGCCGGCAGCAATAGCCGCAGCCGCACGCCGCGCACGTTGGTTTTTGCCGGGGCAAATGTCCGCGCCACCAGCACCGGCGCGGCCTGGACGGCCGGCAGCGACGATGCATAGGAATCCGCCGTGGTCCAAGTGCTCAGGTCGGCGGAAGTTTCCACTTGCAGCGTGTAGCTCACGGCCGTGCCGTTCACGTTCCGCAGCCTCAGCTGCACCGCCGACACGGTTTGCGGCGTGCCCAGGTCCGCCTGCGCGTAAAAATTATTCTGAAAATCGTACGGGCCGCCGCCGTTAAAACCGGTGTTGTTGAAGATGGACTCCGCCACGGTGGCCCCCAGGCCGCTGCCCGAGTAGCTGGCGCTGGGCCGGCCGGCCGCCAGGTTCAGCGAGCTGGCGCAGCCGTTTTTGGTGAAGGCGCGGTTCAGCACCAGGCTCCACTTGCCCGCCGCGTCGCGGCTGCGCACAAACAGCCGGTGGGGCCCGTCGGCCAGGGCACTGGCATCGGCCGCGAAGCTGAGGTTGGGCAGGTTGGGGGCCGGCGCGGGCACCGGCACGCTGGTGGCGCTGCCGTAGCCGGGGTCGGTATCGAAGAAATATTCCACCCGCACGATGTTGGCCGGTGCAGGCGGCGTAGTCGGCAGGTTCTCAAAGTAGAAGCTGCGGGTGTTGGTCAGGCTCCACACGCCGTTTGCGTCGCGCGAGCGGGTCGAAATCCGGTGAAAGCCCGCTTGCAGCCCCGACAAATCCACGGAAAACGACAGCCCGCTGACGGTCGTGCCCGGCGCGGGCACCGGCACGTTCACGCCGTTGCCCAGGCCCGGGTCCGCATCAATAAAGTATTCCACCTTGGTGATGTTGGCCAAAGCGGGCGGCGTGGTGGGCAGGTTCTCAAAGTAGAAGCTGCGGGTATTGGTCAAGCTCCACACGCCGCCCGCGTCGCGCACCCGCGTCGAAATCCGGTGGAACCCAGCCGTCAGGCCGCTCAGGCTCACCGAGAACGTCACGTTGGCCACGTTGGGCCCGGCCGTCACCGGCACGGCGGTGCCGTTGCCCAGGCCCGGGTCGGCGTCTATAAAGTACTCGACCCGGCTGATATCGCCTTGCAGCACCCGGGCCGCCCCCGCGGGCTGCGCCGTGGCCGAGGGCCCCGTTGCAATAAACGCGGTGGCCCCGCGGAAACTTACGCCCCCGGCCTGGCCCGCGCGGGGGCCGGCAAAGGCGGTGCGCGTGCCAGGGCCAGCGGCCGGCGCGCGGAGCACGGGCGCGGCGGCCAAGGCCTGGGGCCCGGCGCTGCCCAGCAGCAACACCAAGGCCAGCCCGACCCAGCGGGCGACCCGATTGTGGATAGTTTTCATAGTCGTGGGCATTTGAGAACGAACAGTTGGGCCGGGGCCCTAATTATTCGAGCGCGTGCTGAGCGTGACGTTCAGCGTATTGCCCACGATGGTCTGCGTCTGCTGGTAGATGGACGGGATGTTGGGCAGCCCGCCCAGCTTGTAGGGCGTGTTGCCGCCGAAGGCCCCCACGTCGATGCCGCCCTGCCCGGCCCCGCGCGCCGGGTTGGTGCCCGGTTTTAGCTGGTACCAGCCGTCGAAGCCCACGGTGCCCGCCCCCAGCACAAACACCGCGCTCAGCGGCACGTTGGCCTTGTTGCCGTTGGTGGTGGGGAAAGCGGTGTCGGCGCTGAGGTTGTTGTTGAGCGTATTGCCGTTGCCGACCAGGTAGGAACTGGTGGCGGAGTAGGCGAAATAGTTATTGGCGATGAAAAAGTTGCTTATTCTGATAAAGTTCAGCACCACGTTGTTGAAAAAGCCGCCGTTGTAGTTAGTGGGCAGACTGAAACTTTGTTCAATTATATTATTGGTGATCAGTAGATTATCGACATTTGCTGAATAATAATTTGCTATTGTGTAGATGTAGTTTTGTTTAATATTGATGTTCGTCAGGGGCGCAACCGTTCCGGTAAAGCCGGTTGTATTTAAGTAGAGTACGTTGGTGATGCGGCAGCGCTGAACCGTGGCGTTACTTGCCCCAACGTAAAAATTAGTCACGGTCAGGCCCGCCACAAAAGCCCCGGCCCCGCCGGGCCGTAGGTCGATTGAGTTTACGGTGGCCGGCAGCGGGTTCGCCTGCAAGCCCGCGTTCTGGCTCGGGCCGAGGAAATAGCCGGGCCCGACGATGGTAACGTTTTTGTTGAGGATGATGCCGTCGTAGGCAGTCCCCGAAGGTTCCACCTGAATGACGTCGCCAGCGACGGCGGCGTCGATGGCCGCTTGCAAAGTAGTGTAAATGTTGGTACCCGAGATGCCGGTGTTGTTCACGCGGCGGGTGGTTTGGGCCGAAGCCGGGCGGGCGGCCAGGGCCAGCAGTACGAGGAGCAGGAAAACGGAAAGCTTGTTCATAGCCAAACAGAAAAAAGTAGGTGGGGTGAAAAAATGGGTGGCGGGTGGCAAAAAGCGGCCTTACCGCAGCAGGCGCGGGGAGAGCAATACAAAATTAGATTAAACAAATACTATATAAAATACTTAGTTTTAGGTATTTTATATTTGCCTTCATCTACCACCCGTACCCGGCCGGGCCACGCCCGCGCGGGGCCCGGCCGGGTACGGCCCCGGAGCCCGCCGCAAAACAGCGGGCACACAGCGGCCCGGGCCCTGAAAAGGGCCGGAAAAAAGTTATCAAAAAAAAGCAAGTCCCGGGGGTAGCCCTGGGACTTGCTACAGGAAAAAATCGCGGACGGGGCCCTGAGAACGCACCCTTCTCCCGCCGATGGCCGCCGGACTTAGTCGGCCGGGGCCCGCCCGCCCACCAGCACGGCAATGCGGACGTCCGTGGGCAGCGTGGTCGACACGCCGCCCATGCTTATGGGGCCGGTGTACGACCAGGCGCAGCACTGGCCGGCGTCGGTATCGGTATCGGTGGCCGTGCCCACGGCCCGAAACCGGTCGGCAACGCCGGCCGGCGCAGCGTCCCAGGTGGGAATGGGCGACTGCCGCGCCCAGGAAAAAGCCGGCAGGCCCCGCACGCCCGTTAGCTGCGCGGACGAACGCGTAAACGATTGTTTCATAGGGATTTTACAGAATGAGGTAGGCAAACCGCTCGCGGAACACTAGCGGTTTGCAATAGACAAATTTTTCTCCATTAATCCTCAATCACAATACCCACATTTAAGTAATTTTTTGGCGGTAAGGCGTTGGCCCTCACAGCCCGTGCTCGTTGGCGAAATGCACCAGCTCGGCCAGGCCGTGCACCCCCAGCTTCTGCATCAGGTTGCGGCGGTGGGTGCTGACCGTGAACTCGGACAGCGAGAGCCGCGCGGCGATGACGCGGGTGGAGCAGCCCTCGCGCACAAGGCCAATAATTTCGCGTTCGCGGGCCGAGAGCTGGCGCAGGCGCAGCAGTACCTCGGCGGCCAGGCGGCCCGGCTCGGGCGGGGGCGCAAGGCCGGCCGCCACGGTGCCGGCCCGCCCCGACAACCGGGCCGGGAACACCACCTGCCCCGTGTACACGGCCCGGATGGCGGCCAGCAGGGCCCCGGCTTCGGCCGACTTGTCGAGGAAGCCGTAGGCCCCGGCCGCCGCCACCTGCGACACCAGCACGGGCGAAGTGGCGCTGCTGAACACCAGCACCCGCAGCGCCGGCCACCCGTGGCGCAGGCGCGGCAGCAGGCTCAGCCCGTCGTGGGGCGGCGGCAGGTGCAGGTCGAGCAGGAGCACGTCGGCGGGCAGCCTGGGCGCGGCTTCCAGGAACGCCAGCAAGGCCTCGCCGCTGGCAAACAGCCCGCTCACCGCCAGGTCCGGCTCCTGGCCAAACAGCGCGGCCAGCCCCCGTGTCAGGGCCGGGTGGTCATCGACGAGCAGCAAGCGGCAAGGCATGGGAGTGGGCAGTTAGTAGTTATCAGTGAGCAATGAGAAGTGAACAGTGGGCAGCCCCGGCGGCCGGTTGGCAGAGGAACGCCAAGGCTTCAGCGGAGCGATCCAAACGGGTTGCGGCGGGCTGGGTCGCTCCGCCGGAGCTTGGCGGTTTATCAATCAACACTTACTACCGATGGGCCGCCGGGGCCACAACCGCTAACTACTCGCTGCGCACTGCCTCTTAAACCGGCAGCTCAACCGTGACGGCGGTGCCCTGGCCGGCCCGGCTGCTGACCAGCACCTGCCCGCGCAGGTAGCCGGCGCGGGCCTGCACGCCGCGCAGGCCCAGGCCGCCGCGGTGCGGCGGCAGGCCGTGGGGGTCGAAGCCCTGGCCGTCGTCCTGCACGGTGAGGCGCAGGCTGGCGGGCAAGCAGGCTACTTCTATCTGCACCTGGGAGGCGTGGGCGTGGCGTAAGGCGTTGTGCAGCAGCTCGGCCACGATGCGGTAGGCGGCGGCTTGCACGGGCACGGGCAGGTCGGCGGCGGCCGCATCGCAACGGGCCGTGATGCGGGGGCCGTCGTCGGTCAGGGCCAGGGTTTCGGCCAGCAAGGCCACGGCTTCGGGCAAGGGCGGCTGCTCGCCGGGCGGGTTGGGCAGCAGGGCGTGGCTGAGGGTGCGCACATCGTGGCGCAGCTGGCGCAGCAGGGCCTCCGTGTGCTCGTGGGCCTCGGCCAGCAGCGGCGGGGCCTGGGCCAGCGCCTGCCGCACCAGCCGCCCCTGCCAGGCCAGGTGCAGGGCCGTCAGGCCGGGGGCCAGCGCGTCGTGCAGCTCGCGGGCCAGGGCCTCGCGCTCGTCGTCCTGGGCCGCGATGAGGCGCTGGCCCGCGGCGGCCCGCTCGCGCAGCTGGCGCACCCGCAGCTCGGCGTTGCGGCGCAAGGTGTGGCGGAAGCGGCCCGTGAGCAGCACGCTCAGGGCCAGCAGCTCCAGGGCCAGGCCCCAGGCCAGGGAGTTGGGCTCCACGAAGTGCAGGTTGACCACCCCCGAGCGGTTCAGCAAAAACTCCAGGCTGCCGAGGAAAAAGAAGAGGTAGGTGAAGCCGTAAAGGGCCGCCAGCCGGCGCTGCGCCGCCCGCCCCTGGCGCAGCGCCGTGCCCAGAATGAAGGCCCCCGCCAGCAGCAGGCCCCACAGCAGCACTTCGCGCGCGCCGTTGAGCCAAGCCAGGCCGGTGCTGCCGGCGCGCATGGCCGGCCCAAACAGCACGGCGTAGGCCAGCGCGTACGCGCCCGCCAGCCCGCTCAACGCCCAGCTCAGGCGGTAGAGGCGCGGCCAGCCCTGGCGCAGCCGCACGAACAGCGCCAATACGCGCAGCCCGCAGCCCAGGGCCAGCAGCAGCAGGCTGAACTGCCCCAGCTGCCAGCCCAACGCGTAGGCCCCCTGCGGCAGCAGCAGGGCATCGACCCCGTCTTCCATCAGCAAAAACCAGGTGATGAAGAACACGTAGGCCCCGTACCACAGGTGGATGCGGTCGCGCAGGAAGGCGTACAAAATCAGGTTGAACAGGGCACTGCCCACGTACAGCCCCAGCAGCCAGGCCCAGTTTTTAAAAGCAAAAAACCGGGTTTCATAGCCCAGAAAATCCTCGGTCGTGCTCAGGTCGGTGGGCACGTACAGGGCCCCGGTGTAATTTTCGACGCGCAGGTACACCACGGCCTGCTGCCGGGCCCCGAGCCAGAACGGCAGGCAGCTGGCCCGTGCCGGAAACCCGCGCCGGGCGGCCACCACCCGGCCGCTGGTGCGGGCTTCGTAGCGCGGCTGCCCCCGGCCGCCGAGCTGCACAAACAGCGTGGCGCTGTCCACGAACGAATACACGCTCCACACGAAGCGCGTGCGCTGGGGCAGCGTGTTCACCACCGTGGCCCGCAGCCACAGCCGGTCCTGCGTGAAGCCCGCTTGCAGCACCCGCCCCGGCGGCACGGGCCGGAACCGCCCGGCCGTCCACAGCGCCGCCGCCCGCCCACCGGTGCCGTCCTGGGTGCAGGGGTCGAGGCAGTAGGCGAAGTAGTGGGCCCAAGGCCCCGGGTTGTCGGCCCGCAAAAACAGTGTGTCGGCCACGGCCGGCGGGGGCGCGCCACCGGCCACCAGCCCCGCCGGCAGCAGCCACAACCAGCCAAGCAGCAGGGCACCACGCATGGGGCGAAGGGTGAAAAAAGGTCTAAGCCTTACACAATATAGAGATTATACAAGATAGAGCACCGGGCCGCTGGCTTTGTAGAACGGCGTGGCTTTCCGTTTCCGTTAGGCGGGCCACTCCGTTCGACAGCAAGCCCACCCGGACAATTTCTAAAGCCGGGCGCGCCAAAATTCCCTCAAATAGATTTCATATTCAATACCCACTTTTGGGTAATTGGCTCCGCCTACCGGGCCCGCCCCAGCGGCACCACGCCGAAGCCCAGCGGGCGCGTGGCCAGCGAGTCCCGAAAGGTCACGTCCAGCACCACGTGGGGCCCCAGCCGGGCCGAGTCGGCGGCAAACCGGAACTGGTAAAACAGCAGCGCGGGCCGCCCTTCGGGCAAGCGCCAGCCCAGCTTGTACAGCTCGATGGCCGGGCCCCAGCGCTGCGCTTCCCGGCGCACCCGGGCGGCGCGGGCCGCCAGCTGCTGCCCGGACGGTCCGGGCCGGGCCCCGGGGTCCAGGGCGGCGTAGGCGGCGGGGCCCGGCCGGTTGGCCAGCATTCGCAGCAGGAAGCGGCGGGCCAGCCAGGCCTGCGGGGGACGGGCGGCCAGCGGCGCACTGGCGGTCCCAGCCCCCGCGCCGCCCACAAAAAAGGCAGCCCCCGCTACGGCAGCTGCCTTCAAATAGGACTTCACTTGGCGTCGGTTTCCTCGGGCACCATGATGAACAAGTCTTCGCCGGGGCGCTTCATCAGGTATTTTTCGCGGGCAAATTTTTCGAGCAGCGCCGGGCTGCTCATCAGCTCGGCGCGGTCTTTTTTTACTACCTCAATGTTATCGAGGTAGTACTGCTTCTCGCTGAGCAAATCTTGGTACTTGCGGTAGATGTCGGCTTGCTTCCCGATGTCGTTGGCATCGAACACCAGCATCCACACCAGAAACGCCCCGCCCGTGAGGAAGTAAAAGCTGCGCGCCACGCGCAGCACCGGCACCAAAACCCGTGGTATTTTCATAAAGCAAGCTGCTGTTTAACCAGCCTTAAAGCTACGAAAAAGCCCCCGCAGTTGGGAGCGGCGTTGCTGCCACTCTCCTAGTCGCGGGGGCCCTCGCGTGCCGCGCCCTAAAACTTACGGCCGGGGAAGTAAGCGATTTCGCCCAACTCTTCCTCGATGCGCAGCAGTTGGTTGTATTTGGCCATGCGGTCGGAGCGTGAAGCCGAGCCGGTTTTGATCTGACCGGTGTTCAGGGCCACGGCCAGGTCGGCGATAGTGCTGTCTTCGGTTTCGCCCGAGCGGTGGCTCATGATGGACTTGTAGCCGTTGCGGCGGCCCAGGTTCACGGCGGCAATCGTCTCGGTAAGCGTCCCAATCTGGTTCACCTTGATGAGGATGGCGTTGGCAATGCCTTCGTCGATGCCGCGCTGAATGCGCTCCACGTTGGTCACGAACAGGTCGTCGCCCACGAGCTGGATTTTCTTGCCCAGGCTTTCGGTGTGCAGCTTCCAGCCAGCCCAATCGTCCTCGTCCATACCGTCTTCGAGGCTGATGATGGGGTATTTCTTCACCCAATCGGCCCAGTAGTCCACCATTTGCGCCGAGGTCAGCTTGTCGCCGGTGCTCTTTTTGAAGTGGTACACCCCGTCTTCGTAAAACTCCGACACGGCAGCGTCAATCGCCACGAACACGTCTTCGCCCGGCCGGTAGCCGGCCACCTCAATGGCTTGCAGCACCAGCTGGATGGCTTCCTCGTTCGACTTGATGTTGGGCGCGAAGCCGCCTTCGTCGCCCACGTTGGTGCTGAAGCCCTGCTTTTTCAACACGTTCTTCAGGTTGTGGAAAATCTCGGTGCCCCAGCGCAGGGCCTCCGAAAACGTAGGGGCCCCCACGGGCATAATCATGAACTCCTGGAAGTCAATGGAGTTGTCGGCGTGCGAGCCGCCGTTGAGGATGTTCATCATCGGCACGGGCAGGGTGCTGGCCCCCACGCCGCCCACGTAGCGGTAGAGCGGCATGCCGGCGTCCTGGGCGGCAGCGCGGGCGGCAGCCAAGCTCACGCCCAGGATGGCGTTGGCCCCCAAGTTGGCCTTGTTGGGCGTGCCGTCCATTTCAATCATGATGCGGTCAATAAGGCCCTGCTCGTACACCGAAAAGCCCACCAGTTCTTCGGCGATTTTGCTGTTCACGTTGTCCACGGCCTTCAGCACGCCCTTGCCCATGTACTTGCTGTTGTCGTCGTCGCGCAGCTCCACGGCTTCGTGCTTGCCAGTGCTGGCCCCGCTGGGCACGGCGGCGCGGCCGGTGGCCCCGCTGTCGGTGGTTACATCGACTTCGATGGTGGGATTGCCGCGCGAATCAAAAATCTGGCGGGCGTGAATTTGCGAGATGATGCTCATGAAAAAAAGGGTTGGTTAGAAGGTAGGAGCTGGTAAAACCCGCTCCGGCGGCCCCAGGGGCCCCAAAGCGCGTTGCGGCGGCAAGGTACTCAATCGGTCTTTTTGAGTCCCCGTTCAGCTGTGGTCCTTCCAAGCCCAGCGCTCGGCCGCTGACTGGCCTCCAACGCTTCTTTTCCGCGAAGCAGCTACCTTTTGATCCAGGCCCACCACCCGGGCCGCGACGCTTGGAGTAACGAAGTCCCGGGCCGCGGTTCCAGGACCATAAGTAGGATATCTCCGGCCAAGAGCAGGATATCTGCGGCACCGGGCAGCAGCGAAGCGATGCTAAGCAGGATATCTCCGGCCAAGAGTAGGATATCTTCGGTAGAGAGCAAGGTTCCAGCGGCGGTGAATAGGATTAAATCGGCCGTGAACAGGATTCCGGCGGACATAGTCAGGATTAAATTGGCCGTGAGTAGGATTAAACTGGTAGTATGCAGCAGTCATCGGCTTGCTCGCCATAAATCGCACGGCACAGAGCAGGAGGATTTTGCCGGCCTTGCGCTCCGTTGCGCGGGCCTTTGCGTGCCCCGCTAAAACAAAAAGGGACGCACCTCGCGGCGCGTCCCTTTTCTAAACAAAAAGCGTTTCCCGATTAAGCAACTGCCTCGTCGGCCTTGGCTTCGTCGCGGCTCTCGCCGTCCTTCACCGTTTCGGTGAGGGTGTCTTCCGGGGCCGACTGCTGCACAGTGGCATCCGGGGCCACGGCCTCACCGGTTACTTCGGTAGCCGAGGTCACGGCGGCATCGCCAGTAACCGGAGCGGCACCACCCGAACGGCGACGCGAGCGGCGCGTAGTCGTGGCTTTTTCAGCCGTAGCATTCTTAGCTTCCAGCAAGGTTTCGTTGTAGTCCACCAACTCGATGATGCACATCTCGGCGTTGTCGCCTAGGCGTGTGTCACTCAGTTTGATGATGCGGGTATAACCACCGGGGCGGTTGGCAATTTTACCTGCTACTTCGCCAAACAGTTCCTTTATAGCCTCTTTTTCTTGCAATTTGGCAAACACCATACGGCGCGAGTGCGTCGTATCTTCTTTCGACTTGGTCAGCAGGGGCTCCACATACTGGCGCAGGGCTTTGGCCTTGGCCAGCGTAGTGGTCACGCGCTTGTGCAAGATGAGCGACGTGGCCATGTTCGACATCATGGCGTGGCGGTGGGCAGTCGTGCGGCCCAGTTGGTTAATCTTTTTTCCGTGTCGCATGGGACTGAAAAGTAAATGTGCGCTTGCGGGCAACGACCACGGCGGGTCAAAACCTCATTAGAACCGCTGCCCCTCGGGCGCACTGGTTAGAAATGTGCAGATGATTGATACAAAAAATGTGGAGACGTAAGAATTGTGGGCGGGGCATCAGGGGGCCCATTTTCCACATCTTACATCTCCACATCAAAAAGCTTAGTCTTCTTCGAGCCGGTACTTGCTCAAGTCCATACCGAACTCCAGGCCTCGCTCCTCCACCAGGTTTTCCAGCTCGGTGAGGCTCTTCTTGCCGAAGTTTCGGAACTTCATCATATCGGCAATCTCCAGGGTCACCAGCTCGCCCATCGTTTTGATGTCGGCGGCCTTAAGACAGTTTTTAGCGCGGACGCTCAGCTCCATGTCTTCCAACGGAGTCTTCAGCATTTTGCGCATCTGCATGGTTTCCTCGTCAATGGGCTCGTCTTCTATCACACGGGCCCCTACGGTAGCCATCGTGCTGTCCGAAAATAGCATAAAGTGCTGAATTAGAATGTTGGCCGCACCTTTCAACGCTTCCTCCGGATGAATCGAGCCGTCGGTCTGAATCTCAAGGATGAGCTTCTCGTAATCGGTCTTTTGCTCCACGCGGGTGTTTTCGATGCTGTACTTCACGTTTTTGATGGGCGTGTAGATAGCGTCGATGGCAATTTGACCGAATACCTGGTCCGTTTGCTTGTTTTCGTCGGCCGGCACGTAGCCGCGGCCACGGTTGATGGTCAACTCAAACTCCAACTCTTTGCTGGGGTCCACGTGGCAAATAACGTGGTCCGGGTTTAGCACTTGGAAACCGTTGGCAAACTTGCTGATGTCGGCCCCTGAGAAGGTATCCTGGCCCTTCACGCGCACCGTAATTTTGTCTGGAATGGCGTCGCTCACTTTCTTGAGGCGCACCATTTTCAGGTTAAGGATGATTTCGGACATGTCCTCAATCACTCCCTCAATCGTCGAGAATTCATGCAGCACGCTGTTGGTGCGCACCGACGTGATGGCGAACCCTTCGAGCGACGACAGCAGAATGCGGCGCAGCGCGTTGCCAATGGTCACGCCGTAGCCCTTCTCGAGCGGTTTAAATTCAAACGTCCCGGTGAAGTCGTCGGATTTCTCCATCACTACTTTCTCCGGCATCTGAAAAGCTAAGATTGACATAGATGAGGCGTTAAAAAACAATTAAAAATGAGGAATGCACTACGCACGAATGCGGCCCGGCAATTTGCCAGGCCGCACTCTGCTAACGCTGTGCGATTACTTCGAATACAGTTCAACAATCAGCTGCTCCGTGATTTTCTCCGGAATCAACTCGCGCGACGGCGCGTTCACAAACTTGCCCGCTAGCTCTTTGCCGTCCCACTCCAGCCACGAGAACTGGCGCGAGTTCCGAACCGATAGGCTCGTGGTAATGGCTTCGAGCGACTTCGACTTTTCGCGCACGGCCACGATGTCGCCGGCCCGCAAGTGGTACGAAGCTATGTTCACCACTTCGCCGTTCACCGTGATGTGCTTGTGGCCCACCAGTTGGCGCGCAGCGCGGCGTGTCGAGGCAATACCCAAACGGTACACTGTGTTATCGAGGCGTGCTTCCAACAAACTCAGCAGGTTGTCGCCAGTGATGCCGGGCAGACCCGCAGCTTTATGGAACAGGTTCTCGAATTGTTTTTCGAGCATCCCATACATGTACTTTACTTTCTGCTTCTCCATTAGCTGCACAGCGTATTCCGACTGCTTCTTGCGGCGGCCGCGGCCGTGTTGGCCCGGAGGATAATTTTTTTTGTTGAGCGCCTTGTCCGGGCCGAAAATCGGCTCGGCAAATCGACGGGCAATCTTAGACGTGGGGCCGGTATAACGTGCCATGTTAAAATAAAATCAGAGGTGAATAATCAGACGCGACGACGCTTGGGTGGGCGGCAGCCGTTATGCGGCAGCGGCGTTACGTCGCGGATGGTCGTCACCTCAATGCCCACGTTACCTAAGGCGCGGATGGCCGACTCACGGCCCGAACCCGGGCCCTTTACGAACACCTCAGCTTTGCGCATGCCCAGGTCGTGGGCCACTTTACCGCAGTCGCTCATCGCCATTTGAGCGGCATATGGGGTGTTCTTCTTTGAACCACGGAAGCCCATTTTGCCGGCCGAAGCCCACGAAATCACTTGTCCGTTGTTGTTGGTGATGGAGATGATGATGTTGTTGAACGAAGCGCGGATATGCACCTGCCCAACCTGCTCCACTACGACAACGCGCTTCTTGGCTTTGTCTTTTCTTTTTTGTGCCATTTGGTTATCGCAAAAAATGCGGGAGGTGTTGGCCGTTTTTCATTTAACAAGTATCATTCAACATTTAACAACTGTTCCATTTGCGCCACGTGGTCAAACTGAAAGGTTGTTAAATGTTGAATGATACTTGTTAAATGAATCGGACCGATTCCCGTGTGAGATTATTTCGTTGCCTTTTTCTTACCGGCCACCGTCTTGCGTTTGCCCTTGCGGGTCCGCGAGTTGTTTTTGGTGCGCTGGCCGCGCACCGGCAGGCCCTTGCGGTGCCGCAAGCCACGGTAGCAACCAATGTCCATCAAACGCTTGATGTTGGTGGTCACCTCCGAGCGCAGCACGCCTTCGGTCTTGTGCTCAGCAGCAATAATGGCGCGGATGGCCCCCGACTCCTCGTCGGTCCAGTCTTTCACCTTCTTGTTGATGTCAACACCGGCTTTCACCAGAATCTTCTGGGAGTTGCTCCGGCCGATGCCGAAGATATAAGTCAGGGCGATTTCGCCGCGCTTGTTGTCCGGGATATCTACCCCTGCGATACGAGCCATTGTGTGTGATTATTTGTTTGCGGACAGAAACCCGGCAGCATCTTGGAAGGCGGCCACCGCAGTGGCCAGTACCCAAGGCTCCGGGATTCTTAAAAAATTACTTAACCCTGCCGCTGCTTATAGCGGGGGTTCTTCTTGTTGATGACGTACAGCTTGCCATTGCGGCGGACGAGTTTGCAGTCCACACTGCGCTTTTTCACCGAGGTCTTGACTTTCATGACGAGATTATTTGTAACGGTATTTGATTCGGCCCTTCGACAAGTCGTAGGGTGACATTTCCAGCTTCACTTTATCCCCCGGCAGAATTTTAATATAGTGCATCCGCATTTTACCCGAAATGTGGGCAATCAACTGGTGACCGTTTTCCAACTCCACGCGAAACATGGCGTTGGAAAGGGCTTCGAGGATGGTACCGTCCTGCTCAATAGAGGCTTGTTTGGCCATAAGGGCTACTGCAATGCTTTTTCGATGTATTCAAAAGACGTGAGAACCTCCGCCTTATCTTTTCTAACAACAACGGTGTGCTCAAAGTGCGCCGAAGGCTTGCGGTCTTTGGTGCGAATGGTCCAGCCATCCGTTTCCTGCACCACATCCTTCTTGCCCAGGTTCACCATCGGCTCGATAGCCAATACCAAACCAGTTTGAAGCAGCGGCCCGGCTCCCCGCTTGCCATAGTTTGGCACTTCAGGTTTTTCGTGCAACTTGGCTCCTACGCCGTGACCTACCAGCTCCCGCACCACGCCGTAGCCTAGGGGCCCCACGTGGTTTTGAATTGCATAGCTGATGTCACCAACACGATTGCCACTCACTGCTTTCTCAATCCCTTTATACAGACTTGCTTTGGTTTCCCGTAACAAGGCAAGCACTTCTTGGGCCACTTCCCCGATTGGGTAGGTGTAAGCACTATCAGCGTGATATCCATTCAGGAAAACGCCACAATCAACCGACAAAATATCACCACTTTTCAGTGGCTCATCTGTAGCAAACCCGTGCACTACCACCGAATTTGGCGATAGGCATAGACTAAAGGGGAACTTATTATAACCTTTAAAAGAAGGCACCCCGCCGTGGTCCCTGATAAACTCTTCCGCTCGTTGGTCAAGTTGCCGAGTCGTTGCTCCTTCCCTTACCAAACCCGCGACTTCACCGTGGGCCTTAGCCAGCAGTTGAGCACTGGTACGAATAAGGTCAATCTCTTCTTCAGTTTTATATTGAATGCTACCGCTTGCCATGACAAACGCTTACGAGGCCAAAGCCACATTTTGCGACCGTCCCCGCACCCGGCCCGATTTCATCATGCCGTCGTAGTGTTGCATCAGCAAGTAGCTCTGAACTTGATTCACCGTGTCCAGTACCACGCCTACCATAATGATCAGTGAAGTGCCACCATAGAATGCAGAGAACGGACGAGTTACCCCTAACAGCAACGCAATGGCTGGGAAGATAGCGATAGCAGCAAGCGCTATCGCCCCCGGCAACGTAATACGCGTCAGAATCTCGTCAATGAATTCGGAAGTATCGCGACCGGGCTTAACACCTGGCACGAAACCGCCACTCCGTTTCAGGTCGTCAGCTATCTGATTAGGATTGACGCTGATTGCCGTGTAGAAATAAGTAAACACAACAATGAGAATCCCAAATGTCAAGTTGTACTGCCAAGAAGTATAGTCCGAAAATTTCACACCGATATAGCTGGCAAAATCGCTTTTGTTCTGCCAAACCGAAGCAGCAATCGCGGGCACGAACATCAGCGACTGCGCGAAAATGATGGGCATCACGCCAGCAGCGTTAACTTTCAATGGAATGAATTGACGCTGAGCATCGAGCTGAGTGGTACCACCAACTTGTTTAGCATACTGCACCGCGATACGTCGAACGGCCTGCGTTAAGACAATCACGGCCATTACAACCAAGAAGAGCACAACCAGTTCCAACAAGAAAATTAACGACTTGTTGACTCCCTTTGCAGCTGCTTCTCCAATAATGGCACCGGGAAGACGGGATACGATACCAATCATGATGATCATGGAGATACCGTTGCCAATGCCCTTGTCCGTAATCTTCTCGCCCAGCCACATGCAAAACAGCGTTCCGGCCGTGACAATGAGCATGGTCGAAATCGTGAAGAACGTACCAGGATTAGTGATGGCTTCCGCGTTGATGGTAGCAATGAAACCAACCGATTGCGCTAATACGATGGGTATCGTAAGAATGCGAGTGTACTGGTTTATCTTCTTACGACCCGATTCGCCTTCTTTCTGCAACTTCTGGAAATAGGGCACTGCAATTGTCAACAATTGCAGAACGATACTAGCCGAAATATAGGGCATGATGCCCAGCGCAAAAATAGAAGCATGGCTGAACGCACCGCCAAGCAGCGTATCCAAAATACCAAACAAGCCGGCCGCACCCGTTTTTAACCGGGTAGGGTCAACGCCTGGCAGCACAACGTATGAGCCCAGGCGATAGATAGCAATGAAAAAAAGCGTATTGAGGATTCGCGTGCGCAAATCCTCAATCGCAAAAATGTTCTTTATCGCGTTGATAAACTTATTCATTGCTTTGAGTAGGCTTTAGAGCGTTACCGCCTTGCCGCCCGCCTTTTCAATGGCTTCAACGGCCGATTTAGAGAAGGCGTGAGCATGAACCTCCAAGGCAGTGGTGATTTCACCGCGGCCCAGGATTTTAATTTTGGCGTTTTTCGACACCAGTCCGTTAGACACGAAATAGGCTGTATCCAACGTAGTAGCTTGGCTAATTTCTACCAACGAAGCAAGTACGTCCAAGTTAATGGCTTTATACTCAATGCGGTTGATATTGGTGAAGCCGAACTTAGGCACCCGACGCTGCAAAGGCATCTGGCCACCTTCGAAGCCCGACTTGCGCTTGTAGCCCGAACGCGACTTGGCGCCTTTATGGCCCCGGGTCGACGTACCGCCACGGGTCGAGCCCTCGCCCCGGCCGATGCGCTTTTGATTCTTGGTAGAGCCAACGGCAGGTTTTAGATTGCTAAGATTCATAACGATTAAAGAACTACAATTCGGTTACTTGCACCAAATGCTGCACACTCTTCACCATGCCCAGAATGGCCGGATTGGATTCGTGCTGAGCAGTGCTGTTCATTTTGCCCAAGCCCAACGATTTCACGGTGCGCTTTTGGCGCTCGGGGCGGTCGATGACGCTGCGCACGAGCTTTACTTGAATTTGTGCCATCATCAATTAACCGTTAAATACGCGGGACAACGAGATACCACGGGCCTGCGCAATTTGCAGCGGGTCACGCATTTTAGCTAATGCGGCAAAGGTAGCCTTTACCACGTTGTGAGGGTTCGATGAGCCCTTCGACTTGGCAAGCACATCCTTGATGCCAGCACTCTCGAACACAGCACGCATAGCACCACCGGCGATTACGCCGGTACCGGCAGCTGCCGGCTGCACCAGCACAAATCCGCCGCCGTATTTGCCATCCATAACGTGAGGCACGGTGTGTTTGTACATCGGCACTTTCACCAGGTTTTTCTTGGCGTCGTCAATGCCTTTGGCAATAGCATCAGTTACTTCATTGGCTTTGCCTAAGCCATAGCCTACGGTACCGTTGCCATCACCCACCACCACAATGGCAGAAAAGCTAAAGCGGCGGCCACCTTTTACCACCTTTGCTACGCGGTTAATGGCAACGACTTTTTCTTTAAAGTCGGAGTCCGGGCCCATGCGGCTGGCTTCTTTGTTGCGGTCCCGGTCGTTGCTACGCTGCCGGTCTCCGCCGGGGCGATTGTTGTCGCGTTCTTGCGCCATGATAGTTTAGAAATTGAGGCCGCCTTCGCGGGCTCCTTCTGCCAATGATTTTACGCGGCCGTGGTACAAATAGCCTGAACGGTCGAACACCACTTTTGAGATGCCTTTTTCCTGGGCTACCACTGCTAATTGCCGGCCAACAGCAGCGGCCAGGGCCACGCCGTTACCACCCTCGGCAGTTACCTGTTTCGACGAAGCGGAAGCCAAGGTGCGGCCAGCTGTGTCGTCGATAATCTGAGCGTAGATGCCCGTGTTGCTACGGAACACCGACAACCGCGGCCGCTCGGACGTGCCAGCCACCTTGGTGCGGATGATGCGCTGGATCCGCTTTCTGCGGGTTGCTTTATCAAAAGCCATGATGCGAAATTATTTAGAGGCTGTTTTACCAGCTTTGCGACGGATAATCTCGCCCACGAAACGCACACCTTTGCCTTTGTAAGGTTCAACTTTGCGCAGCGAACGAATCTTGGCGGCCACCTGGCCCAACAACTGGTTGTCGATGCTCGTCAGTGTAACAATCGGGTTCTTGCCTTTTTCGGTAACAGCCGTAGCGGTTACTTCTTTCGGCAAAGCGATGTATACATTGTGTGAGTAGCCAAGCGCCAGTTCCAGCGTGGTGCCAGCTAATGTGGCCTTGTAGCCTACACCTACTAACTCCAATTGCTTGGTGAAGCCGTTGCTTACACCGAGCACCATGTTGTTGATGAGCGAGCGATACAAGCCATGCATGGCCTTGTGGCGTTTCTGCTCAGTAGGGCGGGTTACGGTGAGGGTACCGTTTTCGATAGCAACGGCAATGTCGCGGTCCACTTGCGTGGTCAGCGAGCCCTTGGGGCCCTTTACCGTCACCGCGTTGTCTTTGTCAACCGAAATAGCGACCCCAGCGGGAACAGCAATCGGTAGTTTACCAATACGTGACATAGTTCTATTAGCTAAGCAGGTTTCGAATTAGTACACGAAGCACAATACCTCACCGCCCACGTTCTCGGTTTTGGCTTCTTTCTCCGTCATCACGCCCTTCGAAGTCGAGATGATGGCGATGCCCAAACCGCTGAGTACGCGCGGTAGGTTATCAGCCCCAACGTACTGGCGCAAGCCCGGCGTCGAAACACGCTGGAGCTTGGTGATAGCCGGAACCTTGGTAGTTGGGTTATACTTGAGCGCGATTTTAATCGTACCCTGTACTGCCGTGTCATCAAAACGGTAGCTCTGAATGTACCCTTTATGGTAGAGCACCTTCGTGATTTCCTTCTTGATGTTGCTTGCCGGGATTTCTACTACCCGGTGGTTCGCCTTGATGGCGTTGCGCACCCGGGTCAGGTAGTCGGCGATGGGATCAGTGTTCATTGCGTGCTAAATGCGTCCACTTTTTTCGGAGCGCAAAGATAAGAGAATTTCGCCGGGCTCCCAACGGGGGCCAACGAAATTTCGGTTAAGACTACTTGGTTTGCCCGGCGACGGTGCAGCCAATGGTTTCTTTCGGCAACCTGCCAAAGGGTTTGGGGCCTTCCCCAACTTTTCGGAGTGCAAAGGTAGTGGAAGCGTAAGACTTATGCAAACGACTAACAAATGTTTGCGTCGAGGCTCTTGGTAGCCTGCTACGGACGCAAATAAACTGGGTTGGGTGCGTTAAGCTGCCAGTCGGTTAAGGCCAGGATTTGAGAGGGCAAAGCGGCCTGATTTTACAGTTCGACTTAATAACATCAGCCTTGGCGGAGCGTCTGCATTTACTCCTTTCCCACCGGCTCAGTTGAACGGATGCGCACCAGTTGATCCTGCTCAGTGGCGTTGTCGCCATGCCGTAGATTCTCCTTGGCTCGCGGGCCCCAACGTCTTTCAACACCTGTCTTAGGCCGGCCGCTGAAAAGCTACCGGGTTTTACGGCTGGATCTGGCGGTACGGCTTCGGGTGCGCCGGGCGCGGCTCACAAACCCTCCTAGTCGAAACCGCTTTCGGCCTCGTGAAGCAATTCATGAAGCGGGACTACAAGAGGAACTTCGCTGTCTTGGAAGAGGACAACCCCGCGCTGTTCAAACAATTCTTTCTGGCCGGCCGCAGTGAATATTCCACAGCCTCGCGCCAGACGATGGGAACCGCTTTCGCCCGCTTCGTTGAAACGCTGAGCGCGCACCAAGCCGACGTGCCTAACGGTGCCAACCTGCTCAAAGCCGCCCGACCCCTGGCCGAACAATACGCCCTGGCCCGCCAAGAGCAGGATGCCCGCCGGAAGCAGGTAAAAGCCGCCAGCACCGACCTCGACGCCGATGAGACCGACCTGCTAGTGGAGCTATTTGGGGCCTACACCGCCTTGCTGGCCCTCTACTACAAAACTCCAGAGCGCGTCGAAACCCACTTCAATTTCTCGGTGCTGCCCCACGCGCAGCGCCAGTCCGCCGCCGAGGCCATTGCGCCCGTTGTGGGGGTCCCAGTAGCATAAGCTTTTCTTCAGGGGCCCATAAGGTGACTTACAGAGCCCTATAATTTTCTACAAGGGCTCGTATGGGTTCTGATGGAGAGATACATTTTTATTGAGATGTCCATAAGCTGGCTTACAGGCACCTTATTTTTCTGCAATACTTCGTCAGGCGGCTGGCGAGCATCTGGAGAAACTTGGCGTGGCAGCAGACTCGGCGGATACTACTTCTTCTTTCAATACGAATAAGTGCCAATCATTGCGATTGTAGTTAACCGCCAACTTTGGGAATTAAGCTCATAACACCAATAAAAAAGGTTACCACTACCCACAATCCCCACATAATAGGCCAGACATTCACCGGCTTTTTGATTACAACAGCAATCAGCTCAGCTACACCAAAAACAATGGTAGGTAAAATAGCTAGAATTAACGTCCCTGTAATTAATTCTTCAAGTCCGCCTTTATTCAAGAAAAGACCTACTATAATAGACGCTATTATGATGAACCCAAATGTTATTCTTGTCTTCTTCATCTTTAGTCGCACTTAGTAAATATTCCGATTAAAGCCAAATATCAATTTGAGTCAAATCATCCCATCGAGGCCATAAAATAAAAATAGCGCCTCCACCAAAGTGAAAGCGCCTATTTTATTATTTGATGAAAAGCCTAAGCCGGACTACCAGCTTGACTTAGTCACACCGGGAATCTTTCCGGCCAAGGCCATTTCACGGAAACGCACGCGGCTGATGCCGAACTTGCGCATGTAGCCGCGGGGGCGGCCGTCAATCATGTCGCGGTTGTGCAGGCGCACGGGCGAGGCGTTTTTGGGCAGCTTGTCGAGACCTTCGTAGTCGCCGACAGCTTTCAGAGCCTTGCGCTTCTCAGCGTAGCGGGCCACGGTGGCAATGCGCTTGCGCTCCCGTGCTTTGATGGATTCTTTAGCCATGAGTTCGGGATATTAAGCTTCTTTTTTAGCGTTGGCGAACGGCATCCCGAAAGCTTTGAGCAACTCGTAGCTCTGCTCATCGTTTTCGGCGGTGGTCACGAAGGTGATGTCCATGCCCGAAATGCTCTTGATTTTATCAATCGAGATTTCGGGGAAGATGATTTGCTCCTTCACACCGAGCGTGTAGTTGCCACGGCCATCAAAACCTTTATCGTTAATGCCTTTGAAATCGCGCACGCGGGGCAGGGCCACCGTCAGCAGGCGGTCCATGAACTCGTACATCCGCTCGCCGCGCAGGGTTACTTTCGCGCCGATAGGCATGCCTTCACGGAGCTTAAAGTTCGACACCGAACGCTTGGCAATGGTTGGAACAGCTTTCTGACCGGTAATGGTCGTCAACTCTTCCACGCCGTTGTCCACGAGCTTTTTGTCGGCAACCGCCGCGCCAATGCCACGGTTGATGCAGATTTTGGAGATGCGCGGTACCTGCATGATGCTCTTAAACTGGAATTTCTCCTGGAGCGCCGGTACTACGTCTTTTTGATATATATCTTTCAGTCGGGCCATGATGCAAGGGGCTTATTAAGCCTTTTTCGTGGCCGGTGCGCTTTTGCGCACCCGCTCACCGGTTTTGGGGTCAATAGCCTGCACGTTGCTCACGTGCATGGGCGCCTCCATCTTGGTGATGCCGCCCTGGGGCGCCTTGGCGCTCGGCTTGTTGTGCTTGGTCACTAGGTTGAGGCCGTCCACAATCACACGCTGGGTCACCCGGTTAACCGATTTAATAACACCGGTTTTGCCGCGCTCGTCGCCGGCAATCACCTTTACGGTGTCGCCCGACTTCACATGTAGCTTGACGGGCAATTCTTTGTTAATAGCCATGGCTTACAGTACTTCGGGGGCCAGCGATACGATTTTCATGAACTGGCGCTCGCGCAGCTCGCGGGCCACGGGCCCAAAGATGCGCGTGCCGCGCGGCTCGTCGTTGTTGTTGAGCAATACGGCAGCGTTGTCGTCGAATCGGATGTAGCTGCCGTCTTTGCGGCGTACTTCCTTCTTCGTGCGCACCACTACGGCCTTGCTTACGGTGCCTTTTTTGGCGTTGCCGGAAGGGATAGCCGATTTGATGGCCACCACAATCTTATCGCCAACGCTGGCGTATTTCTTGCCCGTGCCACCCAGAACGCGGATGCAGAGCACTTCCTTGGCACCGCTGTTGTCGGCCACCGTCAGGCGGGATTCTTGCTGGATCATCGGTCTGGGTTATTTAGCGCGTTCAATAATCTCGACCAAGCGCCACCGCTTAATCTTGCTCAGCGGGCGGGTGCTCATGATGCGCACCGTGTCGCCTTCGCCGCACTCATTTTTCTCGTCGTGGGCGTGAAATTTAGTGGTTTTAGTCACAAATTTCCCGTATTTGGGATGTTTCTGCTTTTCAACCACAGCTACCGTGATGGATTTTTCCATCTTGTTGCTGGTCACTTTACCGACGATTTCCTTGCGCGCGTTGCGGTCGGAAGCTGGGTCGTGGGCCGGCAGCAATTTTTCTTGAGTTGGTTCCATTATTGAGCGGAGTTAATGGCCTGCTCGTTATTGCGGCGGGTCTGCTCGGTGAGCAAACGGGCGACATTTTTGCGGCTAGCCTTCAGACGGGCAGGGTTTTCGAGCGGCGAGATGGCGTGGGCGAAACGCAGTTGCTGGCCTTGAGCACGCTCAGTTTTGATTTGCTCTTTCAGCGCATCGGCGGAAAGGCCTTTGAGGTCGGTCTTGTTTTTCATGTTAGGCAGCGGCTTCAACGTAATCGCGGCGCACCACGAAAGTCGTCCGAACCGGCAGCTTCTGGGAAGCCAGACGAAGCGACTCTTTCGCTACTTCCAGCGTCACACCATCCGATTCAAACATAATCTGGCCTGGTTTTACGCAGGCCACCCAGTATTCAGGCGAGCCTTTACCCTTACCCATCCGCACTTCCGCGGGCTTCTTGGTAATCGGCTTGTCGGGGAAAATGCGGATCCATACTTGCCCTTCGCGTTTCATGGCGCGGGTCATGGCAATACGAGCTGCCTCAATCTGGCGAGCCGTAATCCAAGACGTTTCCAGCGACTTGATAGCGAACGAACCGAAGTCTATGGAGCTGCCGCGGTAGGCTAGGCCAGTCACGCGACCCTTTTGCATCTTGCGATACTTGGTCCTTTTCGGTTGTAACATGAGAAATTAAATAAAAAAGATTACTAAGAATGTGCGGACCGCCTCCGCAAAAAACCTGTTTCGAGACACTGGACTGTGGGGCCCAACATTCCGAAACAGCCTTTTAGTTTACCAAATTAGCGACGGGGGCCCCGGCCTGCTCCACCGCCTTGGGCGGGGCCATTGCGGCGGGGGCCGTTGCTATCGCCACGGCCAGCACCACCGGCAGGAGCACCACCAGCGGGGTTACCTCCACGGTCGTTACCGCGGTCGCGGCGGGGGCCCCGGTCGCCACCGCGGTCGCCGCGCTCACCGCGCGGGCCACGATCGTCACGGCGTCCGCCGGCATCGCCGCCAGGATTGGTTTGCTGCTGGTTAGGCGACAAATCGGGCTTACCGAACACCTCCCCACGCATCACCCACACCTTGATGCCGATTTTACCATACACCGTTTGAGCTTCCGACAGCGCATAATCGATGTCAGCACGCAGGGTGTGCAACGGAGTGCGACCTTCTTTGTACTGCTCCGAGCGAGCGATTTCAGCACCACCCAAACGACCTCCGCACTGAATCTTAATGCCTTCAGCACCAACCCGCATAGCGGCCTGGATGGACATCTTCATGGCACGACGGAACGAGATACGAGCGGCCAATTGCTGAGCAATGCTCTCGCCTACCAACTTGGCATCCAACTCAGGGCGCTTAATCTCAAAGATGTTAATCTGGACATCTTTGTTGGTGATTTGCTTCAGCTCGTCCTTGATTTTATCAACTTCCTGGCCACCTTTGCCAATTACCACACCCGGACGTGCCGTGTTAATGGTGATGGTGATGCGCTTGAGGGTGCGCTCAATCACAATGCGGCTGATGCCACCTTTCTGAATGCGGGCGTTGATGTATTTGCGAATTTTCTCATCCTCCACAAGTTTCTCGGCGAAGTCCTTGCCGCCGTACCAGTTCGAGTCCCAGCCTTTGATGACCCCCAGACGGAAGCCAACCGGATTTACTTTCTGTCCCATATGATTTATGAGTTGGCCTCGGCCTGATTTTCTGTGGTGGCGGAATTGGCGGCTTGCGCTTGGGCAGCTTTGCTGCCAGCTTTTTCAACCTTCGTGTCGATTTTCAGCGTCACGTGGTTGCTACGCTTGCGAATGCGGTGGCCACGGCCCTGAGGGGCGGGGCGCAAGCGCTTCAACTGGCGCCCTTCGTCCACAAAAATTTCGCTGATGTAGAGGTTTGCGTCCTCGATCCGCTCTTCTTCGTTGTGTTGCTGCCAGTTGGCCAAGGCCGAAAGAAGCAGTTTTTCGATCTTCTCGGCGCCGATGTTGGCTTCAAAGCGCAGCAGGCCGAGGGCTTGCGTCACTTTTTTGCCACGCACGAGGTCGGCCACCAAGCGCATCTTGCGCGGCGAGGTAGGCACATTGCGGAGTTTTGCTACTGCTTCCATCTTAGCGCTTGCCTTTATCTTTTTTGGCGACGTGACCACGGAAGTTGCGCGTCGGGGCGAATTCGCCCAGCTTGTGCCCTACCATGTTCTCGGTCACATACACCGGGATGAACTTATTGCCGTTGTGAACAGCGAAGGTGTGGCCCACGAAATCCGGCGAAATCATCGAGCGGCGCGACCAAGTCTTTACCACTGATTTTTTACCGGCCGTTTCGAGTGCCGTGACTTTCTTTTCCAGCCGGAAGTCAATGTACGGCCCTTTTTTGAGTGAACGTGCCATATATTACTTCTTGCCTTTGCGGCTCACAATCAGGTTCTCCGAATACTTGTTTTTGTCGCGGGTCTTATAGCCCTTCGACAATAGACCGTTGCGGCTACGCGGGTGACCACCCGACGATTTGCCTTCGCCACCACCCATTGGGTGATCAACAGGGTTCATAGCCACACCACGAACGCGGGGACGACGACCGGCCCAACGATTCCGGCCAGCTTTACCCATACGGACATTCATGTGGTCGCCGTTCGAAACGGTGCCCACGGTAGCCATACAGGTCACGAGTACCATGCGCATTTCACCCGAAGGCAATTTCAGCGTGGCATACCGCTCTTCGCGAGCCACAATCTGCGCGTAGGTACCAGCCGAACGGGCCATGGCCGCACCTTGGCCGGGCTGCAATTCGATGTTGTGAACAATAGTACCAAGGGGGATCTCGCGCAATGGCAACGTATTGCCAACTTCGGGAGCGACACCAGGGCCCGAAACCACTTGCGTACCAACCGTGAGGCCAGCCGGTGCGATAATATAGCGCTTTTCACCGTCGGCATAACCGAGCAGTGCGATGCGGGCGGTGCGGTTGGGATCGTACTCGATGGTCTTTACCGTGGCGGGCACACCAGCCTTGTCACGCTTGAAGTCCACAATACGGTACTGGGTTTTGTGTCCACCGCCGATGTAGCGGTTCGACATCTTACCAGAAGAGTTCCGGCCACCCGATTTCTTGAGGGAAGTCATCAACGACTTCTCCGGGGTCGACGTTGTAAGCTCGTCGAACGCCGGCGCAACGCGGAAGCGTTGCCCTGGGGTTGTAGGTCTGAGTTTTTTGAGTGCCATTACTAGCTAGTTGTGCTTTTGCGGCGGATAATGCTACAGGTTACCGTAGAAGTCAATAATGTCTCCTTCTTTCACGGTCACGATGGCTTTCTTGCCATGAGCCCGACGGCCAGTGGCCTGGCCACTGCGGGTAGCCTTCGACTTCATTTTACCAATGGTGCGCATCGTGTTGATGTCGGTCACCGTCACGCCATACAGCGCTTCGATGTCCTTCTTGATTTGCACTTTATTGGCGGTGCGCTCCACTTCGAAAGTGTAGCGCCCTTTCTCGTTCAGGCCCGTAGCCTTCTCGGTTACGATGGGACGTTTCAGCGTGCTCATTATTCAGCGGTGCTATATAGTTGAACCAACGAAGCCATCCCGTCTTCCGAAATCAACAGCGTGTCCGTGTTGAGCAGGTCGTGGGTATTGAGGCCGACGGGCGTCGATACTTTCACTTTTTGCAGGTTGCGGGCGCTGAGGATGACGTTCTTATTCACCTCGGCGGTGACGAGCATCGTCTTTTTGCCATTGTCCAGCTTGAGGCCGGCCATGATGGCAACGAAATCCTTCGTGCGAGGAGCATCCATGGCAATATTCTCCACAAGAGAAATCTTGCCATCTTTTGCCAGGCTCGACAAGGCCGAGAGGCGGGCCACGCGCTTGGTTTTCTTGTTGAGCTTGAAGTTATAGTCGCGGGGCTGTGGACCGAACATCCGGCCACCGCCTACGAACACACCCGACTTCATGCTGCCGGCGCGGGCCCCGCCCGTACCTTTCTGCTTCTTGAGCTTTTTCGTGGTGCCGTGCACCTCGTTGCGTTGCTTGGACTTGTGCGTGCCCTGGCGCTGGTTGGCCAAGTACTGCTTCACGTCCAGGTACATCACGTGTTCGTTTACTTCGAGACCGAAGATGGCGTCAGACAGCGTAACCTTGCGGCCGGTGTCTTCGCCTTTGATGCTATATACTGCGAGTTCCATTGCTGCGTCGGGTTATTTCTCCAGGACCACGTAAGAATTCTTGGCACCGGGTATCGAACCGCTCACCAGAATCAAGTTCTTATCGGCTACTACGCGCATCACCTTCAGGTTCTGAATCTTGACGCGGTCGGTGCCCATGCGGCCACCCATGCGCATTCCTTTGAATACGCGCGAAGGCCACGAGCAGGCCCCGATAGAACCGGGGTGACGCAGGCGGTTGTGTTGACCGTGGGTCTGGCCACCAACACCCTGAAAGTTGTAGCGCTTCACTACGCCCTGGAAGCCTTTGCCCTTTGAGGTGCCCACCACATCGATGAATTCGCCTTCGGCGAAGAGCGAAGCGTCGATGGTAGCGCCAGCGGCGTAAGTCGATTCCGCGTCGAGGCGGAATTCAACCAATTTTTTCTTGGGTGTCGTACCAGCTTTAGCGAAGTGACCGGCCAGGGCCTTGGTCGTATTCTTCGCTTTTTTCTCGCCGTACCCAATCTGAACGGCGGTGTAGCCGTCGATGGCGATAGTCTTAACCTGCGTCACTACGCACGGACCCGCCTCAATGAGCGTGCAGGGAATATTTTTCCCGTCCGGAGTGAAGAGGCTTGTCATACCGATTTTCTTACCGATGATGCCAGGCATTCTGTGAAGATTTATGTATACAAAAAGAAAACGACCGAGTGCCGTTTTCGCTAAGGGAGTGCAAAGATAGAATTAAAGTCGGAATTTTCCCAACCTAGCGCACAAATAATTTCCAAATGAGGCAGTTAGCTTCTGTTGTCCAATCTTATCATATCTTATATTGACTGTTAATTTCAGCAAAAAGCCCCGTTGCGACGAATCGCAACGGGGCTTTTGGTTTGGTGCATCAAAGCTGGTCCTCAGACTTTGATTTCCACATCAACGCCGCTGGGCAACTCCAGCTTCATCAGGGCATCTACGGTTTTCGACGAAGTCGAGAAGATATCCACGAGACGCTTGTAGGTGCAAAGCTGGAATTGTTCCCGGCTCTTCTTGTTCACGTGGGGCGAGCGCAGCACGGTGAACTTTTCCTTTTGCGTCGGCAACGGAATCGGGCCGCTAACGATGGCACCGGTAGCCTTCACGGCTTTCACGATTTTCTCAGCCGATTTGTCTACGAGATTGTGGTCGTAAGACTTGAGTTTGATGCGGATTTTCTGGTTCATTAGTTTTTTTGGTCCGATTGACCAAGTTAGTGACCGGTAGTTAGGAGGTGTTATTTAGAACCTTTTACTTTGGCAATGATGGCTTCTGCCATGTTGGTAGGCACTTGCTCGTAGTGCGAGAACGTAAGCGATGCCGAAGCGCGACCCGATGAGATGGTACGCAGGGCCGTTACATAGCCGAACAGTTCCGACAGCGGCACATCGGCCTTAATCAACTGTGCCCCGCCTTTGGTGTCCATGCCTTTCATCAGGCCCCGACGACGGTTCAAGTCACCCGTTACCGGGCCGGTGTACTCGTCAGGACAAACCACTTCAACACTCATGATGGGCTCAAGCAATTTCGGACCAGCTTGGCGGGCAGCTTCGCGGAAACCGCCACGGGCAGCCAATTCAAACGACAGAGCATCCGAGTCAACGTCGTGGAAAGAGCCGTGGTAGAGGCGCACTTTCATACCCTCGATCGGGAAGCCAGCCAGGGGGCCCTGCTTCATTGCTTCTTCAAAACCCTTTTGGATAGGAGCAATGAACTCGCGCGGGATGACACCGCCCACAATAGCGTTGTCAAACTCAAATCCAGGCTTCTCCGGATCGGTTTCTTTCGGACCGAGTTCAAACACAATGTCGCCGAACTTACCGCGGCCACCGGTTTGCTTCTTATACGTCTCGCGGTGGTCGACCTTCTTGGTAAGAATCTCCTTGTAAGCCACCTGCGGGGCCCCTTGGTTGATTTCTACTTTAAATTCCCGGCGCATCCGGTCGATGATGATCTCTAGGTGCAACTCACCCATGCCGCGCAGTACCGTTTGGCCCGTTTCGGGGTCGGTATTTACTTTTAGCGTAGGGTCTTCTTCGATGAGCTTGGCAATAGCCATACCCATTTTATCAACGTCAGCCTGCGTCTTGGGTTCGATGGCGTAGCCGATTACCGGCTCCGGGAACGACATCGACTCAAGGACGATGGGGTTCTTCTCATCAGTCAAGGTATCGCCGGTTTTGATGTCTTTGAAACCCACACCGGCTGCAATGTCACCCGCTTGAATTTTGTCAATTGGGTTTTGCTTGTTGGAGTGCATCTGCATCAGGCGCGAGATGCGCTCCTTCTTGCCGGTGCGGTTGTTTAGCACATAAGAGCCCGATTCGAGCACGCCGCTATAGCAACGGAAGAAGCACAGACGACCCACAAACGGGTCGGTAGCAATTTTGAAGGCCAGCGCGGTAAAAGGCTCGTCGTTATCGGGGTGACGCTCGATTTCCTCGCCGCTGTCGGGATGGGTACCGATGATGGCGGGCATGTCGAGCGGCGACGGCAAGTAAGCCATCACAGCGTCCAGCATGGTCTGCACACCCTTGTTTTTGAAGGCCGAGCCGCACATCACGGGCGAGAACTTCATGTCGATAACCGCCTTGCGGATAACGACCATCATCTCTTCGCGGGTAATGGAATCCGGGTCGTCAAAGAATTTCTCCATCAACGCATCGTCGTACTCAGCCACGCTTTCCACGAGCTTCTGACGCCACTCGGCTACGGTTTCCACCAAGTCTTCGGGCACGGGGATTTCGCTGTATGACTTGCCTTCAGTGGCATCATCCCATACGATGGCTTTGCCAGTCAGCAAATCCACAACGCCTTTGAAAGTATCTTCAGCGCCGATCGGAATCTGGAGCGGCACAGGGTTAGCACCCAGCTTTTCCTTAATCTCAGCTACGGCTTTGAAGAAGTCAGCACCGGCACGATCCATCTTATTGACGAAGCAGATGCGAGGCACTTTATATTTATCGGCCTGACGCCATACCGTTTCCGACTGTGGCTCTACGCCCGACACGGCGCAAAACAAGGCGACTGCCCCATCAAGCACGCGCAACGAGCGCTCCACTTCCACCGTGAAGTCCACGTGGCCAGGGGTGTCAATTAGGTTGATTTTGTAATTTTTGGTTTCCGGAATTGGATCACCTTTTACGTCGGTCGGGTAATTCCAGAAGGTAGTCGTAGCAGCTGAGGTAATTGTGATACCGCGCTCCTGCTCCTGTTCCATCCAATCCATCGTAGCGGCACCGTCGTGCACCTCCCCGATTTTATGGGTTTTCCCGGTATAGTACAGAATACGCTCCGAAGTCGTGGTCTTACCGGCGTCGATATGCGCCATAATCCCGATGTTACGGAGGTATTGAAGTTCTTTGTTAACGGCCATGGTTTTGTTTAGGGTCTTAGGAATAAGGGGTCTCAGGGGCTCGGTTGTTCAACGTCAGAACACGTTAAAAAAATCCAAGTCCCTAAGACCCCAAATACCGGACAACCAATTTAGAATCGGAAGTGCGAGAAGGCTTTATTGGCTTCCGCCATACGGTGCGTATCGTCTTTTTTCTTGACGGCAGCGCCTTCACCTTTAGCAGCGGCGATGATTTCCCCAGCTAGCTTATCCTTCATTGTTTTCTCACCACGACGACGAGCATACTGAATCATCCACTTGGCTCCCACCGATATACGACGGTCAGCGCGCACTTCAATCGGCACTTGGAATGTGGCACCCCCTACGCGGCGGCTCTTCACCTCTACGGTTGGCATCACGTTGTTCAGGGCTTTGCGCCACATTTCAAGGCCGCTCTCCTTTGTGCGCTGCTCTACGAGGTCACAAGCATCGTAGAAAATGGTATACGCCAGGTTTTTCTTCCCGTCGTACATCATGTAATTTACAAAACGCGTCACCAGCGTCTCTTTGTACTTAGGGTCGGGAAGCAGGATGCGCTTCTTCGGTTTCGACTTTCTCATGGTTTTTACTTAGTGCTTGGTGCCTAGTGCTTGGTGCCCAGAACTTAGAAACCACGTTTCCAAGCACCAAGCACCAAGCACCAAACACTAATTAATTATTTTTTCTTGGCGGGTGCTGCCTTACCGCCTTTGCCAGCGGCTGCGGCAGGCTGGCCGGGCTTGGGGCGCTTGGCTCCGTATTTCGAGCGGCGCTGCGTCCGGCCGCTTACACCGGCGGTATCGAGGGCACCACGGATGATGTGGTAGCGCACGCCGGGCAGATCTTTCACCCGGCCCCCACGAATTAGCACGATGCTGTGCTCCTGCAGGTTGTGGCCTTCGCCCGGAATGTAGGCGTTAACCTCTTTGCCGTTGGTGAGACGCACGCGGGCCACTTTACGCATAGCCGAGTTCGGCTTTTTGGGCGTGGTGGTGTACACACGGGTACATACGCCCCGGCGCTGCGGGCACGAATCAAGGGCGGGCGACTTCGACTTAGTCGTCAGCGCTTCGCGGCCTTTCCGTACTAACTGGTTGATGGTTGGCATTTAGCGAATGATTAGCAGGAGCCGTTTGCTCCCAATTTTTTGGCTTGCAAAGGTAAGTTTTATTCCTTGTAATAGCAAACTACGTGAAAGAGTTAATTCTAGCCCAGGGCCCTACGCCTCCCCTACCGCGCCGCCAAAGCTCATCGGATAATTGGGTGTGTCGTTGTGCACCTTGATCTGACCAAATGATTGCTCGTAGCGCTCCACGTTTTCGGTGAGGGCCGCCAGCAGACGCTTGGCGTGCTCGGGCGTTACAACAATGCGCGACTTGACTTTGGCCTTGGGCATGCCCGGCATCATGCGGATGAAGTCAATTACAAACTCGCTGTTGCTGTGAGCG
Source organism: uncultured Hymenobacter sp. (assembly GCA_964242665.1). GTDB lineage: Bacteria > Bacteroidota > Bacteroidia > Cytophagales > Hymenobacteraceae > Hymenobacter. The sequence goes on from CAXTBA010000001.1 coordinate 166,700, forward strand.
ATTAAGGCCAAGTTGGCGTACTCGCCTTCGGCCATGGCTTCAGAAAGCTCGATGTTAATGGCGTTGGGGTCGGGGGTTTGGTCGGGCTGCATACAAGTCTTTTTAGGTTCAAGGCATCGCCTTATTGATTGGTCGTCAATTAACAGAAAAAGCAAAAAAGCCGACCGGCTCACACCGGTCGGCTTCGTCTTTACTCAGTACAGGACCGCATTACTCGGCCACGATTTCCCGCTTGCCGGCCCGTGAAGGGCGCTTAGCAGGCGTAGCTTCCTCAGCAGCTTTGGCAGCTTGTTGGGCTTCCATCTCGTCCTTGGTCTGCACCAACTGGCGAGTGTACTCCAGCAGGCCGGTACCGGCGGGGATGAGGTGACCAACAATCACGTTCTCCTTCAAGCCCAGCAGCTCATCGGCTTTGCCACGAATGGCGGCTTCCGATAGCACTTTGGTAGTCTCCTGGAACGAGGCGGCCGAAATGAACGACTGCGTGCCCAACGAGGCCTGCGTGATGCCTTGCAGCGTGGGGCGCGACACCGAAGGCTGTGCCTCGCGCACTTGCGCAAGTTGCAAGTCGCGGCGCTTCAGGCTGCTGTTCTCGTCGCGCAGGCGGCGAGCCGTCACAATCTGACCGGCTTTGAGGGCCGTCGAGTCGCCAGGTTCTGTTACCACCTTCATGTCGATGATGGTGTCGTTTTCTTCCATGAACAGGATCTTGTTGATCACTTGGTTCTCAAGAAATGACGTATCACCAGCATCCAGAATCACGACTTTCTGCATCATCTGGCGAACAACCACCTCAATGTGCTTATCGTTGATTTTCACACCCTGCAAGCGGTACACTTCCTGAATCTCGTTCACGAGGTATTCCTGCACGGCCCCGGGGCCCTGAATGCTCAAGATGTCCGAAGGCGTAATAGCCCCGTCCGACAGCGGCATGCCGGCGCGGATGAAGTCGTTGTCCTGCACCAAAATGTGCTTCGACAGCGGTACCATGTACTTCTTCTTCACCCCGTCTTTCGACTCGACGAAGATTTCGCGGTTGCCACGCTTCACCGAACCGTAGGTTACCACGCCGTCGATTTCCGACACAACGGCCGGATTTGACGGGTTACGGGCCTCGAACAGCTCCACCACCCGCGGCAGACCGCCGGTAATGTCGCGGGTTTTGCCCACCATGCGCGGAATCTTGGCCAGAATGTCACCGGCTTTGATTTTTGCGTTGTTCTCAATGTTGATGTGCGAACCCACGGGTAGGCTGTAAGCCCGCTGCGCGTCGGCTTCGGCCTTTTTGCCGCCCTTCACGATAATGGACGGGTTTTGCGCCTTGTCCTTGCTTTCGATAACCACTTTTTCGCGGTGGCCAGTCTGCTCATCCGACTCTTCGCGGTAAGTAATACCTTCCGTGATGGCGTCGTACTGTGCAGTGCCGTCAAACTCGGCCAAAATTACGGCGTTGTATGGATCCCAAGTGCACAACTCGTAGCCTTTCTCCACTTGCTGGCCTTCCTGTACGAGTAAGAACGAGCCGTAGGGCACGTGATTGGAAAGCAATACCTTGCCAGTGTTGGCGTCTACCACTCGAATTTCACCTGAGCGCCCCATTACCACTTGCCCCTTTACGCCTTCGGCAGTCAGGGTGTCCACGGTGCGGATATCTTCAAACTCGACCACTCCAGCGAATTTTGCCTTGATGCCAGCCTCTACGGCAATGTTCGAAGCCGTACCACCTACGTGAAAAGTACGCAGCGTGAGCTGGGTACCAGGCTCTCCAATCGACTGGGCAGCAATAACACCAACAGCCTCACCGCGCTGAACCATGCGGCCCGACGACAGGTTGCGGCCGTAGCACTTGCCGCAGATGCCACGCTTCGACTCACAAGTCAGCACCGAGCGAATTTCTACCGACTCGATGGCCGTTTGATCAACGCGGCGGGTGATTTCTTCGGTAATCTCACCACCGGCAATCAGAATCATCTCGTCGGTCAGCGGGTCCACGATGTCGTGAACGGCCACCCGACCGAGAATGCGTTCGGACAGCGGCTCCACGATGTCCTCGTTGTCCTTCAAAGCGAAGGTCTCGATGCCCCGCAGCGTACCACAGTCGGGCTGAGTCACGATTACATCTTGGGCCACGTCGTGCAGACGACGGGTCAGGTAACCGGCATCAGCCGTTTTCATTGCCGTGTCAGCCAAGCCTTTCCGAGCACCGTGCGTCGAGATAAAGTACTCGATTACATCCAAGCCTTCTTTGAAGTTGGACAGGATCGGGTTTTCGATGATTTCACCCACCGAGCCTTGCAGCGACTTCTGGGGCTTGGCCATCAGACCACGCATCCCACCAAGCTGGCGAATCTGCTCGCGCGAGCCACGGGCCCCCGAGTGCATCATCATGTAGATGGAGTTGAAGCCTTGGTCTTCCTTCTCCAGGCGGCCCATCAGGGTCTCCGTAATCTGGTTGTTGATGCGCGTCCAGATGTCAATAACTTGGTTGTAACGCTCGTTATTGGTAATCAGGCCCATCTGATAGTTTTGCGTCACCGCGGCCACATCGGCTTGGGCTTGCGCAATCAGCACGTCTTTTTCCTTCGGAATGTTGATGTCGCCGAGGCCCATGCTCAAGCCGCCCTTGTAAGCCGACTGGAAGCCGAGGGTTTTGATGTCGTCCAAGAACTGCGCCGTGCGGGCCATGCCCGTGCGCTTGAACACCAGCGAGATAATCTGCTGGAGTTTCTTTTTGGTCAACAACTCGTCTACGAAGCCCACTTCAGCGGGTACCATCTGGTTGAACAGCACGCGGCCAGCTACCGTCTCAATGACTTTGGTCACCAAGTCGTCGTTCTCGTCGCGAATAATCGTGCGCACCTTGATGTAGGCGTGCTTCGAAAGCTGGCCTTCGTTTAGGGCAATTACCACTTCCTCATCCGAGTAGAACACCCGGCCTTCGCCTTGGATTTTCTCGTCGTCGGTGCTACGCTTGCCTTTGGTCACGTAGTACAGCCCGAGCACCATATCCTGCGAAGGCACCGCGATGGGGGCCCCGTTGGCTGGGTTCAGGATGTTATGCGACGCCAGCATCAGCATGGAAGCTTCCAAGATAGCAGCCGGGCCCAGGGGCACGTGCACAGCCATTTGGTCACCGTCAAAGTCGGCGTTGAAAGCTGTACATACCAGTGGGTGCAGCTGAATAGCCTTGCCCTCGATGAGGCGCGGCTGGAACGCCTGGATGCCCAAACGGTGCAGCGTAGGGGCCCGGTTGAGCAACACGGGGTGGCCCTTGAGCACGTTTTCCAGGATATCCCAAACAACGGCATCCTTGCGGTCCACAATTTTCTTGGCCGATTTCACCGTTTTCACGATGCCGCGCTCAATGAGCTTGCGGATAATGAACGGCTTGAACAGCTCAGCCGCCATGTTCTTGGGCAAGCCGCACTCGTGTAGCTTCAACTCAGGGCCCACCACAATAACCGAACGGCCCGAGTAGTCCACGCGCTTACCGAGCAGGTTTTGGCGGAAGCGGCCCTGCTTGCCTTTCAGCATATCGGACAGCGACTTCAGGGCCCGGTTGCCTTCGGCGCGCACGGCGTTCACCTTGCGCGAGTTATCGAAGAGCGAATCAACGGCCTCCTGTAGCATGCGTTTCTCGTTCCGCAAAATCACCTCCGGGGCCTTGATTTCAATCAGGCGTTTGAGGCGGTTGTTGCGGATGATAACGCGGCGGTAAAGGTCGTTCAAGTCAGAAGTTGCGAAACGTCCCCCATCAAGCGGCACCAGCGGGCGCAACTCGGGCGGAATCACTGGCACCATGCGGATAACCATCCATTCAGGTTTGTTTTCCACACGGGTAGCAGCATCGCGGAAGGCTTCAACCACGCGCAGGCGTTTCAACGCCTCAGCCTTACGCTGTTGCGAAGTCTCGTGCGCGGCCGAGTCACGAAGCGAGTAGCTCAGCTCGTCGAGGTTGATACGCTCCAGCAACATTTGCAAAGCGTCGGCCCCCATCTTGGCGATGAACTTGTTGGGGTCTTCGTTTGGCAGCATCTGATTCTCGCGGGGCAGCTTGTCGATGACATCCAGATATTCGTCTTCGGTCATGAAGTCGAGCTGCTGCACGCCTTCTTCGGCCATTGCGCCGGGCTGCACCACTACGTAGCGCTCGTAATAGATAATCTGGTCAAGCTTTTTGGTGGGCAAGCCCAGCAAGTAGCCAATCTTATTGGGCAGCGACTTGAAGTACCAGATGTGTGCAACGGGCACCACTAACTCGATATGGCCCATGCGCTCACGGCGCACTTTCTTCTCGGTCACCTCCACGCCGCACCGGTCGCAGATGATGCCCTTGTAGCGAATGCGCTTGTATTTGCCGCAGTGGCATTCCCAATCCTTCACGGGACCGAAAATCCGCTCGCAAAACAGGCCGCCCATCTCGGGCTTGTAAGTGCGGTAGTTGATGGTTTCAGGCTTCACCACTTCCCCCGTTGAGCGTTCCAGAATTACTTCCGGGGAGGCCAGCGAGATGGTGACTTTCGAGAAGTCCTGTACTAATTTTTTGCTCTTTGCAAACGCCATGTTAGGAAGCTGTTAGCTGTTGGCTTGTATGCTGTTAGTTTTTATGGCCTTTTTACAGACCCGAATAAAACCAACATCGAAAATTCGGCAATCGTGCCCGGAGGTTAATCATCAGTTGCGGATTGTCCTTCATACCAACAATCCGCAACCGATGATTTGAAACCTATTCCAGCGTGATTTCTAGTGCCAAGCCGCGTAGCTCGTGGATGAGCACGTTGAACGACTCAGGGATATTGGGCTTGGGCAATACGTCGCCTTTTACAATGGCTTCGTAAGCTTTGGCACGGCCCACCACGTCATCTGATTTCACGGTCAGGATTTCCTGGAGCACATTGGAAGCACCGAAGGCCTCCAGGGCCCACACTTCCATCTCGCCGAAGCGCTGGCCCCCGAACTGCGCCTTACCACCCAGCGGCTGCTGTGTGATGAGCGAATACGGCCCGATGGAGCGGGCGTGCATCTTGTCGTCAACCAAGTGGCCGAGCTTGAGCATGTAAATCACGCCCACGGTCACCGGCTGGTCAAACTGCTGCCCGGTCAGGCCATCGTGCAGATAAGTCCGGCCAAAGGTGGGCAAGCCCGCCTCGGTCAGCTCAGCCGACACTTCGGCTTCGGTAGCACCGTCGAAAATCGGGGTCGAGTACCGGCGGCCCAGCTTCAGGCCGGCCCAGCCGAGTACGGTTTCGTAAATCTGCCCGATATTCATCCGGCTTGGCACACCCAGTGGGTTCAGCACGATGTCCATCGGCGTTCCGTCAGCCAGGAAGGGCATGTCCTCATCGCGCACGATACGGGCCACGACCCCTTTGTTGCCGTGACGGCCGGCCATCTTGTCGCCCACTTTCAGCTTGCGCTTCTTGGCGATGTAGACCTTGGCCAACTGCACGATGCCAGCAGGCAATTCATCGCCTACTTCCAGAGTGAAGCGGTGGCGTTTGAAGTGCGCTGTGATAGTGTTGCGGCGCTTGGCGTAGTTTTTCACCAACGTCAGCAACATCGCATTCACGCGGGCGTCGGCCGTCCAGCCTTCCAGAATCAGGTCCTTGAACAGGTTTACCTCTTCCGGCACGGCATAGTTGCTCTCGTCCTTGTAAGGGTTCTTCTCGGGGAAAAGGCCCTCGTTAATGTTTTTGCGGTTGAACTTGACGCCCTTGGCAATCATCTCCTCACCAAAGCGGTGCTTGATGCCCTGCGACGTTTTGCCTTCGAGCAGCTGCACCAGCTTATCGACCATGATGGCCTTGATGCCGCGCAACTCGTGGGCATACTTGTCTTTCAAGTCCTCTACTTCCTTCTTCGATTTAGCCCGCAGGTTTTTATCTTTCTTAGGACGCGAGAAGAGTTTGGTGCCAATCACCACGCCCTGCAAGGAAGGCGGCGCTTTAAGCGAGGCATCCTTAACATCACCGGCTTTATCACCGAAGATGGCGCGGAGCAGTTTTTCTTCCGGAGTCGGGTCCGTCTCGCCTTTCGGCGTGATTTTACCAATCAGAATATCACCTTCCTTCACCTCCGCGCCAAGGCGGATGATGCCGTTGTCGTCGAGGTTACGCACGGCTTCTTCGCTCACGTTCGGAATCTCCGACGTCAACTCTTCTTCGCCGCGCTTGGTTTCGCGCACTTCCAACTCAAACTCCTCAATGTGAATCGAAGTGAAAATGTCGTCGCGCACCACGCGTTCCGAGATAACAATGGCATCCTCGAAGTTGTAGCCCTGCCACGGCATAAACGCTACCTGCATGTTACGGCCCAAGGCAAGTTCGCCCTGGTTGGTGCCGTAGCCTTCGCACAGCGGCTGGCCTTTGGTCACCCGCTCGCCGCGCTTCACGAGCGGCGTCAGATTAAGGCAAGTGTCCTGGTTGGTGCGGCGGAATTTGATGAGGTCGTAAGTGATGCGTTCGGCATCAAAGCTTATCATCACCTCATCGTCCGACAAGTCGTATTTGACGACGATCTTATTGGCGTCAACGTAATCAATTGTGCCTTCTCCTTCGGATACCACCAGCGTACGCGAGTCGGTTGCAATGCGGCCTTCCAGTCCGGTGCCCACAATCGGGGCCTCGGGGCGCACGAGTGGCACGGCTTGGCGCTGCATGTTCGAGCCCATCAGGGCCCGGTTAGCATCGTCGTGCTCCAGGAACGGAATCAGCGAAGCAGCCACCGACACAATCTGATTCGGGGCCACGTCCATGTAGGAGTATTCGCCAGGGTTTACCACCGGAAAATCACCTTCAAAACGTCCCTTTACCAAGTCCTGGGTCAACTTGCCATCGGTATCAAGCAGCGAGTTGGCCTGGGCAATGTGGTGCGTGTCCTCTTCCTCTGCGGTCAGGAACTTTACGTTGGAACTCATGTCCACCTTGCCGTCCTTCACGTCACGGTAAGGCGTCTCAATGAAGCCCATCGAGTTCACGCGGGCGTGAACGCACAGCGATGAAATCAGGCCAATGTTGGGGCCCTCCGGCGTTTCGATAGTGCAAAGCCGGCCGTAGTGCGTGTAGTGAACGTCGCGCACCTCGAAGCCAGCGCGCTCGCGCGACAGACCTCCGGGCCCCAGAGCCGATACGCGGCGCTTGTGCGTCACCTCGGCCAGCGGGTTGGTTTGGTCCATGAACTGCGACAGCTGGTTCGTACCAAAGAACGAATTGATTACGCTGGACAACGTCCGGGCGTTAATCAAGTCAACCGGCTTGAAATCCTCGTTATCGCGCACATTCATGCGCTCCTTGATAGTACGCGCCATGCGAGCCAAGCCCACGCCGAACTGGGCGTAGAGCTGCTCGCCTACAGTACGCACGCGGCGGTTGCTCAAGTGGTCAATGTCATCGACAATGGCCTTCGAGTTAATCAGACCAATCAGGTACTTCACGATCAAGACGATATCCTGATTGGTCAGCACCCGCGAAGCCTGACTCATGTCAATGGCTAACTTCTTATTAATGCGGTAGCGGCCTACTTCTCCAAGGTCGTAGCGCTTATCCGAAAAGAACAGCTTCTGGATGATGTCGCGGGCAGTTTCCTCGTCGGGGGCCTCCGTATTGCGGAGTTGACGGTAAATCTGCTCCACGGCTTCCTTTTCCGAGTTGGAGTTGTCTTTCTGAAGCGTGTTATAGATGATGGCAAAGTCCGCGATGTTCACGTTCTCGCGGTGCAGAATCACCGATTTTGCCCCAGCCTCTAGGATGGTATCGATATCGGCCTCCTCAATCATCGAGTCGCGCTCCAGCAACACCTCGTTCCGGTCGATGGAGACCACCTCACCGGTGTCCTCGTCTACGAAGTCTTCCGTCCAAGTGCGCAGTACCCGAGCGGCCAGCTTGCGGCCGACGGCTTTTTTAAGGTTTTTCTTATCGGCTTTCACTTCCTCCGACAGCCCGAACAGGTCGAGGATGTCTTTGTCAGTGCCATAGCCGATGGCGCGCAACAGTGTCGTCACCGGAAACTTTTTCTTCCGGTCGATGTAAGCGTACATCACGTTGTTTACGTCCGTGGCAAACTCAATCCACGAACCTTTGAACGGAATAATACGGGCCGAATACAGTTTAGTACCGTTGGTGTGCTTGCTTTGGGCAAAGAACACACCCGGTGAGCGGTGCAACTGAGATACGATAACCCGCTCCGCGCCGTTGATAACGAAGGAGCCTTTTTCAGTCATGTATGGGATATTCCCCAAAAACACTTCCTGCTCAATCGTCTCGAAATCCTCGTTGTCCTTATCGTTGCAGATAAGACGCAACTTAGCTTTCAGCGGTACCGAGTACGTCAGGCCCCGGTCAATGCACTCATCAACCGAGTACTTTGGTGGGTCAACGTGATAATCTATAAAGTTCAGCACGAAATTTTCGCGTGAATCGGAGATTGGGAAGTTCTCGGCAAATACCTTAAACAAGCCCTCGTTCGACCGATTCTCAGCGGCGGTTTCCAACTGAAAGAAATCCTGGAACGACTGCACCTGCACGTCCAAAAAATCCGGATATTCAATAACCTTTCTAATCTTAGCGAAACTAATTCGCTCAGCGGCGGCCGATTTCTGGAGCGCGGCCGTTTTTGCTTTCGGTGTAGCCAATGCGGAGGGGATTAAAAGATGGACACGGAAGCGTAATCTTGGGGGCCACCCGATAAGGTGGACGCTCAGTCCTGCAAACCTATTGGCTCACAGCCCCAAACAGCTCCGTTGAACAGAACCGTTTACTGACACAACGAAGCGCAAACCAACTGGCTTGCGCTCCGGCGATACTACAAACAGGAAAAGACCTGGCTAAGTTGCCAGGTCTAATCCTTATTTGAAGCGAGTTAGGTACAGCTTCAGGAGCCGCAATTATTTCACTTCTACTTCGGCACCGGCTTCTTCCAGCTGCTTTTTCAGCGTGTCGGCTTCGTCCTTGGTAACGCCTTCTTTCAAGGCCTTAGGAGCACCGTCAACCAGTTCTTTAGCCTCTTTCAGGCCAAGGCCCGTCAGGTCTTTCACCAATTTCACTACAGCCAGCTTAGCGCCACCGGCAGCCTTCAGGATAACGTCGAACGACGTTTTCTCTTCGGGGGCCTCGTCGGCGGCGGCGGCGCCGCCACCGGCCATCATTACGGGAGCGGCAGCAGCGGGCTCAATGCCGTACTCGTCCTTCAGGATACCAGCCAGTTCGTTTACTTCTTTCACCGTCAGGTTTACGAGCTGCTCAGCGAATGCTTTCAAATCTGCCATTTCAGTAGATTATTAAAAAAGAGGGGTTAAAAATTAAAATTGAAGTGCGAAAAACAAGAGTTGCGATTAAGCAGCGGCCTCTTCTTTTTCGGAAAGCGTTTTGAGAATGCCGGCCAGCTTGTTGCCGCCGCTTTGCAGCGCCGAGATAACATTTTTGGCGGGCGATTGCAGTAAGCCGATGAGTTCACCGAGCAGTTCCTGCTTGCCTTTAAGAGTGGTCAAACCTTCGAGCTGGTCCGAGCCCACGTAGATGCTGGCATCCACGTAAGCGCCTTTCAGCACGGGTTTAGGCGTCACGTTGCGGCCATAAGCTTGCGACTTGTAGAAGTCGCGCAACAGCTTGGCAGGAGCCGAGCCGCTCTCCTGCGAGAACAGCACACCCGACTGGCCTTTTAAAGCGGCATCCATCTCAGAAGTGTCGTGACCAAGCGTGTCCATCGCCTTGCGGATAAAAGTATTTTTATACACCTTGTATTCCATGCCGCGGTTGAAGCATAGACGACGAAATTCGTTGATTTTTGCCACCGACATTACCGAAGCATCGACAATGTAGAACGAGTTGTGCGATTGGAACTTCTCGCTCAACTCGTCCACGAGGGCTTGTTTTTCTTCCCTGTTCATGGGTGAGTCGTTTAATTAGTTAGCGGAAGTAACCTGGCTGTCAACCGGCACGCCGGGCGACATGGTGCTGCTCAGGGTAATGCTTTTGATATAAGTGCCTTTCGATGAAGACGGCTTCAAACGACCCAGAGTCTGAATGACCTCCAAAGCGTTTTCAGCCAGCAACTTCTCATCGAACGATACTTTACCGACCGAGCAGTGGATAATACCGGTTTTGTCAACTTTAAAGTCGATTTTACCAGCTTTTACTTCCTGCACCGCCTTGGCTACATCGGTGGTTACCGTGCCCGACTTGGGATTTGGCATAAGGCCCCGGGGGCCCAGCACGCGACCCAACCGGCCAACTTTGGCCATTACGGCCGGCATAGTAATGATAACGTCGATATCCGTCCAACCCTTCTCAATTTTCGAGATGTAGTCGTCCAGACCTACGAAGTCAGCACCGGCGGCAAGTGCTTCGGCTTCCTTGTCGGGAGTCACGAGAGCCAATACACGCACAACTTTGCCGGTGCCGTGGGGCAGAGTAGCCACACCGCGCACCATTTGATCGGCTTTGCGGGGGTCCACACCAAGGCGAACGTCGATATCAACCGAAGAGTCGAACTTGGTATAGGTAATGTCCTTCACCACTTTCGCGGCTTCCAGCAGGCTGCGCACCTGCGTCAGGTCGTATTTGGCAAGGGCATCCTTGCGTTTTTTAGTGGTTTTTGCCATGTGCTTTTCTCCGTTTAATTATTCAGCAAAAGGAGAATCGCCTTTGACGGTGATGCCCATGCTGCGGGCCGTGCCGGCCACTTGCTTCATGGCCGATTCCACCTTGAAGGCGTTCAGATCGGGCATCTTCGTCTCGGCAATGGTACGGATTTGGTCCCACGTCACCGAGCCTACCTTGTTGCGGTTAGGTTCCTTCGAACCACTCTGCAACTTGGCTGCTTCCATGAGCAGCACCGGTGCAGGCGCGGTTTTCACCACGAAGTCGAACGACTTGTCGGTGTACATGGTAATCAACACGGGGCAGATTTGGCCGGCCTTATCCTGGGTGCGCGCATTGAACTGCTTGCAAAACTCCATGATGTTAAGGCCTTTGCTACCAAGTGCAGGTCCTACCGGCGGCGATGGATTCGCTGAGCCTCCCTTTATCTGCAAGCGCAGATAACCTCTAATTTCCTTGGCCATTTGATTTGTAAGGCTGTGGCTCGTGCGTCGTAACTCGCAGTTGCCTCAGTTGTCTGTATACTCCTGTTTGGAAGCCCTGCCGACCCGGAGCCAATGACCGGCATGGTGTATCAAATTCTCAAATCTCTTTTTCTACCTGGGTATAGTTCAGTTCCATCGGCGTGCTACGGCCGAATATTTTCACGATAACGTTGAGCTTTTTGCGCTCTTCAAAGATTTCGGATACGGTGCCGGACATCCCAGCAAAACCGCCGTCCATAATTTTTACCAGTTCGCCCACTACATAAGGCTTATCAAGAGTAGCAACTTGCTCTTCCGCCTCGTCAACAATTCCCAGAATACGATTTACCTCGGAGAGATGCAATGGCACAGGCTTGTTATTAGCTGAGTCCTTCTTGTCTTTATCTCCCAAAAAGCCAATCACGCCCGGCGTGCTGGTAATAATGTGGTCCACCTCACCGTGGCCGAGGTCGGCATGGATAATGATGTAACCGGGATAAAGGTTACGCTCGCGCACTCGTTTTTTACCGTTGCGCATTTCGAACACCTTCTCCACTGGAATCAGCACCTGTGGTACCAATTCAGTAAGATTGTGCCGTCCTAACTCAGTTTCGAGATAGTTTTTGGCTTTCTTCTCCTGGCCGCTCACGGAGCGTACCACATACCATTTCAATTCGCCCATCTTCTGTTGCTGATTAGCGAAACGACTGATAAAAAGCCGTCAGGCTTTTATTAAACGCGACATCCATGATGCCAACTACGGCTGCGAATACTAAAGAGCCCAACAGCACTAAGCCAGCGCTCTTCTGTAACTCTGTAGCGGTTGGCCACGTCACGCTGTAGCGCATTTCCTCAGCGGTGGCGCGGAAGTAATTGATCAGCTTGTCCATTGCAAAAGGAGCCGGACGAGCCGGAAAAAAATGAACCGAACGCGAGGCAAATACCTCAGAATGCACGAGTGGAGAGATTCGAACTCCCATCAAAGGTTTTGGAGACCTCTATTCTACCCTTGAACTACACTCGTAGAAGGCACTCCCGATGGCAATATTTTACTAACGGGAGTGCAAAGGTACTAAAACCTAGCTACAAAACAAATCCGCCCCCGCATGAACGGGGGCGGATTATGTTTCCAGTTAGTTGACTAGTCGAGAACTTCCGTCACCTGACCGGCGCCTACCGTGCGGCCACCCTCACGGATAGCGAAGCGGAGGCCTTTCTCCATCGCTACCTTGTTGATCAACTCAACGGTGATGGTGATGTTGTCGCCGGGCATCACCATCTCTACGCCCTCGGGCAGGGTAATGATGCCGGTAACGTCGGTGGTGCGCAGGTAGAACTGCGGGCGGTAGTTGTTGAAGAACGGGGTGTGGCGGCCGCCTTCCTCTTTCGAGAGAACGTACACTTCAGCCTTGAATTTCTGGTGGGGCGTTACCGAGCCGGGCTTGCAGATAACCATGCCGCGACGGATGTCGTCCTTCTCAATGCCGCGGAGCAGCAGGCCAACGTTATCGCCAGCTTCGCCACGGTCCAAGATTTTGCGGAACATCTCCACACCAGTTACGGTCGACTTGAGGCCAGCTTTGGCCCCCATGCCGAGGATATCTACTTGCTCGCCCGAGTTGATGATGCCGCGCTCGATACGACCGGTAGCAACGGTGCCACGGCCCGTAATCGAGAACACGTCCTCAACCGGCATTAGGAAGGGCAGGTCGGTGAGACGGGCCGGAATCGGAATGAACGAATCGACAGCTTCCATCAACTCGTTGATCTTGGGGACCCAGTTCGCGTCGCCGTTCAGGCCACCAAGAGCCGAACCTTGAATGATCGGAATGTTATCGCCGTCGAAGTCGTAGAACGAAAGCAACTCACGGATTTCCATCTCCACCAGTTCAAGCAGTTCGGGATCGTCCACCATGTCCACTTTGTTCATGAACACCACCAGTTGGGGCACGCCTACCTGACGGGCGAGCAGGATGTGCTCGCGGGTCTGGGGCATGGGGCCGTCGGTGGCAGCCACCACGAGGATGGCACCGTCCATCTGCGCGGCACCGGTTACCATGTTCTTCACATAGTCGGCGTGGCCGGGGCAATCAACGTGGGCGTAGTGGCGGTTAACCGTCGAGTACTCTACGTGCGAGGTGTTGATGGTGATACCGCGCTCTTTTTCCTCAGGAGCGTTATCAATCGAGGAGAAATCGCGCTTTTCGGCCAGGCCTTGGTTTGCCAATACCATCGTAATTGCAGCCGTCAGGGTCGTTTTGCCGTGGTCAACGTGGCCGATGGTGCCGATGTTTACGTGCGGCTTGGACCGGTCGAAATTTTCTTTAGCCATTGTAAAGAGTAAAAAAGAGGTGGTAAAGTTGTAAGAAAAATAAGGCCCTACGGCAAGAAAGCGAAACTCAGCCCCCAAAAGTTCAGGAAAACTGCGCGTCGCTTACTTGGTCAGAACCTGCCCGGAGCTTTTAAGCCGACAGGACTTGCAATAATGTGAGCCATTTATGGGATTTGAACCCATGACCTCTTCCTTACCAAGGAAGTGCTCTACCACTGAGCTAAAACGGCTTATTTTATTTAACATTCACCAATTGACACCTAACATGAGCACGTTCAACAGCTTGAAAACTATTGAATCGCAAATGTTAATTATCAAATGAGCAGAGCGGGAGACGAGGTTCGAACTCGCGACCTGCAGCTTGGAAGGCTGCCGCTCTACCAACTGAGCTACTCCCGCGGGTAGTAATTATTCTAAAAAGTGGGGGTAACAGGACTCGAACCTATGAACCCGAAGGAGGTGAGTTACAGTCACCCGCAATTGCCGCTATGCGATACCCCCAAATTTGAAGCGAGCGAGCCGTTTGCTTGCATGCGTCTCCTTACAAAGCGATTACTCAAGCAGTAGTCTTTCGTAAGGAAGCGCAAAATTACGGCTTTTCTTTTACAAGGCAAGAGGTGACGCTAAAAAAGGTTGCTCTTTTTTAGCCCGCTGGTGACAACTGGTTCTACATCAAATTATAAAATGCTTTCAACCGGTCATCGGTTTCCTTGTCGCGAATGTTCTGGAGTGTCGCTTTGAGCGTGGGCGTGCTGGGCAGCAACTGCACAAGGCCCTTGTAGGCACCCAAGCGGACGTCGTAGCGGGAGGCGTGGCGGGCGTAATCTTCGAGCAGTATGCGGCCTTTGTCCCGCTCAACGGGCGGAATGTTGGTCATTAAAGTACCGAAGGATTGCAGATAGGCGTACAAATCATTTTCGGGTACGTCGGGCAGACGGCGCAAGAACCATGCGTACTGGTCTAGGGCCCCGTTGCGCGCATAGTATTCAGCCAGGGCCAATATCAGCACGTTGCTGGATGTGTTGTCAAGAGCTGCAACTTGCGCTCTGGAACTGATGCCTTGGTTTTTGGCCAGTATCAACAGGGCCGCTGCTGCAACGGTGTAAGAGCTATCGTTTAGGGCCGCCAAGTAAGCGGGGCCATAATTGCCGCTGGGAAAGCTGTTCAATGTAGCCAAAGCCTGGGCCCGTACTTGGGGGACGGGGTCGGCGGTGGCGACGCGGAGCACAGCTTGGCGCACGGCATTGGTTTCGGGGCCCCTGTAGCGGCGAAGATGATCCAGCGCTGTGCGCCGCACTGCCCAGAATTTGTCATTTAGCGCATTGCGAAATAATGTGCTTGTTGCCAGCTCACCGGTTTTGTTTTGCAGCAGTTCCAGCGCTTCAGATTTTTGCTGGTAGCCGCGGGCGTGGTCGAATTGAAATATTAGCTCCTCCGCGGAGCGGTCCTCGTCAATTTGGGCTAACAACTGACTTTCGCTGTCGAACTTTACCAAGCTGGGCCGGTCGGCGGCGGGAAAAATGAACGATTGATCGGTTTTGTTGACCGTGATACGGTAATCGGCCGGCCGTTCTTTCTGCCACACCGTCACCGTTAGCGGCAAGCGATAGACGGGTTGGTACAGGGTATCCTGTACCTGCTGCACGCGCAGCGTCACGGCACCGTTGGCATAGCTGTGGCTAATGTGCAGCTCGGGGTGCCCGCGCTGCATAAACCACTGGCTGAAAAACCACATCAGGTCTTCGCCAGTAACTTCTTCAAATGCGGTGCGCAGCTTGGATATCTCGACCGACGACTCCTTGTTCTGGGTGAGGTAGTGATTGAGGGCCGTATAGAAAGCGTCGTCGCCCACGTATTTGCGCAGCATGTGCAGCACCCGCCCGCCCTTGGCGTAGGAATGGCGGTCAAACAGGTCTTCCCGCTCCAGGTATCGGTAGCGGATGAGGGGCTCGCGCTTGCCCTGGGCTTCGTCGAGGTAGCTGGCCAATTTGGTTTCCTGCACCAAAGCGGCTTCGTCCGGCCCGTATTTCTGCTCGGCCCACAGGTATTCGGCGTAGTCGGCGAATGATTCGTTGAGTGGCAGATTTCCCCACGACTTGCAGGTAACGTAATCGCCGAACCAATGATGAAACACTTCGTGCACGATAATAGACTCGTTGCCGGCGTAGGTAGCATCCATCAACTCGCGGCGCGTCACTTGCACGTTGGTGCCGTGCGTTACGGCAGTCGTGTTTTCCATGGCCCCGCTTATATAGTCGCGCACCGCTACCTGGGCGTATTTATCCCACGGGTAGTCAACGCTCAGCTTCTTAGAGAAGAATTCGAGCATCTCGGGGGTGTGGCCAAACACGGCGCGCGCCGTAGCGGCATACGGGGGCTCAACGTAATAGTCGACGGATTTGCCGCGCCACGTATCGCTTATCACTGCGTAATTGCCCACAACCAGCGTGGTGAGGTAGGGCGGCTGAGCCTGGGTCTGCCGCCATGTGTCGGTGCGGGTGCCGTCGGCATTAGTTTTTGAGGCGATAAGCGAACCGTTGGACAGGGTTTTGAATTGGTTCTCCACCGTCAGGCTGATTTCCTGCGTCATGCGCTGGTTGGGCCGATCGATGGTTGGGAACCAGCAAGAGTTAGACTCCGTCTCGCCCTGGGTCCAGATTTGACGGGGCTTGTTTTTTTCCAGGCCCAGCGGATTGATAAAATACAAGCCCTTGGCTCCGGTGATGGCCGCCGAGCCGCCAGCGGCCAGCTCGTTGGGCTTGGCCACGTATACGATGCGCACTTGGTACGCCTCGGTGCGCGGATAGGCCCGGTCAAGCGTGATTGTAAGCTGGCGCTTGTCGTAGCTGTACACCAAGGTCCTCGCCTTGCGCTCGCCCACCAGCTCCACTTTCTGCACCTCAAAGCCTTTGGCATCGAGCACCACTTGGCTTTGCGGATAGAAATGCGAACGCAGCGTAAGCACGGCCGTACCCAGCAGGTATTGCTTTTTGTAGTCGAACCGCACGTCGAGCTTGGTGTGCATTACCTCGGTGAGGATTGTCGCGGCGGGGCGGAGCGGGGCGGTAGATGGTAGCCACGACGGCACTACCAACGGAACTGCCGCTGGCGCGGGCGGCGCAGCTATAGGGCTCTTGCGACGCGGTGCGGGCCGGCTGCCCAAAGCTGCCCCTCTTGGCCCGGCCTTTTGCCCCCAAACTCCTAGCGGACTGGCTAGTAGTAGACCGAAGAGGCCCGTAAGCAGATACTTCATGGCAGCAGTAAGGGACGAAAGACGGCCGGAATTTCCGAAATAAATTGGGAATTGGGCTACCTTTAACCCCGCCCCTGCCCTATACGCTCCGTTTTCCATGCTCCAAATCAGTACCGGTCCCGACCGTTCGTGGGAGGCCGACTACCGTGCCCCCGACGACTTGCGCCTCAACGGCCAACCTTTTGCCTGGGACGTAGCTCTGCTGGCCCCTGGTCGTTTTCAGGCGCTACACGGCGGGCGGTCGTATGACATTGAAGTGGTGAGCGCCGACTACACAACCAAGCAATTCGTCTTGAAAATCAACGGCCAGCGCCTTGAACTGCATGCCAAAGACCGGTTCGACTTATTGCTGGAACGCCTCGGCCTCAGCACCGCCGCGGCTGCGCAGGTCAACGAATTGAAGGCCCCCATGCCCGGCCTGATCGTAGATGTGCGGGTACTGCCCGGCCAAGCCGTACAAAAAGGCGACCCATTACTGGTTCTCGAAGCTATGAAGATGGAAAACATTCTCAAGGCCCCCGCCGACGGCGTCGTGAGTGCCATTAAAGTAGGCCTGCGCGACAACGTGCAAAAAGGACAGCTATTGGTGCAGTTTGCCTGATGCGTAGCGGGCAGGCATGCCAAGTTCATAATTTTAACACATTCCATTAACGCTTAGTATGTTGAACTACCACCGTATTCTTCTAAAGCTCAGCGGCGAGGCGCTGATGGGCCAGCAGCAGTACGGCATCGACGCCGAGCGACTGATGCAGTACGCCTCCGAAATTAAGGCCGTGGCCGCTACGGGTATTCAAGTGGCTGTGGTGATTGGCGGCGGCAATATTTACCGGGGCGCACAGGCGGAAGCCTTCGGGCTGGACCGCGTGCAGGGCGACTACATGGGGATGCTGGCCACGGTCATCAACTCTATGGCCCTGCAAAGCGCCCTGGAAAAACTCGGCGTGAGCACCCGCCTGCTTTCGGGCCTCACCATCCAGCGGGTGTGCGAGCCCTACATCCGGCGACGGGCGGTACGCCACCTTGAAAAGGGCCGCGTGGTCATTTTTGGGGCCGGCATCGGCTCGCCGTACTTTACCACCGATTCAGCGGCTTCGCTGCGGGCCATTGAGATCGAGGCCGATGTGGTGCTGAAAGGCACCCGCGTGGACGGCATCTATTCGGCCGACCCGGAGAAAGACCCGGGGGCCGTGCGCTTCCCTTCCATCACGTTCGACGAAGTGATTGCCAAAAACCTGAACGTGATGGACATGACCGCCTTTACGCTTTGCAAAGAAAATAATTTGCCCATCATTGTTTTTGACATGAACACGCCCGGCAACCTGGAGCGCTTGCTGGCCGGCGAGCCGTTGGGCACCCTTGTGAGCATGAACGGCACGGTTGTTCCGCGCACTGGTGCCGGCAAGTCCTCGTCTTTACTCGACTCCAAGCACAGCGCCTTGCAGCCCTTGGTGGGCAACCAGCCCGAGCAAGCCTGAGAAAGTTTGAATGTTGAGTTTTGAATTATCGTTTCAGCCTCGACCCAACATCGTTCAACACCTAACCTTTAAAATTCAACATTTCCAAAAGATGGACGAAGAAATTCAGTTCTACCTCGACGATGCCATGGAATCAATGGGCAAGGCCCTGGCCCATATAAACGTGGAAATGAGCCGTATCCGCGCGGGCAAGGCCTCACCAGCAATGCTCGACGGCCTCAAAGTTGATTACTATGGTATTCCCACGCCCATTGGGCAGGTAGCCAATATTTCGGCCCCCGACGCCCGTTCCCTACTCATCAAGCCCTGGGAAAAAAATATGGTGAGCGAGGTGGCCAAAGCCATTAAGAACAGTGATTTGGGCCTGAACCCGGTGTCGGACGCCGACGGCGTGCGGCTCAACATCCCGGCTATGACCGAAGAACGCCGCCGCGACCTGGTGAAACAAGCCAAAAATGAGTCGGAAGTCGGCAAGGTTCGGGTCCGCAGCATCCGCAAAGACGTGAACGAAGCCCTGCGGAAACTGCTGAAGGACGGGGCCTCGGAAGATGCCGTTAAAAGCGCCGAAGAAAAAGTGCAGAAAACAACCGATAGCTACATTGCGGAAGTAGAAAAGGCACTCAGTAAAAAGGAAACGGAGATTATGACTATCTGATAGTCTTCCAAATAAGCCAAAAAAGCCTCGCCTGTTTCGCGCAGACGAGGCTTTTTAAATTGGTATTGAACTTAAAATTGCATGTTTTCTAAGGCCTGCTCCACAGCTTCGGGCACTAGGTACCTAATGCTGTGCCCCACTTGCAGGCATTGGCGGATGTAAGTGCTCGAAATGTCCAACAGCGGCGCGTCCAGCACACGTAGGCGCGGGAGGGCCCCCAATTCGGGCCGGGGCGAGCCGGGCCGGGGATACACGTAAATGTCGGTTTCGGTGAGCAGGCGCGGGGCTTCTTTCCAGCGCGGCAAACCGGGCACGTTGTCGGCCCCCATCAGTAGCACGAATTCGGTGTCGGGGTGGCGCTGGCGCAGGGCATCGAGCGTGGCGATGGTATAGCTGGGGCGCGGCAAGCCGAACTCAATGTCTTCGGCGCGCAGCCGCGGATTGCCGGCTACGGCCAACTGCACCAGACGCAAACGCTGGGCTTCGGGCAGCAAGCCAGCCGCCGCCTTGAACGGGTTATGGGGCGTTACTACAAGCCAGGCTTCGGCCAAGTCGGTGCGGGTCGCGAAGTGCTCGGCTAAGATGAGGTGGCCGATGTGTACAGGGTTGAACGAGCCGAAGAGCAAGCCCACGCGGCGGCTCATACGGCGTCGGGGCCGGCGTTGATGAAGTTGCGCACCAGCTTTTCGGCTTGGTTGCTGGCCACGTCAAGGTCATCGTTGACGACCGTTACATCGAACCGGTCTTCGAAAGCCAACTCAAACGCGGCCTTGTAGAGTCGCGAAGAAATGCTGGACTGCGAATCGGTGGCACGGGCCTGCAACCGTTCGCCCAACGCCTCGATGGACGGCGGGCGAACAAAAACTGCCAAAGCCCGCTCTTTGTAGAATTCTTTGATGCTGAGCCCCCCCTTCACGTCAACGTCGAGAATTGCGTGCTGGCCCCGGGCCCAAATGCGCTCGATTTCCGATTTCAGCGTGCCATAGAATGCGCCTTCGTACACCTCTTCCCATTCCACGAACTCGTCGTGACGAATTTTATCCTGGAAATCCTGAGGCGTAATGAAATAGTAGTCCTTACCGTTGACCTCGGAGCGGCCACGACGGTCGCGGGTGCAAGCCGAGATGGAAAAGCTAAGCTGCGGCAGCCGCTGCATGAGCCGATGCACGATGGTGGTTTTTCCCGCTCCGGAAGGAGCTGAGAACACAATAATTTTGCCTTGCATCACGCAAAGCTAGCGGCTTTCAGACCACTTCGGCAGATACCCGGGCCATGATGGACTGGGGAAGCCCATCAGGGCTGACCTTGTGGCCAAGGCGCTCTTTGAGGAAGCTGATGAAGATAGCCTGCTTCTTAATGTCGTCGAAGCAGGGCGAGCAATCGGTGCCGTGGTCGTAGAGGTACTCCTCTTCTTCAGACGTAATGGGCTGGCCTTCGGCGATTTGGTCAAGTACATTATTCACGCGCTTGCAGTCGGTGCCGCTATCGGGTAATACAGCGGGGGCCGACGTATTGGTGGAAGTAGTAGCAGTTGGGGCCATAACGAGAAGAGTGAAAAAGGCGGTGAGTACAGGGAAAAGTACAGACTGATGTTGGCCTAATCATTCTCGTCGGCAGGAAGTTCCGCCGCATCGTGCAATTCGTCGTGGCCATAGCCCATCGACTGAGCGTATCGCTCGAGCTTATCCTTGAGAAAATTACGGGCGCGGTGCAGGCGTGAACGCACCGTACCAATCGGAATATCAAGGACTTTTGCCATTTCCTCGTAGGTAAACCCTTCCAAATCACACAAGATAATGACGGTGCGAAAATCGACGGGCAAAGAATTAAGCGCGCTGGCTACTTCGTCGCCAATCAAGTCGCGCGCCGACTGCTGGCGCAAATCGGACGACGAGGCCCCCACTTCGCCTTCGGCCTCTACGTCGTCGGGGTTGTAGTAGCCCTCAATCTCGCTGTAATCGACCTTAGCGGGCTGTTTGCTTTTCTTCCGAAAGTCGTTGATGAACGAGTTTTTCAGGATGCGGAAAAGCCACGCCTTGGCATTCGTACCGGGCTCGAAATACTCGAAAAAGCGGTACGCCTTGAGATAGGTTTCCTGCACGAGGTCGTTGGCGTCGTCCTCGTCCAGGGTCAGGCGGTAGGCAAAATTGTAGAGCGGGTCGATGATGGGCATCAGCTCGGCCTGGAAGCGCCGGTCCTTTTCCTCTTTGCTCAGTTTAACCCGTTCGGGAGAATCGCTCATAAAAATGGGGCGGAAAATATAGCAAGGTGTAACCATTAAAAGAGCAAGCGCAAGCGGCCGCGCCAACTGCATAAGCGGCAACAGGCGCTAAGGTTGCAACTGCGTGGCAACGCGACGGGCGGCCGCTACCACAGAAAACCGTAGGTAACATAATAAATTGTAGCCTGTCTACAGCTCCAACAGAAAATTCGACGCACGGCGCGGCCACAAGTACGACTATGCAGTGTCGGATGTACGGATTTCGGCCCCGACCGGGTTGCACCGGGGGCCCGGCAGCAAGCAGCCCAGCCACGGCCCGGTTCTACACGCCAACAAAAGCGGGCACCGCGGCATCCGGTCGGGTTGGTAGCCGCCACGCGGCGTCGGCACCAAGGTAGAATGTGAAAAGGAGCGTTGAAAGTATATTGGAAAACCCGCGTTTATCAACCCTAAACAAAAGCAGGTCATTCTTGGCGCAAAAATAACGGCGGCCAAGCTTCTACCCGCGCCGCTACCGCTGCCGCTTCGATGGCCTTGATGCAGGTGCAGGCGGCCGGCTGGGTACGACAATCCTGGCAATCGGGGCGGTTGAACACCAGGTATTCGGCCCAGGGGCCCAAAGGGCCCCAGCGGCCGGGGTGCATGGGCCGAATGGGCGGGTAGAGCCCCAGCGCGTGCCGGCCCAGCGCCGCCGCCAGGTGCAGCGGGCCGGTGCTACCGGCCACCACCCCGTCGGCCGCGGCCAGGAACGCCAGGAACTGCGGCAGCGCGAGCTGCCCCGTGAGGTCGGCGGCCAGGTAAGCGGCGTGTTGCTTCAGCCAATCAATCAGTTCCGCGCCTTCGGTGGCTGTGCCGGTGACGAACACGCGGTGCCCGGCTTGGTGCAGCAATTGGGCCAAGCGGCCAAAATTGTCCAGGCCCCATTCGCGGGCGCTGCCACGGCTGCGCGGGTGCAGCACCACGTTGAGCTGGCCGGGCTGGCGCTGGGCCAGCAGGTGCTGCCACCCGGTGGCCAGCGGCTCGGGGGCCTCCAGGCGCACCAAGTCGGCCACGGCGGACAGCGGCAGCGCCTCGGACGGGCCCAACGGGGCCAGCAGTTGCAAGTTGAGCTGGGCTTCGTGCAGCAGTGAGTGGCGGCGGCTGAGGGCCACCAGCCGGTTGCACGTCAGCCAGTGCCACCACCGGTTGCGGGTACCGATGCGAACCGGGATGCCGGCCTGCCGCGCCAGAGCCGCCAGGGCCCGGTTGGGAAACACGTGCACGATAGCGGCAGCTCCGTAGCACCGCAGGGCGGCCAATTGCTCAATCCGGGGCATTTTTTTTAGCTCGTCGAAATCCACCACCTCATCGACCCACGGACAGGCGGCGGCCACCGGCGCAGTGTAGGTCCGCCCGATGAACACCACCCGACACCCCGGAAACAGCTGCTTCAGCCGGCCGGCCACGGGCAGGGTCAGCACCACGTCGCCGATGGCGTCGGTGCGGGAAACGAGGAAGGTGAGGCTCATGCTTCGGCGCGTTCGGTGCGGGTTTTCAGCTTCGCAAATTTCAGGAACACGCCCCAGGCCGAGATGCCGGCGATGCATAGCCCGGCAAACCCATCCAAGAAGCCCAACCGCAGGAAATAGCCCTGCACAAACTTCCACCACGGCTTAAGCAGCAAGTGAAACAGCGTGACGCGGGTGTGGCCGCGCAGGACCCGTTCCTGGGCCGTGATGCTGGTGAATTTGTTCAACTGGCTGACGTGCTGCGCGATGGAATGGTAGGAATAGTGCAGCGCGTCGCCGGCTAGCAGGCCGGTGGTGTAGCCGGGGGCCACTTCGTAGTGCTCGTGCAGCAGCAGGCCCTCCCAGCGGCCGAGGCGGCGGTCGTAGAGGCGCAGCTTGCGGTCGGGGTACCAGCCGCCGTGGCGTACCCAATGGCCGCAGTAGTTGGTGAGCCGGGCCAGCGAATAAGCGGCGTGCTGCCAGTCAGACTTGGCTTGGCGAATG
This sequence comes from uncultured Hymenobacter sp., assembly GCA_964242665.1. Lineage (GTDB taxonomy): Bacteria > Bacteroidota > Bacteroidia > Cytophagales > Hymenobacteraceae > Hymenobacter. Next base: position 189,686 of record CAXTBA010000001.1, read on the forward strand.
CTCTGGCGCAACTCATCGGTTAGTACTTCATCGGCATCCAATTGCAGAACGTGGTCGAAACGGGCCTGAGCAGTGGCGAAGTTCTTTTGTTCGACGTAGCCAGCGAAGGCGTTTTGCACCACGCGGGCCCCGTGTGCCAGGCAGATTTCCACCGTATCGTCGGTCGAAAACGAGTCCACGACCAGTACCTCGTCGGCCACGTCGCCCAGGGCCCCCAGGCAGCGGCCGATGTTGGCCGCCTCGTTAAAAGTGATGACGACGACGGAAAGCGAAACCATTTTCTTTAACTGTTAGCTATTAGCTGATAGCTGTTAGCTTTTGTTCAATGCTGTAACGCGACAGTGTCGTTCGCTTTACTCAACCAAACAAGTATTTACAGAAGCTAATAGCCATCAGCTAACAGTTTGAATTGCTTGATCGGAACGAAATTCGCGCGTCCAGTGGTAGGCCCCGTAGGCCGCCACTACGCAAAACACGGCGTATTCAATGCCTACGAACTTGATGCCTTTCAGGAAGTACACGTAGGTCAGCACCACGTCGGCGGCTAGCCAGACGTACCAGCTTTCTACCTTTTTGCGCATCAGCAGGAACGTGGCCGCGATGCTGAGCACCGTCGTGAACGAGTCGAGGTACGGGAAAGCGCTGGGCTTGCTGAACACCAGCGGCAACCACTGGTGCAGGCGCTGGGCCAGGGCCCCCAGCAAGGCCGTGGCCGCGGCCGTGGCGGCTCCGCCCAGCAGCAGCACGGGGCGCGGGGTATAAGTAATGCGCAGTTCTTCTTTGCGGTCAGCTTCTTGAGGGGCCGGGTGCGTCCACTGCCACCAGCCGACAAGGCTGGTAATGAAGAAGAACACCTGCAAAAAAGTATCGGGGTAAAGCTGCACCTGGAAGAACAGGAAGAACGACAGCACGATGCCTACCAGGCTCAGCGGCCAGCTCCACACGTTGGCCCGGGCCGAAAGCCACACCGCCACGGCCCCCGCCACCACCCCAAAAAATTCCAGGTAGCTCATGGGGTAGCCGAGCACGGTAAAAAAGATGGTTTCGACGCGCAAAAAATCGGGCATGGGGCAAAGCTAAACACCGGCCCGCCGCCCGGGCCCGCAAAATATTTCGGACGGCTCGTCGTCAGGTCGCGTATAAAGTGCCACGTATTTCATTTTTCGCCCCCGCATCATGCCCGATTTGCAAGATAAAATCATCCTCATCACCGGGGCTACGTCCGGCATCGGCAAAGTCACGGCGCACGAGCTAGCCCGCCAAGGGGCCCACGTCATCCTGCTGGGCCGCAACCGTGCCAAAACCGCCAAAACCCGCCAGGAAATCATCGACGCCACCGGCAACCAGCGCGTGGACATGGCCCTGGCCGACCTCTCGAACCTCCAGCAGGTGCGCGACGTGGCCGCCGAAATCAATGCCCAGTACCCGCACCTCGACGTGCTCATCAACAACGCCGGCCTCATGTTTGGGCAGCGGCGCGAAGTGTCTGCCGATGGCAACGAGATGACGCTGGCCACCAACCACCTGGGGCCCTTCTTGCTCACGAGCTTGCTTTTCGACTTGCTGCGCAAAAGCCCGGCCGCGCGCGTCATCAACGTGGCCTCGGTGGCTTACCGCTTCTCCAAGCCTACGCTCGACGACCTGCAATCGGAGCGCTACTACAACGCGCTCTGGGAGTACGGCAACACCAAGCTGTTCAACATCATGTTCACGCAGGAGCTGGCGCGGCGGCTGCGCGCGCACGGCATCGCCAACGTGGTTGCCAACGCGCTGCACCCCGGGGCCGTCGCCACGGGCTTCGGCAGTCAATCGGGCGGCTGGCTCACGGCAATGACGCAATTGGGTCGCCCGTTCATGATTTCGCCGGAGAAGGGAGCCGAAACCAGCATTTTCCTCTCCACCGATGAACACGCCGGCACCGTCAGCGGCGGCTACTTCGCCAAGAAAAAGGCTGAGCCGGTGAAAAGCAGCTTCAACACGCCCGCCAATGCCCAGCGCTTGTGGGAAATGAGTGAAGAGCTAACGGGTACGAAGTTCTTGGATTAACCGAGAGCCGTTTTATTATAACAGTCAGCACCAGCCCATAAAAAACCCCGCCAGCACAATGCTGGCGGGGTTTTTTACGTAGTCTTGAAAAATCCCTAGTAGCGGTACAAGTCCGATTTAAAGGGGCCCTCCACCGGCACTTTGATGTAGTCGGCCTGGCGGGGCGTCAGCTCGTCCAGCTCCACGCCGATTTTGGCGAGGTGCAGGCGGGCCACTTTCTCGTCGAGGTGCTTGGGCAGGGTGTACACCTGGTTTTCGTACTGGTCGGCGTGCTGCCACAGCTCCAGCTGGGCCAGGGTTTGGTTGGTGAAGGAATTCGACATCACGAACGAAGGGTGGCCCGTGGCGCAGCCAAGGTTCACGAGGCGGCCTTCGGCGAGGATGATGACCTCTTTGCCGTCGATGGTGTAAATGTCCACCTGCGGTTTCACCGTGTCCTTGGTGTGGCCGTAATTGCCGTTCAGCCACGCCATGTCGATTTCGTCGTCGAAGTGGCCGATGTTGCACACAATCGCCTTGTCTTTCAGGCTGCGGAAGTGCTCCTCGGTGAGGATGTCGCAGTTACCGGTGGCCGTTACCACGATGTCGGCTTCCTTCACGGCGTTGGCCAGCTTCTTCACCGCGTAGCCGTCCATGGCCGCTTGCAGGGCGCAGATGGGGTCGATTTCCGTCACGATGACGCGGGCCCCGGCCCCGCTCAGCGAGGCGGCGGTGCCTTTTCCGACGTCGCCGTAGCCGGCCACCACGGCAATCTTGCCGGCCATCATCACGTCGGTTGCCCGGCGAATAGCGTCCACGGCCGACTCCTTACAGCCGTACTTGTTATCGAATTTCGACTTCGTCACCGAGTCGTTCACGTTGATGGCGGGGAAGGGCAGCGAGCCGTTTTTCACCCGCTCGTACAGGCGCAGCACGCCGGTCGTGGTTTCTTCCGAAACGCCTTTGATGCCAGCGGCCAACTCGGGGTACTGGTTCAGCACCATGTTGGTAAGGTCGCCGCCGTCGTCGAGAATCATGTTCAGCGGCTGGCGGTCTTCGCCGAAATACAGCGTCTGCTCGATGCACCAGTTGAATTCTTCCTCGCTCATACCCTTCCAGGCGTACACCGGGAAGCCGGCGGCGGCAATGGCGGCCGCGGCGTGGTCCTGGGTCGAGAAGATGTTGCACGACGACCACGTTACCTCCGCGCCCAGGGCTTTGAGGGTTTCGATGAGCACGGCGGTTTGGATGGTCATGTGCAGGCAGCCGGCGATGCGGGCCCCCTTGAAGGGCTGAGCCGCGCCGAACTCGGCGCGCAGGGCCATCAGGCCGGGCATCTCGGCCTCGGCCAGGCGGATTTCCTTGCGGCCCCACTCGGCCAGGCTCATGTCTTTTACCTTGTAAGGTACGTAGGTGTTCGTCTTGGTTTCCACCATGATAAGAATTGATTGGTAAGGTCGGGTTCAACCGCAAAGATACGGCAATTGTTCGGCCGGCAGGGCCGCTGCGGCCGAGAACGGGCCCGGCCGGCGGGGCCGTATCTTTGCTTAATGCAACGTTTCCTTCGGGCTTTATTTACGGCCCCGCGCTTGGTGGCCGCTGCCGCCGTGCTGGTTCTGGCGGGACCAGCCAAGGCCCAAACCGCTCCTGCCACCATCCGGCTACTGCCCGAAGACGCCGCTCGGGGCCGCGTCAGCTACCAGCACAACTTCTACTTCCTCCCCCCCGGCGTGGGCGGCGAGGACTACCAGAACGCGGGCTATTTTGGCCAGAAGCTGCGCCCCTACCTGGGCACCAACGCCGAGGCCCTGCAAAACCTGAACAACTACCGCCGCCAGAAAACGCTGTTTTTGATCGACCGCCTCGTGGCCGTGGGGGCCCTGGGCGTGTACGCCAGCCAGGTATTCGCTAAAGACGGTGAGCAGCAATACTTCAATACTACCCAGCAAGTGACGGGCGGGCTGTTCGTGGCCAGCCTGCTGGCCACGCTCGTCATCAACCGCCACACCAACGAGCACTTGCAGAGGGCCGTGGCTGCCTACAATGCCGGGCTGCCGGGCACCCACGGCGCTTGGTGGCGGCAACTGCGGCCCAGTACCGCTGGCTTGCGCCCGGCGGCCACGGGCCGGCCACTGCTGGCCCTGAGTTGGGCCCTACGCTAGGGCCCCAGGCAGCAGTCGGCAATTTTTGCATTGTACGCCGCGTTCTTCCGTATATCCGGTTTCATGGAATTTCCTTTGCCCGAGGCGGCCCGTCGCTACGTGGCCGCCCACCTACACGACGACCCCGCCCACCTGGCCTTACAAGCCCGCCGCCACCCCGGTCTGCCCGTGCCAGAGTTGGTGCGTCAAATCCAGGCCCGCCAGAAGGCCCAAACCAAGCTGCCGGCCTGGGCCGCCAACCACGACCTCGTTTTTCCGCCCGCGCTGTCGGTCGAGCAGGCTTCGTCGGACCGCACGGCCGCTTTCAAGGCTGGGCTGGTGGACGGGCAGCGGCTCGCCGACCTCACCGGGGGCTTTGGGGCCGACGCGGCGCACTTCGCCGCCCGCATGGCCGAAGTCGATTACGTGGAGCGCAACCCGCAGCTGGCGGCCGTGGTGCGGTACAACTTTCGGCTGTTGGGACTCGATAACGTGGCGGTGCACAACACCGACGCGCTGGCTTTCCTCAAAAGCACGCCCCACCGCTACGACTGGCTGTACCTCGACCCGGCCCGGCGCGACACCGCCGCGCGCAAGATATTTCGGTTGGCCGACTGCGAGCCCGACGTGCTGCACCTGCTGCCACTGCTGCTGCACAAGGCCGACCGGATTCTACTTAAAACGTCGCCCATGCTCGACATCGAGCAGGCCGTGACGGAATTGAAGCACGTGCGCCGCCTTTGGGTGCTGGCTCTTGATAATGAAGTGAAAGAAGTGCTGTACGAGTTGGGCCCCGAGCCCGCCGTCGACCCTGAGCGCTTCGCCCTGAACCTGCGCCGCGATGGTACCCGGCAGGAATTTCGCCTCAACCGGGCCCGCGAAGCCCGCGCCGTGTCCCGCTACGCCGAGGCCCAGCAATACCTCTACGAACCCAACGCGGCGGTGTTGAAAGCCGGTGCGTTCCGCAGCATCGGTACCGCTTTCGAGTTGCTGAAGCTGCACCAAAACAGCCACTTATATACCTCCAGCGTGCTGCGGGCTGATTTTCCGGGCCGTATTTTCCGGGTGCTGGCGGTGGAGAGAGCCGACGGCCCGGCCCTGAAGGCCCACCTGGGGCCCGAGGCCCGCGCGCACGTCACGACCCGCAACTTCCCCGACTCGGTAGCCGATTTCCGACTACGCACCGGCATCCGCGAGGGGGGCGACGTCTATCTGTTTGCCACCACCGACCTGCGCGGCCGGCCTGTGGTGCTGGTGTGCGAGAAGGCTGTACTGACCGGTCCCGCCGGCCCGGGGCCCTCGACGGCGTCTTCGGGCGACGTGGCGTAGTTTTGCCATTCGCCCGCTGGCCCCGGCCCGGCGGGCGGCTTTTTTGCTTTTATTGTCCCTCTTCTCGCTTTATGCCCTACCTGTTCACTTCCGAATCGGTTTCGGAAGGCCACCCCGATAAGGTCGCGGACCAGATTTCCGACGCCATCCTGGACGAATACCTGCGGCAGGACCCGGCCGCTAAAGTTGCCTGCGAAACCCTGGTAACCACCGACTTTGCCTTGGTAGCGGGCGAAATTAAGTCAACGGCCCGCGTGGAGGCCGAGCCCATCGTGCGGGCCACTATTCGCCGCATCGGCTACGACAAGCCCGAATACCTCTTCAACGCCGACACCTGCGAGGTGATGAACCGCCTGCACGAGCAGTCCCCCGACATCAACCAGGGCGTGGAGCGCGCCGCGGCCGAAGACCAGGGAGCCGGCGACCAGGGCATGATGTTCGGCTACGCCACCCGCGAAAGTGCTAATTACATGCCCCTGGCCCTCGACCTCTCGCACCGCTTATTGCAGGAGCTGGCCACCATCCGGCGTGAGGGCCACGACATGCCTTACCTGCGCCCCGACGCCAAAAGCCAGGTCACCATCCGCTACGCCGACAACGGCACCCCGGAGGCCATCGACACCATCGTGGTGAGCACCCAGCACGACGAGTTCGATGCCAACGAAGAAACCATGCTAGCCAAAATCAAGGCTGACGTGCGGGCCGTGCTCGTGCCCCGCGTGGTGGCCGGATTGGGCCCCGAAGTGCAGCGCCTCTTCACCGACCAGATTACCTACCACATCAACCCCACGGGCAAATTCGTCATTGGGGGCCCCCACGGCGACTCAGGCCTCACCGGCCGCAAGATCATCGTGGACACTTACGGCGGCAAAGGGGCCCACGGCGGCGGGGCCTTTTCGGGCAAGGATTCGAGCAAGGTGGACCGCTCGGCGGCCTACGCGGCCCGCCACATCGCCAAAAACCTGGTGGCCGCTGGCGTGGCCGACCATGCCTTGGTGCAGGTGGCCTACGCCATTGGCGTGGCCCAGCCGGTGGGCGTGTTCGTGACGACTTACGGCAGCACCAAGGCCCTGGGGGCCAATGGCCACCCGCTCGCCGACGGCGAGATTGCCCACAAGGTGCAAGAGTTGTTCGACTTGCGGCCCTACGCCATCGTGCAACGCCTGGGCTTGCAAAATCCTATTTTTTCTGAAACTGCCGCTTACGGCCACATGGGTCGCCCGCCCAGCACCAAACGAGTGACGATGCCTAACGGTGAGGTGAAAACCTTCGAAACCTTCACTTGGGAAAAACTTGACTACGTGTCCAAAATCAAAGAGGCCTTCGGGCTGTGAAAGTGAATTTTCTAATGACCATCAGTTGATAGTCATTAGCTTTTCTCATCTGAGGAATAAGGAAGGGCCCCGACTGAATAAATTCAGTCGGGGCCCTTCCTGTTTAGCAAAAATAAAAGCGCTGGCCTCCAGCAACAACTCAGCAGTTGCTTCAATGCGCTTTGACCATTGTTTTCTCCTTATGCTTCACAATCTGTCGGCGCAGGTTCTCGGTGGCGGCATCGGCAGCGGCTTCGAAAGAAGCGGCGTCTTCTTCGCTAAACAGCGTGCCACCTGGTACCAACAATTTGATTTCGACGGTTTTATTAGAAACTCCATCCTTATTATTCATCCGCAGGATGACTTCACCGTCGGTCACCTTATCGTAAAAAGTCTCCAGCTTGTTGAGGCGCTGCTGAATAAAATCAGTCAGCTTTTGGTCGGCAGTGAAATGCACTGAATTCATCTGAACTTTCATAGAGCGGAGAAGGAGCTAAGGGTGAATAAATTAAACAAAACCCGCGTCAGGCCCGCGGGTGGGCTTGGTCAAATACGGATTTAAGGCGGTCAACGGACATGTGCGTGTACACCTGGGTGGCCGCCAGACTGGCGTGGCCCAGCAGTTCCTTAATAGCGTTAAGGTCGGCCCCCTTGCCCAGCAAATGCGTGGCAAAAGCGTGCCGTAGCGCATGCGGGTGCTGCTGCGAAGCCGACGTGGTGACCGTACTCAAATACTGTTTCACCGTGCGGTACACGTGTTTTTCGTAGAGCGGTACGCCCTTGTCGGTCAGCAGCAGGGGCCCTGGCACGGCCCCGAATTCGTGGGCGCGGCGGGCCTGGTACTTTTCCAGCACGTGCAGCAGCGTAGGATTGAGGGGCACGAGGCGCTGCTTATTGCCCTTACCGGTCACGCGCACGGTGCCGCCCGGCAGGTTCACATCAGCGGCTTCGATGCCCAGCAGCTCGGAGAGGCGGATACCCGTGCCGTAGAGCATTTCCAGTACCAGTTGGTCGCGCTGCCCGGCAAGCGAATCTTCGAACTCGAACGAGTTCAGCAGGCCGTTCAGTGCCGCTTCCGGCACGAAATCGGGCAGCTTCTTGGCCATTTTGGGGGCCTTGATGCGCAGCATGGGGTTGGCGGCGATGCAGTTGGTGCGCAGCAGGAACTTGTAGTACGAGCGCAGGCAAGCAATTTTGCGGTTCACCGTGCGCGGGTCGAGGTCTTGTTGCATCAGGGCCACCACCCAGCCCCGGATGGTGTGGTGCGTGGCCTGGGCGGGGCCCTGCGCGTCGCCCTCGGCCAGCAGGTAGGCAGCAAACTGGCCCAGGTCGGTTTGGTACGAGAGCACGGTGTGCGGACTATAGCGCCGCTCAAACCGCAAAAAATCAAAAAACACCTCCATAACGGCACAAAAAAGCCCGGCCTGCACAGACCGGGCATCCAAAGTACCATTTTTTTCCTTAGCTGCTTCATCTTGTTTAAACGGACGCGAAAAAACCGGCTGGTTGGTCCAAGATGGCCAACCAGCCGGTTTCATCATCCGCAGAACAATGGGCTACCTACTCGTTGGGCGTGCCGTAGGTGGCCAGCTTGTACACGGCCTTCTGCTTCAGCTTGCGGTCCGTTACGCTGGGCTTCTGGAAGAAGGTGCGGCGGCGCAACTCTTTCAGCACGCCGGTGCGCTCAAATTTCTTCTTGAAGCGCTTCAAAGCGCGGTCAACGGACTCGTTGTCTTTGATTTGGATGATGATCATATCGGGGGTTACAAGAAAATGTCAGGCGGGAAGCCGAGTAAATCGGGCCGCAAAGATAATCACTGATTTTGACTGATTGACCGTGATGACGCTAATTTGCGATTTATCAGCGATAAAAATCAGCAAAATCGCGGCTAGTCAGCGAGAATCAGCAATTTATTTCAGCAACGTGCGTGCAATCACCAGCTTCTGTATTTCGCTGGTGCCTTCGCCGATGGTGCAAAGCTTGGCGTCGCGGTAGAATTTCTCGACCGGGTAGTCCTTGGTGTAGCCGTAGCCGCCAAAGATTTGCACCGCCTCGTTGGCCACGCGCACGCCCACTTCAGAAGCGTAGAGCTTGGCCATGGCCGATTCGCGGTTTACGTTCAGGCCGGCATCCTTCATTTCCGCCGCGCGGTAGGTGAGCAGGCGGGCGGCTTCAATTTCGGTGGCCATGTCGGCCAACTTGAAGGCAATGCCCTGGAACTGGCTGATGGGCTGGTTGAACTGCTGGCGCTCTTTGCTGTACTGAAGGGCCGCTTCCAGGGCCCCCTGGGCAATACCCAGGCTCAGGGCCGCGATGCTGATGCGTCCGCCGTCGAGCACTTTCAGCGACTGCACGAAGCCCTCGCCCACCGCCCCGATAACGTTCTCGGCGGGCACCCGGCAATCGGTAAAAATCATTTCCGTGGTTTCGGAAGCGCGCATGCCCAGCTTGTTTTCTTTGCGGCCGGCGGCGAAGCCCGGCGTGCCGCGCTCCACGATGAAGGCCGTCATGCCGTGCGAGTCGCCCACCTCGCCGGTGCGGGCAATGACCACGGCCACGTCGCCGGACTTGCCGTGGGTGATGAAGTTTTTGGCCCCGTTCAGCACGTAGGCGTCGCCGTCGTGCACGGCCGTGGTGCGCATGTTGCCGGCATCGGAGCCGGTATTGGGCTCGGTGAGGCCCCAGGCCCCCAACCACTCGCCCGAGGCTAGGCGCGGCAGGTACTTCTGCTTCTGGGCTTCGGAGGCGTGTTGCAGGATGTGGCCGGTACAGAGCGAGTTGTGGGCCGCCATGCTCAGCCCGATGCTGCCGTCGATGCGCGACAGCTCGGCGATGGCCGTCACGTACTCGGGGTAGCCAAAACCGGCCCCGCCGTACTCGGTGGGCACCAACACGCCCATCAGGCCCAGCTCGCCCAGCTGGCGAAACACGTCGCGGGGAAATTCCTGGCTTTCGTCCCACTCCATGATGTGGGGTTGAATGTGCTGGGCCCCAAAGTCGCGCACCATTTGCGCAATCAGGGCTTGGTTTTCGGTTGCTACGGCTTCCATAATAAGAGGACGAATGGGTGGGTGGGACTAAGAAAAAATAGCGTTGGCAGCCGGGCTAACTAACGGCAGTTTGTAAGCTGCAAAAGTACGGTTTTAGCGGCTGAAAGTCTTGGCTTTGCTTGAGCCGTGCGGACCGTTGCGCTCATCACATAGCGCAAACGTGTTACTTTTGAGGCTTTTCGGGCACAACCCGGTCCCAATTGCTAAAAAAAATCGGGGGTCAATCGTTTTTATTCGCATTCAACTGGTCTGCATGTCCTCTTTTGTTTTCGGCCGCTTCGGACGGCTTTGCCTCGGATGCCTGCTGACCGCGCTGATCTTTTCCTCGTGTGCCTCGACGCGCTACTACAACCAGCGCACCATGTTCCGGGTGCTCGACGAGCACGGCCGGGCCCTGGACACGGCCCGGCTGCGCGTGGCCGTGAACCGGACCGCCCGCAACTATGTCATTCAGCCCAACGACTACCTTGAGGTACGGGTGAACACCAACAAAGGTGAACGAATTCTGGATCCTAACGGGGAGTTGCAGTTTGGCAGCGGCGCAAACGGGGCCCCGGCCATCGGCCGGCCGGCTGGGGGAAATAGCTCCGGCGGTGTGGGCACGGGGGCCCGGTTTTTGGTGCAGGCCGACGGCACCGTGACCTTGCCCCTCGTGAATCGGGTAAAGCTGAGCGGTTTATCCTTGTTACAGGCCGACAGCGTGCTCAAATTTAGCTACAGCAAGTATTACGTCGAGCCTTTTGTAATGACCCGCGTTACCAACAACCGCATCATCCTTTTGGGTGCGCAAGGCGGCCGGGTCATTCCGCTTGAAAACGACAACATGAACCTGCTCGAAGTGCTGGCCTTGGCGGGCGGTGTCGACGGCGGCGGCGGGGGCGGGAGCAGCCTGTACCGGTTCGGGGGCCGTGCTGACAACATCCGCATCATCCGGGGCAGCCTGAAACGACCGCAGATAGAACAGATAGACTTGACCACGATTTCCGGAATGCGCCGCGCCAACCTACAGGTTGAACCCAACGACATCATTTACATTGATCCGATTCGGCGACCGTTGCTGGAGAACCTGAGCGATTCGGCTACATTTATTGGCCTTGCTTCCAGCATCACCGGGCTGGCGATTACTATTACTTACCTTATCCTCAACTTCAGCAAATAATATTCCTGGCTATTTTTTCGTCTTATCGCTTCCTATAAATAAATTCCTAAAATCATCGCAATGGCCGTAAACGAAAATGCGGAGCTGGAGGCCCTCATTCGCAACGCCATAGACGGCGGCACGGAACCGCCGTCGGCCACCGTTGCCGGCAGCACGGCCGACGAGGAAGCCGACGGCGGCCTCGACCTGTCCACCCTGGGCTTGGTGGCGCGGCGCAGCTTACTGTGGCTATTGCTGCTACTAGTGCTGGGGGGCACGGCCTCCTGGCTGTACTTGCGCTACACCAAGCCCTTGTTCAAGTCTACCTCGCTGCTCAAAATTGACCAGCGCAGCGAAGCCGGGGTCGTGGGCCTGGGGGGCCCAGCAATTGAGGGCCCGCGCTCCAATAAGCTGGCCGGCGAAGTGCAGCTTATCAAGTCGGAAATCATTTATAAGCAGTTGCGCGACTCGCTGGGCCTGAACGTGAACTACTACGTGCAGGGCACCGTGCTGGAACGGGAGCTGTATGGCATTTCGCCGTTTCACATCGCCTACACCGTCAAAGACAAGGGACTTTACGACCAAAAAATCAACTTTGCTTTCGTTGGCCCCACGCATTACAGAATCAGCTGTAGCGGGCCAAGCGTAAGCCTGAATGGCGAGTACGCGCTGGGCGAGCAGGTATCGCTGCCGGCCCTTGACCTGCGGATAACCCCAACCAGTTACCTGGACGCAGCCACCCGCAACGAGAAGTACCACTTCACCATCCAGGACGAGGGCACGGTGAACGCCTACCTGGAGAAGAACTTGGCGGTTGATATTCTAAGCTCCGACGCCAATACCATCCAGATTTCCTTTACCGATTTTAATCCTGGCAAGGCAAAACGCATTGTTAACAAAGTCGATACCGTGTACCAGCGCGCCAAGGTGCTGCGCGAACAAGAAACTACTGCACATACGCTGCGCTACCTCGACCAACAGCTTGACGTCAACTACGATAACTTGCAGCGCGCGGAGAACCGCTACCAGGGTTTTGTAGAAAAGACCAAGACTTACGACGTGAAGTCGGAGGTAGCTGCCATGGCAGCCAAAGGAGAAGCGCTGGAAGAGCAGCGGCAGAGCCTGAATCGGAACATGGTGTTGCTAACGGACATCGCCCGGGCGGTGCAGCAAGACCACTTGACCCACACCGAGCAGGAAACGGTGGAGCAAAGCATCCCAGGCCTGGGCGACATCAACGACCCTATTCTGAGCCAGCTGCTGGGCCAACTCAATGGCATGCAATGGGACCAGGAACGGGTAAGGCGCTCTTACACCGCCGCTACGGAAGCCGTGCAGCAGAAGAACGCTCTGCAAGAGTACACTTTGAAAAGCATTGAGCGGCAGATTGTGCAAACGCGCAAAACGTTACTGGCTAAAATTGCGCTGCTTGACCACCAGCAGGCCCTGCTCGATGCCAAGCAGCAAGGGCTGCCGGGCCGGGTAACCGAGCAGGCGCGCTTGCAGCGGCCGCTCTCCCTGGCCGAGGGCACGTACACCATGCTGATGGGTAAAAAGGTGGATTTCAACATCCAGCAAGCCGGTACTACCGCCGATTTTCAGATTTTGTTTCCGGCATCGGAACCCAGTGTGCCCATTTCGCCGGTTCGGCTCATGGTTTACGCCATCGGGCTGGCGGGGGGCTTGTTTCTGGGCCTGGGGTTGATAGCGGTGCGCTACCTGCTGCACAACACCATCACCACTACCCGCGAGCTGGAGCGTAGCACGCAGGCGGCGGTGCTGGGCGTGATTCCAACCTACGACAAGGAAAAGATGGAAATATCGCGCCTGGTGGTGAACGACAACCCCAAGTCGGCCATTTCCGAAGCCATCCGCTCCATCCGCACCAACCTGGATTTCATCAGTTCGTCCAAGAAAAAGCGACTGATCTCGGTGACATCTACAATTTCAGGGGAAGGCAAAACCTTCGTCACGGTGAACCTGGCGGGCATCATCGCCATGTCGGGCCAGCGCGTGGTCATCCTCGACCTCGACATGCGCAAGCCCAAGGTAAACCTCGCATTTGGGGGCGATAACGTCAAGGGTGTCAGCACCATCCTCATCGACCGGCACTCGGTGCAGGAATGCATTCAGCGCACATCCATTGAGTCGCTGCAATTTATTTCGGCAGGGCCCACCCCGCCCAACCCGTCAGAATTGATTCTTAGCCCCCGGTTCGACCAGGTGCTGGCCGAGCTTTACGAAACCTACGACGTGGTGATGATCGACACGCCTCCGGTGGGCCTCGTCACCGACGGCATCCTCATCATGCGCAAGGCCGACATTCCCATTTACATCGTGCGGGCCGACTACTCGCGCAAGGCCTTCATCAAAAACATGAACCGCCTGATGCGCAGCAACAACCTCACCCGCATGTGTACCATCCTCAACGATGCCCAATCGAAAGGGGCCTACGGCTACGGCTACGGTTATGGGTACGGGTACGGGCATGGCTCGTATGGCCAGGGCTATTACGAAGACCCTACCAAGCCGCCCACGCTGGCCGATAAGCTGGGCCGTTTATTCAAATAAGCCGTATTTTTGGCTTCGATTCGCATTAATGGGTACTTTCTGGCAACAGCTTTTCGGTCGGCCCGCCGGCCCGGCCGCTGAGGTGCCGGTGCTGGCCGGGGCCCTGGCGGCCCTCGGCACCGACATGCACTCGCACCTGCTGCCGGGCCTTGACGACGGCGCGGCTACCCTTACCGACTCGCTGGTCCTGTTGCGTGAGCTGCGCACGCTGGGCTTCCGCCGGCTCGTGATGACGCCCCACATCATGGGCGATTTTTATAAAAATACCCCCGACAACATTCGCGCGGCCCTGGCAAGCTTGCGGGAAGCCGCCGCTGCGGCAGGCCTGGGTGATGTGGCCCTGGAGTGCGCGGCCGAGTATTATCTGGACGAATTTCTGGGCCGCAAGCTGACCGATGGTACCGAAATGCTGACCTTCGGCGGCGCGCAGCGCTATCTGTTGTTCGAGACGTCGTATTTGAACGAGCCGCTCAACCTTTTCGAAACCGTGTTTGAGCTCCAGGCCCGGGGCTACCGGCCGGTACTGGCCCATCCGGAACGGTACACCTACCTCTACGGCCGGTTTGCAGACATCGAGAAGCTACGTGGCGATTACGGTGTGCTGCTGCAAATCAACCTGAATTCATTGGCCGGCTACTATTCGCCCGCGGCCCAAAAAATTGCCGAGCAGTTGATTGACGCGCGGCTGGTCGATTTCGTAGGTACCGACACCCACCACCTGCGCCACACCGCTACCCTGGGGCGCAAAACCGCCGCTACGCCCTACTTCCGCCGGCTGCTGGAATTACCCCTGCTCAATAAAACGCTCTGATTCATGGTTTTCGTCACGGGCGGTACTGGGCTGATTGGGTCTTTCTTGCTGCGGGCGCTGCGGGCCCGGGGCCTGGCCGTGCGGGCGCTGCACCGCGGGGCGGTGCCCACCGGGGCGGCCCCGGGCGTAGAATGGCTTCGCGGCGACCTGCTCGATACCGACCTGTTGCGCGCCGCCCTGGCCCCCGATGTTACGCACGTGTTCCACTGCGCGGGGCTCGTGTCGTACGCCCCCCAAGACGTTGACCGGCTGCAGCAAATTAACGTGGAAGGTACGGCGGTCGTGGTCGATGCCTGCCTGGAGCGGCCGGGCATCCGGCTGGCGCACGTGTCGTCGGTGGCGGCGCTCGGCGGGGCAGGGAAAGGCGGCGATGGGCCCCAAGTAGTGACCGAGGCCGCAACCTGGGACCTGGGTGCGGCCCACCCCGCTTACGCCGCCAGCAAATACCTCGGCGAGCTGGAGGTTTGGCGCGGCGCGTCGGAGGGCCTGTCCACCGTCATCGTGAACCCGTCGGTGGTGCTGGGGCCCGGCGACTGGCACCGCAGCAGCACCCGCCTGTTGCGCTACGCCCACGAGCAGCACCGCTTTTACACCCGCGGCCTTGTCAATTTCGTGGACGTGCGCGACGTGGCGGCCCAGCTGTTGGCCCTGGCCCTGGACCTGCCCGCCGTGCGCGACCAGCGCTTCATCCTGAGCGCCGGGGCCCTGCCGCTGGCCGATTTTTTCCGGCAGGCGGCGGCGGCGTTGGGGCGGCACCCGCCCACGCGGGCCGTGCCCGGCTGGGCAGCCGAGGCCATTTGGCGCATCGAGCACGTTCGCTCGCTGCTGACGGGGGCCCGGCCGCTCATCACCCGCGACACGGCCCGCGCCGGCCGCCACCCGGTAGTGTACGCCAGCGCCCGGGTGCAGCACACTACTGGTCTGCCGTTCAGACCGTTGAACGATACCATCACTTGGTGTGCGGAAGCCCTAGCAAATGCCGCTGCTACAGCGTAGCTTGCCGATGCACCGCTGACGTTCACGCGGCGCGGAGTTTTTCGATTAATCGCACGGATTTTGGGAATTGTTGTTAGTAATATTGATCAACCCCCGGGGCCTACCGGCCGCACCGCGCCTGGCCCCGACGACCGGGCCGGTTCGCACCGGCCCCGGACTTTAGCGGCGATAGTATGCGAATGAACGAACATTATGAAAACCACCGGGCCGTGCTCGACACCGTCCGGCGCTTCGAGCAGATGCAGGCCCGTCAGGAGTCTGTTTTCTTCGACTTGGAGGACTTTGAGCTAATTATCGACCACTACGTAACCAGCGCCCAGTTCGAACAAGCCTTGCAGGCTTGTGAAGCGGCGCTGGGCCAGTACCCGTTTTCGACCGAGTTGCTCATCGACCGCGCCCAGGTGACGGCCATGCGCGGCGACTACACGGAGGCCGAGCGCCAGATTGACCACGTGGCTGCCCTTGACCCCACCAATGCCGACGTGGCCGTGACTCGGGGCATCATCAGCACCCAGCGCGGGCAATTTGCCGAGGCCGTGGCCTTTTTTCAGACCGGGCTGGAGCAGGATGCTGAGCGCGACGACATCCACTTCAACCTGGGCTTGGCTTACCAGAGCTGGCAGAAGTTTAAGAGCGCGGCCAAGCACTACAAGCAGAGCCTGCGCCTCAACCCTGACAATGAAACCGGGGTACAGGAACTGTTGCACTGCCTCGAAGTGAGCGACCGCCTGCCAGCGCACGAAGATTTCTTTCAGCAATTCACCGACGACGACCCTTACTCGGCCGTGGCTTGGTACAACCTGGGCCAATACTGGTACCGGCGCGAAGAGTTCGGCAAGGCTGCCGAGGCGTTTGACTACGCCATCGTCATCAGCGCCGATTTTTACGATGCCCACCACTGGCTGGCCGACACGTTTGTGTGCCAGGAGCAGTTCCGCAAAGCCATTGGGGAGTTCGAGCTGAGCTACCCGCCCGGTGAGCCCACCGACGAAGCCCTATGCAACATCGGCGAGTGCTACGAAAAGCTGCGCGAGTGGGACGCGGCCCGCCGCTACTACCGCCAGGCCCTGGAGGTGAACCCCGAAATGGACGAAGCTTGGTTTGGGCAGGGCGTGCTGATGCAGGAGCAAGAGCGCTGGTTCGAAGCCATCCATTTCTTTCGCAAAGCCACGGAGCTGTACACGGAAAGCGGCGAGTATTGGTCTGCCCTGGGCGCGGCCGAGAACCAGGTAGGCAACGTTGTCAGTGCGCTCGAAGCCTACGAAAAGGCTACCGAAGTGGCCCCTGAAGACGCCCAGGGCTGGGTCAACTGGAGTTCCATTTTGTATGAGCAGGGCCACTTCGCCGAGGCCGCCGACCTCGTGCAGCACGCGGTGGAGCTGCACCCGCACGAGGCCCATTTCCACTACATGCACTGCGCCTATTTGTTGTCCGACGGCCGGCTGCGCGAAGCGTACCAATCGCTCGAAACGGCCCTGGCCCTGAACTACGACCAGCACACGCTGCTGTTCGATTATTTTCCCGAGTTGCGCCGCCAGCCGGCCCTGCTGCGCCTCATCGACCAGCACCGCTCGTAGCGGCGGAGCCTTTCGGGGCTATTTTTGCGCCTGCCCGCCCGAATGGACGGGCAGGCTTTTTTTATTGGTCGCCTGCCGTACTTGCAGGCCAACACAACGCATGTTTTGCCCATGAACTATTTGCTGAACCAACTCCCCGACCGCACCGCCAAGCCCCGCGAGCAAGGCTACACCATGGTGATGGACAAGGGCCTGAGCCTGCGCGAGGTAGAGGATTTCCTGGAAGTCGGCGCTGCCTGCACCGACGTCGTGAAGCTGGGCTGGGCCACGTCCTACGTGGTGCCCAACCTCAAGCGCAAACTGGAGATTTACCGGGCGGCCGGCATTCCGGTGTACTTCGGAGGCACATTGTTCGAAGCCTTCATCATCCGCAACCAGTTCGACGACTACCGCCGCCTGCTCGACACGTATGGCATGGAATACGCCGAAGTATCGGACGGCAGCATCGATCTGCCCCACGACCGCAAGTGCGAGTACATCCGCGAGCTGAGCCAGTCGGTGCAGGTGCTGAGCGAGGTGGGCAGCAAGGACGCCGAGAAAATCATTCCGCCCTACAAGTGGATTTCGCAAATGGAAACCGAGCTGGCCGCCGGGGCCGTCAAAGTCATCGGCGAGGCCCGTGAGGGCGGCAACGTGGGCCTGTTCCGCAGCACGGGCGAGGTACGCTCGGGCCTGGTGGAAGAAATTCTGACCAAGATTCCGTCCGAAAAAATTATTTGGGAAGCGCCGCAGAAGGCACAGCAGGTGTGGTTCATCAAGCTGCTCGGGGCCAACGTGAACCTGGGCAACATCGCCCCCAACGAAATCGTGAGCCTCGAAACCATCCGCCTGGGCCTGCGCGGCGACACCTTCACCCACTTTCTCGACATGGACGCCGTGGACCCCATGTTTCACCCCGCTCCACCTACCAAGTCGGGTAAGCCAGGCACTTCCATGCCGCGCGGGTAAAACGCTCGGATATTTGAAAACAAAAAGCCGGCTCCTTCACAGGAGCCGGCTTTTTTGTGGGCAAAAGCAGCGCTTGCTACTTTACTGCCCACAGGGTGGGGACGGGTGAAACTTGAATTTTATCGAGTGAATCTTGGATTATGGTCGTTGGCGCGGGGCTTGGGGCTTCTGCTTCAGGCTTGGGAAGGTTGGGCGCGGGCTTAGGAGCCGCGCACAGGGCTTGGAAAGGGTGACACGGGACTTGGGAAACGCAACACAGGGCTTGGGGGCATCGGCGCGGGGCTTGGGGAGGTTACGTTGGGGCTTGGGAAGAATTGCGCGAACCCTGGGGTTCGCGCAGCGTTCGGCAACAAGGCGGGCCCTCAGCGGTGGCGTTGCGCGGAGCGGGCCAAGGGGGGAGCGGGCGCACGAGTTTCCAGCCTTTGCGCCTGGCGGGTTTTCTTTGTAGCTTATTCTTTCGGCCCAAATGGAAATCATCAAGCACTTTTTCGACCTTCTGCTGCACCTCGACAAAACCCTGGTGGACGTGGTGCACAGCTATGGCACCTGGACGTACCTGGTACTGTTCCTCATCATCTTCACCGAAACGGGCATCATCGTGTTTCCCTTCCTGCCCGGCGACTCGCTGCTGTTTGCGGCCGGGGCCCTGGCGGCACGCCCCGAAACCGGCCTGAGCGTGTGGGTGCTCATCCCCCTCTTGATTGCGGCAGCCTTCATCGGCGACAATGTGAACTACGCCGTGGGCGACTACCTGGGGCCTCGGGTGTTCCGCGAGGATTTTAAGTTGCTGAAGCGCCAGTACCTCGACCAAACCCAGGCGTTCTACGCCAAGCACGGCGGCAAAACCATCATCATGGCCCGCTTCGTGCCGATTGTGCGCACGTTTGCGCCGTTTGTGGCGGGCGTGGGCACCATGACGTACCGCCACTTCGCGTCGTTCAGCATCGTGGGGGCCGTCATATGGGTGGCCGTGCTCACGACGGCTGGCTACCTGTTTGGCAACATTGAGGCGGTGCGGAAGAATTTTGAGCTGGTGGTTTTGGGCATCGTCGCGCTGTCGGTGCTGCCGCCGCTGTGGTCGTTCGTGAAAAGTAAGCTGGCCGGACAGCCGGCCGCTGGTTCGCGCTAGCCGGTAACGGCGTTAAGCTAAACAGCACTATTTTAAAACCTGTCTCGACGGCAAGTACCTATATCCGGGCACATTTTTCAGGCTGCTTTAGACTGACTTTGCCTTTGCTTCACTCAGCCTCTTATGCGTGAGTTCGGACTCATCGGCCGCTCGCTCGGCCACTCTTTTTCTCAGACGTATTTCGCCCAGAAGTTTTACAGCCTGGGGCTTACCGATTGCCGCTACGACCTGTACGAGCTGCCCAGCGCTGCCGGGCTGCCAGCGCTGTTGCGCACCCACCCGGGCCTGCGCGGCTTAAACGTAACGGTGCCTTTTAAAGAGGAGGTGTGGCCTTTTCTGGACGAGATAGCACCCTCGGCGGCCCGCGTGGGGGCCGTGAATGTGATTGACGTGCGCCCCGACGGCCGCTTGGTGGGCCACAACACCGATTACGTGGGCTTCCGCGAGTCGCTCCGGCAGTTTTTCCCGCTGCGGGGCGACGGCGCGCGGGCCCTGGTGCTGGGCATGGGCGGGGCCGCCAAAGCCGTGGAGGTGGCCCTGCGCGAGATGAACATCGCTTACTGGCTGGTGGGCCGCCGCCCGCTGGGCCCCGGCCTCACCTACGACGACTTGACGCCGACCCTGCTGGCCGGGCACCCGCTGATTGTGAACGCCACACCGGTGGGCACTTTCCCGCACACCGACCAGGCCCCGCGCCTGCCCTACGCTGCCCTCACGCCCGGCCACTACCTCTACGATCTGGTGTACAACCCCACCGAAACCCTGTTCATGGCCAACGGCAAGGCCGCAGGGGCCCAGGTTAAGAATGGTTTCGAAATGCTGTGCCTACAGGCCGAAGCCGCCTGGAACATCTGGAACGAGGTTATTTAGCAGTTGTCAGTTAACATTCGACAGCCGTTCTACTAGGCAATTAGCGCTAGTGGAACGGCTGTCGAATGTTAACTGACAACTGCTAAATGGAAAGCTTGCTGGCAATTTCGGCGGTGTGGCGGCCTTGGAAACGGGCCCCTTCCAGCTCGTTTTCGCTGGGTTGGCGCTCGCCTTGGCCGCCGGCTACGGTGCTGGCCCCGTAGGGCGTGCCGCCGGTTACTTCGGCGTGGCCCATCTGGCCCTGCCAGGCGTAGGGCAGGCCCACGATGACGAAGCCGTGGTGCAGCAACTCGGTATGAAAGGCGCGGAGCGTGGTTTCCTGGCCGCCGTGCTGGGTGGCCGTGCTCACGAAGGCCCCGCCCACCTTGCCCACCAGCGCGCCTGAGGCCCACAGGCCGCCGGTGCTGTCCATGAAGGCCTGCATCTGCCCGCACAAGTTGCCGTAGCGCGTGGGCGTGCCGAAGATGATGGCGTCGTACTCGGCCAGCTCGCCCGGTGTGGCAACGGGCACATGGGCAAAGGCTTGCTGGGCCCCGGTAGCGCCAGTTGCGTCCAGAATTTCTTTGGGCAGGGTTTCGGGCACCCGCTTCACTAGTACGTCGTTGCCAGCAACTTGGCGGGCACCTTCGGCAACTGCTTCGGCCATCTTCCAAATATGGCCATAGGTCGAGTAAAACAAAACCAGCGTTTTCATGGGGGTTAAGAAAGTAGGTTGACAACGAACGATGAGGGCAATTATCTAACAAATGTATATACATTTAATGTACAGACATTGTTTGCTTGAATTTGTGTTTTCAGTTAAAATTTTTCTTAATTTCCACTCTTCGGCTGGCGCTTGCAACCCTCGGTGCGCTGTGGGGCCTCTCGTGAGTAGCCAACGGCTTTGCCAGTCCTTCCTTCCCTGCTTGCGCCATATGCCGAAATTTTTCTTTACTGATAAAGACGCCGCTGCCGCCACCGGGCACCGGGCCGGGCCACTGCCCCGGCACCGCGCATGAGTACCGCTGCCTGGCCGGCCAACGGGGCCGGCGAAGCCGCCGTTCCGCGCCTGACCGTGAGCCGCACCGCCCGCGCCGCGCCCACCGAGGAGGAGTTGATTACCGGCTGCCTGCAAGGCCAGCAGTTAGCCCAGAAGCAGCTATACGAAAAATATGCGGCCCGCATGATGGCCGTGTGCCTACGCTACGCCCAAACGACCTTTGAGGCGGAAGACGTGCTCCAAGAAGGCTTCCTGATCGTGTTTCGCACGCTGGGCAGCTTTCGGCGCGAGTGCCCGCTGGAGTTCTGGATCCGGCGGGTGATGGTGAACGCGGCCCTGCGCCAGCACCGCCGCAACGCCCCGCTGGTGGCGGTGAGCGACGCGGAATACCCGCCCGCGCTGGCCAGCCCCGAGTTTACGCTTAGCAACTACAGCTTCCAGGAACTGCTGGAAATAGTGCAGGAGCTGGCCCCACGCTACCGCATGGTGTTCAACCTCTACGCCATCGAAGGCTATACCCACCGCGAGATCGGCGAGCTAATGAGTATCAGCGAGGGCACCAGCAAGTCGCAGTACTCGCGGGCCCGTGCCATTCTACAAACCAAACTGGAGCGTCTGAGCGCTCCGCCCCGTTATGATTCCTAACAGTTTTCCGCCGCCCGCCGACGGTGCCGGGCCGCCCAAGGGCAGCCTGGAAGATCTTTTCCACCACTACTTAGCCGATGCTGAAGTGGTTCCGCGCCCGCTGGTATGGGAGCAACTCGACAACGCACTGCTCGTGCGCCAAAACGAAACGTACCGCCGCCGCCTCGCGGCGACCCGCTGGGTAGCCGCCGCCAGCCTGCTGCTGGCCACCCTGGCTGGCGCGGGCTGGTGGGCCCGGCAAGGGCCCCCTGCTCCCATTGTGGCTGTGCGGACGGCCGGTCCGGCCGATGTGGTGCGCACATCCGCCGGGGCCCCCACCAACGCGGACGTTGTTCCTGAGGGCTCGGCCCGGCGTGGCAACGCCGGTTTGGCCAGCAACTCCCGTGCAACCGCAAGCTCAACCACAACCGGGGGCGCAGCGGCTGAGGCTACCTCCGCTGTTGGCTACCTTGATAATGGCCTAACTAGGCTGGCCAGCGCCAAAGGAATCAAGTCCGCTGTCCAACGCGCTGGCGGCCAGGAAGCGGCCGCAACGGCCCCTGGGTCACTAGCGGCTACACAAGCTGTAGCGAGCCAGCTGGGTAGCGCATCGCCGAGGCAGCCAGGCCGTACAGTGGCTTTCAATGCGGGGCCCTGGCGCGGCAATGCTGCACGGGCTACGAGCCTGAGGGCACCGTCCGGTGTTTTTTACAGCGCTGATGCGCAGGCCGCCGCTGCTACTCTGGGCAGTAACAGTTTAAACCAAATGAAAGAATTGTGGGGTTTGCTGGCCCTGCGGCCGGCGGCGCTGGCGGGGGCCCCACTAAAGCACCCACTGCCCACTAGCCTGGCAGCAGTGGCAGTAGTGCCCAACGTGGCCGCGACTCCGTTGCGGCGCTGGCAGTTCGGGGCAAGCTATGGGGCCGGTGTCTTCCAGCCCAACGTAGACTTTTCGCAGGGAAGCGTTTCCACCGCGCCCACCCTGGCCTATACCAACAGCCCGGGCGTGAGAGCCAATATTTTGTCTCCCACTAACCGGTCGGCGGTCGAGTACCGCAAGCACTTGCGCGGCGGGCTTGATCAGCGCTTGTCGCTGCGGGCCACCCGCCTGCTGGGCGGCCGCTGGGCCCTGAGCACCGGCCTGGAAGCGGGGCAGCACGAAGCACAGTCGGCCACCTCCACCGGCTTCGTGGGCGAGCAGCTGCCTAATTATTACGTAGCCGCCGCGCCCATCATTACCGCCGCGCGGCCCACCACCTTGCGCACTAGCACGTTCCGTTACCAAACCGTGGGCGTGCCTGTAGAGCTGCGCTACGCCAACCCCGTAAAGCGCGGCTGGAGCCCCTACGGCCGCGTCGGGGCCGTGGTAAGCGCTCTGCTGAAGGTGCGCTCGGAAGTAGACGGCGAGCCCGAGGCCACCAAAACCTACTCGCTGACCGCCGCCGGCTCGCCTTACCGGCGGCTGTTGGCCAACCTGCGGGGCGGGGCCGGGATGCAGTTCCGCTCCGCCGCCGGCCGCTGGACGCTCGCGGCCGGACCCACGGCCGAGCTGGGCGTACTGTCGCTCAACGCCCAGCCGGTCCAGGATTTTATTCACCAGCTACGGCCCTACAGCGTTGGGCTTGAAGCCAGCATCGATTTCGGCGGCACCGTGAAACTGCCGTAGCCCGTCATTGATTTTACTGTTCTATCAAACCCACCGCGTATGAGCCGTCTTGTACTATCGCAAATTTTAGTGGTGCTTGCGTGGGCGAAGCCGAAGCGGCCGGGGCCCTTCTTCTTTCGTGCAGAAACCTATGCCGCTGGTTTGGGGTTAAATTAGCTGGCCTTTTCCGGCCCATTTTCCTCTCGCATGGATTACCAGCTCACCTCCGATTTCCAGCCCACCGGCGACCAGCCCACCGCCATCGCCAAGCTGGTGGAAGGCGTAAACAATGGCGAGCACGCCCAGGTGCTGCTGGGGGCCACCGGCACCGGCAAAACCTTCACGATGGCCAACGTCATCGCCGAAACCGGCAAGCCGGCCCTGGTGCTGTGCCACAACAAAACGCTGGCCGCCCAGCTCTACGGCGAGTTCAAGGCGTTTTTTCCTAACAACGCCGTCGAATACTACATCAGCTACTACGACTACTACCAGCCGGAGGCCTACATCGCCAGCACCGATGTGTTTATTGAGAAGGACCTGGCCATTAACGAAGAGATTGAGAAGCTGCGGCTGCACTGCACCTCCACGCTGCTCAGCGGGCGGCGCGATGTGATTGTCGTGGCTTCTGTGTCGTGCATCTACGGCATCGGCAACCCCGAGGAGTTCGCCAAAAACGTCATTTTTATGAAGCCGGGGATGCGCTACACGCGCAACAACCTGCTCTACCAGTTCGTCCAGATCCTGTACTCGCGCACGGAGGTGGAGTTCACGCGAGGCACGTTCCGGGTAAAGGGCGACACGGTGGACGTGTTTCCGGCCTACGCTGATTTTGCCTACCGCCTCTATTTTTTCGGCGACGAGATTGAGTCGGTACAGAAAATTGATCCCGTGAGCGGCAAGAAGCTGAGCGACGAGGCCAACGGCGTGGCCCTGTACCCAGCCAACCTGTTCGTGACCGGCAAAGAGACGCTGCAAACCGCTATCCACCAGATACAGGACGACATGGTGGCCCAGCACGCTTACTTCGAGAAGGAAGGCCGCGACGTAGAAGCCAAGCGCATCCAGGAGCGCACCGAGTTTGATTTGGAGATGATCCGGGAGCTGGGCTACTGCTCGGGCATCGAAAACTACTCGCGCTACTTCGACCAGCGCACGCCGGGCTCGCGGCCCTTTTGCCTGCTCGACTATTTCCCCAAAGACTATTTGCTGGTGGTAGACGAGAGCCACGCCACCATGCCCCAGATCCGGGCCATGTGGGGCGGCGACCGCAGCCGCAAAACGGCCCTCATCGAATATGGCTTCCGCCTGCCCTCGGCGCTGGACAACCGGCCCTTGACCTTCAACGAGTTCGAAAGCATGTACCAGCAGGCCGTGTTCGTGAGCGCTACCCCGGCCGACTACGAGCTGGCCCAGGCCGACGGCGTGGTGGTGGAGCAAATCATCCGTCCCACGGGCCTGCTCGACCCCGAAATCGACCTGCGCCCCAGCTCGAACCAGATTGACGACTTGCTCGACGAGGTGGACAACCGCGTGAAAATGGGCGACCGGGTGCTGGTAACAACCCTTACTAAGCGCATGGCCGAGGAGCTGAGCAAGTACATGCTGCGCCTGGGCATCAAGGTGGAGTACGTGCACTCCGACGTGAAAACCCTGGACCGGGTAGAGATTCTGCGCAAGCTGCGGCTGGGCGAAATCGACGTACTCATCGGCGTTAACCTGCTGCGCGAGGGCCTCGACCTGCCCGAAGTGAGCCTAGTGGCCATCCTGGACGCCGACAAGGAAGGCTTCCTGCGCGACCAGCGGAGCCTGATTCAGACCATGGGCCGCGCGGCACGGAACGACCGGGGCAAGGTCATCCTCTACGCCGACCGCATGACCGGTTCGATGCAGCGCGCCATCGACGAAACCAACCGCCGCCGCGCCACCCAGGCCGCCTACAACGAGCTGCACGGCATCACGCCGCGCACCGTCCGCAAGAGCCACGCCCAAATCATGGGCCAGACCGACCTGGCCGACTACCGCACCGTGGAGGTCCAGGCCGCTGCCGTAGGCTATGCCGACGGCGGGGCCGCCCTGGCCATGGCCGCCGAGCCCGTGGTGGCTATGATGACCCGCCCAGAACTGGAAAAGCTCGTCAAGCAAACAGAGAAGCAGATGGAAGCCGCCGCCAAGGAGCTGGACTTTCTGCAAGCCGCCAAGCTGCGCGACGAGCTATCCGCACTTAAAGGCGTGCTGAAGAGTAAGCGCGACTGATTTTTCCCTGTTGTAGTATTCAGCCTGGGGTTCCGTTATTTGTGCGAGGCCTGGGCTTTTTGCGTCGAATCAATTTTTTTAGTAAAATCGGTTGGTAAGACAATAAAAATAAGTATGGCCTTGTGGATTTTAATATTATTTTCAGTAAATTGATTTTGTGTTGATTATTTATTCATATTAGGTGTAGGTGTAAACTGAGTTGGAGGCATAGAGGAGGTGTAGAACAGGGTTTAGCAGTTGATGGCTTGTGGGATAATAGATGAAGGGCCAGCGCTCAAAATGAGCCGTACGGTAAGCAAAACCATGGTCAACCATTTTTTTCGCAGTATAATTGTTTTTCAGTTCCGTTGGAACTTGCATTAATATTTCACCTTTTCATTTCATTCACCAAACTAATTACCAGATGCAAAGAAATCTATTGTTGTTCTTGTTGCTCTTCAGCGGCCTGTTGCAACAGGCTTGGGCGCAGGACCGAATCATCTCGGGTAAGGTAACCGATCGAGCTACTGGGCAAGGTTTACCTGGCGTAACCGTTCTGGTAAAGAGCCGAAACACTATTGGCACTTCTACTAATTCAGAAGGAGTGTATTCGCTAGGTGGCGTACCGACAGATGCTACAAGCTTGGTGTTTAGCTTTGTAGGGTACGCAACCCAAGAGCAGCCAATCACTGGAGCTAATGTCATCAATGCTACACTGGCAATTGATAGTAAGCAGCTTAGCGAGGTAGTAGTAACGGCTCTCGGTGTGGAGCGTAGCCGCAACTCGCTGGCTTACTCGGCAACTCAGGTTAACGGCAACGACATTACAGTAGCCCGCAACCCGAACGCCATCAACGGGCTAGAAGGAAAAGTGGCAGGCCTCGCCATCCAGCAAAGCAACGCGCTTGGTGCTTCGTCTAACGTGATTATCCGAGGTACGAAGTCAGTTTCGGGCAACAACCAAGCGTTGTTCGTGGTAGATGGGGTGCCGATTAGCAACCGAAATGAGAGCGGGCAGACCGGTGCTGGCACCCAAGCTTCTGGCGGTCTAGGCTATGACTACGGTAACGCTGCCGCCGACATCAACCCCGATGATATTGCGACTACGACTGTCCTCAAAGGAGCAGCTGCTACGGCCCTTTACGGGTCGCGGGCGGCCAACGGCGTTATTCTGATTACGACCAAGAAAGGCCGCCGGGGCTTTGGCGTATCTCTCAACTCGGGTGTCACCTTTGGCAAGATTGATAAGAGCACCTTTATCAAGTACCAGCACCAGTACGGAGCAGGCTACGGCCGTTACTATGGTCCAACCAACCTGAATTTCAACGATTCGCCTACCGGCGAGTTGGTAGCCGTTACGGGGGATGATGCTTCTTTTGGGGCAGCTTTCGACCCTAACCTACTCGTACGCCAGTGGTACTCTTATACCCCTGGCGACCCCAACTTTGGCAAGGCTACGCCATGGGTAGCGGCAGATAATGACCCTGTTTCATTCTTTAAAACCGCCGTATCGACACTTAATAGCGTTGTAGTGGACGGAGGCAGCGAGCAGGGGAACTTCAAGTTGGGCTATAGCAATAGCATTGACCGCGGTATTCTGCCGAACAGCAACATCACCAAAAACACTATCAACTTCGGCGGCTCCTTGAACCTAACGCCGAAATTGACGGTCAGCTCGACCGCCAATTTCACGGCGTTGAGCGGCCTCGGACGCTACGGCACGGGTTACAACTCAGACAACCTGATGACGAATTTCCGGCAGTGGTGGGAAACCAACGTGGACATCAAGCAGCAGAAAGAAGCCTACGATCGTGCGCAAGACCCCGCTTACGCCATCAATAACGGCAACGCCACTTGGAACTTTGCCAGCCCACAAACCGGCGACTATACCGCTATCTTCTGGAACAACCCTTATTTCGTACGTTATCAGAACTACGAAAACGATAGCCGCTATCGCACTTTCGGCAATGTAATGCTCAACTACAAGGTATTCAAAGGCTTTGAGGTTGTCGGCCGCGTGTCCATGGACACTTACGACGAAATGCAGGAGCAACGCTCGGCCATTGGCAGTAGCGCGGCCGACCACGTGCCTTACTACGAACGCTACAACCACACCTACCGCGAATTCAATTACGACCTGTTCGGCAACTTCGATAAAAGCCTTGGGAAAAACTTCTCGTTACGGGGGGTAGTCGGCGCTAACCTGAACCGTATTTACAACAACTCCGTTGATGCATCTACTAACGGTGGCTTGATAAGCCCCGGCCTGTTTACGCTCTCCAATTCGCTCAACAGCATTAATGCGCCTACTGAAGTGGCGTCGCAGTTTGCACTTGATGGCCTTTTCGTCAACGCCAACATCGGCTATAAGGAGAAGCTTTTTCTCGAAGGAACCCTGCGGCGGGACCGGCCCACTTCGTTGCCGATCAACAATAATACTTACTATTATCCCTCGGTGGCGCTGGGCTACGTATTTTCCGAAGACTTGCAAGATGCGGCCCCTTGGCTGTCGTATGGCAAGGTGCGGGCCAACTATGCAGGGGTAGGCAACTATGCGCCAGTGGCCATTACGAACGACGTGTTCCGCATTCATAGTCCGATTAACGGTGCACCGGTGAGCGCGGTCCCCAGCCTCAAAAACAACGCGGATTTGAGGCCTGAGCGCACAAGAAGTTTCGAGGCAGGGATAGAAACGGCTTATTTGGATAATCGGCTAGGTCTGGAAGTAACTGTTTACCAGCAAAACAGCAGCAACCAGATCATCCCAGTCAGTGTATCGGCCGCTTCTGGTTATTTGAACCGTTATGTAAACGGTGGAGAGATCCGCAACCGGGGTGTTGAGCTATCGGGCTTTGTGGTGCCCGTGAAGACGGCAGACGTTACTTGGCGCCTAGCAGCCAACTGGTCGCATAACGACAACATAGTACTGTCCCAATCAACCGATAACTACATAATTGGCAACTACCAAGGCGGAGTTTCTTCTAACTCTACGGTGGGGCAGCCCGTTGGAAATTTGCGGGGCACCAACTTTGTTTACTCAGAAGGCGGACAAAAAGTAGTGACTGCCAGTGGTTATTACGCCCGAACCGACGCAAACCAAGTGCTGGGCAACCCCAACCCCAAATGGCGCGGGGGCATTACGAACACCGTCTCGTACAAGTCCATTTCTTTGAATTTCTTGGTTGATATTAAATCGGGCGGGTCAGTCTTCTCACTTGACCGCTACTACGGATTGGCTACTGGCTTGCAACCGGAAACGGCTGGTCTTAACGACTTAGGCAACCCGTCGCGCAATACTATTGCTACTGGCGGTGGGGTTATCGTAGACGGGGTACTAGCCGACGGAACGCCCAACACCAAACGGGTGAGCAACACCAATTACGGCTTCTACGGCTATGTTCGCAATCCCAACGCGGCCTTCGTGTACGATGCCAGTTACGTAAAGCTGCGTGAAGTGGCCCTGACTTTCGGCCTGCCTAAATCAGTATTGGCAAAAACTCCTTTCTTAAAGGGAGCTGATCTATCCATTGTTGGCCGCAACCTGTGGATTATCCACAAAAATCTGCCTGATGCTGATCCAGAAGATATAGCCAGCTCGGGTAACATCGGGCAAGGTTTTCAGGGTGGCTCGTATCCGGCCGTCCGCACGCTGGGTGCCAACGTGCGGCTTAGCTTCTAATTCTTGACTTCTGTATCAATCATTGATATGAAAAAATCATTCCTGATTTGCTTACCTGCTCTGCTTTTGGGCACCTCGTGCGTTAATAGCCTGACGGACTACAATGTGGACCCAAAAAGCCCAGCAACTGTATCGGCATCTAGCTTGTTTACGGCTGGTGAACTAGGCTTGTCCCGCGTATTGGTTGACCCTAGCGTGAACGTCAACCCGTTTCGGTTCTACGTGCAGTACTGGGCCGAAACCCAGTACCCCGACGAAACGAATTACGACATCGGCACCCGCCAAATCAACCGTACCTTTTGGCGCGACTTATACCTCGGGGGCGGCACTACTGACCCAACCTTTACGCCGGGTGTGCTAAGCAATCTGCAAGTAGCCAAGACTACTGTTATGGCAGATAACACCTTAGATGCCAACATTAAAGCGAATCAACTGGCTTGCATCGAAGTGCTGTCGATTTACGCTTGGACGGTGCTAGTTGACACCTATGGCAACGTGCCTTACAAGCAGGCCCTCGATTACACCATCGGGCAGCCGGCCTACGATGATGCGGCTACCATCTACACCGACTTATTTGCCCGATTGAATGCCGCGATTGGAACGATGAAAACAAGTTCAGCTGGCTTGGGTAGCGCCGACCTTATCTACAACGGCAATATGACCAGTTGGATAAAGTTTGCTAACTCACTAAAGTTGCGCATGGCGATAACCACTGCGGATGCTGACGCTGCCCGAGCCAAAACGCAGGCCGAAGAAGCTGCTAAAGCCGTGTTTACATCTAATGCTGATGAGGCAGCTTTCAAGTTCTCCTCATCGCCCCCCGGTACCAATCCACTCTGGGAAAGCTTAGTGCAGAGCGGCCGCAAAGATTTTGTGGGCACCAGTTTCTTCATCGATACTTTGCTGTACTTCAAAGACCCTCGCCTATCTAGTTATTTCCTGCCCGCTATTGCTGGTACTAATAAGGGCAAATATGTTGGAGGATCTTACGGGGATAGTAACGATTATACCACTGCCTCGAACCCAGGCGCTCCGCTGCAAAACCCCACATTGCCAGCAGAACTGGAATCTTACTCGGAAGTAGAGTTCCTGCTAGCCGAAGCTGCTGCCCGTGGCTTCAATGTAGGTGGCGATGTAACCTCGCACTACAATGCGGCTATTACAGCGTCTATTCAGAGTTGGGGAGGCTCGACCGCCGATGCGTCTACCTACTTGGCCCAGCCCAGCGTGGCGTACGCCACGGCTGCCGGCTCCTCACCCAAAATCAAAATCGGCAACCAGGCGTGGATCGCGTTGTACAACCAGCCCGTGCAAGCTTGGACCACTTGGCGTCGACTCGATACGCCCGTGCTCAAGGCCCCGGCCGACGCACAATCGGCTCTTCCCCTGCGTTTCCCGTATCCGTTTGATGAGCAGAACATTAACGGTACTAATTACACGGCTGCGGCAACAGCCATTGGCGGTGATAAAGTGACCACGAAAATCTTCTGGGACAAATTTTAAGCGTTTTACTGCTCTCTCGCTAGCGCTTATAGAGGCCCCGCATCACTTGGTGCGGGGCCTTTTTGCATAACGGACAGCTCGTAGTGTCGATCTTTGCAACTCTGCTTTTCACGCCTGCCCATGCCCACCGGCACCATTTTGCTGATTGACGACGAAGCCCAGTTGCGCACTGTGGTGGGGCGGCTGCTGGAACTGGAAGGCTACACCGTGCTGCAGGCCGCTGATGCCCGACGCGGCCTGCAAGTTTTGCAGGAGCATACCGACGAGGTGCTGCTGATATTATCTGATGTGAAGCTGCCCGACGGCCACGGCGTGGAGCTACTGCCGCGTTTCAAGGAGAAGGCTCCTTTGGCAGAAGTGGTGCTGGTGACGGCCTACGGCACCGTGGCCGATGGGGTGCGGGCCATGAAGGCGGGGGCCTTCGACTACCTCACCAAGGGCGACTCCGACGACCAGCTGCTGGTGGTGGCGGAGCGGGCCGTGGAAAAAGCCCGCCTCCAGCGCCGGGTGGCCGATTTGGAGCGGCAAGTAGCCAGTACCCAGACCACTTTCGACGCCATTGTGGGCCACGCGCCGGCCCTGGAACAAGCCAAGCACTTAGCCCGCCAGGTAGCGCCCACCGATGCCACCGTGCTGCTTGGGGGCCCTACCGGCGCGGGCAAAGAGCTGTTTGCCCACGCCATCCACGAGGCCAGCGGGCGGCGGCAGAAGGCGTTTGTGGCCGTCAATTGCAGCGCTTTCTCGCGCGAGTTGCTCGAATCGGAGCTGTTTGGCTACCGCAAAGGGGCCTTCACGGGGGCCCAGGTCGACAAGAAAGGGCTGATTGAAGAAGCCAGCGGCGGCACGCTGTTTCTCGACGAAATCGGGGAGTTGGAGCTGGGCCTCCAGGCCAAGCTGCTGCGGGTGCTCGAAACCCAGGAGTTTCTGAAAATTGGCGACACCCGGCCTACCCGCGCCAACGTGCGCCTGATAGCCGCCACCAACCGCAACCTGCGCCAGGAGGCCGACCAGGGCCGCTTTCGGCCCGATTTGTACTATCGCCTGGCGGGGTTTGAAGTAGTGGTGCCGCCCCTGAGCGCCCGCCGGGCCGACCTGCCCGCGCTGGTGGCGTTTTATTCGCGGCAGCTCGCCGCTAAGCTCACTCGCCAGCCCCTGACCCTCACCGAAGAAGCTATGCGGGCTCTACAGCGCTACGCCTGGCCGGGCAACGTGCGCGAGTTGAAAAATGTGCTCGAACGCGCCACCATCCTCACCCCCGCCGGCCAGCCGCTGGCCCTCGACGGCCTGCCCGTGGAAGTGCAGCTGGCCGCGGCCGACGCCGCCGGGGCCCTGGACACCGGCGACGAGCGCAGCTTGCGCCGCGTGGAGGAGCAGCACATCCGCCGCATCCTGCTCGAAACCCGCGGCAACAAGACCGAGGCGGCGCGCGTGCTGGGCATCGGCCTCACCACGCTCTACCGCAAGATTCAGGAATACAGCCTAGGCGAGCAATAGCCCATACAAACAAATGAAAAAAGCCCGGTTATGCTCCGCCGCGGAACATGACCGTGCTTTCTTCACTTATTTGCGCAACCCTTATAGTTGATGCCGTACATGCACATTGAGTGGAAGCCCCAGCCCACGTGGTCGGTCTGCACCGTGTTCATCACGCGCTCGAAGCGCAGCACGGCCTGGTCCAGCACGAAGGCGTTGGGCTTGATGTTGTGGGCGACCGGAATGTTGGAGTTTTTGGACGTGCTGGCCGTGTACGACGGGTTAATCCGGCCGTACACCCGGAACTGGCCGGTGGCCTTGCCTCCCAAGGCCATTTGTAGTGGGCAAACCGACGTGTGGTCGGGGGCCCCGATGACCGGGCCGATCCACTCACCGCTCGGAAGCGGCAGCGCTGGCTGCGGCAGGGCCCGGCCGTTGCTATGACGGGTATGCGTAGAGTTGCTAAGGCAAAGGCCGCTGTTGCCGTGGCGAAAAAAACTTTTTCACGGAAAAAAAGGGCAAGAATTAAGGGCGCAATTGGTCAAGCGCCAGGTTGAGTTGCAGCACGTTCACGTGGGCCGGGCCCACGAAGCCCAGCCAGGGGCCCTCTGTCTGGGCTTGCACCAGGGCCTGCACGCGGGCGGGGGCCAGGCGGCGGGCACTGGCCACGCGTGCCACCTGCACCAGGGCCCCGGCGGGCGAGAGGTCGGGGTCGAGGCCCGAGCCGCTGGCGGTGACCAGCTCGGCGGGCACCTGGGTGCGGGCCACGCCCGGGTTTTGGCGCAGAAAGGTGTCGAGCCGGGCTTTCGCCTGGGCCAAAAATACGGGGTTGGTCGGGCTGAGGTTTGACGCCCCCGTGGCGGCGGCGCTGTAGTCCACGGCCGAGGGCCGGCCCTGGAAGTAGCGGGCCCGGGCGAATTTCTGGCCGATGTAGCGGAAGCCCACCCCGCGGCCGTTGGCCACCACCGGCGAGCCCGCCGCCCGTTCGGGCGTCAGCTGGGCCAGGGCCCAAATCAGCCCCGGAAACGCAAATCCAAACAACAGCAGCAACAGGCCGCTCAGCAAGACGGGACGAAGGAAAGCCATTGTTTTTAAGTTGTTAACTAATATTTAAGCTGTTAGCTAATAGCTGTTAGCTGTTAGCTTTTTATCAATGAGAAATGTAAACGAGAAAAAAGTGCTGCGAAAGCCCGTAACCGGTGGCTGAACTTTGAGCGGGCAAGGGCCCTGCTCAGCCGGCCCTTACCCGCTCAAAAGCTAACAGCCAACGGCTATCAGCTAAATTTTAAAATACTCGGCCAGCGGCCCCAGCGTGAGGGCCGGGAAAAACAGCAGGGCCCCCAGAATGCCGATGACCAGCAGCAACAGCACCCCGAACGTGAACGACTCCAGCCGGATGCCGCCCAGGCTGGGCGGGGTAGCGGGCTTGACGAGCAAACCAGCCGCGATAATCAGCGCTCCGATGATGGGCACAAAACGCCCGCTGAGCATAGCCAGCACGGGCACCAGGTTCCAGAACGGGGTATTGTCGCCCAGTGCCTCGTAGCCCGAGCCGTTGCCAGCGGCCCCCGAAATAAATTCGTAGAGCATGGTGCTGAAGCCGTGGGTGCCGGGGTTGGGCAGCCACTTCAGGGCATCGGCCGCGGCGGGTGTGGTGGCCCACACCCAGGCGGCCAGTCCGGTGCAGGCCAGCACCACCACGGGCTGCGCCACGGCCGTCAGGGTGGCGGCCTGCATCTCGCGGGCTTCCACTTTCTTGCCCAGCAGCTCGGGCGTGCGGCCTACCATCAGGCTGGCCACGAAGGCAGCGATGACGATGTAAACGAGCATGTTGAGGAAGCCCGTGCCCAGCCCGCCAAAGAAAGCGTCAATCTGCATCAGCAGCATGAACGGTACGCCCGTGAGCGGCGCGTAGCTGTCCTGGGCCCCCGCCAGGGTGCCGGCCGGAATGGCCATGTTAATGCCTGCGTAAGCCGCGGTGTGAAATACGCCAAATCGCATTTCTTTGCCTTCCAGGCTGTTGCCGCCCGGCGCGGTGGCGATGCCCATGGCCGTCAGGGCCGGGTTGCCGCGCTGCTCAATCCACACGGCGGGCGCGGCCAGCAGCAGCAGGCCGGCCGTCATCACCGCGAAAACCATGGCGGCGAAGCGCGGCCGGCGCAGGTAGTAGCCCAGCATTACCACGAAGGCCATGGGCAGGAGCATTACCGCCACGTGGTGCACGGCAAACGTGAAAAACGTGGGGTTCTCGAACGGGTGGGCGTCGTTCGGGCCGAAGAAGCCGCCGCCGTTCGAGCCCAGCTCTTTAATAGACAGCATGGCGGCCACCGGGCCCCGGGCCACGGTGCTGGCCGCGCCTTCGAGGGTGGCGTGGCGGGCGGCCCCGGCGAAGGTCATCGGCACGCCGCCCAGCTCAAACAGCACCGAAAACACCAAGCACACCGGCAGCAGCACCCGCACGCAGGAGCGCACCAGGTCCTGGTAAAAGTTGCCCATGTTCCCTTTCTCGTCGGTGCGGCCCAGGGCCCGCACCACGGCCACGCCGGCGGCCAGGCTGGTGCCGGCGCTCACGAACTGCAAAAACGTGAACACTGCCATCTGGGCAAAGTACGAGGCCCCGGTTTCGCCCGAGTAGTGCTGGGCGTTGGTGCTGGTGAGAAAGCTCACGGCCGTGTGCAGGGCCTGGGTGAACTCCATCGCCGGAATGTTGTCGGGGTTCCAGAACGGCAGCCGGTTTTGCACCAGCAGGATGCCCACCGCCCACGCCAGCCAGACTAGGTTGATGCCGAGCAGGGCCCCTACGTAGCGCTGCCACGTCATGGCCCGGCCCGGATGCAGGCCGGTGAGGCGGTAAATTCCTTGCTCCAGGGGCTCCAGCACGGGGTCGAGCCAGGTGCGCTGGTCACCGTACACGCGGGCCAGGTAGCGGCCCACGGGCCAGGACAGCCCAGCGGCCAGCACAAAAAGCAGCACTACATTTAAGGTGTTCAGCATAACAATGGCGCAGCTTTGGCTTAAACCCGACAGAAACGGTCGGGCAAGTCGCCGTTGAATTCGGCGTGAGTCGTCCACAGCTCGAAGGCCCGGATTGACAAATGCTCCATCATGTACTCGCGCATGGAAACGCCGCGCAGCTCCAGCGCGAAGCGCAGAAACGAGCGTTCGGTCTGGGCGATGGCAAAGCCTTTGGCTTGGAATTCAGCCCGCTCGGCGGGAATGAGCTGCTGAAGCCAATCGAAAAAATCGGTGGCGGTGATCGGAACGCGGGCCGCCTGGGCGTAGTAGCTGCGGGCGGCATGGGTTATTTCGGTGAGTTGGTCGGGCATCAGGGCGAGAGAGGGCCCCCGGGAGAAGTGCCAGCGGGCACCAGCGCCCCGACCAAGACGGTGCCAACCGCGTGAATAGGCCTTGGCGACCTGTAAAAGCACTTTCCGTGCAAAGGCACTCTTCCATTATGGTAGGGCCCTTGCCGTAATGGGTTGGTGGGCTGGCCCGCCGGGGGCCCGCTGCTCCCAAGCCACCGGCCACCCCAAAACGGTACGCACTCTACCGTTTTGGGGCGTTTACTGCCGGCCCTGGACGCGTTCTAGCCAGGGAGATATAATTGTTATTTATTGACTATCAGCCAACAGTGCAAGTTGGCATTGCCGACCGCCGCGGCTGGCGCAGGCCTTGAACAAAGCGGCCCGAGCCATTCGACGTTCCGGCAGTTGGCCGAACCGCGGCTGGTTCCGCCCCGTGCGGTAGCGCGCCGGGGCGGAGCCTTGAGCCGGCGAACGCTGCTTTTTCACCAACTCACCTTTTTATTATGATGAGCCCCGCCCAAACCGCCGGCTTGCTGACGGACAATTTCCCCGAACTGGATGCCGAGCTGCACGCTCCCACCAACTTGGCCAGCGTGTACCGGCAGTTGGTTTGCTTCGCCGCGTACACCCGCACCGCCGCCGTAGCCGGCGAGCTGGCCCGGTTGCAGCGCTGCTTCGACGTGGCCGACGAGCTTTTGCAGCGCGGCGACGCCTGCCTGGCCGCCGCCGTCGAAAACGTGTACCTCTACAGCCTGCACCTGGACGGTTGTACCCGCGACAGCCAGCTCGTGCGCCTGTTCATGCCGGCCGGTCTGTACCGGGCCTACGTGCAGCAGCACTGCGCCATGCTGCCGTAGGCCCCGGGCAGCCTTCCGTTTTGGTAAACACCCTACCAAAACGGGGCGGTCGGCGTCTCCACGCCCACCGCGCGCAGCCCAATCTCAGTATTTTATTCGACTGAACAACAAATTGTTACCGCGTCCAGCCAACGACTGGTCCCAGCTGGGCGCGGCTTTAGCAAGGTGCAGTTTCGCCATCCGGCACCGTTTCCCGATCTAATCCCTCTGCAATGTCTCCTTTGCTTATGCTCCCGGTCCTCACCGCCGTTGGCGTGGCCGGCTTCTGGCTCTTCTACAAGTCGGTCGATTTTTTTGACCACATCTAACTCCCGGCCCCGCCATGATGATTGCCCTTTTTGCCCTTGCGCTGGCCACGTTCGGCTACCTCTGCTACGTGCTGCTCCGGCCGGAGGAATTTTAAACGAGCGAATGGCTGAATGACTGAATGGGCGAGTGGGCAACGGCCCGGCTCCTCTTCATTCATTCAATCACCCATTCACCCAACCACCCATTGATTTCCATGTCTCAAGAACTCCTCGCCATTATTGCCATTTTCGGGGCTACGGTGCTGCTGGCCATCCCGCTGGGGCGCTATCTGGCGACTATCTACCGCGGCGACCGCAGCTGGTCCGACTTCGTGGGACCCCTGGAGCGCGGGCTGTTTCGGCTCGGCGGCATCAACCCCGCGCGGGAAATGACCTGGCAGCAGCACATCGGGGCCCTGCTCACCATCAACCTCGCCTGGTTTTTTTGGGCCATGCTTGTGCTCTCCACCCAGGGCCACCTGCCGCTCAACCCCGACCACAACCCGTCGATGTCGCCCGACCAGGCGTTCAACACGGCCGTCTCGTTCCTGGTGAACTGCAACTTGCAGCACTACTCGGGCGAGTCGGGGGCCACGTACTTCTCGCAGCTGGCCTGCCTGATGTTCCTGCAATTTGTGACGGCCGCCACCGGCATGGCCGCCTGCGTGGTGGTGTTCAACGCCCTGCGCGAAGGCACCAACGACCGGCTGGGCAACTTCTACAACTACTTCGTGAAGAGCCTCACGCGGGTGCTGCTGCCGCTTTCGCTCGTAGTGGCCCTGGTAGTAGTCTTCCAAGGCACGCCGATGACGTTCCAGGCCAAAATGCCCCTCGTGACGGTGCAGGGCGACTCGGCCGTGGTGAGCCGGGGCCCCGCCGCCGCCCTGATCGGCATCAAGCAGATGGGCACCAACGGCGGCGGCTTCTTCGGCGTCAACTCGGCCCACCCGCTCGAAAATCCGACTTTTCTCACCAACGCCGTCGAGAACATAAGCATCATCCTCATTCCCATCGCCATGGCTCTGGCGTTCGGCTACTACCTGAAGCGGCCCCGGCTGGGCTGGATGGTGTTCGGGGTGATGACGGCCGGCTACCTGCTGCTGCAAGTGCCCGCCGTGTACTATGAAATGCACGGCAACCCCGCCATCGCCCGCCTGGGCGTGGACCAACGTTTAGGCTCGCTCGAAGGCAAGGAAATGCGCCTGGGGGCCCCTGCCTCGGCGCTCTGGGCCATCACCACCACTGTTACTAGCAACGGCTCGGTGAACGCCATGCACGACTCGCTGATGCCCATTGCGGGCATGAACACGCTGCTGGGCATGATGACCAACGCCTTTTACGGCGGCGTGGGCGTGGGCTTCCTCAACTTCTTCGTGTTCATCGTCGTGGCCGTGTTCATCTCGGGCCTGATGGTGGGCCGAACGCCCGAAATGCTGGGCAAAAAGATTGAGGCCCGCGAAATGAAAATTGCCGTCATCATCGCCCTGCTGCACCCGCTGCTCATCCTCAGCGGCACGGCCCTGGCTTCCCACCTCTTCGCCGCCGACCCCAAGGGCCTGGCCGCCTGGCTGAACAACCCCGGCTACCACGGCTTCTCCGAGATGCTGTACGAGTACACTTCGTCGGCCGCCAACAACGGCTCGGGCTTCGAAGGCCTCGGCGACAACACGCCGTGGTGGAACATCAGCACCGGCGTCGTGATGCTGCTCGCACGCTACCTGCCCATCATCGGGCCGGTGGCCATTGCCGGCCTGCTGGCCCGCAAAAAGTACATCCCAGAGTCGGCCGGCACGCTCAAGCTCGACACGGCCACGTTCGGCGTCATGGTCTTCTTCGTGATTTGGATCATCGCCGCGCTGGCCTTCTTCCCCACCCTGGCCCTGGGGCCCCTGGCCGAGCATTTCTCGCTGTATTAATTTCTCAATCAATATCGCGCGGGGCTCTGCCCCGTGCGGACTACGGGCGGGCCTCGGGCCCGCAATCGCCGCACGGTTGGCACAAGCGTCGTTCCAAGGTGCGGGCCCGAGGCCCGCCCATAACCGGCACGGGGCAGAGCCCCGCGCCATCCGCCAACTGCACAAAGTGCGTGCTCATACGCCCCAAAAGCCTGCTCATACGTGCAAAACATCTGCTCATACGCCCCAAAAGCCTGCTCATACGTGCAAAATGACTGCTCATAAGCTCCAAGTGCGTGCTCATAAACTCCACAAGCCTGCGCATATGCTCCGCGGGCTTCCTCATAAGCTCCGCGGGCTTGCTCATAGGCTCCACGGGCCTTCTCGCCTCCTGATTTGCTCTTAACATGGCTTCCCAATCCCAATCTCTTTTTCAGCCCGCGCTCGTTCGCGAAGCCGTCGGGCAGGCGTTCGTGAAGCTCAACCCGCGCGTCATGTTCCGCAACCCGGTGATGTTCACCGTGGAAATCGGCACCGTGGTGATGTTGCTCGTGACCCTGGGCCTGCTCCTGAAGCCCGACGCCGCGCAGGGCAGCTTCGGCTACAACTTCACGGTGTTCGTCGTGCTGTTCCTCACCTTGCTGTTTGCCAACTTCGCCGAGGCCATTGCCGAAGCGCGCGGCAAGGCCCAGGCCGAAAGCCTGCGCAAAACCCGCGAGGAAACCCCCGCCCGCGTCGTAGACGAGGCCGGCAACGTCACCGAAGTCAGCTCGGCGCAACTCGTCAAAGGGCAGTTTTTCCTGGTGGAAGCCGGCGAGATCATTCCCACCGACGGCGAAATTGTGGAGGGCCTGGCCACGATCGACGAGTCGGCCATTACCGGCGAGTCGGCCCCGGTGATCCGCGAGGCGGGCGGCGATAAATCGTCCGTGACGGGCGGCACCAAGGTGCTCTCCGACCGCATCAAAGTGGTGGTGAGCACGGCCCCCGGCGAGTCGTTTCTCGACAAGATGATTGCGCTGGTGGAAGGCGCGTCGCGCCAGAAAACGCCCAACGAAATCGCTCTTACCATCCTGCTGGCCGGCTTCACGCTGGTGTTCGTGATTGTGTGCGTCACGTTGCAGCCCTTCGCCGAATACTCGAAGACGCCGATTGCCGTCTCGGCCTTCATCGCCCTCTTCGTGTGTTTGATTCCGACTACGATTGGGGGCCTGCTTTCGGCCATCGGCATCGCGGGCATGGACCGGGCCCTGCGCGCCAACGTCATCACCAAGAGCGGCAAGGCCGTGGAAACGGCCGGCGACATCGACGTGCTGCTGCTCGACAAAACCGGCACCATTACCATCGGCAACCGCAAGGCCACGCACTTCTGGCCCGCGCCCGGCGTGGGCCTGCCGGAATTTGTGGAGCGGGCCACCCTCAGCTCGCTCACCGATGAAACGCCCGAAGGCAAAAGCATCGTGGAGCTGGCCCGCGACCACCAGGTGGACCCCCAGGCCCTGCAAGCCCAGCTGGCGGGCGCGGAGCTGATCAAGTTCACGGCCGAAACCCGCAGTTCGGGCGTGACGCTGGCCCACGGCGGGCGCATCCGTAAGGGCGCGGCCGACGCCATCCGCCGCCTGGCCGAAGCCGCCGGCGAAGCGTACCACGACGATGTGGCCGAGCGGGTGAAGGCGGTGGCCAGCAACGGCGGCACGCCGCTGGTGGTGAGCGAAAACGACCGGGTGCTGGGCGTGGTCGAGCTACAGGACATCATCAAGCCCGGCATCCAGGAGCGGTTCGAGCGCCTGCGAAAGATGGGCATCAAAACGGTGATGGTGACCGGCGACAACCCGCTCACGGCCAAATTCATTGCCGAGAAAGCCGGCGTGGACGACTTCATCGCCGAAGCCAAGCCGGAGGACAAGATGCAGTACATCCGCGCCGAGCAGCAGGCCGGCAAGCTGGTGGCCATGATGGGCGACGGCACCAACGACGCCCCCGCCCTGGCCCAGGCCGACGTGGGCGTGGCCATGAACTCGGGCACCCAGGCCGCCAAGGAAGCCGGCAACATGGTGGACCTCGACAACGACCCCACCAAGCTGATTGAGGTGGTCGAAATCGGCAAGCAGCTGCTGATGACGCGCGGCACGCTCACCACGTTCAGCATCGCCAACGACGTGGCCAAGTACTTCGCCATCGTGCCGGCCTTGTTCATGGTGGCCATCCCCAGCCTGCGGGCCCTGAACATCATGGGGCTGCACTCGCCGCAGTCGGCCATTCTGAGCGCCGTCATTTTCAACGCCCTCATCATCCCGGCGCTGGTGCCGCTGGCCCTGCGCGGGGTGAGCTACACGCCCATCGGGGCCTCGGCGCTGCTGCGCCGCAACCTGCTGGTGTACGGGCTGGGCGGGGTCATCGTGCCCTTCATCGGCATCAAGATCATTGACCTGGTGGTGGGGGTTTTTGTGTAAATCTGAACGATGGCGCGGGGCTCTGCCCCGTGCCCGCTTGCCGCGGGCCTCTGGCCCGCACCCCAGGCCGACGCTCATGCCGACCGTTCAACGATTGCGGGCCCGAGGCCCGCTAATAACCGGCACGGGGCAGAGCCCCGCGCCAACCATCCCTGCCAAGCAAACTCATGAAATCCAATATTCTTTCTGCTTTGCGCCTCTCGCTGGCTTTGCTGGTGCTGTGCTGCGTGGTTTACCCCGCCATTGTGTGGGCGGCGGCCCAGCTGGCCCCCGGCCACGGCGAAGGCGCGCAGCTCAGCCGCGGCGGCCGGGTGGTGGGCTTCGCCGACGTGGGCCAGAAATTCAGCAAACCCGGCTACTTCAACACCCGGCCCTCGGCCGTGGACTACAACGCCCAGGGCTCGGGCGGCTCCAACAAGGGGCCCAGCAACCCCGAGTACCTGGCCCAGGTGAAGGCCCGGCTCGACACGTTCCTGCGCCTCAACCCCGGCCTGAAAGCCGCCGACGTACCCGCCGAGCTGGTGACGGCCAGCGGCTCGGGCCTCGACCCGCACCTCTCGCCCCAGGGGGCCCTGGTGCAGGTGGCCCGCGTGGCCCGGGCCCGCCGCCTGGCCCCGGCCCGCCTCGCCGCGCTGGTGCAGGCCAACACCGAAGGCGGCCCGCTGGCCCCCCCGGTAGTGAACGTGCTGCGCCTCAATTTGGCGCTCGATCAACTTGCTGCGCCCACCGGCCGCTAGCGGCCCTTGCCCTTGCTTTGCCATGAAAGCTGCCGTGATTTTTTTATTCCTGCTGTGGGTGGCCATCGAGTTGATAGTTTGAGCTCGGTAATTCACCACCATTGCCCTTTTTTCTTCCCTCATTACTTTTTAAAAGTCCTCCCCGCGTGGCCTTCATCGGTGGCCGGGGAGGCACTGGTTTAATTCCCATCCCCAAAGTTTTATGAAAGACTTCTCTCGTCGCGCGTTGCACAAACCCCTGCTGAC
Source organism: uncultured Hymenobacter sp. (assembly GCA_964242665.1). Classification (GTDB taxonomy): domain Bacteria; phylum Bacteroidota; class Bacteroidia; order Cytophagales; family Hymenobacteraceae; genus Hymenobacter. The sequence continues at coordinate 231,500 of CAXTBA010000001.1, forward strand.
GGCCCTGCTGGCCGCCGGCACCTTGGCCCCGGCGCTGGCCCAAAAAAGCACCGAAACCGGAGCCGCTCAAAACCCGCTCGTCAAAGGCGACACGGCCAAAGTTGTGCCCTACGTCGCGCCCACTAAAATCCCCTTCGACGGAATGGACCTGAGCTGGGTGAACGGCCAAAACCGCCAGCAGAACTTCCCGCTGCAAGTCAAAGACGCCAGCGGCGAAACGGTGCTCACGGCGACCACCTTCCTCGACGGCTACTACAACTACAACTTTGCCCGGCCCCTGGACCACACCCAAACCATTTCGGCGGTGACGGGCCGCGCCCAGGAATTTTCGGTGGCCCTGGCCAGCATCGGCATCGAGTCGAACTACAAGAACATCATCGGCCGCGTGTGGCTGCAAACCGGCTCGATGCTGAATGTGGTGCAGGAAACCGACGCTTCGGTGCTGCGCGGGCGCAACACGGGCACCAACGTCGGGGCCAGCGGCCTGAATAACAACGTGGGCATCACGGCCAACAACCTGAAGTACCTGCGCGAGGCGGCCGCCGGTTACCACTTCAACGTGGCGTATGGGCTGAACGTAGAGCTGGGCATTTTCATGAGCTACATCGGCCTGGAAAGCTACGTGACCCAAGAAAATTGGAGCTACCAGCGCTCACTGATCTGCGACTTTACGCCCTTTTACTTCCAGGGGGCCCGGGCGCAGTTCTACCCCAGCAAGAAGTTTAAGACCGAGCTGTGGCTGATGAACGGCTGGCAGACCTACAACACCTACAACAACCGCCCGGCCATCGGCAGCTCCAACTACTACCGGCCCAACGAGAACCTGCAACTGGTGGCCAACTTCTACTACGGCAACGACTCGCGCCCCGGCACCGACAGCGCCGCCAACGGCCGGGCGTCTTACCCCAACGTGCAGCGCTTCCACCACGATAACTCCGTCGTGGCCCGCTACTACCACAAGGACAAGCGGGGGCCCCTGCACGGCATCACGCAGGCCGCGTTCAGCATCAACACACACTTCGGCTTTCAGAGCGGCGACGGCGTGGCCCTCAAGAACAACTACATGGTGGGCAGCTCGCTGGCCAACCGCCTGTGGTTCGCCAAAAACAAGCTGGCCGTGACCACCCGCATCGGCTTCGTTAATAACCCCTCGCGCTACCTCAGCTTCAACCCGGCCGTGCCGGGCGGCGACGGCACCAACGCCTTCACCCGCACCGACCCCAAAAACCTGCGGGCCGAAGAAGGCACGATTACCCTGGACATGATGCCGTCGGACTTCGTAACGTTCCGCGTGGAGTACCTGCACCGCTCGGCCAACGTGCCCTACTTTGCGGGGCCCGGCGGCACCACTTCGCCCAGCGGCTACGCCGACCAGGCCGTTCCGGCCACGTACCAGCCCGACTTGCGCGACTACGAGAACCGCCTCATTTTCGCGGTAAACTTCCGCCTCTAGCCCCGCGTAGTAAGCGCGACCGGAACGGGCCGGTCCGCGCTTCCCCGACCGCCTATGCAACCCCTCGTTTCCACCGCCACGCCCGCCGCCGAGCCCGCAGGCCACAGCACGCTGCACCAGCGCATCACCGCCGCCGGCTCGCTCATCGCGCTGGGCATCGTGTACGGCGACATCGGCACCTCGCCGCTCTACACGGTGCGGGGCGTATTCGTGAGCCGGCCCGTGACGGAAGAAGTGGTGCTGGGCACCGTGTCGGCCATCATCTGGACGCTCACGCTGCTCACCACGGTCAAGTACGTGCTCATCGCCATGCGGGCCGACAACCACGGCGAGGGCGGCATTTTGTCGCTCTACGCCCTGCTGCGGCGGCTGAAAATCAAGTGGCTGTACCTGCCGGCCATCATCGGGGCGGCGGCGCTGCTGGCCGACGGCATCATCACGCCGCCCATCTCGGTGGCGTCGGCCATTGAAGGGCTGCGCATGCTCAAGCCCAACCTGGACACCGTGCCCATCGTGCTGGTGATTCTGGTGGCCTTGTTCACGTTTCAGCAGTTCGGCACCGACATCATCGGCAAGCTGTTCGGGCCCATCATGCTGGTGTTTTTCACCATGCTGGCCTTGCTCGGGGCCCAGTACCTGGTGCAGGACCTGAGCATTCTGCGGGCCCTGAACCCGTACTACGCCGTGCACATGATTACCGCCCTGCCGGGGGCGTTCTGGCTGCTGGGCTCCATCTTTTTGTGCAGCACGGGGGCTGAGGCGCTGTACGCCGACATGGGCCACGTGGGCCGGCGCAACATCTACGTGTCGTGGGGCTTCGTCAAAACCTGCCTGCTGCTCAACTACCTGGGCCAGGGGGCCTGGCTGCTTCAGCACCTGGGGGCCCCGCTCGGCGAGCGGAACTTGTTCTTTCTTATGGTGCCGGCGTGGGGCCTGCTGCCGGCCATCATCATCTGCTGCATGGCCACCATCATCGCCTCGCAGGCCCTCATTTCGGGCTCGTTCACCCTCATCATCGAGGCGTTGCAGTTGCGCTTCTGGCCCAAGGTGAAGGTGATGTACCCCACCGAGCTGCGCGGGCAGGCCTACGTGCCGTCGCTGAACTGGATTTTGTGCGCCGGCTGCGTGGGCGTGGTGCTGCACTTCCGCGAGTCGAGCCGGATGGAGGCCGCCTTCGGGCTGGCCGTGACGGTGACCATGCTGATGACCACCGTGCTGCTGGCCTACTACCTGCGCCTGCGCCGGGCCCCGGTGGCCTGGATCGGCGGGTTTCTGCTCTTGTACTTCACGGTCGAAGGGTCGTTTCTGGTGGCCAACCTGCGCAAGTTTCCCGAGGGCGGCTACATCAGCGTGCTGCTGGGGCTGGCGCTGCTGCTCGTGATGGTGAGTTGGATCCAGGGCCGCCGGCTATTTCTGGAGTTGAACAAATACGTGCCGCTGGCTAACTGGCTGCCGCTGCTCAAAAAGCTGAGCGCCGACGAGTCGGTGCCCAAGTTTGCCACCCACCTCGTGTACCTCACCGACTCCGACGACCCGAAGCTGATCGAGAACGGCATCGTTCACTCCATCTTCCGCAAAAACCCCAAGCGGGCCGACATCTACTACCTCGTGCACGTGGTGACGACCGACGACCCGTACACGAAAACCTACCACGCCACCACCCTGCTGCAAGACGACCTGGTGCGCATCGAATTCCGGCTGGGCTTCCGCGTCGACCACGCCATCAACTACATGTTCCGGCAAGTGGTGTCGGACCTGGTGAAAAACAAGGAAATCGACATCACCTCGCGCTACGAGTCGCTGCGGGACGAGGACGTGGTGGGCGATTTCCAGTTCGTCATCCTCAACCCCACCCTGCCCTTCGCCCAGTCGCTGAGCGGCTGGCAGCGGCTGGTGGCGCGGCTCTCGGGGGCCCTGCGCTGGCTCGGAGCCAGCCAGCAGCAAAGCTTCGGGCTCGACAACTCGTCGCTCACCATCGAAAACATTCCCCTGCTCACGCCCGAGCGGCCCGAACTGCTGCTCACCCGCGACTGACCCTTGCGGCGGACCACGCTAACTAGCTATGACCAAACTTCTATCGCTTCTTGTCGCGCTGCTTGCGTTGTTGCCCTCGTCGGGGGCAATCGCCCAGACGGTTTCCGCGCCCACGTCCACGACCACCACCGCCCCGCCCGCCGCGCCCACGGCTACGGCCGCCACAACCGCCGCGGCTGCCGCCGATACAGCGAAGGCCAACCCCAAGCCCGAGTTTTTCGGCTACGTGGGCGTGTACTACGGCTACGATTTCAACAACCCCGCCAGCCTGGAGCGGCCCGGCTTTATCTATTCCGAGAACCTGCACAACCAGATTGCCGTGAACCTGGCCCTGCTCGGGGCCCGCTACACGAGCAACCAGCTGCGGGGCACCTTCGCCATCCAGACCGGCACGTACCCCGACGCCAACTACGCCGCCGAGCCGCAGATTTTCAAGAACATCTACGAGGCCTGGGGCGGCGTGAAACTCGCCAAATACTTCTGGCTCGACGCGGGCATTTTCCTCTCGCACATCGGGTTGGAGGGCCCCAACTCGCGCGACAACCTCACGCTCACCCGCTCCATCATGGCCGACAACTCGCCTTATTACGAGGCGGGGGCCAAGCTCACCTTTGACAAGGGCAAGAAGTGGCTGTTTTCGGTGCTGGCCATTAACGGCTGGCAGGTGATTCGCGACCGCAACCAAAACGAGGCGTTCGGCACGCAGGTGCAGTTCCGGCCCGGCCCGAAGTGGCTGCTCAACTCCAGCACCTTCGTGGGCGACGGGCACAACCTGCCGGATTCGCTGGGCCGGCAGCTGCGCTACTTCCACGATTTCTACGCCACCTACGACCCCACGGCCCAGTGGAAGCTTGCGGCGGCCTTCGACACCGGCTGGGAAGAGCAGCGCGGCGGCCGGAACTACAACGCCTGGCAAGGCGGGTCCTTTATTGTGCGCCGCCGCCTCACGACGCACGCCGGCGTGGTGGCGCGCGCTGAGTTTTTCCACGACCCGGCCGGCGTGCAGGCCACCACCCGCGTGGGGGGCCTGCGCACGGCCGGCTACTCCATCGGCTTCGACTACCTGCCCGTGCCGCGTGTGATTCTGCGGGCCGAGGCCAAGGAGTTCGTCGACCGCGACAATGCCTACATCAAAGATAAAACCCCGCGCCGCACCGACGTTGCCGTTACCACGCTGTTGGGATTGACATTTTAGGGCCTGGTTGGTGGTGCTTGGTTTTTGTCATTGCGAGGAAGAATGACGAAGCAATCCGTCCTGGTCTTCAGCGACCAACCTTCTAATGTGAACCCTCTTTAAACGCCCAATCCGCTTAAGTAAAGATTCATCACGACAAAAGGCTCATCGCTGAAAACCAGGACGGATTGCCGCGCTCCACTGCGTTGCGCTCGCAACGACAACGGGCCCAAACACCAAGCACCATCAACCAAGCACCACCAACTATGCTCCCCGACGAAGACCAGCTGCGCGACCGATCCGCCGAGCGGTTCCTGCGCCTGGTGCAGGAGCGGCGGCGCGGGCGGCTGAAAATTTACGTGGGCCTGGCCGCCGGGGTGGGCAAAACTTACCGCATGCTGCTCGAAGCCCGCGAGTTGCAGCAGCACGACGTGGACGTGCTCATCGGCTACGTGGAAACCCACGGCCGGGCCAATACCGTGGCCCAGCTGGCGGGCCTGCCCGTGATGCCGCGCAAGAGCGTGTTTTACAAAGGCCGGGCCCTGGAGGAAATGGACCTCGACGGCCTGCTGAAGCGCCGCCCGGCCGTGGTGGTGGTCGACGAGCTGGCCCATACCAACGTGCCCGGCTCGCGCAACGAAAAACGTTGGCAGGACGTGGAAGAGCTGGTGCGGGCCGGCATTTCGGTGATTACGGCCTGCAACGTGCAGCACCTGGAAAGCCTGCACGACCAAGTGCTCAAGATAACGGGCACCGAAGTGGCCGAGCGCGTGCCCGACCAGGTGTTTAAATTGGCCGACGAGGTGGTGAACGTGGACCTGACCGTGCCCGAGCTGCGGGCCCGGCTAGAAGAAGGCAAAATCTACGACCTGGCCAAGGTGCCCACCGCGCTGGCCAACTTTTTCCAGCCCGAAAACCTGTTGCAGCTGCGGCGGCTGGCCGCCCGCGAGGTGGCCCAGTTCCTGGGCCGCCAGGTCGACAGCGACGCGGGCGGGGCCCCCGCCGTGGCCGCCCAGCGCCGCAACGACGACCGCCTGCTGGCCTGCATCAACACCAACGACGAGGCCGCCAAGGAAATCATCCGCAAAACCTCGCGCCTGGCCGACCAGTTCGGGGCCGCTGCCTGGTACGTGCTTTACGTGCAGACCGGCCGCGAAAACGGCGACCGCATCGGCCTGGCCGCCCAGCGCTACCTCATCAACAACTTGCAGCTGGCCACCGAGCTGGGGGCCCAGATTCTGCGAGTGAAGTCCGACGATGTGGTGGGCAGCATCCGGCGGGTAGCTGCGGAAAAAAACGCGACGCTGCTCGTGTGCGGCGTGACGGGCGAAAAATCTGGCTGGGAGCGCCTCGCGCGCCGCAGCGTCACCCGCGACCTGGTACAGGCCGTGGCCCGCACCTCGCCCGATTTGGACATTTATCTAGTAACGTATTGATTTTTAGAATTACGAATTGGCGTTGCGCGGTTGGCGCGGGGCGCTGCCCCGTGCCGGCGACGAAGCGGGCCTCGGGCCCGCACCCTAGAACGATGCTATGGCAACCGGGCAGCGATTGCGGGCCCGGGGTCCGCTTCGTCGCCGGCACGGGGCAGCGCCCCGCGCCAACCGCGCGCATCTCTACCGCTCACTAATTCAATTGTTCAACGAAGCGGTAGAGATGCTTCGGCTGCGCTCAGCATGACGGCCTAATAAACTAATTATAATTAACCTTCCCATGAACCTAAAAACCAAGATTACGCTGGGGTTCCTGGCCTTGCTGGTGTTGCTGGGCAGCATTGGGGGCTACGCCTTTTACACGGTGCAGGGCCTCAGTAGCAACTCGCGCAATATTTTGACGGCCAATTTCTACTCCATCGAGTTGGGCCAGATAATGCTACAGGCCCTCGACCGGATGGAAACCGCGCCGGGGGCCCCGGCGGCCGGGCCGCGCTTCCAGGGGGCCCTCACCAGCGAGGCGGGCAACATCACGGAGCCGGGCGAGCGGGCCCTGGTCGATTCGCTGACCCAGGCCTTCGACGCCTTCCAGCGCCAGCCCGCCACGCCGGTGCTGGAGCAGCTGCGCGCCCAAACGCACCGCATGATTCGGCTGAACACCGAGGCCCTGAAGCGCAAAAACCAGCGCCTGGGCCAGCAGGCCACCGGGGCCGGCCGCAACCTGCTGCTGGCCGCCACGCTGGCCGTGCTGCTGGCCATCTTACTGGTGGCCAGCGTGCCCGAGGCGGCCGTGATGCCGCTGCGCAAGCTCAACAACGCCCTGGAGCACGCCGTGGGCAGCAACTTCGAAGCCAGCATTCCGGTGGAAAGCCGGGACGAGTTTGGGCGGGTGGCGCGGGCCTTCAACCGCATGCTGGTGCAGCTCCAGGAGTACCGCAGCTCGACCATGGCCGAGCTGGTGACCGAACGCAACCGGGCCCGCAGCGTGGTAGACGGCCTCGACGAGGGCCTGCTGCTGCTCGACGAGAACCGCCGCATTTTGCTGGCCAACCCGGTGATGTGCGAGCTGCTGGGCCTGCCCGCGGCCCAGCTCCTCGGCCAGCTGGCCGCCGAAGTGGCCCAGCGCAACGACTTGCTGGCCGCCATGCTGCGGCCCCTGGACGCGCCCCGCCGCAACACGGCCATCGCCGAGGCCCCTTTGCTCACGGTGGCGCAAAAGGGCGAGGAAGTGTTTTACCGCCTAGCGGTGCAGGATTTGGTGTCGTTCAACGAAGCCATCGACAAGACGGAATTCGTGGGCCAGGTGCTGACGCTGCGCAACGTGACGGACTTTAAAAAGCTCGACCAAGTGAAGTCGAACTTCCTAGCCACGGTGTCGCACGAATTGAAAACGCCGCTCTCCAGCATCAACATGAGCCTGAAACTGCTCCAGACCGAAAAGCTCGACGCCGCCGAGCGCCAGCGCGTGACCGACGGCATCCGGCGCGAAACCCAGCGCCTGCTGCGCCTGGTGGGCGAGCTGCTCGACGTGTCGCGCCTCGACTCGGGGGCCGGCATCCAGCTCGACTTCGGGGCCACCCAGCTTGCCGACGTGGTGCAGTTCGCCACGGCCACCGTGCAGGCCCAGCTCGACCACAAGCAGCTGACGCTGGCCGCCGACTTGCCCGCCGACCTGCCGGCGGTGCGCGCCGACGTGGAAAAGACCACCTGGGTGCTCATCAACCTGCTGGCCAACGCCATCCGCTACTCGCCCGCCGGCGAAACGCTGGCGGTACGGGCCGCCCCAGCGGGCAAATTTGTGCAGGTGACGGTGCAGGACCGGGGCCCCGGCATCGCGGCCGAGCACCACGAGCGCATCTTCCAGCGCTTCGCCCAAATCCCCGACAAGGCGGGCTACGCGGGCGGCTCGGGCCTGGGCCTGAGCATCGCCCGCGAGTTCATCAGCGCCCAGGGCGGCCGGCTGTGGGTGGAGAGCGAGCTGGGCAGCGGCAGCGCTTTTCATTTCACGCTGCCGGTGTCCAGCTAATACTGCGGGCCCCGGCCAAACCTATTGCCCGCCCAATCGTTGACGCGGAGAATGTTTTCTGCTTGCTAAGCAACAGAAAATCAAACAATTTATGAATTTGCCATGAGCACCGCGACCCTCCTTCCTACCGAAAACGACATCCACCGCCGCCGCATCACGGTAGCGGGCCTGCTCGTCACGCTCGGCATCATTTTCGGCGACATCGGCACCTCGCCGCTCTACGTGTTCCAGACCATCATGGGCGAGCGGCCGGTGAGCGAGCTGCTCGTGTACGGGGGCGTGTCGGCCGTGTTCTGGACCCTCACCCTGCAAACCAGCATCAAGTACATCTGGCTGACGCTGCAAGCCGACAACCACGGCGAGGGCGGCATTTTTTCGCTGTACTCGCTGGTGAAGAACCGGGGCCGCTGGCTGCTGTTTCCGGCCATCATCGGGGCGGGCACGCTGCTGGCCGACGGCATCATCACGCCGCCCATCTCGGTCACGTCGGCCATCGAGGGCCTGAAAATCCTGTATCCGGCCCTCAACCAAGAGGCCATCGTCGTCGTCGTGCTCGTGATCATCAGCCTGCTGTTTGTGTTCCAGCAGTTCGGCACCAAGGTGGTGGGGGCCTCGTTCGGGCCCATCATGCTGGTGTGGTTTTCGACCATCGGCACGCTGGGCCTCCTCCAGATTGTGCACCACCCCGGCGTGCTGGCGGCCCTCAACCCCGTGTACGCCGTGCGGCTGCTTACCGAGTACCCGAAGGGTTTCTGGCTGCTGGGGGCCGTGTTTCTGTGCACCACCGGGGCCGAGGCCCTGTATTCGGACCTGGGCCACTGCGGTCGCAAAAACATTCGCGCGTCGTGGGTATTCGTGAAGGCGGCGCTGGTGCTCAACTACCTGGGCCAGGCCGCCTGGACGATGGGCCACGCGGGCCACGCGCTGGCCAGCAACCAAAACCCGTTCTTCATGATTGCCCCGCAGTGGGCCCTGGTGCCGCTCATCGTCCTGGCCACGATGGCGACCATCATCGCCTCGCAGGCCCTCATCTCGGGCTCGTACACGCTGGTGTCGGAGGCTGTGAGTCTGCGCTTCTGGCCCAAGGTGCGGGTGCTGTTCCCAACCGACGAGCGCGGGCAGATTTACGTGCCGAGCATCAACTGGCTGCTGTGGTTCGGCTGCGTGTGCGTGCAGCTGCATTTCCAGACCTCCGAGGCCATGACGGCCGCCTACGGCTTCTCCATCACGGTGGCCATGCTGATGACCAGTATTTTGCTCTCGCAGTACCTGCGGGGCGTGAAGCACTGGGCCGTGCCGCTGGTGGTGGGCATCATGCTGGTGTTTTTCACGGTCGAGACGTCGTTCCTCATCGCCAACGTCACCAAGCTGCTCAACCGGCTGGGCATCCTGGTTTTTGAGTGGGGCCTGATTTTCATGATGTACCTGGGCTACAAAGGCCGCGAGATCAAGAACCGCTTGCTGAAAACCATCCCCGTGGCGGCCAGCGTGCCCACCTTGCAGGAATTGAGCGCCGACGAATCGGTGCCCCGCTACGCTTCCAACCTGGTGTACCTCACCCACAGCAAAACCCCCGGCGAGCTGGAGAACGAAATCCTGTACTCCATCATGCGCAAGCAGCCCAAGCGGGCCGACCGCTACTGGTTCATTAACATGGGCATCCTCACCGACCCTTACTCGGCGCGCTACAGCGTGGAAGAACTGGTGCCGGGCGTGGCTTACAAGATTGACTTCCGGCTCGGCTTCCGGGTACAGCCCCGCCTGAACTTGTTGTTTCGCCGGGTGTTGGAAGAAATGGGCAAGCGCGGCGAACTGGACATTACCTCGCGCTACGACTCCCTGGCCCGCCACCACCTGCCGGGCGACTTCCGCTTCGTAGTGCTCGAAAAAGTGCTGAGTTACGACAACGAGCTGACCTGGCAGGAGCGATTCTTCATGAACGGCTACTTCTTCATCAACCGCGTGGCCATCTCCGACCAGCAGCTTTTCGGCTTGGACACCAGCGACGTAGCCGTCGAAAAAGTACCGCTCACCATCAAGCCCGCCGCCCGCACCTACGACCTTGTGCGCGAGCCAGCCGAAGCCGTCCAAGACCCCGTGCCCACCGAGTTGCAGCCGGCCGGGGCCCCAATTTAAAAGTAAGCTGCTGGCGGCCTTCGCCCCGGGGGCCTGCCCGTCGCTCCGCAAACGGCTCACAACCAACCTCAAAATTTTACCTAACCTCCGGCCATGCTGCCCGCCAAGCTGAAAAAGGGCCTGCTGCCCACCAAAACCTGCGCCACCTGCGGGCGGCCCTTCGAGTACCGCAAGAAGTGGAAAAACTGCTGGGACGACGTAAAATACTGCGGCGAAAAGTGCCAGCGCAACAAAAAAGCCGGCGCTGCCGCCTGAGGGCCCCTGCCGCCCGGCGGCGCTACGGCACCGGCAGCACCAGAAACACGCCCGTGCCGTGGCCCAGTCGCGAGCGAATGGTGAGCGTGCCGCCCAGCAGGCCCACCCGCGTGCGGATACCGGCCAGCCCGATGCCCAGCTGGGCCCCCGGCAGGTCCGTGTCGAAGCCCACGCCGTCGTCTTCGACGCTGAGGTGGAGCTCGCCGTCTTCGCGCGCCACCTGCACGAACACCTCCCGGGCGTGGGCGTGCCGCATCACGTTGTTGAGCAGCTCCTGCACCACCCGGTACACGGCCGTGGCCAGGGCCGTGGGCAGGGGCCCTTCCAGGTTGTGGAGGTTGAGGTCGACGGCCAGCTGGGTAGCGGGAATGCGCTTGGCCAGCTCGCGCAGCGCCACCACCAGGCCGAAGTCTTCCAGAATGCCGGGTGTGAGTTCGAAGGAGATGGAGCGCGTGGCCCAGATGGCTTCGTTGAGCAAATTCTGGCCGGTTTGCACCGGCTCGGAGGGCGGCAGGCCGTCGAGGTGCAGCCGGGTGGCGTACAATAGCTGGCCCACGCCGTTGTGCAGGGCCTCGGCGATGCGGCGGCGCTCCTCCTCCTGCGTGGTGAGGATAGCCGAGAGCACCTCCTGCTGCTGGCGCAGGCGCAGGCGGGTCGCCTCCTCTTTGTTGCGCTCCGACTCGGTGATGTCGATGGAAAACTTGACGCCTTCCCGGTAAGCCGCGTCCCAAAAGCTGTAGGTCAGGAAGTAAGCGACTTCGCCGTCGTGCTCCAGGGCCGCCACGTGGTTGTCGCTGTGGCCCGCCAACAGGCGCTGGGTATATTCGGCTTCGCTCGGGAACCGCTCGGCGGCCACCTGGCCCACCAGGTCGCCGTCGGCCAGGCCCAGGCGGCGCAAGCCGGCCCCGGCCAGCTCGCGGTAGCGGCCGTCGGGGCCGAAGCGGGCCAGGATCACCGGCATGTTTTGCAGGATGTTGCTGAGCAGACGGTTTTTGTAGTGCAAGTCTTCTTCGGCCGCCCGCAGGGCCGTCACGTCGCGCAACAGCCCGGCAAAGCCCAGCAGCTGCCCGTGCCCGCCGACCACGGCCCGGCCAGCCAACGACACGTGGTGCACCGACCCATCGGGCCACACCACCCGGCAATCGACCGCGAGCGGGGCCTGCGAGGCGATGGCCGCTTCCAGGGCGGCCCCCACGCGGGCCGCATCGTCGGGGTGCAACTGCTGGCTCAGGGCCGATACCGGCACGGGAGCAGGATTGAAATCGTGGCCAAAAGAGGCTTGCGAACGCTCGTCCCATTGCAGTTGGCCGTTGGCAACCTCCCAGGTGAAGACCCCGGTTTCCGACGCGGCCAGGGCCAGGCTCAGCCGCGCCTCGCTCTCCCGGAGGCGCTGCTCGCCCAGCTTGCGGGCCGTGATGTCGCGCCAGGCCACGTGCAGCAGCGGCTCGCCCTGCACCAGCACGGGGTCGAACGACAGTTCGTCCCACAGCGCCTGGCCGTCGGCGTCGTAGCGGCGCCACTCGTGGCGGCACCAGCCCTGCTCCTGGGCCTGGCGGGCGCAGGCGGTGAGGGAATCCCGCAGAGGAATGCCGTCGGGCTGGTCGTCGGGCCAGAACTCGGCGAAGTGATGGCCCTCCATCCGGCTTCTATCGGCCGAGCCCAGCAGGCGCAGAACGGCGGCGTTGGCGTCGACCAAGCGTTGGCCGCGGAGCAGCACCATGGCGTCGTGGCTTTGCTCAAAGGTGGCCCGGAACCGGGCTTCGCTGGCGGCCAGGTCGTCGGCGGCCTGGCGGCGGGCCGTCACGTCGAGCAGGGCGAGGTGGCAGGCGGTGGGCGGTCCGTCGGCGTTGCCGGGGGCCGTGACCACCACGCCTTCCAACTGCGCAAAAAAGTGGGCATCGTCGGCGCGGCGCATGGCCAGCTCGCAGGTGTGGCGCTGGCCGGGCGCGGCCCACAGGCGGCCCAGGAACTGCGCAAAATCGTGGCGTTCGGCCGGGGCCACAAACAGGGCCAGCCGCCGCCGTTGCAACTGCGCCCGCTCGGTGCCCAGCAGCTGGCTGGTGCGCAGGTTCAACTGCGTCAGGGTGCCGTCGGCAGCCAACGTGCAGTAGCCCACGGGCGCGGAATCGTACAGGTCCACGTACTGGGCGCGGCTGGTTTCGGCGTCGGCCTGGGCCAGCAGCAGTTCCTCGTACTGCAACTCCAACTCAATCTGGTGCACCTGCAGCTCCTGCACCAGCCGCTGGGCATCGGCGGGCGCGTCCGGCACGCTGGCCGCCAGCCGCCGCCGCTCGGCGCGGGCCCGCAGGTTTTGCAGGTCCGTGTAGGGGTCGGAGTGGATCATGGCCGATGAATAAATGGAACGAGAAGAACCGATAATCAACGCAAAAGCCAGCTCTGGGGTTGGCTTGGCCCGTTCGCCTACGTCGCCTCTTCCAGCCACTGCACGCCCAGCAGTACCCGGCCGGTGGGCTGGCCCTGGTGCAGCAGCAGGCGGCCGTACAAGGCCGTGCGGCGGCGGCCCAGGCCCGCAAAATCGGCCGTCAGCAGCAGGTCGTTGAAGTGGTCAGCGGGGTCCGCCGGGTCCACCAGCTGGGCCAGTTGGGCCAGCAAGGCGGGCTGGTTCCAGGCCCCGCCGTTGGCCAGGGCCAGCGGCTGGCCGTGCAGCTCGGCCGCCGTGGTGCCGAAGGCTTGGGCAAACGCCTGGTTGGCCAGGTACACGCGCAGCTCGGCATCGAGGGCCACCACGGGCTGCAACACCGTCTCCTGCAAGCTTTTGGTGAACTCGGCGGTTTCCTGGAGCTGCGCTTCGAGGCGCTTGAGGGCCGTGATGTCGGTGAAAGTAATTACGGCCCCGTCGATGTAATTGTCGAGCGAACAGTAGGGCAGCACGCGCATCGTGTACCACTGCTGGCCGATGGTCTGCACGTTCACCTCCACACTCGTGAGGCGGTCGAGCACCTGCCGCACGTCGCGCAGCAGGTGCTCGTAGCGCAAGCTGGAGGCAAAATGCGCCAGGGGCCGGCCCACGTCGCCGGGCACCAGGCTGATGATGCGGCTCACGGGCGGGGTAAATCGCCTGATCACCAAATCATTATCGAGAAAAATAACTGCGATTTCGGTGGCGTCGAGCAGGTTTTTCAGGTCGCTGGCTATCTGCGCCGATTCCTCCGTTTTAGCGTGGTACTGCGTATTCAGGGTCAACAGCTCCTCGTTCATGCTCTGCATTTCCTCCTTGTTGGCCGTGGCCTCCTCGTTGGTGCTTTGCAGCTCTTCGAGGCTGCTTTCCATCTGCTCGATGGTGGCCTGGAGGCGGTGCTGGGTGTGCTGAAGCTCCTGGTTGAGGTCGGCCAACGCGGCGTCGCGGTGCTGTTCGGCGGGCGCAGGCGCGTCCTTGGTTGGGCGGGCGCGGCGCGGCGCGGGCTGGTCGTCGAACGCCACCAGCAGCAGGCCGGCCAGGGCGTCGGGGGCCGTTAGGTACTTCACCAACAAGCGCAACGGCTGCGGGCCGGCGTCGGTTTGCACGCGCACGTCGTTCACCACCACGTCGGCGCGGGTTTGCACGGCCCGGCGCACGGCCCGGCTGATTTCGGGGCCCAGCGCTTCGCGGGCCATCTCAAACAAGTTCAGACCGCTCACGCCCGGGGCCGGCTCCAGGTACTTGCCGGTGCGGCCGTGGATGAACAGGATTTCGCCCTTCGCGTCCACGACCACCGCCGGCGGGGCGTAGGCGGCGAGCAGGGCTTTTTGCACCAGCGCCGCGAAGGGGCCCCCGCGGCCCGGCACCGTGACGGGCGGCAGCAGCGCGGCGGGCAGCGCCGCCGGGGCGGGGCGCGACGAGGCCCAGCGAAAGTTGGCCAGCCGCGTGAGCGACCCCGCGGTTTCGATGCGCTCCGAAACCTTCCACTTGGCGTCCAGGGGCTTGAACAGGTCGTGGGGGCCGGCCGTGTTTTCGCTGGGCCCCAGAAACAGCAGCCCGCCGGGGTTGAGGGCGTAGTGGAACACGGGCAGCAGGTTTTTTTGCAGTTCCGCGCTCAAGTAAATCAGCAGGTTGCGGCAGCACAGCAAGTCGAGCCGGGTGAAGGGCGCGTCCTTGTTCACGTTGTGCAGGGCGAACACCACCGCCTCGCGCACTTCTTTGCGCACCCGGTAGTCGTCGCCGACGGGCTGGAAGAACCGTTGCAGCCGCTCCGGGCTCACGTCGGCGGCGATGTTGGCCGGGTAGCGGCCGGCGCGGGCCACCTCGATGCCTTCGGGCAGGATGTCGGTGGCGAAAATCTGGAGCTTGAGGTGGCGGCCGGGGGCCGCCGCGTCCACGGCTTCGAGCAGCGCGATGGCCAGCGAGTACGCTTCCTCGCCCGTCGAGCAGCCCGGGGCCCACACGCGCACGATGCCGTGGGCCTCCTTGCGCAGCAGCACCGGCTGCAAGTGGGCCTGGAGGCTGGCGAAAGCGTCGGCGTCGCGGAAAAACTTCGTCACCCCGATCAGCAGCTCCCGAAACAGCTGCTCCACCTCGGGCGGGTTGTCCTGCAAGTAGCGCACGTACTGGGCGAACTCCGTGATTTGGTGCGCGTTCATGCGGCGCTCGATGCGCCGGAACATCGTGCTGCGCTTGTACAGGCCGAAGTCGTGCCCCGTTTTGTGGCGGATGAGCTGGAAGATTTTTTGCAGCGCGTGGGCCGGCTGGGCCCCCGGGCCGGCCAGGGCCTCGGCGGTCGGGCGGCCCGCCAGGGGGCGCGCCACGTAGTCGAGCAGCTGGGCGGGCATGAGGGCGGGCGGCAGCACGAAATCGACGAACTCGGTGGCCAGCGCGGCGCGCGGCATGGCGTCGAAAGCGGCCGTGGCGGGGTCCTGGACCATCACCAGCCCGAAATTTTCCATCACCAGCTTCAGCCCCACGCAGCCGTCGGAGCCCAGGCCCGAAAAGATGATGCACACGGCCCGCTCGCCCGCGTCTTTGGCGAGGGTTTGCAGGAAGAAGTCGATGGGCAGGTGGCCCGCTGGCTGGGCGGACCGCAGCAGGTACAAGCAGCCGTGCAGCAGGCTCGGGTCGCAGTTGGGCGGGATGACGTACACGTGGTCGGGGAATACCTTTAAGCCGTCCTCGGCCTCGGCCACGGGCATGGACGTGAAGCCTTGCAGCGCCTGCACCAGCGGGCCGTTGGAGGAAGAATCTGGCGGCGAATGCGTCACCACCACGTAGGCCAGGCCACTCTGGGGGCCCAGGTGGGCCAGAAACTGTCCGAAGGCTTCGGGGGCCCCCGCCGCGCCGCACAGGGCCACAACGGGAAATTTTTCGCCCCCCGCCCCCCAGGGCTGGGCGTCGCCTACCCGCGGCCCGGCGGCCGCGGATGCGGCCACGGGTGGGCCGTCGCCCGGGGCCAAGGAAGTCGGCAAAGATGAGTCCATTAAAACAAAGGAAAGAGAAGAGAGTGGGGCCGCATAGGGCCAAATGCTTCCTCTAAATTGCGCATAAATTGGCTGATGTGGCGCGGACGACCCCTGCTTCCCCGCTTTTTTGGGGGCCGCCGCGGTGGGCACTGCGAACTCAGTACTGGCTCTACACACCTTTTTCGGGCCTTGCAAGCAACCGCTGGTTTCTTTTCGAGACTGGCAGTAATTTTTGCTGCCTTTGCTTGCTGATGTACTGTCCTGCTTTGGAAAAAATTACTGGACCATACCCACGAATAATTCAATAAGTATTATGCAGCAATTAAATGCGTTAAAATGAATTATTTTAAATAAGGCTTAATTTTTCGGGTTCTGTTTTAAGACTGGTATACCTTTCCTAACGGCTTGCAACCAATATAATTAATTATTTTGTATATAGCAAAGATTTTATTTTTATTAGAAAAGTTATAAATCATTGACAAAGATTTAATTTTTTATTATTAGCGCAATGCAATAAATTTGTTTACGTTAAACCGATAAGCTGGCGCAGCGAAATCGAGGAATTGACTTAGCATACCATTGTAGCGGGCTTTTGGTTTTGAAGACACTTTTCACGTTCCTGCTGGGGCTGTTGTGGCTGAGCAGCGCAGCCCAAACGGGCATTGCCGTGCCGCAGCTGGCCCACTGCGACGAATCCATGCAGCAGTTCATGCGCCGCTGGAACGTGTTGGGGGCCTCCGTGGCGCTCACCAAAGACGGCAAGCTGGTGTACGACCGGGCGTTTGGCTACGCCGACGTGGCCCGCACCGTGCCGTTGCAGCCCTACCACCTGCTGCGCGTGGCCAGCGTGTCGAAGTCGGTGACGGCCCTGGCCATCATGAAGCTGGTGGAGGAAAAGAAAATCAGCCTCACGCACAAGGTGTTCGGGCCCAAAGGCTACCTCAACGGCCCGGCCTACACGCGCGAGATTCAAGACCCGCGCCTCAACGACATCACCGTGCAGCACCTGCTGGAGCACACCGCCGGCTGGGACCGCACCGTCAGCTGCGACGGCCAGGCCGGCTGCGACCCCATCGATTTCCCCACCCGCGTGGCCGCGGCCATGGGCGTGGCCAACCCCGTGGGCGACTCCACCCTCGTGCGGTACCTGCTGCGCCAGGGCCTCAACTACGCCCCCGGCACCCGGTTTGCCTACTCCAACGTGGGCTACTTAATGCTGGGCAAAGTGCTGGAAGCTGTGACGCACCAGCACTACGAAACCTGGGTGCGCCAGCACATCTTGCAGCCCAGCGGCGTGCTGGAGGCCCACCTGGGCCACAACCTGCTCATGGCCCGCCAGGAGCGGGAAAGCGACTACCAGAGCACGTACCGCATGCTTTCGTGCTACAACACCGGCGAGCAGGTGCCGGCGGCCTACGGCGGCTTCCAGATCGAGGCCATGAGCGCGCACGGCGGTTGGCTGTTTTCGGCCCGCGACCTGGTGCGGCTGGCCCTGGCCGCCGACGGCTCCCCCACGCGGCCCGACATCGTGTCGGCGGCCACGCTGCGCAGCATGACGCAGCCCTCAGCGCTGGCCCCCGGGTACGCCAAAGGCCTGATGGTGAACGGCGAAACCTGGTGGCACACGGGCCTGCTCGACGGCACCGCCAGCCTGGTGGCCCGCACGGCCAGCGGCTACACCTGGTCCATCCTGCTGAACACCAGCAGCGGCTCGGTGGAGTTCTGGCGTGAATTGCAGGGCCTGGGCTGGGCCTGGGTGGCCGACGCCACGACCTGGCCCGCGCACGACCTGTTCGCGCCCGAGCAAAACGCCGCCCACCTCCGCGCCAGCGCCCTCGACTCGGCCCGTACCCGCCTCACCTGGCTCAAAGGGAACGGCACCCACCGCCTGGTGCTGCTCCGGGCCGACGGCCCCAGCACGGCTTTCCCCGCCGATGGCGTGGCGTACCCGGTGGGCAGCACGCTGCCCGACGGCAGCCGCGTGGCCGCCAACGGCACGGCCAGCACCGCGCTGCTGGCCCACCTGAGCCCGCAGCGCGCCTACTACGCCCGGGTGGTCGAGTACCGCCAGGGCCCCGCCACCGCCAACCAGCCCGTGTACACGGTGGAGGGCAACCCCACGGTGGCGCTGCACGCCGAATGCTCGGCCCAGCCGTCCGTGCAGCTCGCTTTCAGCACCAGCGACGAGCTGCGGGCCGCCGCCGCCACGGACAGCATGCCCTACCGCGTGCCCACCGCCCACAGCACGCTGGCCCGGGCAACCTCCCTCATGCCGGAGCGCCGCATTCCGGTGCGGAAGCTGCCGCAAGAAGTCTACTTCATGCGCAACCACCTGACGTGGCGCCAAAGCGTGGCGCATTTCGTGCGGCTGTAAAAACGGAGCGGCACTTCGTTTTTACATCTCACGGAAAATACAACGCCTACCAATCCAGCTGCGCCACGTGGTGCTGAGCAAAGCCGGCGGCCGTGGTCATGCCCTTGCCGCCGATGCCTGTGACGAGGCGAATGCGCGGGTCGGGCGAATGCTGGAATATCTCGGCCGACTGGCTTTGGGTGTAGTAGCCGTTCCAGATGCGCTGGATGCGCCAGTCGGGTAGGTCGAGGATGCGCCGGGCTTCGCCGAGCATGAGCTGGTTGAGGTGGTCGGAGTTGTTGAAATCCAGGCCGTCGGCGGCCGCCAGGTCGGCGTACTCGTGGGTGTCGCCGACGATGATGGAGCCGTCCAGGGCCTGCTTGAACAGGATGTGGATGCCCCACTGCCGCAGGGCCGGGTCCACGTCTTCGGGCCGGAGCTGGGCAAACGACGGGCAGGCATGAAACGCATGGTAGCGGCGGATGGACAAGCCCGTGAGCACAGAGCCCGGCAGCCGCACCCGAGGCAGCGGATAGGTGGCGAACATTTGCAGCTTCACCAGCTGCAAGTCGCTCTGCGCGAAGATTTCAGGAAACAAAAACTTGACGTCGCGGCCGCTGCACACCAGCACCCGGGCCCCGGCGTAGCGCTGGCCGCGGGCGTCGGTTACCTGGCAGCCGGCGTCGCCGGCCGTCACCTCGCGCACCGGCGTGGCGGGGCGATAGTCCAGCTGCCAGCGCGCCACCAGGTAGGCCAATAAGCGGTGAATCATCAGGTCGGGCTCGGCCGTGACTTCCTGCGCAAACCGCAGGCCCCCAGCGCAGTAATCGGCCCGCACGGCGGGCAGCTGCTGCCGGCACTGGGCCGCCGTGCGCACCTCCGAGGCGTAGCCCAGGGCTTGGTAGCGGGCGTGTTTTTCTTCCAATACCTGCATTTCCAGCGGCGACGACGCCAGGTAGAGGGAGCCGCTGGGCCGAATCGACAGGTCGTACTCCGCCTGAATGGTTTTGTACGTGGCCAGGCTGGCGCGGGCGTGGTCGAACCACTCGCCTTCGGCCATGCCCGAAGGGATGATCTGCCCGAAGTTGCGCACGGTGGCTTCCATCGGCCGGGCGTCTTTTTCGAGCAGCAGCACGTTCAGGCCGCGTTGCAGGGCGAAGTAGGCGTGGAACGCGCCGAGGGCCCCCGCGCCCACCACAATCAAATCATACGAGTTTTCCATAATGCGCCGGCTGGTTGCGTAGGCAAAGCAAACGTAGCACGTGTTAACTAATATGAAACTGCACCGCGCGTTATTAATGCGTTATTTCTGCCGCGGGGTGGGCGGGCTCAGTCGGTGTGGCGCAGCAGGTACACTTTCAGCAGCCGGGCGGGCTGCGCGGTGTCGTTGCGCACGGAGTGGGCCAGGATGCCGTCGAAGTACAGCGTGTCGCCGGGGCCCACCGCCACCTCGCCAGCCTTGAAGCCGTAGCGCACCGTGCCTTCGAGCCCGTACACCAGCTCCAGGGCGTTGGTGGAGAGCGGCTTGCGGTAGGTGTTGGGGCTGATGAGCACTTCGTTGACGCGCAAGCTATAATTAAGCAAGTCCTGCGACAGCAAATATTTGTAGAGCAGGCCTTTGGAGTCGTCGCGCTTCTCGGGGCGGCCCTCGTCGGCGCGCACCAGCAGGTAGGGAGCGGCCGTTTCGCCGTTGATGTTTTTTACCAGCACCGACACGTCTACTTCCAGCGAAGTGGCAATTTCGACCAGCACCGACAGCGACGGCACGGTGCGGAAGTTCTCAATCTTCGAGAGCAGGCCCGCCGACAAGCCGCTGCGCTTGGCCAGCTCGCGCAGGCTCAGCTTTTTCGCTTTGCGCAGCTCCAGGATGCGGACGCCGATTAAACTCAGCTTGTCGTGCTTCATGCGGACGGGAAAATGGAACGGCAAACGTAACGCAAACGTGACGATGACAAAACAATCGGGCGCGTCCGGGCCGTATATTTGTTTCACACTTGTCAACACCAACGCCCCGCTTTATGGCTCCTTTGCAACTCGTGGTGCTGGACATGGCCGGCACCACCGTCCGCGACCAGCACGAGGTAGAAGCCTGCTTTGCCCGGGCCGCCGCGGCCACCGGCCTGCACGCCACGCCCGCCCGAATTTTGGCCGTGCAGGGCCAGGCCAAGCACTTCGTGTTCGAAACGCTGTGGCGCGAGCAGCTCGGCCCGGCGGGGGCCCCCGACCTGCCGGCGCGGGCGGCGCGCTCTTACCAGGCGTTCCGCGACGTGCTGGAAGCCCACTACCGCACCCAGGAAGTGGTGCCCACGGAGGGCTGCCTGGAGCTGTTCGCGTTCCTCAAAAGCCAGGGCATCCGCATCGCCCTCACCACGGGCTTTTACCGCGAAGTGACGGATTTGATCCTGCACCGCCTGGGCTGGGACGCGGGCCTGGACGCCCAGCACCGGGGCAACGCGCACTCTTTCATCGACTTGTCCATCGCCAGCGACGAAGTGGCCGAAGGCCGTCCCGCCCCGCTCATGATCCAGAAAGCCATGCGGGTGTTCGGCATCACCGACCCGCAGCGAGTGTATAACGTGGGCGACACACCGTCGGACCTGGAGTCGGGCCGGCGGGCGGGCTGCGCCCGCAGCCTGGGCCTCGTCAACGGCACCCACACCCGCCAGCAGTTGGCCGCCTGCCCCAACGACGGCCTGTTTGCTTCGCTGACGGAGCTGACGCGGCATTTGCAGGCGGAGCTGGCGCTGGTTTTCTGAATTGTTCGAACAGCTTGGCGTTGGCCTGAAACGGGGTGGCCCAACGACTTTTTCTGTCGCTGGACCACCCCGTTTCAGGCCAACGCCAGATGATGAGAGGCTACTTCAAAAACCCAGGCCGCCGCTACTTCGCCGCGCCCAGCGCCTTGCCCGCGGCTTTGCCCAGCACGGCTCCGACGGGCTTGCCGGTTTGCGGGGTGGGCGCGTAGGCCACGCCCAGCAGCTGGGCCAGGGTGGCGGCCACCTGGTTTTGGTAGAGTTGGCCGCTGTGGGCCTCGCCAGTGGCGGGCGTGTCGGGGCCCAGGGCGGCGAACCAGATTTGGTCGGCGCCGGGCACGTTGGCCCCGTGGTTTTTCCACTGGCCGTCGGCGGCGGCCCCGCGGCCGTGGTCGGTGGTGAGGAGCAGCGTGGTTTTGCCCCGGTACTGCGGGTCGCTTTGCAGGTAGGCCCAGAGCTGGCGCAGGAACTCGTCGGTGTAGTGCGCCGCGTGCAGGTAGGCCCCGTACTCGCCGGCGTGGGCAAAGTCGTCGGTGTCGCCGAAGCCGATGTAAAGCACGCGGGGCTTCTTCTTTTTAAGGTATTCGAGGGCGTAGGCGTCCGTGAACGAGTCCATGCGCTCTTCCCCGAACGGGCTCGGCGTGGTGGCCACCAGCTCGTTGAGCAGTTGCTCGCGCGGCGTGAGGCCGGGGCCGGCGGCCGGGCGCATCCCGGCGCTCACGGGCAGGCCGCTGCGCTTTTCGTTGAGGATGTACGGAAAAGCCTCCCACGAGCCGAACACGGCCACCTTGCCTTTAAAGGCCGGCTGCTGGTTCAGCATTTCCAGCACCGAGGCGTTGGGGTTGTCCAGCGGATCGTTGCTGTGGATGCGGGCATCGTCGGCGGCCCCGGTCAGGATTTCGTTGTAGCCGGGGTACGAAAACCGCATCGTGTTGGTCACGTTCACCAGGCTGCTCGCGTCGCGGTTGCCGTAGAGCTGGCCCTGCCGGGCCACCGTGCCCCACAAAAACGGCATCAGGGCCTGGCGGCGCTGCTCGGCGCTGGCCTGCCCAAACTGCCGCCGCAGGGCCCCCTGGTCGGGGAAGAAATACTTGCTTTGGCGGACCAGCGCCGTGTCGGCCCCGCCGAACACTTCCTGCCAGCGCATGCCGTCGAGGGTTACGAGCACCACGTTTTCGGTGCGGGATTTGGTGGCTTGGGCGTGGGCCCGCTGGGCGAGGCCCACGCCCAGCAACAGCAGCAATTTTATTGAACGCATGGCACTGAGCAAAGGTGAAAGTCGCAGAGAAAAGAAGCCGGCCGCGCCCGGGTCGGCTGGTAGGTTATTTCAGAATGTACATCACCCCGTTGATGTCGTCGTTGCCGCCGTACTGGCTGGCCAGGGCCGCCTGGTAGTTGGCGGTGTTGGCGGTGCGCTCCGAATCGGGGTAGCGGAAGCGCAGCGCGATGCGGCCCCCGTTGCCCGTGCCGGGGCCGGTAGTGAACGGCGGCACGCCGGTGCGGCGGTAAGTGAAGTACGATTCCAGGCCCGAGTGCCGGAACAAGGCCAGGTACTTCTGCTCCAAAATCTCGGTCAGGCCGGGGGCCCCGGCCGCGTACTGCACGGCGGACTGGGCGTAGTAAGCGGCAAAATCGACCGGCACGGCGTAGGTGTCGTAGTTGGCCAGGCTGGTCACGTCCGTCGAGCCGGGGCGGTAGAAGTAGGCGGTGTAGGTGCCGCTGGCGGGCAGGCCGTAAAACGCCATCGACGCTTGGATGCCGGCCTTGTAGTAGGTTTCAGCGTTTCCGCTAGCCAGCCAGCCGCGGTTGATGCCCTCGGCGATGTTAAAGCACAGCTCGGGGTAGCCAATCTGGATGCTGGGCTCGCCGGTGAGGGTCGAAAAATAGCGTTTGCGGTTCAGAAACGAATAGTATTGCAAGCCGGCGTTGTTGTACATCACGCCCAAGTCGAGGCCGGGGTCAGCGCCGACGAACGAAGCAAAATCGGTGGGACTCTGCTTTTTGTTGTCCACAAGGTCGCGGGCCGGCTCGCAGGTGGCGTACACGCGCGGGTCGTGCAGTTGGGTGAGCAGGCCCACGTAGGTGGCCGACATGTTCTTGCGCGAGCCTTCCTGCCCGAAGTTCCGGCTGTTGGTGGGGTAGAAGTTGTTGGTGGCCGCGTTGTACAGGAGCTGCATGTTGTCGGCGGGGCTGGCCATGAGCGGGTACTTGGCGGGGTTGCCCACCACGGCCGCAAACTGCCCGGCCACGTTCAGCTCGGCGTCGCCGTTTTTCTTGCTCAGCTCCAGCAGCAGGCGCACGCGCAGCGTGTTCGCGGTCTTTTGCCACTGCGCCAGGTTGCCGCCGAAGTAAATGTCGCCCGGCACGTTGGGGGCCCCGCCGGCGACCAGCGTGCCTAGGTCGGCGTTGGCGCTTTCCAGCCACTTAAAGGCCTGCACGAAAATCGCCTTTTGCGAGTCGTAGGCCGGCGTCAGCCCTTCCAGGCCCTGCAAGGCCTGGGTTTGGGGCAGGTCGCCCATCTCCAGGCTCATGCGGGTGTAGAGGTAGGCGCGGAAGAAGTTGGCCAGGGCCCCGTAGGCCTGCGGGTTGGGGGCGGCCTCGGTCTGGGCCTGGGCGGCCATCAGGTCCACATTTTTGAGGGTGGTGTAGTAGTTGGCACCCTGGCCGAAGTCGTAGCGGTTGTTGCCGTAGTAGTCGTAGTTGTAGATGTAGTACTGGTCCCAGATTTCGTTCTGCCCGTTGGGGCCCTCGAAGGCGTCGTTGAGGATGCCGGTGAAGAGCAGCGAGGCTGGTACGGCCCCGGGCTTGTTCTCGTTCACAGTCAGCTCGTCGAGCGTCTTGTTGCAGCCGGTGCCGGCCAGGGCGAGGCAGATAAGTAAGCCGCCGGTTTTGAAGATATTTTTCATCACGAAAAGATGGGAGCGGTTAGAAAGCGGCGTTGATGTTCAGGCCGTAGCTGCGCACCGTGGGCGACTGCAGGCCCGTGACCGAGATGGCCCCGTTGTACTGGTCCAGGTCCACGTCTTTGAAGCGCTTGTCGCCGTAGAAATACAGCAGGTTGCGCCCGATGAGCGACACCGACACCCGCTGAATGAACGTGCCTTCGAGCAGTCCCCGGGGCAGGTCGTAGGTGATGGTGACCTCGCGCAGCTTGCCGTAGGTCTTGCTCATCAGGTTCGATTCCTGCACGCCGTAGTACTTGCTCATGTAGTCCTGCACGAACACTTTATTGGCGTTGCGCTCGTAACTCAACGCCTCGGGGTTCAGGATTTGGCCGGTTTTCGAGTCATAGTTGATCTTGCCTCCATTAGAAATCACGACGCCCTCGCCCGCGTAGGAGCCGTTGTAGCCTTTCACGCCGAAGTTTTGCCAATCCTGGTAGCGGGCGTCGCCCAGGTCCCCCTCGGCCGTGAGGGCGTTGCGCCCCCCGCGCATGGTTTTGTTGAACATGTAATCGGTCGTGACGCCGCCCACCGCGCCGTCAAACTGGAAGCCTAGGCTCAGCGACTTGTAGTGGAACTTGTTGTAGACGCTCCAGTTGTACTTGTTGTTCAGGTTGCCCAGGTACTGCGGCACCGGGTTGGCAAGGGGCTTGCCGGCCGCGTCGTTGATAATCTGACCGTCGGGCGCCCGCACGAAGGCCGAGCCGTAAAACTTGTCCACCCGGTCGCCAACCTGGTAAAAGGTCCGATAAAAGTCCTGGCCAGGCGGCAGTTCCCGGTACACTTCTTTGAACGTAGACCAGTTCACGAGCACGTCCCAGCCGAAGCCGTTGACGTTCTGCACCGGGGCCCCGGTCAGGCTCAGCTCGTAGCCAGTCTTCTTGGTTTTCAGCGCGTTGATGTATTCGGTGGTGTAGCCTGCGGCCGACGAGGTGGGGTTGGGCAGAATCTGTGGCCCGTCGATGTACTGGAAGGCCGTGGCGCTCAGCCCCAGACGATTGCCCAGAAACTTGATGTCCAGCCCTTCCTCGTAGTTCACGCGGGTAGACGTTTTCAGATTCTGCGCAAACAGGTTGTTCGTGCCGTAGCCGGCCGTCTGGTTGTTGTAAGGCTTGCTGATGGAATAAAACGATTGAAGCGCGTAGCTGGGGCCGTTATAGGGCGAGGCGTAGGTATTGCCGTAGCCGAGCGGGTTGTAAAAGAGCGGGTTGTCGTTGGGATTGCTGGTCAGCGTCTGGCCGCCGAACGCCGTGATGGAGTTGAACGGGGCCGGCCCAATGGTGGCCGACGTGGCGTCGGTGCGGATGTTGGCGTACGAGCCGCGCAGCTTCAAAAAGGAAATGACGCTGGGCACCGGCACGTAGTCCGATACCACCGTAGCCAGCGAAATGCTCGGGTAGTAGTAGCTGGTGGGCGTCTGGAAGGCCGACGACTTGTCGATGCGCCCCGTGGTGGAGAGCGTGGCGTAGCGCCCCAGCGTGGCGTCGAGCGAGTAGTAGGCGCTCAGCACGCGCATCTGGGAGTTGAAGCTCGTGGCCTGCACCGGGTTCAGCGAGTTGCTGAACGCGTACACTTCCGGCACGTTCAGGTAGTCGGTCGAGGCCCAGTTCGAGTTATAGGTGAGGTTGCGCACGTTGCCGCCCACCAGGCCCGAAACGTTCAGGAATTTGGTGCCGCCCACGTCGTAGTTGAAGTTAAGGAAGCCTTCGGCGTTGTTGTCGAACAGGTTGCGGCGGTCCTCGCGGTAGTCGCCCAGGTTGCCTTCGCGGCCGTAGGGGTGGGCCGAGAAGGGCATTTTTTCGGTCCGTAGCAGGTCGTAGGTGCTGATTTGAGTGCGCAGGGTGGCGCTCAGGTGGTCGTCAATCTTGTAGTTGCCGGTCACGTAGGCGTAGGTGTCGTTCTTGTAGTGGCCGCGGGTCCACTTCTCCGTCATCAGCCAGGGGTTGTGGTAGCGCTGGTACTCGGCAAACACCGACTGCGTGCCCACCTTGCCCGGCTGCCAGATGCCCTTGATGTCGGGCGCATTCACGTCCCAGTCGGCCCCGGTCCACACGGCCACGTTGTAGAGCAGGCTGTTGGGGCCGTAGTCCACGTCGGGGAAGTTGTCGGTGAACTGCCGGTTGAAGTTCACGTTGGCCTCGATCTTGAACCGCGGGCTGGGGTTGAAGGAGCCGTAGAGGTTGAAGTTGACGATGTTGAGCGAGTTGTTGGGAATGTAGCTGTCCTGGTGGCTCTGCGACACCGAGAAGCGTGTGGTGTAGTTGTCGCCGTTGGCGCTCAGGGCCACGTTGTTGGTGGTTTGGAAACCGGTGCGCAGGAAGTTCTTAAGGTTGTCTTTGCCCCGCGCCACCCAGGGCGTACCCTGCCGCACGCCGTTCACAACGGGCGAGTCGTACTGCGGAATCAGTTGCCCGTTGAAGTAGGGGCCCCACACGTCGTAGTCGCCGTCGACGCCGCCCGGGGCCCCGCCCTTCCCGTCCACGAACGTGTAAAAGGTGTTTTCGCCCGGCCCGTAGGTGTCCTGCAAGCGCGGAAAGGCCAGGAATCCTTTGTTGACGACGTTGCTGCTGTTCAGCTCCACCGTGAAGCCCTTCTTGTTGCGGTTGCCCTTCTTGGTCGTTATCAGGATGGCCCCGAACTGGGCGCGGTTGCCGTAGAGGGCGGCGGCGGCCGGGCCCTTCAGCACGGTGTAGGTTTCGATGTCGTCGGGGCTGATGTTCCAGGTGTCGGTGTCAATCGGGAAGCCGTCGACCACGTACAGCGACACGGTGTTGCCCCGCAGCAGCACGTTGGGGGCCCGCAGCAGCTCGGCCGAGGGCCCCACCGAGAGGCCCGCTATCTTGCCCGTGAGGCCCGAAATCGGGTTGGGGTCGCGGGCCCGCACGATGTCTTCGCCGTTCAGCTCCTGCACGGCGTACCCGATTTTGCGGGTTTCCTTTTTCACGCCCAGGGCCGTCACCACCACTTCGTTCAGCTCCTTGGTGTCGGTGGCCAGGGAAACAGCGAACGTCGTTTGGTTACCCACCGGGATTTCCTGGGTGGCCGTGCCCACGAAGCTGAACGCCAGCACCTCACTCGGGCTGGCGTTCAGCACGAACCGGCCGTCGGTGTCGGTGCTCGTGCCGCGCGTGGTGCCTTTCACCAGCACGCTCACGCCCGGCAAGGGTTGTTTTTGCTCGTCCGTCACCACGCCGCTCACGGGGCCGCCGGGGTTTTGGGCCCGCAGCACGTGCGGCAGCAGCCCCAGCACCAGGACCAGCAGCACCGCGTTGAACCTCTTGTAAAAGCTTCTCATACGTAAAGATTTGAAAAGTGAAAAAACGAGAAGAGCTGGTCCAGCCGGACCAGTTTGGCTATCCGGATTGGCTTAGCAAGTGCTTCAAGGCCATGTTTTTGAGATGATCCAGGCTGCCGATGGGCAGGTTTTCCTGCTTGGCCAAATCGTCCCATTGCCGCATCCGCACGATGATGTCCGCGTCGGGATTCTGCTCGAAGGCGGCGGCTTCGGCGGCGCTCATCACGCCGCCCTGGAAGGCCAGCGTGGCCTGGCTGGCGGGCGAGAGCCGGCGTAGGTATTCGGGGTACTTGTGGGTGAGGTAGCGCTTGGCCAGCACGTGGCTTTCGACCAGCGCGGCCAGGCGCGCCGAGAAGCCGCGGGCCCGCAGGTAGTCGGCCCCCAGCCGCTCGTGGTCCACCGCCCCGAAGCCGTCCATGGAGGGCCCGCCGGTGCCGTGGGCGCACAAGTGGCCCAGGTCGTGGAAGAACGCGGCCAGCACCACTTCGTCGTCGTAGCCCCCGGCCTCGGCCAGCGCGGCGGCCTGCCACATGTGCTCCAGCTGCGACACCGGCTCGCCGATGTAGTCGTCGCCGCCGTGCGCCTCGTAGAGCGCGAAGAGGCGGTCAACCGTTTCCTGCGGGTTTTCGGGGCCTGAATCCATGTGAACGGGTTGAAATTTGATGCGCCCGCGCCGGCTCCCAGCGGCCGCCGCGGTCTCCTTTCTAGCAGCGAGCCTTGGGGGCCGCCCACCGGCCAGCGTTGGGTTGGCTCGGGCGGCATCCGCAACGCCCTTAGCCTGAACACCTCCACCAGACCAGTCCTACAAATCCAATTTATTATTGGCAAAGGACTGGTTTTCTTACCCGTTGCGGGTCGCCAATTAGTCAACAAATCGTTAACTAATTGTGACGCGGTTTTTCATATGAGTAAACACCCGGCCCGGGGCCCCGCTACGCTTGCCACCGGCTCGGGCACCGGCCGCCGCTCCTGGGTGCGGTAGAAAACCAGCGCCGCCACCGCCGTACCCGCCGCCAGCACGGCCAACGCCAAAAAGGCGCTGCCCCAGCCCCGGTGCTCGGCCAGGGCCCCGGTGAGCCACAAGGCCCCGGTGCCGCCCACGTAGCCCACGGCATCGACCAGGCCCGACGCGGTGGCCGCGCCCTGGCGGCCCCCGGCGTCGAGCGACATGGCCCCCGCCAAAAACGAGTAGGGCCCCAGCAGCAGCAGCCCCACCAGCGAGATGAGCACCAGCGCCAGCCCACTGCCGCCCGCCGGACGGGCCATGAGCGCCAGCACCGGCACCAGCCCCACGCAGCCCCCCAGGATGAGCCCGCCGCGCCGCCCTTGCAGCCACGCATCGGAGAGGTAGCCCGCGCCCAGGATGGACGCCATGCCGAACACCGAGTACAAGGCGCTCCCCCGCGAAGCCGCGCCTTCCGACAAGTGGGCGGCCTCCACCAGGTAGGTGGGCACCCAAAAGCTGAACGCCTCCCGCAACGCCGTGAGGCCGAACGACATCACTAGCATCAGCAAAAAGGCCGGGCTGCGGAAGTAGGGCCCCAGCAGCGTGCCCAGCGAGGCGGGCCGGTCGGCGGGCCCCGGGCCGGCGGCCGCAAAGAGGCTGTCGGGGCTGGCCGGCAGGGCCGCCAGGCCCACGCTTTCGGGGCTGCTTTTCAGGCTGAACCAATTGACGAGCGCCACCGCGGCCAGCCCGGTAGCGGCCGCCATGAACAGCCCGCGCCAGCCCACGCCCAGCACCAGCAGCTGCCCCAGCGCCAGCTTCGCCACCACGTCGCCGAACAAGTAGCTCAGGCTCAGCAGCCCCATTATGCGGCCGTAGGAACGGTAGGAAAACCAGTTGGCCGTGGTCTTGACCAAGCCGGCCCAGCCCATCGACTGCACCAGCCGGTTGGCTGCCCAGGCCCCGAAAAACACCGCCACGCCCTGGCCCAGCCCAAACGCCACCGTGGCCGCCACGGCCCCCACCATGCCGAGGATAAAAATCTTTTTACCGCCCAGGAAGTCGCCCAGCACGCCGTTCACCACCTTGCCCGCCGCGTAAAACAGCACGCCCACCGAGGCAATCTGGCCCAGCACTTCCTTGTTCAGCCCGCGCCCCCCAAACTCGCGGACGAGCAGCGGCGCGGCAATGGCCAGGTCGGAGCGGCACAGGTAGTAGGCGCTGTAGCCCACGAACAGGCTCAGGGCCGTGCGCAGCTGCCAGCGTTGCAGGGGGCCGCGCGTCAGGAATCCGGGCATGGCGGCGGGCTTAGCTTAAAGGCTGGTGAAGTGGCTGAAGCCGTCCCTCAGGCCGACAGGCGGTTGGCGTTGAAAAGGCCCGGCTTTGCCGCACGCTTGCGGGCTCTGCCTGCGGCCCGATGAACAGCTTTGCAGCTGTTGTTTTAGAAAGACAAAATTGGCTTTTAGGCATGAAAGCCAGGTTGTCAATTAGTTGTCAGTTTGTTATTAAATTATTCGGCAGCGGTGTAGTGCCACTCCGTTCCACAGCAAGCCTGTGCGCCGGGGCCCAACGCGGGCCCCGGCGGCTACGTTAGCTTAGCCATGACCAAAGCCGTTTTCATTGCCGCCGCTGAGCCTTACAGCGGGAAGTCCCTGGTGTCGCTGGGCTTGGTGAACATGCTGCTGGGCCAGGCCCGCAAAGTCGGCTACTTCAAGCCCATCATCGACGCCGACCCGGCCCTTCGGCCCGACCCGCACACCGAAACGGTGGTCGGCTACTTCAAGCTGCCGCTGGCCTACGCCGATGCCTACGCCTACACCCGCCCCGAGGCCCTGCGGCTGCTCGAAGCCGGGGCCCAGGGCGAGATGATCGATGCCATCATCAACAAGTTCAAGCGGTTGGAGGACGGCTACGACTTCGTGGTGGTGGAGGGCAGCGACTTCCTGGGGCCGGGCACGGCCTTGGAGTTCGACGCCAACTTGTCGATTGCCAAGAACCTGGGCGTGCCGGTCATCCTGGTGGTGTCGGGCGAAGGCAAAAGCACGGCCCAGCTCGTGAACGCGGTGCTGACGCTGCTGCGCAGCTTCGAGGCCCGCGAGGTGCCGGTGCTGCTGGCCGTGGCCAACCGCGTGGCCCCCGCCCAGGCCGCCGACGTGCAGGCGCTGCTCCGCGCCCAGCTGCCGGCGGGCGCGCTGCTGGCCGTCATCCCCGAAGACCCCAACCTGCTGCACCCCACGATGCGCGAAATCCAGGCCGGGCTGGGCGGCAAGCTGCTGTTTGGCGAGGCGGGGCTGGGCAACCAAGTCGACAACTACGTCATCGGGGCCATGCAGGTGCCCCAATTCCTCAACTACCTCACCGACAACGTGCTGATTGTGACGCCCGCCGACCGGGGCGACATCATCGTGTGCGCGTTGCAGGCCAACATGTCGGCCAGCTACCCGCGCGTGGCGGGCATCGTGCTCACGGCCGGGTCCGAGCCAGACGCGCCCGTGATGCGCCTGCTGGAGGGCCTGCCGGGCGTGGTGCCCGTGCTGGCCGTGCCCACCGGCACGTTTGCCACCGCCACCCGCGTGGGGGCCCTCAAGTCGCGCTTCACGCCCGACAACCCGCAGAAGATTCAGTTGGCCCTCAGCACGTTCGAGCGGTACGTGGCGGTGCGGGCCCTGGAAGAAAAGCTGGTCAGCTTCCAGTCCGAAGGCATTACGCCGCACATGTTTCAGTACCGGCTGCTGCAATGGGCCCGGCGGTCGCGCCGCCACATCGTGCTGCCCGAAGGCAACGACGACCGCATCCTGCGGGCCGCCGCGCAGCTGCTGCACCAGGATGTGGTAGACCTGACCATCCTGGGCAACCCGGCCGAAGTAGCGGCCTCGGCCAAGCGCCTGGGCCTCAACCTACCCGCTGGCCACCTGCGCATCATCGACCCGGCGGAATCGGCGTATTACGCCGACTACGTGGAGACGTTTTACGCGCTGCGCAAAGACAAGGGCGTGAACCACGACATGGCCCGCGACCTGCTGCGCGATGTGTCGTACTTCGGCTCGATGATGGTGTACAAGGGCGATGCCGACGGCATGGTGTCGGGGGCGGTGCACACCACGCAGCACACCATCCGGCCGGCGTTGCAGTTCATCAAGACCAAGCCGGGCGTGTCGGTGGTGTCGTCGGTGTTTTTCATGTGCCTGCCCGACCGGGTGGCCGTGTTCGGCGACTGCGCCGTGAACCCCAACCCCACCGCCGAGCAGCTGGCCGAAATCGCCATCTCGTCGGCCGAAAGCAGCCGGGCGTTCGGCATCGAGCCGCGCATCGCCATGCTGTCGTACTCGTCGGGCACATCGGGCGCAGGGGCCGATGTGGACAAAGTGCGCCAGGCCACCGCGTTGGTGCGCCAAAAGCGGCCCGACCTCAAGGTGGAGGGCCCCATCCAGTACGACGCGGCCGTGGACCCGCTGGTGGGCCGCCAGAAGCTGCCCGATTCGGAGGTGGCCGGCCAGGCCAGCGTGCTCATCTTCCCCGACCTCAACACCGGCAACAACACCTACAAGGCCGTGCAGCGCGAAACCGGGGCCCTGGCCATCGGCCCGGTGCTGCAAGGGCTGAACAAGCCAGTAAACGACCTAAGCCGCGGCTGCACCGTGGACGACGTGTTCAATACGGTAGTTATCACGGCCATCCAGAGCCAGCAGAGTTGAGTGGCGTTTGACCGAATTATTAGCCCGTCATGCTGAGCGCAGCGGAGCGGAGTCGAAGCATCTCTAAAGCTCAACTGTTCATGATTACTGGCGCAGTAGAGATGCTTCGACTCCGCTCCGCTGCGCTCAGCATGACGGGCTTTTTGATTATTTTCTTCCCTCAGGCATGAACGTCTTCGTCATCAATTCCGGCAGCAGCTCCATCAAATACCAGCTTTTCCGCTGGCCGGCCGAGGGGCCCGTGTGCAGCGGTTTGGTAGAACGCATCGGTTCGGCGCAGGCCACCATTACCCAC
This sequence comes from uncultured Hymenobacter sp., assembly GCA_964242665.1. Classification (GTDB taxonomy): domain Bacteria; phylum Bacteroidota; class Bacteroidia; order Cytophagales; family Hymenobacteraceae; genus Hymenobacter. The sequence continues at coordinate 263,678 of CAXTBA010000001.1, forward strand.
AAAGTGTTCGACGCGCAGGACCCCGGGGCCCCGCCCGCCGAGCAGCGCCGCACCCTGCCGCTGCCCGACGCCGAAGCCGGCCTGCGCGAAGTGGCGCGCCTGCTGACGGAGGGCCCCGGGGCCGTCATCCAAGACCCGGGCGGGGTGGACGCGGTGGGGCACCGGGTGGTGCACGGCGGCGAATCGTTCACCGCGCCCACCCTTATCACGGCGGCGGTGAAGGCGGAGATCAAGCGGCTGTTTGCGCTGGCCCCGCTGCACAACCCGGCCAACTACCAAGGCATTGAGGTAGCGGAGCGGCTGTTTCCGGGGGCCCGGCAGGTGGCGGTGTTCGACACGGCGTTTCACCAGACCTTGCCCGACTACGCGTTTCGCTACGCCCTGCCCACGGCCCTCTACGCCGAGCAGGGCATCCGCAAGTACGGGTTTCACGGCACCAGCCACCAGTACGTGGCGGCGCAGGCGGTGGCTTTTCTGAACCAGCCCGATGCCCGGCTCGTCACCATTCACCTCGGCAACGGATGCAGCATGGCGGCGGTGCGCAACGGCCGCTCGCTCGATACAAGCATGGGATTCAGCCCGTTGGCGGGCCTGGTGATGGGCACCCGCTCCGGCGACCTCGACCCGTCCGTGCTGCTGCACCTGCTGGGGCCCCTGGGCTACACGGCCGCGCAGGTTGGCACCTTGCTCAACAAGGAAAGCGGGATGCTGGGCCTCACCGGCTTCGGCGACATGCGCGACGCCGGGGCGGCGCTGGCGGCCGGCGAGACACGCGCCGCGCTGGCCTACGCGCTTTACGCCTACCGCATCCGCCAGTACATCGGGGCCTACGCGGCGGTGCTCAACGGGCTGGATGCCATCGTGTTCACGGCCGGCGTGGGCGAAAACGATGCCCTGGTGCGCGCCCGCGCCTGCCAGGACCTGGAGTTTTTCGGCTTGCAGCTGGACGCGGCCAAAAATGAAGCGCGCACGCCGGGCCCCCGCGACATCAGCCGGCCGGAGTCGCGCGCCCGGATTTTGGTCATCCCCACCAACGAGGAGCTGGCCATTGCCCGGCAGTGCGCCGAGCTGCTGGCGTAGCGCGGGGGCCCTGGGGCGCGGGCGACTGGGCTGGGCGTTAGCATCTACCCTTTATGTGCCCAGCAGCAGCCGTAGCTTGTTTTCACCGCTGGCTTGAGCTTACCTGACCTCGCACAGGGTTTGCACGGGGCCCCGCCTGGTCGAGGGATTGTTCCTGGCCCGGCGTTTCCCGCTGCGAACTTGGGCGCGGCACGCGTTCCGCAACGGCCACCACCGTTTAGCCAACCTTCAGTCGTTGTCGTATCCTGTCAACTTCCCAGTGCTTCCTTTTCTACCGCAACGGGGCCGTTGTCAGGGGGGTAACGGGCACGGCAACGGGCCGGCGGCCCTGTACTTCGGGCATGGACACGTTGGGCAGGCGCGGCAGCACGTAGCGGGCGAAGTAGTTGGCCTCGGCAAGCAGCGGGTAGCCGGAGAAGATGAAGGCGCGGAAGCCCATATCCATATAACGGTTGAGCTTCGCCACAATCTGGTCGGGGTTGCCCACGAGGGCCCCGCCGGCCCCGGAGCGGGCCTTGCCGATGTCGGTCCAGAGCAGCGGCTCCACGAAGCCTTCCGCGTCGGCGTGCTCGCGCAGCTCGTTTTGGCGGTGCACGCCCAGCGACCACGAATCCTGGGCCCGGCTCTTGATTTCGGCCCCCTTCACCGGGTCGAACCTCGACATCAGCCGCTTGGCGTAGGCGCGGGCCTCGGCCTCGGTTTCGCGCACAATGACGTGGATGCGCAGGCCGAAGTCAATCCGGCGGCCGTGGGCGGCGGCGCGGGCGCTCAAGTCCTGCATGGTGGCGTAGAGCATTTCTTCGGTTTCAGGCCACATCAAAAACATATCGCAGTACTCGGCGCACACCGCCCGGGCCCCCTCCGAGGTGCCGCCGAAGTAGAGCAGGGGCCCCCCGTTTTGCTGGTACGGCTTAGCCGGGTCGGACGGCATGTCGAACCGGTACAGCTCGCCTTGGTGCACGATGCGCTCCTGCGTCCAGGCCTGGCGCAGAATCTGGATGGTTTCGGCGCAGCGCTGGTAGCGCAGCTCCGGCGCTTCGCGCAGGCCGGGCAGGTCGGAGTTGATGATGTTGACGGTGAGCCGGCCGGCGAGCATGTGGTCGAGCGAGGCCAGGGCGCGGGCCAGCATGGGCGGGTGCACCTCGCCGGTGCGGATGGCCGTGAGCAGGTTGATGCGCGAGGTTTGGGGGGCCACGCCGGCGGCAAACGTCAGCACGTCCTGCCCCACGGTGTAGGACGTGGGCAGCAGGATGTTGGCGTAGCCCAGCTGCTCCGCGTGCAGCACGATGTCGCGGCAGTGGGCCCAGGAGCTACGGTAAGCCCCGTCGAGCATGCTCAGGTACTGCGTGTCGCCCCCGCAGAGGTCGTCAAACCAGGAAATTTCGGCCACGCGCTGCGGCGTGCGGATTGGAACGGACACGATGGGCAGAGCAAGCGACATAGGATTGAAATAAGCGGAAGAAAAGAGCTGAGAATAAACGGGACGCAAAGGCGGCCTCGGCCTCTAAAAGTTCAAGGCTGGGCAAAACTATTCCTGAACTTAGCGGCTTGCTGACGCTTGTGAAAACAACCTGATTCTATTTCACCCCGGATGCACGACCTGGCACCAGTTGGCACGCCGCCCCACGGTGGCACCCCAAGCAGCATAATCAAGCGCTTTGTGATACTCCGCCGCAAGCAGGGCATGCTGGTCGACGAATTTCATGCCTACTGGCGCGACGTACATGGCCCGCTCATTGCCGCCATTCCGGGCGTGCGGCGGTACGTGCAGTACCACGTTCGGTCTGAGATTGTGGCCGGCGAAGACGAACCCATTGATGGGATTGCCGAACTGTGGTTCGATTCGGAAGAAGCCCAGCGAACTGCCTGGGCTACCCCTCAGTACGCTTTGGTGGTGGCCGACGAGCCTAACCTGTTCGATATGAATAGCCGTTCCGTGCATCCCGTTATGGAAATAGAAACCGTAGTCGTGGTGGGCTGAGGGAGCAAAAGAGAAGAAAGTTGTTCCCACAACTAGGCGGCTTTTTGAAAATTCCAACCGTAGTACAGCCCGAGCCCCACCGCGGCGGCCACGGCCGCGTCGCGGGCTTCGGGGCCGGTGCTGCTCAGCAGCAGCCACCCGCACAGGGCGATGCAGGCCCCCGCCACCGCGCCCCCACCAGCCACCCGGAAAGGGGCCGGCTGGGCCGGGAAGCGCCAGCGCAGCACGGGCAGGGCCGCGCAGGTGAGGGCAAAGTAGGTGAGTCGGATGATGGTGCTCAGCGTGAGGGCGTAGATGAACGTGCCTGAAATGGCCAGCACCAGCTTCAGGGCCGCCGACACCAGCAAGGCCACATAAGGCGTACGAAAGCGCGGGTGCGTCGCGCTAAAAACCGCCGGAATCTGCCCCTGTTCTGCCAAAGCAAACAGCAGGCGGGGGCCGGCCAGCATCAAGGCATTGAGCGTGCCCAGCGCCGTGAGCATGGCCGCCGCCGCCACGGCCGCCGCCCCGGCCGGCCCGGCAAAGCGCTGGGCGGCGGCCGCCAGCGGCCGCTCGGCGTTGGCGAGGTTCGGCAGCGTGCCGATGCACACCGCCTGCACCAGCAGGAACAGCACCGCCACCGTGGCAATGGCCGTGAACAGGGCAAACGGCACGTTGCGCTGGGGCTGCTCGATTTCGCCGGCGGGAATGGCCGCCACATCAAAGCCCGAGAAGGTGAAGATGAGCAGCAGCACCGCACCGGAAAAGCTGGCGGCCGGGGGCGGCACGGCAAACGAAAACGCCTGCCAGTCCACAAAAAATAGCCCCGTGACGGTAAACAGCCCAAACAGCAGCAGCTTGCTGATGGTCAGCAGGTTATTTACCAAGGAAGCCGGGCGCACGCCCACCAGGTTGAGCAGGGTAAGTCCGCCGATAAGTCCGGCCATCAGCAGGGCCCGGCCCATGCCGCGCCCCACCACCGGCCAGAAGTAAGCGGCGTATTCCACGAACAGGTTGCAGAGCGCGGCGAAGCTGGCCAGGCGCGAAATCCACAGCAACCAACCGACCTCAAACCCTACCAGCGGCCCAAAGGCTTCGCGGGCGTAGAGGTAGGGCCCGCCCGCCCCGCTGAAGCGGCTGCTGACCTCGGCGAAGCACAGAATGATGAGTGTGACGACGCCGGCGCTGACGGCGTAGGCCACCAAGCTGTAGGAGCCCACCAGCGCGTAGATCCTGGCCGGCAAGCCCAGGATGCCGGCCCCGATGGTGATGTTGACGATGAGGGCCACAAAGTCCCAGCGGCGGATGCCGCGCACCAGGTCGGGCCGCGAGGAAGCCACGGAAGCAGGAGTCATGCAAAACGAAAAAGGCACTGGCAAACGGGCGACCGGACGGCCCCCGCGACGCGACGTCAGGCGGTGGCGGGGCCACAACAACGGCGGTTTCCAATCGGCTTTTCGGGCAGCATAGCGGAAGAATGACAGGCGCAGATTTGGTCTTTTTTGGGCCGGCGGGCCGGAAAACAACTCTGGTAATAAGGGGCAATATAAAAGCTACTAGCCCGTCATGCTGAGCCTGTCGAAGCATCTCTACCGCTTCATCTAACGATTCGCAACGAAACGGTAGAGATGCTTCGACAGGCTCAGCATGACGTTCAAAAGGCTTTTTATAAGTTTTTAAACAGCTTCCATAAAATTAATTTGCTTTTTCGAAAAACGCACCAGTACATTTGCAGCATCAATTCTTTACCGACAAAGAGTTGTTTTTATACAGAGGCGCGGAGAGACAGGCTCGACGAAACGCCGGCAACCAGCTGACCCAGCAACGGTGCCAAGTCCTGACCATATAAAAACACGCTGCCGTGAAACGCACCCCCAAAACCCCCGCTCCGACCCACACCCCCGCCCCTGTACAGCATGGCTGTTGTGGCACGCGCTGCCTGGCCGTCTGTATGCAGATGGCGGGTGGCGTGGGTTGCTAGAAAGGCGCGGAATCATTGCTTTTTCTGGGTTAATCCACCGCGGAGCGCGCTAGCGTAGGGGCCGCCGTAAGGCGGCGAATGCCCACGCCCAGCCGTTTCCCACCCGCCGCCTCGCGGCTTTTCCGGCGCGGCGCTTCCGCCGCTTTTCGGGCCGCTCCCTGCTTTCTGTTTCGGAATAATACCATCGGCGGCACAACCGCGGGGTGGCTTGCTGGCCCGGCTGTGCACGAGTTAGGGCCCTGAAACGGGAACGGTGCGCATCCTTCGGCGAAGCTGGCCGGGGAAGCCACGGCAGGAGCCGAAGTTGTTTTCCTGCGTTTGGGGCGGCTTTTTCGCCCCACTTTTTTGAGTTGCCCGCCTGCCGGCTCCGGCCGCGGGCCGCCGGGGCCCTTTGGGCCCGGTTCATTCCCTCCCTCAAATCGTCTTTGTGATGAAATCAAGTACCCTTTGGGCGCTGCCAGCCGTGTGGCTGGCCGCCGCCAGCCCCGGGCTGGCCCAAACCGCCGCGCCACCGGCCGCCGCCCAGGCCGCGGCTAACCCCGGCCCGGCCGCCGAGGCCGTGACCGGCGCCGTGACCGACGCCGCCGACGGCAGCCCGCTGCCGGGCGTCACGATTCTGCTCCAGGGCACCACCGCGGGCGTGAGTACCGACGGGCGCGGGCAGTTCACGCTGCTTGTGCCTTCCGCCGGCGGCACCTTGAGTATCAGCGCCGTGGGCTACCGGCGGCAGGAAGTGCCGGCCCGGCCCGGGGCCAGCCTGCGCGTGGCCCTGCAAGCCGACGCCGAGCAGCTGAGCGAAGTGGTGGTGACGGGCTACAGCGAGCAAAATCGGCGCACGCTCACCAGCGCCATCTCGACCGTGAAGGGCGACGCGCTGAAAGACATTCCGGCGGCCAGCGCCGACCAGCTGTTGCAGGGCCGGGCCCCGGGCGTGCAGGTATCGGCCAACTCGGGCGTGCCGGGCGGCGGGATTTTTATCCGCATCCGGGGCAGCAACTCGGTGAACGCGAGCAACGACCCACTCTACGTGGTGGACGGCGTGTTCATCAACAACACCAACCTAGTGGCCACCGGGCTCGGCAACCAGGTGGCATCGAACCCCATTGCCGACCTCAACCCGGCCGATATTGAAAGCATCGAAATCCTGAAAGATGCCAACGCCACGGCCATTTACGGCTCGCGCGGGGCCAACGGCGTGGTGCTCATCCAGACCAAGCGCGGCAAGGCCAACACCAAGACGCGCATCACGCTGGATACCTACCTGGCCACTTCGAAGGCCCCGAAAACCTACGACCTGGTAACCGGGCCCCAACTGGCCACGCTGGAGAACGAGCGGTTTCTCAACGATGGGGGCAGCGCGGCGCTGGTGCCGTACCGCGCGGTGGCCTCGGGCGGCCGGGGCCTGCCCGAAGAGCAGCCGACCTACGACCGGCTCAGCGACGTGTTTCGGCGCGCCAGCACGCAGAGCTACCAGCTTTCAGCGGCGGGGGGTAGCGACAAAACGCAGTTTTATTTGGGCGCGGGGTATTTCCGGCAGGAATCCATTGTGAAGCCCAGCAAGTTCGACCGTTTCAGCTTCCGGGTAAACCTGGACAACTCGGTGACGGACAAGCTGCGCATCGGCACGAGCACGGCCCTCACGCGCACCCAGCGCAACGTGAGCAGCAACGACAACAACCCGGTGGGCGTCATCAACTCGGCCTTGTTTCCGCGCACCAACCTGCCGGTCTTCAACCCCGACGGCACCTACGCAAAGTACGGCAGCTTCGACAACCACCTGGCCCTCATCAACAACCTGAACAACGACGCGGTGGGCACGCGGGTAATTTCCAACGTGTACGCGCAGTACAGCCTGCTCAAAAACCTGACCCTGCGCACGAGCTGGAGCGTCGACTTCAACGACCTGTACGAGAACAACTTCAACAACACGCTCATCCTGGCCGGGCAGCCGCGGGGCACGGCCACGTCCTACCTCTCGCGCGACATCACCCTGCTCAACGAGCAGACGCTGAACTACCGCGCCACCTTCGGCGAAAACCACGCCCTGCAAGCGGTGGTGGGCAACACCTTGCAGCGCAACACTTTCCAGCGCACGAGCCTGGCCGGGCAGCAGTTTCCGAGCAATGACTTAACGACCATTGCTTCGGCGGCCACGCAAACGGGTTCGTCGAGCCGCTCGCAGGCGGGGCTGGTGTCGTATTTTGGGAAGGTCACCTATAGCTTCAAGGACCGCTACACGGCCGACGTGAGCGCCCGGGCCGACGCCTCGTCGCGCTTCGGAACTAACAACAAGTGGGGCTACTTCCCAGCCGTGGGCCTGGGCTGGCGGCTGGGCGAAGAGCAGTTTATCAAAGACTTAAACGTGTTTGACGAGCTGAAGCTACGCGGCAGCCTGGGCCGCACCGGCAACCAGAACGGCATCGGCGACTTTGCCGCCCGCGGCCTGGTGCAGGGCGGGGCCAACTACCTCGACTTGCCCGGCACGGCCCCGTTCCAGCTCGCCAACCCCGATTTGAGCTGGGAAAGCACCCGGCAATGGAACGTGGGCCTGGACGTGGCCGTGCTGCATAACCGCCTAGCGCTGGAGCTGAATTATTACAATAAGTCCACCACGGGCCTGCTGCTGAACGTGCCCGTGCCGCGCAAAACCGGCTTCGCCGCAGAACTGGAAAACTACGGCGCGGTGAGCAACAAGGGCATCGAGGCGCAGCTGACGGCCACCTGGCTGGCCAAGGGCCCGGTGCAGTGGAGCACCACCTTCAACGTGGCCCGCAACGTGAACCGCGTCGAGAAGCTGGCGGCTCCCATCACGGCCGGCTCGCGCGACATCTTTCGTTTGCAGGAAGGGGCCCCGCTCTACTCGTTCTGGCTCTACCACCAGACCCGCGTGAACCCCGAAACCGGCGACGCCGAGTACGAAGACGTGAACGGCGACGGCAAAATCACGGTGGCCGACCGCCAGCTGGTGGGCAACGCCTGGCCCAACTACTTCGGCGGGGTGACCAACACGGTGAGCTGGAAGGGCCTGGATTTCGGCTTTAACCTGTACTTCGAGCAGGGAGCGAAAATCATGAACATGAACCGCTTCTTCCTCGTGCACGGCGGCACGCAGAGCAACATCGGCTACCTGACCAACCAGCTGGACCGCTGGCAGAAGCCGGGCGACGTGACCGACATCCCGCGCCTGACCACCAACCCCGCCAGCAACAACTACGGCGGCGTGGTGCAAAACCTGAGCGACCGGTACCTGGAGAACGGCTCGTTCCTGCGGCTGCGCACCCTCTCGCTGGGCTACACCGTGCCGCCGGAGCTGGCCGCGGCCGCGCACCTCGCCACCCTGCGCGTGTACGTGCAGGCCGCCAACCTCTTCACCATCACGCCCTACTCGGGCCTCGACCCGGAGGTGAACTCGCAGAGCGGCGTGGCCAACACCAAAAACATCGACTGGGCCACCGTGCCCCAGCCGCGCACCTTCCAGGTGGGCCTGACCGTCGGCCTTTAATCCCGCTTTTGCCATGATCCTTCGACTTTATACCCGCTCCCGCTTTGTGCTACAGGCGGCCCTGCTCACCAGCCTATTGCTCACCGGGGCCTGCAAACACCTGCTCGACCCCACGCCCGTGCAGCAGCTGCCCGACACCAGCGCCATTACCGACGCCGCCAGCGCCCGCGCGGCCACCCTCGGGGCCTACGACCGGGTGCAGAACTACTACCAGCTCGACTGGCCCACGCTGGGCTTTCTGCCCGCCGACAACGTGCGCTTCAACGGCACGCTGAACCAGTACCTGCAAATCGACCAGAACCAGCTCAGCGCCGACAACGTGGTGATTACCGAAACCTGGACCTTTATCTACCAGGCGGTAAACGCGGCCAACAACCTCATCGACGGCCTGCCCGCCGTGAGCGACCCGCTGTTGAGCGCGGCCGAGAAAAACCAGCTGCTGGGCGAGGCGTATTTCCTGCGGGCCCTGTCTTACTTCGACCTGGCGCGGGGCTGGGGCGGCGTGCCGCTGGTGCTCACGCCCACCCGCACCAAGGAAAACGGCCAGGGCACCCGCCGCGCCACCCTGGCCGCCACCTACGACCAGGTGCTGGCTGACCTCACCCAGGCTGAGACCCTGCTGCCCAACACGACCACCCGCAACCGCGCCACCCAGGCCACGGCCCGCGCCCTGCGCGCCCGCCTGCACCTCTACCGCCAGCAGTGGCCCGACGCCGAAGCCTACGCCACGCAGGTGCTCAGCAACAGCGCCTACGCCCTGGTAACGCCCTACCGCGCCTTTTCCACGGCCCCGTTCCTGACCCCGGAATCGGTGCTGGAAATCAGCTACAGCAACGCCGACCCCAACACCATGTGGAACAACTGGTTTCCGAGCGCGCTGGGCGGGCAGTACAATTTCCAGCCCGTGGCCCCGGCCATCGCCCTGCTCCAGGACCCGGCAGTGGGCGGCAGCCGCGCAGCGCTACTGGCCAGCACCACCATCAACGGGGCCCCGGCCATCTACGGCAACCTCTACAGCCGCGCCGCCCAGCGCGACGACCCCAGCTACGTGCTGCGCGTGGCCGAGCTGTACCTGATTCGGGCCGAAGCCCGCGCCCGCCAGGGCAAGCTGGCCGGGGCCCTGGCCGACCTCAACGCCGTGCGCGCCCGCGCCGGGGTGCCCGCCAGCACCGCCGCCACCGCGGCCGACCTGCTGCTGGCCATCGAAAACGAGCGCCGCGTGGAATTCGTCTTCGAACCCGACCGCTGGTTCGACCTCGTGCGCACCGGCCGCGCGGGGGCCGTGCTCGGCGTGACGGATGCCAACAAGTGGCTGTTCCCGATTCCGTTCAACGACCTCGTGGCCGACCCGGACTTGGAGCAGAATCCGGGGTATTAGGAGAACATCCGAGTGATCATTCATTTCCTAGGCCGTCATGCTGAGCGCAGCGGAGTCGAAGCATCTCTACCGCGGCAGTGAATCAATCGTGCAACGAAGCGGTAGAGATGCTTCGACTCCGCTGCGCTGCGCTCAGCATGACGGCCTAATTGGACAGAAGATAACACTTTGCTCCCAGGTTTCGGCTTCCTCAATTTTGCGGTATGACGGCCTGATTGGACAGAAGATAACACCCACCCCCACCATCAACACCCAAAAAGAACGTCGTGCCGGGCAAAGCCTGAGTTTCTTGCTTCACTAGAAGGGTGGGACTTAATGGTGCGCTGGAAGCCGCGGCACCCGGCACGACGGGCTTTTTGCTTGAAAAGCAGACGACATTCTTGACCCTTTCATTTCATGTATAAACACTACTTCGCCGCCGGCCTGCTGGCCCTGGGCCTGGGGGCCCCGGCCACGCCCGCCGCGGCCCAAACCGTGCCGACGAGCTACTACTTTCCCGGCACCAAAGCCGAACAGTTCGACCCGGCCATCCCCACGCCCGAGCAGTTTTTGGGCTACCCTATCGGCTCGCACTACACCCGCTCCGACCAAATTGTGGCCTACCTGCGCGAGCTGGACCGGGTGTCGGACAAGGTGAACACCCGCGTGCTGGGCACCACGTTTGAGGAGCGCCCGCAGCTGGTGGCCACCATCACGGCGGCTGATAACCAGCAGAACCTGCCCCGGATTCATGAGCAGCGGCGCGGGCTGACCGACCCCGCGCGGCCCGCGCCCGACTACGCCAAGCTGCCCGTGGTGGTGAGCCTCAACTTCGGAGTGCACGGCAACGAGAGCAGCAGCAGCGAAGCGGCCTTGCTGCTGGCCTACTACCTCACGGCCTCCACCAGCCCCGAAACCCAGCAGTGGCTGCGCGAGGCCGTGGTGACCATCGACCCGCTGGAAAACCCCGACGGCCGCGACCGGGCCTCGCACTGGTTCGACCAAAACAAGTCGTGGCCCCCGGTGACCGACCCGCTCGACCGCGAGCACACCGAAGCCTGGCCCGGCGGGCGCACCAACCACTTCTACACCGACCTCAACCGCGACTGGCTCTCGCTGACCCAGCCCGAAAGCCGCGCCCGCATGGCGTTCTTCCACGAGTGGTACCCCAACGTGATGATTGACTTCCACGAGATGGGCACCAACGGCACCTACTACTTCGAACCCTCCAAGCCCCACAGCACCGAAAACGACCTGGTGCCGCGCTCGACCTACGAAGTACTGAACGTGCACCTGGCCAAGTACTTCGCCAGGGCCCTCGACAACCTCGGCTCGCTGTACTGGACCAAGGAGCAGTTCGATAACCTCTCGCCCATCTACGGCTCGACCTACCCCGACTTTGAGGGCGGCGTGGGCGTCACGTTTGAGGTGGGCAGCTCGCGCGGGCTGGCCCAGGAGGGCAGCAACGGCGTGGTCACGTTTCCGTTCACCATCCGCAACCACGTGGCCACCGGCTTGGCCACGGTGCGCGGCGCGGTGGAGGAAAAAACCTTGTACCTGAAGGCCCAGCGCGACTTTTTCACTTCGGCCGTGAGCGAAGGGCGCAAGTTTCCGACCCAGGCCTACGTCTTCGGCAGCGCCCAGGACGCCACGCTCACCAACCGCTTTTTGGATTTATTGCTCCAACACCACGTGGAAGTGCACGAATTAGGCCGAACGGTAACGCTTGATAAGCAGACGTTTGAGCAGGGCAAGGCCTACGTGGTGCCCACGGCCCAGCCCCAGTACCGCATCGTCAACTCGCTGTTTGAGGAGTTGACGGCCTTCCACGACAGCGTGTTCTACGACGTGACGGGCTGGAGCCAGGCCCACGCCTACGGCCTGCCCGTGCGCAAGCAGAAAACCGCCGCCCTGGTGCAGGGGCCCCCGATCTCATCTCCCAAAGCCCTGGCCGGCAATGTGCAGGGCGGCCAAAGCAGCTACGCCTACCTGCTGCCCTACACCGACTACAACGCCCCAAAAGCGCTGGTGGCCTTGCAGCAAGCCGGCCTGACGGTGAAAACCGCCTTCAAGCCCTTCCGCGCCGGGGCCAGCGCGGCGCAGGCCGCCGATTACGGCTACGGCACCCTGGTGGTGCCCGTGGCCGCCCAGAAAGTATCCGCCGACTCGGTGTTCGCCATCGTGGGCCGGGTGAGCCGGCGGGCGCAGGTCACGTTCACCGGCGTGGGCACGGGCTTTAGTTTGGGCGGCATCGATTTGGGCTCGAATAACGTGCGCACGGTGCCTGAAGCCAAGGCCGCGCTGCTGGTGGGCACCGGCACCAACTCGTCGGAAGTGGGCGAGGCCTGGTTTCTGGCCAGCCAGCAGCTGGGCCTGCCGCTCACCAAGCTGGAAGTGAGCAACTTCGGGCGGGCCCCGCTGGGCCGTTACTCGGCCCTGGTGCTGGTGGGCGGCAGCTACACCGCCCTCGACCGCGCCGCCGTGGACCGCCTCCGCCGCTGGGTGCAGGAAGGCGGCACGCTCATCACCCTGAAAAACGCCTCGGAGTGGGCCGTCAAGCAGGGCATCGTGCGCGAGAAGCTGGTAGTTCCGGCCAGCAACGGCTGGGCCGACACGACCGCCGTCGCCCGGCTCGACGGCCCCCCGGCACCCGCCGTGCCCGCCTCGTCCGGGGCCGCCTCGCGCCCGCAGCCGGCCCGGCCCGCGCCGGCCTCCGCCCAGCGCCTCGACTTCGTGGCCCAGGAGCAGGAAGGCACCCGCGCCATTGCCGGCTCCATCTACCTGGCCGATGTGGACCTGAGCAACCCGCTGGCCTTCGGCCTGACGAGCCGCAAGCTCTACGTGTTCCGCAACGGCACCACGTTCTTGCGGCCCGCCCGCAACCCCTACGCCACGGTGGTGCAGTACGCGGCCCAGCCGCTGGTGAGCGGCTACGTGTCGAAGGCCAACCTGCGCCAAATCAGCCGCTCGGCGGCCGTGGTGGTGAGCAAGGTGGGCACCGGCCGGGTGGTGCTCTTCGCCGACGACCCCAACTTCCGCCACCATTGGCACGGCACCGACCGCCTCTTCACCAACGCCCTGCTGCTGGGCCCGCTGCTGAACCTGCCCGACGGCCCCGCCGCCATTTCGGCCGAAGAAGAAGCGCATTAACAGCCATTTTCCTGGTTTCCATTCATTTTTTCCATATTTTGATGGACCCTTCCCTTGCTTTTGCTCCGCCTGTAAGGCCGGGGCTGCGCTCACCCACTGGGGTGCCGCTGGCCACGGCCCGCCGCTTCGCCATCCTCACCTGCCTGGAGGCCCACCTGGACCCCGTCCGCCTGCTGGGGCTCGACGAGAGCGCCGTGCACTTGGTACGCAGCCCCGGCGGCCGGGCCACCGAAGCCGCCATTGCCGCCCTGCTGGCCTCGTACACGGAGCTGGGCACCCGCGAGTGGTTCGTGATTCGGCACACCGGCTGCGCCCTGGCGCTGCCCAGCGGCTTGCGCGCCTCCTACGCCGACCTGCTGGCCAGCGTGGCCGATGACGTGGCCTGCCTGCGCCGGCACCCGCGGGTACCGGCCGCCGTGCCGCTCTACGGCTACCTCTGCGACGCCAAAACCCAACAACTGGTGGAAGTACCCGCCGCCACCCGCCTCGGCCAGCCCCGCCCCTAAACCCTTTTCTCTTTCTCCTTTTCCCTCGATGAAGCTTGACGTGCTGATGCTGGCCGCCCACCCCGACGATGCCGAACTGGGCTGCGCTGGCACCCTGCTCCGGCACGTAGCCGCCGGCCGCCGCGTGGGCGTGGTGGACCTTACCCGCGGCGAGCTGGGCACCCGCGGCTCGGCCGACTTGCGCGACGCGGAGGCCCAGGCCGCTGCCCAGCTGCTGGGGCTGGCTGTACGCGAAAACCTGCACTTGCGCGACGGCTTTTTTGTGAACGACGAAGCCCACCAGCGGCGCGTCATCGAAGTTATCCGCCGCTTTAGGCCCGAATTGGTGCTCACCAACCCCAACATCGACCGCCACCCCGACCACGGCCGCGCCGCCGACTTGGTGCACGACGCCACCTTTCTGGCCGGCTTGCCCAAGGTAGAAACCGAATGGGACGGCACCCCGCAAGCGCCCTGGCGGCCCCGGCTGCTGCTCCAGGCCCTGCACCACAGCTACGTGCGCCCCCACGTGGTGGTGGACATCACGCCGTACTGGGCCCAAAAGCGGGCGGCTCTGGCGGCCTTCAAAAGCCAGTTTTACCACCCCGACTACGCCGAGCCGGCCCACACCTACATTTCCACGCCGGCCTTCTGGCACACCCTCGAAGCCCGCGCCCGCGAGCTGGGCTCCTACATCGGGGTTGAATTTGCCGAGGGCTTCACCTGCCGCCGTCCCTTTGGCCTCGACGACCTGCTGCTCCTACGCTAATGCCTACGCAGCAATCAAGGCGAAGCCGGGGCCGCGGCCGAAAACCGATTTGCTTGGTTTACTGCGTGCCATTCGTTTTTAACTTTCAATTCCCAATCCCAATTCTCATGAGTCAAATCCTTGATGAGGTGCTGGCCGCCAACGCCCAGTACCAGGCCGATTTCGGTGACAAAGGCAGCCTGGCGCTGCCGCCGGCCCGCCGCTTCGCCATCCTCACCTGCATGGATGCGCGCCTCGACCCGGCCAAGTATGCCGGCCTGAGCGAGGGCGACGCCCACGTCATCCGCAACGCCGGCGGCCGGGCCAGCGACGACGCCATCCGCTCGCTGGTGATTTCTTACAAGCTGCTCGGCACCCGCGAGTGGTTCGTGATTCACCACACCGACTGCGGCATGGAGCTGTTCACCGACGACATCATCCGCGGCCTGCTGGCCCACAGCCTCGAAACGGCCACCGTGGACGCCAGCGGCTGGCACGACGTGGGCCAGGGCCCCGGCTCGGCCGAGGCCAAGCACGTGTCGTTCCTCACCATCCAGAACCTGGCCGGCAGCGTGGTCGAAGACGTGCAGCGCATCCGGCGGCACCCGCTCGTGCCCGGCACCATTCCCGTGTACGGCTACATTTACGACGTGAAATCGGGCCAGCTGCTTGAGGTGCCCGAGGCTACTGCGGCGGGGGCCACCGCGTAGCACCCCTGTCGAACAATTGCTGCGCAGCTAAACCCGGCACGTCACCGTTCAGCCGCTACGGGCTGCAGGGGGCGTGCCGGGTTTAGCTGCGGGCAACGCCTAAAATTCATTTTTAACTGCTACACCTTCAACAATAAAGCGGTTCGTGGTCTTCCGACGCGAAGCAGGCCTTTCGGTTCTCTTGGCGCGGCGTACACGGCCCGCTCGTCGCGGACGTTCCCGGCGTACGCAAGGGCGTGCAGCACCACGTGCGCTCATCGCTCATCCGCCGTTTAGCCATTCATTCTCATTCATGCTCAGAAAATCACTGGAATTGCTTCGCGCCGAAGCGGCCGAAACCGGGGCGAACACCCTTAAACGCAGCCTCAACGGCATCAGCCTCGTTGCCATAGGCGTTGGCGTTATTATCGGGGCTGGCTTATTTTCGCTCACCGGCATCGCGGCGGCCAACAACGCGGGGCCCGCCGTGACGCTCTCTTTTGTGGTGGCGGCCGTGGGCTGCGCATTCTCGGCCTTGTGCTACGCCGAATTTGCGGCGCTGGTGCCCGTGTCGGGGTCGGCCTACACCTATTCCTACGCCACCATGGGCGAACTATTTGCTTGGATTATCGGCTGGGATCTGGTGCTTGAATACTCGGTGGGCGCGGCCACGGTGGCCATCAGCTGGTCGCAGTACCTCATCAAATTTTTGGACAAATACGGCTTGCATATCCCGGCGCGGCTGGTGATGTCGCCGTTTGAAACGGCCACACTGGCCGATGGCAGCACCGTGTCGGGCTTCGTGAACGTGCCGGCCATGCTCATCGTGCTGGCCATTACGGCTATTGTTACGCGCGGCACCAAGGGTTCGGCGTGGTTCAACGCCCTGGTGGTGGCCCTCAAGGTGGCCGTGGTGCTGGTGTTCATCGCCCTGGGCTGGCGCTACATCGACCCGGCTAACTACCAGCCCTACATTCCGGCCAACACCGGCCATTTCGGCGACTTTGGATTGAGCGGCATTCTGCGGGGCGCGGGCGTGATTTTCTTCGTCTTCATCGGGTTCGACATCGTGGCCACCATGGCCCAGGAAACCAAAAACCCGCAACGCAACATGCCCATTGGCATCTTGGGCTCATTAGCGGTTTGTACGGTGCTGTTTGTGCTGTTTGGTCACGTGCTCACGGGCCTGGCCAACTACACCGAATTCAAGAACAACGCCGCGCCGGTGGCCACTGCCATCGAGAAAACACCCTACGCCTGGCTGTCCTCGGCCGTGATTCTGGCCATTCTCGTCGGCTACACGTCCGTTATTTTGGTTGATTTGCTGGGGCAGTCGCGCGTGTTCTTTTCCATGTCGAAGGACGGGCTGCTACCGCCCGTGTTCTCCCAAATTCACCCGCGCTTCAACACGCCGTTTCAGTCCAGCCTGCTGCTGGGGTGCTTCATTGCACTATTTGCGGGCTTCGTGCCCATCGCGGTGGTGGGCGAAATGACGAGCATCGGCACGCTGCTGGCCTTCGTGATGGTATGCCTGGGCGTACTCATCCTGCGCCGCACCAACCCCGCGGCACCGCGGCCCTTCCGCACGCCGTGGGTGCCCGTGGTGCCCGTGTTGGGCATCGTGGTGTGCGCGGTGATGATGGCCTCGTTGCCTTGGGAAACGTGGCTCCGGCTCATCGTGTGGCTAGCCCTTGGCCTTGCCATCTACTTCGGTTACGGCCGCCGGCACAGCAAGCTGCGGCAGGCGCAAGCAGCCAATGGACGCGCGGTATCACAAGCAGAATGACCAGCCGTTGCTCATCCGCGCCGATGCCGGGGCCCCGACCCACAAGCACGCGGCACCGGAAAAATGGCTGTGCTGGGCACTTCTCAACTACTGCGTTAGCTCCGCTATTGGTTCGCCGCCGCGATGCTGCTTGGCGTATTCAGACGGCGACACATTGTAAAGTTTTCGAAATACGGTCCGAAAATGTTTCAGGTCCTGCAACCCTACCTGGTACGCCACATCCGACACCCGCAGGTTGGTGGTGGTTAGGAGTTGGGCGGCCCGCTTCATGCGGACGTCGCGGATGAACTCTACCACCGACTGGCCCGTGATGCTTTTCACGCGGCGATAGTAGAAGGACTGGCTCATGCGCAGCGCATCTTCCGAATGAGCACCTGCACGTTGAAATCAGGGTCAGCCAGGTTATCTTCTACCACGCGCATCGCCTGCGGCGTAAACTGCACCCCGTGCCAGTCAAAACGGGGTGCACTTTATCGGGCAGCTTGTCAAGTACGCGCCGCAGGAACTCAGCCGCCACGACCCGTTTGGCGCGCGGATGTAACCCGACGAAGGCCGCTTTGCTGGTGCGGTCGATGGTCACGAAGAGGTATTGCTTGCCTTCTTCCGTTTGCGCTTCCGCGAAATCGACGGGCAAATAACCGATGGGGTAGTCCTCGAATTGCTTTTCCGGCGGGCTCTGCCCGTCTTCGACGAGGAGCAAGCGGCTGATGCCGTGGCGTTGGAAACACCGATGCAGTGCCGAGCGCGACAGGTGCGGAACCATGGCCGGCAGCGCGCAAAGGCAATCGCGTCCAGCGCCAATAAGCTGTGGCGACGAAAGGCCACGGCAGTGGCTTCTTGCTCGGCGCTGAGCACCGTCGAGACAGGTTCAGGCCCCATGCACGCATCCAGTACGCCGGGGCGCTTGCGCCACTTGGCCACGGTCTTCGGGTTGATGCTGTAGCGCGTGGCTAGGCTTTGTAAGCTTTCCGGGCTGTGTTGGCTAGCGCGCCGTACTGCCACCGTGGTGCGGGCGCTGCCGTGGAGTGCTTGTCCCATAAGTGCGTGCGAAATTCCAGCCCGAAAAATATACCATCACGCATTGGGACTATACACCTAGGCCTGCTCCCCTTGCTGAGAACGATGGCGTATTTCTGAAGGCACCAGTTGCATTTAATGCGACGCCTTCTTAGTTAGCAAACTTAGATTTGCCTACCTAAAATAACAATTAAGTAATTCACTTTGAAAGAGTTAAAACTTACAACTGAAGCCTTTTCCAACTTTTCAGTTTCCAAAATCACACTTATATAGCCTAGCGTGTAATCCAAAAACAAAACAGCCACCCAGCAACGAAGCTAGGTGGCTGTTCATCAATGAGCGAGAAACGAGGTTCGAACTCGCGACCCTCAGCTTGGGAAGCTGATGCTCTACCAACTGAGCTACTCTCGCGGGGGTTGGATGACGCAAAAGTACGCCGCCATCGCCGCCCGGGCAAGCAAACCCGGCGGCCGGCGGCCGCGTATTATCGGCCTATGGCTGTTATTCCTCTTAGCCCCTTTACGCGCCGCTTGGTGGGCTGGATGCTGGTGGCGGCGGGCGTGCTGCTGGGCCTGGGGCAACTGATTCGGCTGGGCGTGGCGGCCTACCTGTGGTCGGTGGGCGTGGCCGGTGGTTTGGGTTTGGGGCTGGTGGCGCTGTATTTCCTGGGTTTGGTGGGGGCCAGCCTGCTGGTGCGCTACGGCCGGCGGTTGTTGCGCGGCGGCCGGCTGGCGGACGGCCCGGCCCGGCAAACTATCTTGTAAGAAGGCCCGGTTGGATGCATCCGGCCGCCGGGCCCGACCTTTGCCCGCCTATGTCGTCTCCCCTCCGCATCGCGCTGGCCAAGGCCAACGCCGCCACCGCTACCCAACTGGCCGAGCTGGGCCGACAAACGTTTCAGGACACGTTTGCCGCCACCAACACGCCGGCCGACATGGCCGCCTACCTCGCCGCCACGTTCGGCCCCGAGCAGCAGCTGGCCGAGCTGCAAGACCCCGAAACCACCTTTCTGCTGGCTCATATGCAGGGCGCGCTGGTGGGCTACGCCAAGCTACGCGAGCCCTCGCCCCTGGGCCTGCCCAACAACGCAGACGCCACCGGCCGCCTCGAAATTGAGCGCCTTTACGTGGCCGAGGATTGGCTGGGTACCGGCCTGGGCGCGGCCCTGATGCGCGCCGTGCTGGCCCTGGCCGAACAGCTGCGCTGCACCGCCGTGGTGCTGGGCGTGTGGGAAAAGAACGACCGGGCGCGGGCGTTTTACCAGCGCTTCGGCTTTCGCCAGATCGGGGAGCACCCCTTCCAGCTGGGGCAGGACGTGCAGAATGACCTGATTCTGCGCAAAGGCTTGGCCGGCCGTTGAAGCGCTGCCCGGGCCACCGCAATGCCGCGCGGGCCTACTTTTGGGCGTGCTTGTTTTCTTTCTGATGCGCTTTCTCCCCGGGGCCCGGCGCGGGCCGTGGCGGCTGGCGCTGCTGGCCGCTGCCCCGTGGCTGCTGGCGTGCCAGCCCACCGCCGACCGCGCCGCGCCGGCCCCGCCGCCCGTGGGCCACTACGCGGGCACGGTGCAGCTGGCCGGACGGCCCACCCAACCGGTGGCGCTGGAGCTGCGCCACCCCGCCCCCGGCCACTACACGGCCGAACTGACCGGCCCCCCGGCCCTGCGCTTCGTGGCCGATACTGTGGCCTTCCGAAACGGCCGGCTGCGCCTCGTGCGCCCCGGCCGCCCCGGCGAAACCCTGGACCTGGCCCTCGACGGTGACTTCTGGCGCGGCACGCTGCGCCTCGATTCGGCGCGGGGGCCCGTGCTGCTGTTGCGGCGCGGGCCGCCCCCGCCCACCGTGTACCGCGTGGAGGAAGTGCCGCAGGCCCGCGGCTCGGCGTGGCTGTTTGCGCCCGACGCCGGCACGGCCGGCGGGGGCCTGGCCCTGCTGCCCGACGCGGCCCAGGCCCCCGCCGGGGCCCTGTGGGCCGATGCCCTGGCCCGCGAAGGCCTCACCGTGCTGCTGCTGCCGGCCGCCGACACGGCCGGCCCGGCCACCACGGGGCCCCTGCTGCGCGCCGCGCGCCGCCTCCTGCGCAACACCGCTGGCACCGACACGGCCAGGCTCGGCACTTGGGCCAGCGGCCCCCGCGCCGACGCCGTGGCCCGCGCTTTGGCCGCCCCCGATGGGCCCCAAACAGACTTTTTCATCGTTCAAAACGCCACCCTGGCCGCCGACAGCCGCGCGGCTTACCGCGAGCTGGCCCGCCGCAAGCTGCCGGCGCTAGGCCTTTATGGCGGGCCGGGCAACGCCGCGGCAGCGGCCAGCCTGCGCGGGGCCCTACGCGGCCGGGCGGTGCGCAGCTATCCCGCCGCCGGCCCCGATTTGCTGGTGCCGGACCCCGGGGGCCGCACACTTATTCCCGGCCTGCCCGGCGAGGTGACCCAGTGGGTGAACCAGCTTTGATTTCAGTTGCTAGTGAACAGTTAATGATTCATTGTTAACTGCTCACTATTAATTAATAAATGTTCACTGACTTAAAGTATTTCTACCGTTACGCGGTGGGCCAGCGGGGCGGGCCAGGGGCTGGGGGCGGCGGCTGGTAGCGCGTGGGGGC
The DNA here is from genome assembly GCA_964242665.1 of uncultured Hymenobacter sp. GTDB lineage: Bacteria > Bacteroidota > Bacteroidia > Cytophagales > Hymenobacteraceae > Hymenobacter. The sequence goes on from CAXTBA010000001.1 coordinate 284,031, forward strand.
TATAAAGGGCGCACAACGAATGGCCAACCTGGTAGAGCCGACCGGGCGCGGCGGCGGGCAGGCCGTGCAGCAAGCCGGCCAGCACTTCCCAGCGCGGGATGCCGGGCTGGCGGCTGGCGTCGTGCCACACCACAACGGTTTCGGGGCCCACGAGGTGCTCAAATACGCGTGCCGTGTCGCGGCGCACGGCCTCGTAGTGGTGGTCGCCGTCGATGAAAACCAGGTCAAATTTTTGGTTGAGGCCGGCCAGGTCGAAGGTGGCGGAGTTGCCGTGCAGGTGCGCTACGTTGGGCAGTTGCTTGGAGAAAAAACCGTGCAGGCCGATGTATTCTTCGGGCAGGCCCAGGGCCTGCATCTCAGCGGCCGAGAGGTTGAGGGTGTGAACCGACGCTGCCACGGCGGCCACGTTGGCCGCGCTTTCGCCCCGCCAGGTACCGATTTCGAAGTAACGACAGCCCGGACGCTGCCGCGCCAGGCCCCGCAGCAGGGCCAAGTCAGTGGGCAGCGAGCCGCCGTCCTGGAAGGCGAAGGGGGCCACGGTGTCGGTGCCGCCGGGGGGCAGGAAGTGGCGCAGCGGCACCACCGGCAGCCCGGCGGGCCCCACGCCCCAGCGGGCGGCAGGGGCCAGGGCCCGCCGCTGCCAGGCGTCGGCATCGGCGGCCAGCACGTGGTTGAGCAGCCAAGGGTTGCGGGCAAGGCGGCCCAGGGCCCGCAGGGTTTTGGTGAAGCGCGACATGGAAGAGTTTCGGAGCGTTGGTCGGGCCGGGCGGCCGGCTTTTTTGCCGGCTGCCCGGCAATCATTGCAAGATGCCCCCGGCGTGGCCACTGCTGGGTGTTGCGGCATTTCTTCAAAGATTAGCGGGCGGCCGGCGAAAAGCCGGCCGCCCGCACCGCGCTACAGCAGCAACAGGCCTTTTTCGCGCAGCAGCTGCCAGGCCGGGCTCAACAAGAACGCTTCGAAGGGCCCCGCGGCGGCCGGAAAATCGGCCGCGGCTTCTTTCAGCAGCACCTTGGCGTCGTAGTCGTGGCTGAGGCGCGTGAGCAGCGCGTGCAACCAGCGGCCGGCGGCTTCGGGGGCCCTCACCTCAAAATCTTCGGCCTGCTCGTAGCAGGTGAGGACGGCGCGGCCGCCCTTTTTGCCGGCTTCGACGCGCAGCTCGGGGGCGTTGCCGAGCCAGAAGAGGCGCTGGTTTTGCTTCGCGAAATCGGGGGTTGAGGGGGCTTGCAGGGCCTGCTGCACAAGCTGGCGCGGGGTGGTGGCTTTGGGGGTTTTGAAATCGAACCAAAAGCCCAGCGGCTCGTCCAGGGCCACGCCGTGGAGGTAGTTGTAGAGGCTTTTGGCGAGGCCGGGGCCGTAGGCTTCGTGGTCGGTGCCGAGGGGGTCGTCGTGCCAAAGGTCGTTCCAGGCGAAGCCGGCGGGCTCGGGGCCCACGGCGGCCACCTGGTACTTGGCCGGGTTCTTCCCCACCGGCGAGTGGGCCGTCATCGAGAAGCGGTGCCAGTAGCCGGACTGCACCACGCCGGCCGCGAACAGCTGCCGCACCACTTCCAGCGAATCCACGGTTTCCTGGGCCGTCTGGGTCGGGAAGCCGTACATCAAATAAGCGTGCACCATGATGCCGGCCCGGGTAAAGCCGTCGGCCACGCGCGCCACTTGGGCGATGGTGACGCCCTTTTCCATCAGCGCCAGCAGCCGGTCCGAAGCCACCTCCAGGCCCCCGCTGACGGCGATGCAGCCCGAAGCGGCCAGCAGCCGGCAGAGGTCGGGCGAGAAAGTTTTTTCGAACCGGATGTTGCCCCACCACGTGATGGCCACGCGCCGCCGCAGCAGTTCCACGGCCAGCTCGCGCAGGGCCAGCGGCGGGGCGGCCTCGTCCACGAAGTGAAAGCCGGTCTGGCCGGTTTGGGCAATGATCTGCTCGATGCGGTCCACCAGCAGCGTGGCCGGGGCCGTCTCGTACCGGCTGATGTAGTCCAGCGTGACGTCGCAGAACGAGCAGCGCTTCCAGTAGCAGCCGTGGGCCACGGTGAGCTTGTTCCAGCGGCCGTCGCTCCAGAGGCGGTGCATGGGGTTGAGCACTTCGAGCACCGAGAGGTAGTCGGTGAGCCGCAAATCGGAGTAGTCGGGCGTGCCCACCTCGTGGTGCGGCACGTCGGGGTGCGGGTGGTTGTGGTATTCTATTTCGCCGGCCGCGTTGCGCAGAAACGTACGCTGCAACGTTTCCGCGCTGTGAGCTGGTAACTGATGGCTGTTAGAAACTGCCTCAGAATGATCGATAACGCCCTCGGAAGAAGAAGCTGCCTCGGAAAGACCGATAACACCGTTGGAAGGACCGACAACGGCTTCTTCTGAAAAGCTAACAGCTAACGGCTGACAGCTAAAAGCTGACAAAAGCCGCAGCCAGGGCCCCTCGCCGTCGTCGAGCGTGAGGTAGTCGATGTAGTCGAAAAAGCGCGGCTCCTGGATGGTGCGCAACTCGGTGTTGGGGTAGCCGCCGCCCATGATGGTCCGGGTTTGCGGGCGGGTTTGCTTGATGCGCTTCGCCAGGCGCAGGGCCCCGTAGAGGTTGCCGGGGAAGGGCACGGTGAAGCCCACCACGTCGGGTTGCGCCCGTGCCAGCAGCGCGTCCAACTCTTCCAACAGCAAGCCATCGAGCAGGTTGGGCGGGGCTTGCAGGGCCGCGTGCAGGGGCTCGAAGCTGGTGGCCGACAGCGCCAGCTTTTCGGCGTAGCGCGAGAAGCCAAAGTGGGGCCCCACGGTTTCCTTGATGAGGTCGGCCAAGTCCTCCAGATACAGCGTGGCCAGGTGGCGCGCCTGGTCGGTGAGGCCCATCGTGCCGAAAGCGGTTTCCAGGTCGGCCACGTTGTCGAAGCGGCTGGCTTCGGGCAGGAAGCGGCCGTGGCAGATGCGCGGGGCCAGCGTTAAATCCTTGTTCTGCAAAAACCGCACGACCGGCGCGACGGTGGCCAGGTAGCGGTTTTGCAGCCGCAGCATGCGTTTCGCGTTGTCGCTGAGGTTAAAATCCCCCGCCTCAATCTCCGCAAACACCCGCTTCAGGCCCGCCACCGAAAACAGGCGCAGCACTAGCTGCAAGCCCAGGTCGGCCTGCGTTACGTCGTACCCGCGGCCCGTGAGAAAGCCCTTGATGTAGGCCGTGGCCGGGTACGGCGTATTGAGCTGCGTGAGCGGCGGGGTGATGAGCAGGATCTTGGGCGAGGCGAGCGACACGGTAGGCTTCAACCCGGCCGGGGGGGCCCGGGTTCAGTAAGCGGCAAAGGTCGGGCAGGAATGGCGGGCGGGCCCGCACCCGTCCTGGCGCTACATTTTCATTCCACCCATCTGGCCCGCGCTCATCCACGGCGCGTTCAGGCGCACGTGCACCGAGGCCGAAAGCGGTACAGCGAACGCAACGCAGCGGCCGGCACCTAGCCCGCGAGCCGGCCACCGCCAACAGCATTTGGCTCTAGCCCCAAATGCCGTCGGTTTTTGATGAAATTCTGCGCCAACAGCACTGAATAACAACCGCATGCTTACCCAAATGGCTTCGGGCTACTTTCTGTCCGCTGCCTGCCCAATCCAATGCGCCAACCTCGCAAAACCATCTTCGACGCTCCAGCCAGCTCGGCGTGGCCACCGGCGGGAGGCCGTTTCATTCGGTTGCATCACCACAAAAGAAAGCCCGCCCCTGAACGAGAGGCGGGCCTTCTTTCACTAAAAAAAGAATCCATTACAGAGCATCAAGCGAGATGCGGGCGGGCAGGGCGCGGCGGCGAAACTCGCTCACCGAGTGGCCCGTTACCTGGCGGAACTGGTTGCTTAGGTGCTGGCCCGAGCTGTAGCGCAGCTGGTCGGCAATCTGGTTCAGCGTCAACTCGCCGTAGCTGAGCAACTCCTTTACGTGCTCGATTTTGAGGCGGATGAGGTACTTTTCGATGGTGAGGTTGGCGGTGCGCGAAAACACCTTGCTCAGGTGCGAATACGTGGCCGTCAGCCGTTCGGTGAGGAAGGCCGAGGTGGTGAGCGGCGAGCGGGCCGTGCGCAGGTGGTCGAGGTAGTCGGCCAGCAGGCCCTTGATTTGCTCGGTGAGCTGCTCGGCGCGGCCGCGCAGCAGCTCAAAGCCGGCGGCTTGCAGCAGCGGGGCCACGGTTTCGGGGTCAGCGGGCGTGGCGGCGTCCAGCTCGGCAGTGCCCAGGGTTACGGCTTTGGGCTTGTAGCCGGCGCGCTCCAACAGGCCATGCACGGCTTCGACGCAGCGCGGGCACACCATATTTTTAATGTATAGCAGGTTCGTTGACATAATCTTAACGGGTAAAGGGCCGCCCGGAGGCGGCGTGAGAAGACGAAGAACGCGCCGGCGGCCCGGCCTTGGCGGCCCGGGGCCGGCGCACCGCCGGGACCGGCGAAACCGCCGCCCACCCGCGGCCAAACCAGTGCCCCGTGGCCCAGTTCACAAAAGGTACCACGGCCAGAAAGGTAACGGCCAGCAACCAGAAAAACACCAGAAACGCCGGGGCCAGCCGCCCGAAGAAATGCCCATCGGCCCCGAACACGTAGGCCACCAGCGCCAGCGCCAGCACGAGGCTCGCGGCGGCGAGCACGCCCACCCGCCGCCACGGCCAAGCGGCCAGGAAACGGGCAAAACGCGGGCGTGCGGGTTGGGGCATAGCGGGGAAGTGACAGGTGAAATTAACGGAAATTTCTAATATGGCCCGCAGGCCCGGGCCCCGACAACGAACCTGGGGCCCGGAATAGTGCCCGTGCGCTAAACCAGCAGGGCCAGCAGCTCGCGCTGCAACGACTGCCCTTGGTCGGCGGCATACCACTCGTTCATCTGGCGCACGATGGCGGCGGTGTGCTGCGCGGGGTCGGCGTGGAGGCGGTGGGCCAAGGCCTGGGCCGCGGCCGGGCGGGGGCCCCAGGTGGCCAGGTCGTGGCCGGCGGCGTCCTGCATAATGAGCTTGGGAATGCTGTCTTTGCCGTCGGTTTGGTGGGCGGCCATCAGGGCGGGGTGCTCGGAGCGCAGCAGCACGTGCAGGCGCACCTGGCCGGCGCTGCCCTCGGCCAAACGGGCCAGCACCGGCAGCTCGTGGGCAGTGTCGCCGCACCAGGCTTCGGCCAGCACCAGCCAGCGCTGGGGGGCCCCCAGGTGGCGCAGGCGGTCCACCAGCCCGGGCAGCAGCGGCAGGGCGTAGGCGTGGTCGAGGTGGTCCTGGTTTTGCTCGGTGAAGCGCACCAGGGCGGGGCCCTGGTCGGGGCCGGTGGTGCGGTGGCCAGCGGCCAGCTCGCCCACCAGGGCCCGGAACTCGGCGTAGGTGTAGGCCGGGGCGGGCAAGGCAGCAGAAGAATGGGGCATAAGCAGGGTTGCGGCCGCCCGGACAGCTACGGGCGGCCCGGCGGCTTTTGTTAACCGAACTCCGGGCAAGAGGTTACGTTTACCTTCGCAACGGCGGCTCGCTGCCGGGTTGTTTTGCCTTTGCCGCTTCCTGCCATGAAAATTTTTGTGCGCCCCCTGCTGCTGGCCCCTACTTTCGCCGCGGCCCTGGCCAGTTGCAGCTCATCCGACAAGCCTGGCCAAACCAACTTTGAAGACGGTGCTGCCCAGTCCGTTGTTCCCACCAAAGAGCATCCCACCACCCGCCACGACTCGGCCAAGGCTGGCCTGCACCGCAACGACCGCCCCCGCCCCACCGCCGAGCAGCTCTACGACAACGCCAACCAAGCGGTGGACCGCAACCACGACGGCAAGGCCGATTAGCCCTTGCCTTACCTTTGCTCCTGCCCGCCGCGGGTTTTTGCGCGGCTTTTTCATTTTCGATTACCCCATGAAAACCTTTTTTCGCCCCTTTCTGCTCGCCGCTGCCGTGGCTGCCGGCTTCAGCACCAGCGCGTGCAGCGATTCCCATAAGTACGGCGCCACCAACGTGGAAGACGGCTCGAACAAGCACATCGACGGCGAGCAAAACAACGTCGGCGGCGACTCGGCCGTGGCCGGCCTCCACCGCCGCACCGGCGGCATCACCCAAGAGCAAGTCTACGACAGCACCGACCAACGCACGGGCCGCGCCAACGGCGGCAAATCGAACCAGTGAGCAGTTATCAGTAGGCTTGAACTGTTCACTGATAACTGTTCACTGCCCTTCAGCGCCGGAAGCTGAGACCCAGAAAATACTCGCGGTCGACGGAATGCGTGACGGGCAGGTGAGTTCCAAAATCTAACTGCACGTTTTCGCTCACATCAAGCTGAAAACCAGTGTTGACTGAGCTGAGCCACGACGCCTGGCGTACGTCCCAGTAGCCCACCAGCTCGGCGAAGGCCTGCACCACTTTGGTGAACTGATAGTCGGTGGTGAAGGTGGGCGTGAGCTGCAAGTAGCGGCTTTGGGTGTCGCGGTCCCAGTACACTTCGGTGGCCAGCTGGCCGCCGATGCTCCAGGGCTTGGTGAGTTGGTACACCGCGGGCAGCACGGCCCCGTACTCCACGGCCCCGTCGCCGCGCGGGCCGCCGGTGGGCAGCGTCGCGTAACCAATCAGGCCCAGGGCCCAACGGCTGTCGTCGTCGCCCACCAGCGTGCGCTTGAGGCGCAGGACGACGTCGCCCAGGCCCCGGTACACTCGGCTTTGGCTGGGGTCGGCCTCGTCGTAGTTGCGGGTGTCGGTGTACGAATCGACGCCCACCTGCAAGTCGGTGCGGTCGGTGAGCCCGATTTTGGCCAGCGCGTGGTTCACGTACCAGTCGTGGCCGTAGGCGGTGCCTTCGCGCCGGGTGAGCAGGCGCAGCGCGTCGGTTTCGTACTGGAAATGGCCGGCGTCCACCGAGTACGGGCTCTCGGTGATGCCGGGGCGGTCGGGCACCATCGGGCGCATGTACTTGCGCGGCGTGGGGTTGAAGAGCGAATACTGCCGCTTGTCGACCTTGATGGTGTCGTTCATGAGTCCTTGGGCCGCCACCGGGCCGGCCAGCAGCAGGGCCCAGCCCAGGCATACGTAAAAACGGGGCATTACGAAATCGTTAAAATGTGCCCTGCATACGCAGCCCCCGGCCCAACGGCTGGGATTATGGCTACGCCGTTGGCAACGGCCCGCGCCTCTTCCGGGCCATTACCCAAAAACGGTTTGCCAGAGCAGGTAGCCGTTGAGCGCCAGAATGATGCCCGACACGGCCCAGGCCGCCGCCTGCACGCCGGGCCGGTTGGCAAACACGCCCATTTTGAGCTTGTCGCCGGTAAAAAGCACCAACGGCACCACCGCGAAGCTGAGCTGCAACGACAAAACCACTTGGCTGAGCACCAGCAGCTGCCCCGTGCCCCGCTCGCCGTACCAGACGGTGACCACCAGGGCCGGCACCACGGCAATGAGCCGCGTAATGAGCCGCCGCGCCCACGGCTTGAGCTTGATGTCGAGGAAGCCTTCCATCACAATCTGGCCGGCCAGCGTGCCGGTCAGGGTCGAGTTCTGGCCCGAAGCCAGCAGGGCCACGGCGAACAGCACCGAGGCGGCCCCGGCCCCCAGCACCGGCGTCAGCAGCTTGTGGGCGTCGGCGATGTCGGCCACGCCGTCGTGGCCTTTGCCGTGGAAGGCCGCGGCGGCCGTCACGAGGATGGCCGCGTTCACGAAAAACGCCAGGAACAGCGCCACCGTGGAGTCGATGGACGCGAACTTAATGGCCGTGCGCTTGCTGCCCTCGTCCTGCCCAAAGGCCCGCGTCTGCACGATGCTGGAGTGCAGGTACAGGTTGTGGGGCATGACGGTGGCCCCCAGGATGCCGATGGCCACGTAGAGCATGCCGGGGTTGGTCACGACTGCGGGGCGGGGCAGCAGGCCCCCGGCCAGGGCCCGCCAGTCGGGGTGCGAGGCGATGATTTCGTAGAGGAAGCAGAAAAAAATCAGCAGAATCAACCCCGCAACCAGGCTTTCGATGAGCCGAAAACCTTTATGTTGAAAAAACAGCACCACCAGCACGTCCAATGTAGTGAGCACCACGCCCCAGGCCAGCGGCAAGCCAAACAGCAAGTTGAGCGCGATGGCCGAGCCGATGACCTCGGCCAGGTCGCAGGCGGCGATGGCGATTTCGCACATCGCCCACAGCCCCAGGCTCACGGGGCGCGAGTAGTGGTCGCGGCAGGCTTGGGCCAGGTCGCGGCCCGTCACGATGCCCAGCTTGGCGGCCAGGTGCTGCAAAAACATGGCAAACGCGCTGGAAACCAGCACTACCGACAGCAGCGTATATCCGTAGCGCGAGCCGCCGGCCAAGTCGGTAGCCCAGTTGCCGGGGTCCATGTAGCCCACGGCCACCAGCAAGCCGGGGCCCCAGTAGGCCCGGAACTTGCGCCAGAATGAGGCCCCGGCTTCCGGCACCGCGATGCTGCCGTGGACCTCGCTCAGCGAGTTGGCGCGGCGGGCGTGCCGCCACCCGGGCGGGGCGGGAGCAGGGGTTATGGGCGGGGCAATAGACGGGGCAGCGGACACGGCAGATTCAAGCATAGACGATAACAAAGGTAATAAATTTTTAGACTACTCTAAAAATTTATTTATAACACCCTAAACTACGCTCGAGTTTCGGGGAAGTTGTGGCCGGGGTAAGGGCGGCTAAGCCCAGCGGCCCGACCTTTGCCGGCCCATTTTACTAGTTATGCCCACCACGGCCCAAACCAAAAACCGCCTCGGCCTGCTTTCCCTGGTGGTGAGCATAGTGCTGGTGGCCGTCAAGTTCTACGCTTACCACCTCACCCGCTCGCAAGTGGTGCTGACGGACGCGCTGGAGAGCATCATCAACATCTTCACCAGCGGCTTCGCGCTGTACAGCCTGTACCTGGCCGGCGTGCCCAAAGACGAAAACCACCCCTACGGCCACGGCAAGATTGAGTACCTGTCGGTGGGCTTCGAGGGGGCCCTGATTTTCATTGCCGGGGCCTACATCCTGTACTCGGCCACCGGCAGCCTGCTGCACCCGCACCCGGTGGCGCGGCCCGACTGGGGCGTGGCCTTGCTGGCGAGCACGGCGGTGGCCAACCTACTGTTGGGCTTTTATCTGGTGCGCCAGGGCAAGCAGCTGAACTCGGTGGCCCTGGTGGGCGACGGCCAGCACTTGTACATCGACTCGCTGACGTCCATCGTGTCGGCGGGGGCCCTGGTGCTGGTGGCCGCCACCGGCGTGCTGCGCATCGACGGCGGGGCGGCCCTGCTGCTGGGCGGCTTCATCCTGGCCAACGGGGTGGGCATGGTGAGCCGCTCGGTGTCGGGCCTGATGGACGCCACCGACACGGCCATCGTCACCCAGGTCATCGCCGAGCTGCAAGCCCACCGCCGGGCCCCCTGGATCGACGTGCACAACCTGCGCGTGCAGCGCTACGGGGCCAACCTGCACATCGACTGCCACATGCAGATGCCCTACTACTTCAGCCTGGAGCACGTGCACAGCGAACTGTACGACATCGAGGAGCTGATCCGCGAGAAGTTCGCGGTGGAGGTGGAGATGTTCGTCCACGCCGACCCGTGCACGTTTGCCGCCTGCTCGCTCTGCCACATGGCCGACTGCCCCGTGCGCCAGCACCCGTTCGAGCGCGAGGTGGCGTGGGACCTGCACAACGCCGTGCGCAACGAGCGGCACCGGCTGTAAAAGGCGGGCGGACAGGACTAGGCACATTAGTAATTCCTGGAATCGTTACTTTACATAAAAGTTTTTATATCCTTACTCTTGAAATCAGTGCGGCTTTTGGCTTATGTAGCGAAGCAACAAATTTTAGTACTTAACCAATAAGTAGTCTGCTAATTATTGCCTACCGGCAACCGCTAGGCTACCTTTTTCTTACCTAGCCAGACAACGCTTGTTGCCTGCCTCGCATCTACCGGCTACTTTCCCAATCTTGCTGAGCAAGACAGGTACATTTTTTCGTCGTTTCATGCGTAGAAAACCCATCCCTAGCGGCCCAAACACCCCAGCTAATCAGCCCACTCTAAGCTGGCTAATCGTATTTTTTCTGCTGACTTGCATCCAGTTACGCGCTCAAGCACCGGCCGATATTGCTCGCCTCAACCAGCAGATTACCCCGATTACAGCGGTGCGGGCCGGCAACGGGTTTACCGACTTGGCCCCGCTGGCCCCCCTGGTGGCGAAGGCGCGGGTAGTGGGTCTGGGCGAATGCACACACGGCACGCACGAAGTCTTCCAGCTCAAGCACCGGCTGCTGGAATACTTGGTGACGCAGCAGGGCTTTACCACGTTAGCCCTCGAAGTGGATTACGGGTACGCCGAAACCCTCAACGAATACCTTCAGATGGGGGCGGGCGACTCGCTCACGGTGCATAAGGCAGTGGGCTTTGACATCTGGGACACGACCGAATTTTGGGACATGGTAAAGTGGCTGCGGGCCTATAACCAGCAGCACCCCGCCAAAATCCGCTACGTGGGCCTTGATATGCAAAACCCCGAGCCCAACCTGCTCCGCCTGGAGCACTTCGCCACCCAGCGGGCCGATACTGTGTTAGGGCGGCGCGTGCGGGACCTGCGCGCTTATTACGCCGCCCTCGATAAGGCTTCGGTCGCTACCAAGCTGCGCCTCGTGCGCCTCTCAGACGAGTTGGTGCAACACCTGCAAGCGGTGGCAGCCCCAGCGGCGATGCAGCAGCATGGACAGGTACTGCGGCAGCGGGCTGGGATGACCCAAGCAGCGAATGGCATTTTGTTCCGCGACCAGGCGATGGCCACCAATTTAGCCTGGCTGCTGCGGCAAGAGCCAGCGGCCAAAGTCGTGGTATGGGCGCACAATATTCACATCCAGCACGATAAGAGCTACCCACTGATGGGGCAGTACCTGTCCAAGCAGCTCGGGCCGGCCTATGTGGCCGTGGGCTTCGCCACGGGTCACGGCACGGCCAGCGTTTTCAACCTCGACGGGTCGGCTCGTGCCCTCGTGCTAGCGCCCCCCCTTCCCGACTCCTTCGAGGCATGGCTTGACCAGGCGACCCCGCCCAACTACTTCCTCCACCTGAGCCGGGCGGCAGATACCAACAAATGGCTGACCAAGAGCCGCAAGTTTCGCAATATTGGCTTTAACGAACCCTCTGGCGGCGCGGAAGGTCAGTTTATGGACTACCCGCCCCTGTCCAAAGCGTTCGATGCCTTGTTCTACTTGCACGAGACGTCCGCTTCGCAGCCCTACCGGGCGGCACACCCAGTTCGGTAGCCTAGAACACTAAGACCCTTTTACACACTGGAAATCACCGTTTCCAACAAGTAAAGAAATCATTAGCCTTCCTACTCCACGCTTAGCGGCCGCGTGGCGGTGCCAACGGCCGTGGCCACGGCCACCAGATAGCGGCCGGCGGGCAGGCCGGTGAGGTCGAGGGTGGCGGCGGTGCCGGGCACGGCTTGCTCGCGCAGGCGGCGGCCCAGCAGGTCGCAAATCGTGACGTGGGCCCCCGCGGCGGGCAGGCGCAGGGCCACTTGCTGGCGGGCGGGGTTGGGCCAGAGGTCGAAGCTGACGGCGGCCGCGTTGCGGGTGGCGGTGGGCATGTATGCCCGGTTTTCGAGCACCAGGATGCGGTCGTCGGTGGCGGCGGGCGTGCCACGGCCGTCGCGGTTGCTGGTGCCCACGTACACCCGGCCCTGGGGCGAGACGCACATACTGCGCAGCCGGCCAAACGTGGTCAGGAACTCGTTGCGCGCGGTGATGGCGCCGCCAGTGGCGTCCAACGGCAGCTGCACGAGGCGCTTGCCGCCCAGGGCCACCACCAGCAGGCTGCCGCGCCAGCCCGGAATGGCGGGGTGGTCGTAGTACTTGAGGGCCGCTGGGGCAATGGTGGGCGTCCAGGTGGTAAGGGGCTCGCGCACGTGGTTGGCCGTGCAGAACGTGGCCTCGGCGGGCAGGTTGCAGAGGCCCTCCACGTTGGGCCAGCCGTAGTTGCGGCCCACCTCAATCTTGTTGATCTCGTCGTCGTTATTGGGGCCGTGCTCTGAGCTGTAGATGCGGCCGTCGGCGAGCTGCACGAGGCCCTGGGGGTTGCGGTGGCCCAGCGTGTACACGTAGCTGCCGGGCGTGGGATTGTCGGCCGGAACGCTGCCGTCGAGGTTCAGGCGCAGGATTTTGCCGTTGAGCGAGGCGCGGTTTTGGGCTTCGGAGCTTTGCAGCGCGTCGCCGGTGGTCATCAGAATGGTGCGGTCGGGCAGGACGAGCAGGCGCGAGCCGCTGTGGTTGGTGGTGGCCACGATGCCGCCCAGCAGCACCGTGGGGGCCCCCAGCGTACCGGCCGCGGCCGAGTACGTGAAGCGCACCAGCTTCTCCTTCAGCACGCCTTGCTCGGTGTAGTTGTAGACCACGTACACGTAGGGCTGGGTGGCGAAATCGGGGTGCAGCACCATGCCCAACAGGCCGCTTTCGTTGTTCTGCGTCACGTCGGCGATGGTGAGCAGCGGCACAACCGCCCCGGTGGCGGGGTTGATGCGGCTGATGCGCCCGGCCCGCTCGGTGGCCCAGATGAAATCGTCGGGGCCCCACACCAGCTCCCACAAAGTGGCCAGACCGGGCGTCAGCTCCGATACCGTGACGGTGGTAATACCCACCGGAAAGGTCGCCAGCGCCGGGGCCTGGGCACGGGCGGCGGGAGCCGCCAGGCCCCTGGCCAGCAGCGCAGCAAGCAGCAATCGTTTCATAGAAAGCAAGTTAGAAGCGGGCCGCACGGGCCCCGGCAATCGGCCGCGCGGGCGGTTGGGTAGGCCAGCGCGCCGCGCCGGATTGAAACGGCCGGCAGCGGCAGTCCGGCAAGATACACCGCGGCCCGGAATTGGGCGTCCCGGTCAGCGGCTTGCCACCTTGTGCGGGGCGTCGGCTCCGTCTTGCCGGGCGTATTTCACCACCGCCGCACCTACTTTCTGGCCCATGGCCAAGCCCACCGTGTTGTCGACGCGGAAGTGAACGCCGCCTTCGAAGCGCGACTCGGCCGCCTCTTGGGCCTTGCCAATGAACAGCTTCGCGTCTTCGGGAAACAAATAGCCCAGCACCACGGCGCGGGCACCGGACATGGTGGCATGGCCCGAGGGGTAGCTTGGGTGGGGCGGCGTGACCATCAGGGGCGGCGCATAGGTGGGGTCGTATTGATCGGGGCGGATGCTCCAGTAAGCGTACTTGGCGTCCCAGCAGGCAATGCTGGCGTCGTAGCCGGCCACGCTCACCAGCGCGTACACGCGGGCCGCTCGCGGCGCGTTCGGGCCCAAGTTGTTTTCAAACAGCTTTTGGCTGCACGCCTCGCCCCAGTAGTCGGTCGTGGCCCAATAAAATGCTCGCTCCATGGCCTGGGGCGTCATTTTGAAGGCGCGCAGCTCCCGCATGCCGGCGGCGGGCTCGGGCGGGGGGCCGGGCCGAAACTGGCGGCCGGAGGCAAGCACCAGCGGCCGCCAGTGCCCGCGCAGGGGCTGCAGGGGCGGCCGCTTGTCATGCCAGAGCCCGGCTTGCGTGGGCACGCGGCCTTTCCAAGGAGCGTCGGCGCTGTCGGCCTGGACGCGGGCGAGCACGGCGGCGGCCACGCGCTGCCCCAACTCGAAGCCCGCCTGGGCGTCGCTGGGGTAGGCCACGCCGGCCAGCACCCGCGAGTGGCACGCGGCCAGCGCCAACTGCCGGAGCGAGTCGGCCTTGGCGGGAAACAGCTGGGTCAGCACCCCGGCGGCCGCGCCCGCCGCCACCGCCCGCTCGCAGGGGTACGACGGGCTGTCGGGGGTGGGCAGGCAGGACCGGATGTCGGCGTGGGCCGCCGCGGGCCGGGGCCGGCGGTAGGCGTACTTGGTGTCCCAGGCGGCCACGGTGGCGTCGTAAATGGCCACGTTGAGCAGCATGGCGCTGCGCACGCGCTGCAACGGGCTACCGGGCTGCTGTGCCAGCACGGCCTGCCAGCGGTAGCCGGGCGCGCCGGCGTCCCAGTACCGGATTTGCCGGAGCGCGGCCGAATCGCGCTGCTGCGCCAGCTGCTGCAAGGTTCGCGCCTCCGCCCGCGTGGCCTTGGCCGAAGGCGGTGGCGGCAGCCGGTAGGCCGCGCCCGACGGAATCACCCAGGTTTTCCACGCGCCCGCGCCGGGCTCGATTTGCGCCATGCCCCGCGCGGCCACCAGCCAGCAAAGCACCAATAAAGCAAGTTTGGCTTTCATGACCAGAAGAAACATCATGTATTATCGTAAATATATGATGTTCACCAAAAATGCTGCCCCACTGCAAGCGCGTAGGGCCCCTTGCCTGCGGTTCTCGCTGGTTAATCTACTTCGCCGGGCTGGTCCATTTGCTGTCCATGAGTCGGAAGCGCCAGGGCAGGCCGGCGGCTTCGGGGCCCGCGTAGGCCAGGCCCACGCGGGGGCTGGCCTGCACGTTGGCATCGGGCACGGTTTCGCCGTGGTCTTCGAACCAGAGCACGTCGCCGTCCAGGGCCGTCCCGCTGAGGGCGGGCGTGATGCCCAGCGCCTGGCTCAGCACGCCGGGGCCGGCGGTGAGGGCCCGCACGGGGGCCCCGAGGCCCCGGCGGCGCAGCATTTCGTCGATGCCCACCAGCGGCTCCACGGCCCGGATGAGCACCGTGTCGGGGTGGGCGTCGTCGTGGGTGGTGAGGTTGAAAAGGGCGTGGCGGTCGTATACGGTATAGACGTAGGCGTGGCCGCCGGGCACGTACAAGCCGCTGGCCTGCTGCCGCTTGCGCTGCAAGTGCATCGTCATCGAGTGGTCGCCCTCGTGCCGGTATGCCTCGGTTTCGACCACCCGCCCGGCCGTGACCACACCCCCAATGTTGGTGTACAAGTGCTTGCCCAGCAGTTCGCGGGCAATGTGCAGCACGTCGGGCCGCTGGTAGAAATCCAAGCCAAGCTTCATGCCTGGCAATACGGCCCCGGCGGTGCGGCGGCCGCTTTGCGCCCGGCTGCCCAACGCCTGCGGCACACATTTATCTCAAAGGCAACATCAAGCGCCGCCCACCAACTTGTTAGCCACCAGGTACTCGGCAATCTGCACGGCGTTGGTGGCCGCGCCTTTGCGCAGGTTGTCGGCCACCACCCACAGGTTCAGGGTGCAGCCTTGGGTTTCGTCGCGGCGCAGGCGGCCCACCAGCACGGCGTCGCGGCCATGGCTGTCTTTGGGCATGGGGTATAGGTTTTGGCTCGGCTCGTCTACCAGCTCCACGCCGGGGGTGTGGCGCAGGATGGCGCGCACCTGAGCCATGGCGAACTCCTTGTGAAACTGCACATTCAGGGCCTCCGAGTGGCCGCCCAGCACGGGAATGCGCACGCAGGTAGCCGTGACCAGGATGCTGTTGTCGCCCATGATTTTCTTGGTCTCGTTCACCATCTTCATTTCCTCCTTGGTGTAGCCGTTGGGCTCGAACACGTCGATGTGGGGCAGCACGTTCAGGTCGATGGGGTGCGGGTAGGCGGGGTTGCTGGCGGTTTGGCCGGCGCGCTCCTCCTGGAGCTGGTCCACGGCTTTCTTGCCGGTGCCGGTCACGCTTTGGTAGGTGCTCACCACGATGCGGTGGATGCCGTAGGCCTTGTGCAAGTCATTCAAAGCCACCACCATCTGTATGGTTGAGCAGTTGGGGTTGGCAATGATTTTGTCGTCAGCCGTGAGGGTATCGGCATTGATTTCGGGCACCACGAGCTTCTTGGTGGGGTCCATGCGCCAGGCCGAGGAATTGTCCACCACAGTGGTGCCCACGGCGGCGAAGCGCGGGGCGTGTTCCTTCGAAACCGAGCCTCCGGCCGAGAAGATGGCAATGTCGGGCCGGGCCGCGATGGCGTCGTCCATGCTCACCACGGGGTAATCTTGGCCTTGGAAATGAACCAGCTGGCCCACCGATTTGGCCGAGGCCACGGGCAGCAGCTCGGTGAGGGGAAACCGGCGCTCGGCCAGCACTTTCAGCAACTCGGTGCCCACCAGGCCGGTGGCGCCCACAATGGCAAGTTTCATGGAGGTAATCAGGGGGTGAAGCGCGGCCGCGGGGGCCCGCGCGCGGGCAAATGTCGCCGGGGTTAGGATAACTTGGAGGCAAATAAAACCCTTTCGGCGCGTTAATGAGGCAACTGCTATTAATTCTTCTCTTATTGCCACTGGCGGGCCGGGCCCAGCTGCGCGACGATTTCAGCGACGGAAATTTTACCCAAAACCCCGCCTGGACCGGCGACGCCGGCCGCTTCGCCGTCAGCGCCCAGAGCCAGCTGCAAAGCAACGGCCCGGCCGTGACCGGCACCCGCCTCCAACTGGCCGCGCCCTGCCGCGCTAGTACCGGCACCACCTGGGAGTTCTGGGCCAACCTGCGCCTGGCCACCAGCGCCAGCAACCTGGCCGACGTGTGGCTAATGGCCTCGCAGCCCGACCTCAACAACCCCGCTACTGCCGGCTACTTCGTGCGCCTGGGCGGCACCGCCGACAACCTCAGTTTGCTGCGCAAAGACTCGGCCCGCACGGCCGTTACGCTCATCACCGGCCAATCCAAAACCTTGGCCAGCAGCACCAACAACCTTGTGCGGGTGCGCGTCACGCGCACCACCACCAACCGTTGGACGCTGGAGCGCGACCTCACCGGCGGGCACAACTTCGTAGCCGAGGGCCCCACCGCCACCGACGCCACTTACCAGCGCAGCGCCGCCGTGGGCGTGGCCTTGCTGTACTCGTCGGCCAACGGGAAGAACTTTTATTTCGATGACTTTGCCGTTGTCGACGCCACCCCACCCCTGCTGCTGCGCGCCACGCCACTCGACGCGCGCCAGGTCGATGTGGTGTTTAACGAAGCCGCGGACCCGATTTCGGGGGCCCTGGCGGGCAACTACCGCCTGCAAAGCGGGGCCGTACCGGTGGCGGCCGACATTTTGCCGAACAATCCGGCCGTGGTGCGCCTCACTTTCGGGGCCGATTTGCCGGCGGCCAACGTGCTGGAAGCGCGGCAAATGGCCGATTTGTTTGGCAACGCGGCTTCCGGGGCCCTCGCGGCGGCGTTTGCGGGGTTGCCGGTTTCGCCGCAGGTGGGCGAGTTGGTTATCGGCGAAATAATGGCCGACGAAACCCCGGTGATGGGCCTGCCCGCGTCGGAGTTCGTAGAGATTTTCAACCGCTCGGCCACCAAAATCCTCAGCCTGCGCGGGGTGCGGCTGGGCAAAGCGGGTACCGCCGCCCAGGCCGTTTTTCCCGACACGGCGCGGCTGCGGCCGGGGCAATACGCGGTGGTGTGCGGCAGCACGCGGGCGGCGCAGTTTGCGCCTTACGGCAAAGTTTACGGGCTGGCAAACTTCCCCGCGCTGAACAACAGCGGCGACCAACTGGTGCTGCGGGGGTCCGGCGGCCGGGTGCTGTTCGAGGTAGCGTATTCCGACGCCTGGTACCGCGACGCCCACAAACAGGCCGGCGGCTGGAGCCTGGAAATGCTGGACGCCAGCAACTTCTGCGCTGGGGCTGATAACTGGTCTGCCAGTTCCGACCCCAGCGGCGGCACGCCCGGCCGCGCCAATGCCGCCCAGGCCCCGCACCCCGACACGGCCCCGCCCGCCTTGCTCCGCGCCGTGGCGGTGGACGCCCGTACCGTTCGCCTGTTTTTCTCCGAGAAGCTCGACAGCGCGGCCGCCGCTAACCCCGCCCGCTACGCGCTGGCGGCCCCCGCGCCCGCCGTGGCCCGCGCCGCGCCCGTGGGGCCCGACTTCCGGGTGGTGGACCTGGCGCTGGCCGGGGCCCTCGCGCCCAGCCGCCCCGCCACGCTCACGGTGCAAACGGCCACCGACTGCGCCGGCAACGCCAATGGCCCGTTGCAAGCCGCCGATTTTGCCCTGCCGGAAGCCGCCCAAGCCGGCGATGTCGTTATCAACGAACTGCTATTCAACCCTCGTGTGGGGGCCGTGCGCTTTATCGAATTGCTGAACCGCAGCCAGAAATACATTGATTTGCAGGGCTTTCAAGTGGGCGATGGCGGGGCAGGACTGCCCATAAGTCCGGGGCCTTACGTGCTGGCCCCTGGCCAATTGGTGGCCCTGGCGACCAGCCCGGCCGTGGTGCAGGCGCAGTATCCCACCAGCTCCGACGCCGCGGCGCTGCTGGCCGTGCCGGCCCTGCCCACCTGGCCCGACGACGCCGGCCTGGCCACGGTGCTGGACGCCAGCGGCCAGGAAATCGACCGCTTCGCCTACAATAAAGGCCTGCACCTGCCCTTGCTCGGCGACCCGTCGGGCGTGTCGCTGGAGCGCATCCGGGCGCAGGGGCCCAGCCTGGGCAGCAACTTTCACTCGGCGGCAGGGGCCGTGGGCTACGCCACGCCCGGCCGGCCCAACTCGCAGGCCCAGGACGCGCCCGGCGGCGGCCAGGAGCTGACCGTGACGCCCGAGGTGTTCACGCCCGACGACGACGGCCAGCAGGATTTTACCACCCTTACCTACCAGCTCGACCAGCCCGGCTACGTGGGCTCCGTGACGGTATACGACGCCGTGGGCCGCCTCACCCGCCGCCTGCTGCGCAACGAAAGCCTGCCCATCGCCGGCTTCGTGGCTTGGGACGGCCTCGACGAAGGCGGCCGCAAGGCGGCCGTGGGCTACTACATTCTGCACGTCGAGCTGTTCCGGCCCGCCAGCGGCGAGCGGCGCGAATACAAAAAAACGGTGGTGCTGGGGGCCCGGTTTTGATGGGTCGGTGCGGGCGGCCGGCTTTTCGCCGGCCGCCCGCTAATCGCTGGGCCCTGTGTGGCGACGTTGGAGCGACGTTGCGGCGGCTTGCAGCGATTCAACGATTAGCGGGCAGCCGGCGAAAAGCCGGCTGCCCGCTAATCGTTGAATCGCTGCGCTTTTAAACCCAACTCAGCCCCGGGCGTCTCACCGGCATGGACAACACCCAGCAACTCCAGCACTTGTATTGGCGCGCCGGCTTTGGGCCCCGGCCCCAGGACGTGGCCGCCGGCCTCAGCCCCCACAAGGCCCTGCGGCAGCTGCTGCGCGATTCGGAGCAGTACGAGCCGCTCGACGCGCCCGATATGCACTTCACCGACCCGTTGGGCCCGGTGATGGCCGTGGCCCCGACCCCGGCGGCCCCCGCGCCCGCCAAAAACCCGGTGCCCACGGGCATGGTGACCACCCCCGACCAAGCCACGACCACCATGAGCGGCAGCCCCGCCGCCGCGCCGGCCCAGCCGGCTGCCGTGCCGCTGCTGCGCCCGCGCTCGGCCTTTCGCACGGGCCCCAACGGCTTGCCGGTGCTGCGCCGCCGCGACCTCACGCCCGAGCAGCGCAAGATGCAGAACCAGGGCCTGCGCGAGGCGTTCATTAACATTTCGACGGGGTGGATGGACCGCATGGCCCACTCGCCGGCCCAGCTGCGCGAGAAGATGACGCTGTTCTGGCACGGCCACTTTGCCTGCCGGGTGCGTCAGCCGGGCCCGGCCCTCAACTTGCACAACACCACCCGCCGCCTGGCGCTGGGCAAATTTCCCGAACTGCTGCTGGCCGTGAGCCAGGAGCCGGCCATGCTCGAATACCTCAACAACCGCCAGAACCACAAGCAACACCCCAACGAAAACTTCGCCCGCGAGGTGATGGAGCTGTTCACGCTGGGCCGCGGCAACTACTCGGAGCAGGACGTGAAGGAAGGGGCCCGCGCCTTCACCGGCTGGACTTACGACGGGCTGGGCAACTTCAAGTTCCGGCCCCAGGACCACGACGACGGCCCCAAAACCTTTCTCGGGCGCACCGGCAATTTCAAGGGGGAAGACGTGCTGGCCATCATTTTGGAGCAGCCGGCGGCGGCTACATTCTTGACCACCAAGGTGTACCGCTTCTTTGTGAACGACACGCCCGACCCGGCCCGCATCGCGCCGCTGGCCGACGCTTTTCGCAAAAGTGGCTACGACATCCAGGACTTGATGGAGCGCATGTTTTCGGCCAGCTGGTTTTACGACCCGGCCAATGTGGGCACCCACATCAAGTCGCCGGTTGAGCTGCTGGCCGGCATCCGGCGCAACCTGAACGCGGAAATCGACAACAAACAGCCCTTGTTGGGCTACCAGCGGGCCCTGGGCCAGACGCTGTTTGAGCCGGCCAACGTGGCCGGCTGGCCCGGCGGCCGCAACTGGATCGACTCGTCGTCGCTGCTGCTGCGCCTGCAAATCCCGGCCATCCTCTTCAAAAACGCCGAGTTTGCCGTGGCCCTCAAGCAGGACGAAAACGACATCGTGCCCAACCTCAGCAAGGCCGACCGCACCGTGAAGCCCACCGCCGGGGCCCACCTGCCGCTGGCTCCTTTGCAGCTGCTGTTGCACGGGTCGCCGGTGGCAACCCAGCCCGTCCGCCTCAGCGAATTCTTGCTGCAAACGCCCATCCGGCCCGAAAGCCTGGCCTTGGTGCAGCGGGCCGCCGCCCAAAGCCCGGCGGCCACCGAGGCCCTGCGCAACACGCTGGTGAGCATCATGAGCCTGCCCGAATACCAACTCTCGTAGCACCCGAGCGGTGCCAGCCATTAATTGTCTATCCGTATATGAAACGCCGCGAATTCCTCCAAGCCTCGGCCCTGGCCAGCACGCTGCTGTTCGTGCCCAAGATGCTGTATGCCCTCGACCGGGGCCCCGGGCTAGCCCGGCTGGCCGACGCGCCGGGGGCCCGCCGCCTCGTTGTGGTGCAGCTCAGCGGCGGCAACGACGGCCTGAACACCGTCATCCCTTACCAAAACGACCTCTACTACAAGGCGCGGCCCACGCTGGGCATCAAGGAGTCGGAAGGCATTTTGGCCCTTGACAAAGGCCTGGGCCTGCACCCGGCCCTCACGGGCCTGAAGGGCCTTTACGACCAAGGGCATTTGGCCGTGCTCAACGGTGTGGGCTACCCCAACCCCGACCGCTCGCACTTCCGCTCGATGGACATCTGGCAAACCGGCTCGGGCAGCGGCCAGAACCTGAGCACCGGCTGGCTCGGGCGCTACCTCGACTCGGGGGCCCCCGGCTGCCAAAACCCCTACAATGCCCTTGAGGTCGACGACACCCTGAGCCTGGCCTTGAAGGGCACCCAGCACAAGGGCCTGGCCCTGAAAAACCCTTACAAGCTGCACCAGCTCACCCAAAGCCAGTTTCTGAATAAGGTGCGCCTCGAAAGCAGCGCCGATCACCAGCACGCGCAAGTGGACTACCTCTACCAGACGCTGGCCGAAACAGCGTCGTCGGCCGACTACCTCTACGAGAAGTCGAAGGTGTACAAATCGACGGTGGCCTACCCCGCCACCGACTTCGGCAACAATCTCAAGACCACTGCCGAATTGATTAACTCCGGGGCCGAGTCGCGGGTGTACTACCTGGCCCTCAACGGTTTCGATACCCACGTGCGCCAGCACGAGCAGCAGCAAAAGCTTTTCACCGACCTCGGCAAAGGCCTGGCCGCGCTGGCCGAAGACCTGCGCAAAAACGACCAGTGGAACAACACCCTGGTGTTGGTGTTCTCCGAATTTGGCCGCCGCGTGGGCCAGAACGCCAGCAACGGCACCGACCACGGCACCGCCAACAACGTGTTCCTGCTCGGCGGCGGCCTCCAGCAAAAAGGCGTCATCAACGACGCCCCCGACCTGGCCAACCTCGACCAAGGCGACCTGCGCCACCAAGTCGATTTCCGCGGCATCTACGCCGCCGTCCTCAAAGACTGGCTCGGGGCGGATGACACGAGCATCTTGGGAACGGATTTCGAGCGGCTGCGGGGGTTGGTGTAAAGGCAGTGAGCAGTGTTAGCGGTGACGAACCCTGCCGTACTTGCTCAGTGCTAACTGGTCTTTACAGCAACCCTTTGATCCACCCGCCGTCCACCGCAATCGAGCTACCGGTGATGTAGCTGGCGCGCTCCGAGCACAGAAACGCCGCCAGGGCCGCAAATTCGCGCGGCTCGCCCAGGCGGCGCATGGGGATTTCGGCTTCCCAGCGGGCCTGCGCTTCAGCGGGCTCAATGCCTTCGGCTGCGGCCACGGTGCGGGCCAGGGTTTCGACCCGGGCGGTGCGGGTGTAGCCCGGCAGAATGTTGTTCACCGTGACGCCGAACGGGGCCACTTCGTTGGCCAGCGTACGTGCCATGCCCGTAACCGCTGCCCGCAAGCTATTCGACAGCAGCAGATTATCAACCGGCTGCTTGGCGGCGATGGAGGTAATGTTGAGGATGCGGCCCCAGCCCCGGTTTTTCATGCCCGGCAGTACGGCCCGCGTCAGCTCCACGGCGCTGCCGAGCAGCAGGCGCGTGGCGGCTTCCCACATGGCCGGCGTGAGGTGCTCGAAAGTACCGGCCGGGGGCCCGCCGGCGTTAGTCACCAGCACATCGACGCGGCCGAAGCGGGCCAGCGCGGCGGCGGCCACGTGCGCGGCGGCCCCGGGGTCGGCCAAGTCGGCGGGCACGGCCAGCACCGGCACGCCGGTGGCGGCCTCAATGGCGGCCCCGGTGGCGTGCAGTTCGTCGGCCCCGCGGGCACACAGCACCAGCATGGTGCCTTCGGCGGCCAGCTCTTCGGCCACGGCGCGGCCCAGGCCCCGGCTGGCGGCGGCCACCAGGGCCACCTTTCCCTGCAATCCTAAGTCCATGCGGCGGTGCGGGTTAGCGGAGGTAGGCGTCGGTTTTGTCGATCCAGTCCTGGCGGGGCGGGCTGAAGATGTCCACGTCGAGCGTGTCTTCGAGGGCCTCGGCCATGTGCGGCACGTTGGCCGGAATGTGCAGCACCTCGCCCGGCCGCACCACCACTTCCTGGCCCCGGTCGTCGCCGATCCAGAAGCGCAGGGCCCCTTCGAGGATGTAAGTAATCTGCTCGTTTTCGTGGTGGTGCGTGGGTACGATGGCCCCTTTTTTCAGGTACACGTGGGCCAGCATCACCTTGTCGCCGGTGATGAAGCGGCGCGCAATCGAGTCCGAAAGCTGCTCCTTGGGCATGTCTTCCCACCGGTAGTGGGCCACTTTTTCATTTACCATTTATCAATTAACATTTAACAGGTGAAACTCAACAACAAACGGCCCGCAACGCCTTGCCCTGGAAGTAAGGTGTTGCGGGCCGAAAGTAGGGCAAATATTCCGTTGCCTTTCGCCAGGAATGCCTATTAAATGATAGATAAATATTAATTGTTAAATTAAACCTCTACAGCGGCACGTTGAACCCGATGGCGTAAATAGCCTGCGCCGAGGTGAACACGTGCGTCACGCGGCCCACTTTATCGGCCCCGACCCACGTGTTGGTGTAGTCGGCAAACGCCCCCTGCAAATCGCCCTGCAAAAACAGGTACTTGAACATGTCGAGCCGCAGGCCGGCGCTGCTGCCCACCACCCAGCCGTGGTAATGGAAAGGCCCTTCTTCGTGGCTGCCCAAAACGGTGGAGATGGTGTAGGAAATCATAGGGCCCCCGCCGATTTTCCCGATGGCGCTGAGCTGCAAGTGCCGGCCCACGGCCAGCTTGTAGCGCTTCACCAGGTTCACCATCAGGTAGTTGTTGCCGTTGGTGTGTTGAAGGTGCACGAAGTCGGGCGTCACCAGCGTGTCTTTGTCGATGTAGTGGCCCCGGATGTTGCCGCGCACGTGAATGATCTGGTTATCGTCAACCACGTACTTGAGGTGGTTCCAGCTCACCTCGATGCCCAGGTCGTGCTTATCGTTGAATAGGTAGCCCAGCGTGGCGTCGTACTGCGGGATGGTCAGAGAGCTAAACTTCCAGAAATCGCTCATGCTGGGGTGGTCGCTGGCGTGCGCGTTCACGAACGTAAAGTCGTAGTTGTCCGTCTTCTGGTTCTGAAAGCGGATGTCGGAGCGCGCGTACCAGTCGCGGTTGTAGCCCCAGCTAAAGTAGAGGCTGCCGCGGTGCTTGGCCGTGGGCGGCAGAATGGTGGTGGGGGTGTGGACCGTAGCGGCCGGGGCGGGAGTAGCAGGGATGCCCGTTTGGGCCAAAGCCGGACCCGCCAGGCCCAGCAACAGGCCCGACAATAACGTAAAGAATCTCATGAAAGAGCAATATATAAAACTGGTCCCAGCGCGCGGCCTTACCGTAAAAAAAACGTGCAAAGGTAAGCGCCGGCAGTCCGAAATTGTTCGGTAAGCCCGGCCACATCGTTTGGCCCGGACCCGCCGTAACGTAAGTCAAACCATCCATCACCTTCACTTCTCAACCGCCATGAAGCCCATTTCGCCTACCCTGCACGGCGTCCTCGACTACGCTACGTGCGCTTTTTTCGCCCTGGCCCCCAGCCTGTTTGGCTTGCACGGGGCCTACGCCACCGTGTGCTACGTGCTGGCCGGTGGCTACCTGGTGGTGTCGCTGCTCACCAACATGCCGCTGGGGGCCCTGCGCCTGCTGCCTTTCCCGGTACACGGCAAGCTGGAGCTGGTGAGCGGCGTGGTGTTGCTGGCCTCGCCCTGGCTGTTTGGGTTCGCGCACCAGAATGAAGCGGCCCGCAACTTGTTCGTAGCGGCGGGCGTGGTGTTTCTAGTGGTGTACTTCCTTACCGATTGGTACGGGCAAACGCAAGCCGTTGCCCCAACGAGCCGTACGATTTCAAGGGTTGGCACGCAGCACAATTAGATTATTCTTTTACGGTCAATCGAACGTCCCGCCCAACAAGGTGGGACGTTTTTGCATTAGCCGGCGTCGAAGCATTTATTAAGATTAACCGTGTCGCTCGCAAAACGAATAGGAAAAGCAAGTTATTGAATGATACCTTTGGCATGTCTGCACCAACTGCATGACTTCACATTTTTTTCCTTTCTACCATTTCATTGCATTTTATGAAGTTTCGTTTACTCACCATTACGCTGGCTGGGGCCGTTCTCAGCAGCGGTTGCGCATCTATTGTTAGCCACGGTCGGTGGCCGGTGGCCGTCAGCAGCGCCCCCAACGGTGCCACGGTCAGCATCGTCGACCGCGGCGGCAAGGAAGTGTTCACGGGGGTGACCCCGGCCGCCGTGGAGCTTAAGTCGGGCGCAGGGTTTTTCCAGCGCGCCAAGTACACCCTCAAATTCACGATGCCCGGCTACGAAACCAAAACCACGGCGCTCGAAGCCGACGTAAACGGCTGGTATTTCGGCAACATCGTGTTCGGCGGGCTGATCGGGATGCTCATCGTGGACCCGGCCACGGGGGCCATGTACCGCATTTCCCAGAAAGAGGTACAAGTGGGCTTGGTGCAAACCCAGGCGTTCAACGTGCCCGGCCTGGCCCCCAACGGCTTGCAAATCGTGTCCATCGCACAAATCCCCGTTGAGCAGCGCCACCTGCTAATTCCAATTCCCCAATAACCGCCGTTGGCGACAGTTTAGAAAAAGCGCCGCAATCCGGCGCTTTTTTGTTTTTCACCCCCCAAACACGGCCCCGGCCAGCGCCAGCACGGCCCGGCGGGTTTCGTCGGGCTGCTCCAGGTAGGCCAGGTGGCCGCTGCCTTCTAAAAACAGGGCCGCGCCGGTGGCCGGCAGCGCCGCCTGGCGCACCGAGTCGTCGAAGTGCACGGCCACGTCGTGCTTGCCGGCCACCAGCAGCACCGGGTACTCGGCCTGGGCCAGCACGGCGGTGCGGTCGGGGCGGGCGGCCATGCCGCGCAGGGCCCCGGCGAAGGTAGCGGCCGGGGTGGCCTTGCCGATTTCTTCGAGCAACTCGCGGGCTTCGGCCAGCCGGTCGCGGTTGGCGGGCGCGAACAGGGGCCGCACGAAGCTGTCCATGAACTTGTCCACGCCGTGGCGCTCCACGAAGCCGATGTTTTTTTCGCGGTTCTGGCGCTTCTCGTCGGTATCGGGCAGGGCCGTGGAGTTGATGAGGGCCAGGCCGGCCACGCGGCTCGGGTAGCGCTCGGCCAGGGCCAGGGCCACGTAGCCGCCCATGCTGTGGCACACGAGCAGCACCGGCTCGGAGGCGTTTTTTTGGTTCAGGTACTCGACGACGTGGCGGGCCTGGGCCTCCATGCTGAAATCGGGCACCGGGGCCAGGTTGGTGCCGTGGCCGGGCAGGTTGGGGGCCAGCAGCCGGTAGCCCGCCGGAAACGGGCGGGTGAACTCGGTCCACACCTCGCGGCTTTCGGCAAAGCCGTGGAGGAAAACGATGGTGGGCGGGGAGGTAGCGGGGGTGGCCATGCCGGCAAAGGTAGTTTTTGGTGCTTGGTTCGCTGAAACCCTTTTGTCCTTGCGCCCGCAAGCCAAATGGCTAGCCGGGCCCTGAAAAGCGCCGTCCGCGTTGTTAAGCTCGACCGTATAAATAACCGGTCACACAACCCTACCCGACCCTACCCGGTATTATATCGTCTCATTTCCCGAATCGCCATGTCCAAAATCGTTTCGCCGCAGGTGGAGTTCTCCTTTCTGCTGCAACAAGTCAAGCAGCACGCGCCCGAAGTTTTCGACCCGCAGGGCCGCTTTCTGAATCTGCTCGAAGGCCGCTGGCAGGAGCCCGGCCAGCCCCGCGCCTTCCACTCGCCGGTCGACGGATCGGAAATCGGCAGCTTGCCCATGCTCACCCACGACGTGGCCCTACGCGCCGTGGCCGCTGCCAAGGCCGAATCCGAAGCCTGGGGAGCCACCGACCTGGCCGAGCGCCAGCGCCGCGTGCACGACTGCCTCGAACAGCTCCGGCCACTGGCCGACCTCATCGCCAAACTGCTGATGTGGGAGATTGGCAAGACTTACGCCACCGGGGCCAACGACATCGACCGCTGCATCGAAGGGGCCCAGTGGTACGTGGACAACATCGAGCCCATGCTGGCGGGCCGCCCGCCGCTGGGCCTGGTGAGCAACATTGCCTCGTGGAACTACCCGTTCTCGGTGCTGTTCCACGCCGTACTGGTGCAGGTGCTGGCGGGCAACGCCGTGATTGCCAAAACACCCAGCGACGGCGGCTTCATTTCTCTCAGCCTGGCCTTCGCCGTGGCCCGCCGCTGCGGCCTGCCCCTGGCCTTGGTGAGCGGCCCCGGCGGCGAGCTGAGCGACGTACTGGTGCGCGACGCGCGCATCGACGCGCTGAGCTTCGTGGGAGGCCGCTACAACGGCCGCAACATCCAGGACGCCCTCAGTTCGGAACACAAGCGCTACATGCTGGAAATGGAAGGCGTGAACACCTACGGCCTCTGGAATTTCTCGAACTGGGACCTACTGGCCGAGCACCTGCGCAAGGGCTACGACTACGGCAAGCAGCGCTGCACGGCCTACGTGCGCTTCGTGGTGGAGCGGCAGCGGTTCCCAGAATTTCTGGACACGTACTTGGGCGTGATCAAGGGCCTGAAAGTGGGCAACCCCACGCTGGTCGATGGCCCCGACGACAAGCTGCCGGAGCTGGCCTTTGGGCCCGTCATCAACGCCCGTCAGGCCGAAGACCTTGACCGCCTCTACACCAATGCCTTGCAAACCGGGGCCACGCCCCTCTACTCCGGCCAGCTCGACGACGCCCTGTTTCTGCCCGGCCAGGACCGTAGCGCCTACCGCGCCCCCAGGGCCCTGGTGGGCCTGCCCCGCCAGAGCGAGCTGTACTACAAAGAGCCCTTCGGCCCCATCGACAGCATCGTGCTCGTGGACCGCGAGGAGGAGCTGGTGGGCGAGATGAACATCTCAAACGGGGCCCTGGTGGCGGCCGTCGTATCGGACGACGCGGCCTGGGCCGCCCGCACGGCCAAGGAAATCCGCGCCTTCAAGGTGGGCGTGAACGCGCTGCGCTCGCGCGGCGACCGGGCCGAAGTGTTCGGTGGCCTGGGCGAGTCGTGGAAGGGCGCGTTCGTGGGTGGGGCCCTGCTGGTGGAGGCCGTCACGCAGGGCAAGTCGCCCGTGCTCGGCAACTACCCCGACGCCACGCTACTGCCGGAAAAAATCTAGCCGCTGGCTAACAGGCTGTTTACGCGGCGGTTCCGGCAACGGAGCCGCCGCGTTTTCGTTGCTAACTTGGAACATATAAGTAAAGTCTCTGGGCGGTTATGCTGAGCTTGTCGAAGCATGACCGCCCAAAATCACTTTTCAGCCAAATCAAACTGCTTCCTAGCTGCTGCCGCTTGCCAGGCGCGACCCGTTATCACCGCCCCGGGTGGTTTTACTCGTTCCAAAAATTTCTTCTGCCATGAAAACCGCTCCCGACTTCCGCACTTCCCGCCGCGATTTTGTGCGCTCGCTCGCGCTGGGCGCGGGGGCGGCCCTGGCTGGCCCGGCCGCCCTGGCGGGGCCCTTGCGCCGGCTGGCCGGGGGCCCCGCGGCCGACCGCCCGCTGGGCGTGGCGCTGGTGGGGCTGGGCGGCTACAGCGCGGGGCAGCTGGCCCCCGCCTTGCAGCAAACCAAGCGGTGCCGGCTGGCCGGCATCGTGACCGGCACGCCGGCCAAGGCGGCGCAGTGGAAGCAGCAGTACAACATCCCGGACAAGAATATTTACGACTACAAAACCTTCGACCGGATAATTGACAATCCCGCCATCGACATTGTGTACGTGGTGCTGCCCAACGCCTTGCACGCCGAGTACGTGGTGCGGGCGGCGCAGGCGGGCAAGCACGTTATCTGCGAGAAGCCGCTGGCCACGTCGGCGGCCGACGCGCAACGCATGATTGCCGCCTGCCAAAAGGCCGGCAAGCAGTTCAGCGTGGGCTACCGGCTGCACTTCGAGCCCCACAACCAGGAAATGATGCGCCTAGGCCAGCGCGAAGTGTTCGGGCCAGTGCGGCACCTGACGGCCGACAACGGCTTTCGGCTGAGCACCCCGAGCTGGCGCGTGGATAGGGCCCTGAGCGGCGGGGGCCCGCTCATGGACATGGGCATTTATTGCGTGCAGGGCTGCCTGTACACCAAGGGCCAGGTGCCGGTGTCGGTCACGGCCAAGTTCATCGCTAACCCCGACCCGGCGCTGTTCAAGGACGTGGAAGCCGGCATCGACTGGCAGTTCCAGTTCGCCGACAGCGCAACGGCCGACTGCCGCAGCCGCTACACCGAAAACATGAACAACCACCTGCGCGCCGAGGGCCCCAAGGGCTGGGCCGAGTTGGCCCCGGCCTTCGGCTACGGCGGCTTACAGGGCCGCACCAGCCAGGGCCCCATGAACGTGCCCAACGTCAACCAGCAAGCCGCGCAGATGGACGACTTCGCCGCTTGCGTATTAAACAGCCAGCCTACCCGCGTGCCCGGCGAAATGGGTCTGCGCGACGTGCAGCTGCTCGAAGCCATCTACCGCGCCGCCGCAACCGGCCAGAAGGTTTCGACCAAGGACGTGGCGGCCGTGTTGGACAAGCTGAGCAAATAGGGCCCCACGGATTTCAGCCAGCTGAAAAAGGGGCCCCGCAACAGTAAGCTGCGGGGCCCCTTTCAGTAGAATATCAGACAAGATAACGGCTGTCCTTACGCGGCCTTGATTTCATCCAGGGCCGCCATGTCTTCCGAAGACAACTGAATGTCAGCTGTTTTCATGTTTTCTTCCAAGTGTTTCACCTTCGAAGTGCCGGGGATGAGCAGGATGTTGGGCGAGTGGTGTAGCAGCCAGCTCAGGGCAATTTGCTGCTGGGTGGCGGCGTGCTTTTTGGCAATTTGGTCGAGGGCCGCTTGGGCTTCGGTGTTGCCGCCGGCCAGCGGAAACCACGGGATAAAAGCAATGTTTTGCGCGCGGGTGTAGTCGAGTACGGCCTCCCACTTGCGGTTGTCCACGCTGTACATGTTTTGCACCGACACAATGGGTACGTACTCCTGGGCTTTTTTAATCTGGTCCACGTCTACCTCCGAGAGGCCAATGTGCTTCACCAGGCCCTGCTGCTGCGCTTTTTGCAGGAACTCCAAGGTCTTTTCAAATGGCACGTTCGGGTCCACGCGGTGGAGCTGGTAGAGGTCGATTTGCTCCACTTTCAGGCGCTTGAGGCTGCCGTGCAGCGCTTCTTCTAGGTGCTTGGGGCTGGCGTCGATGGGCCATTGGTCGGGCCCGGTGCGCAGCAGCCCGCCTTTAGTAGCGACAACAAGGCCCTGCCGGTACGGGTGCAGTGCCTCAGCAATCAGTTCTTCCGACACGTTGGGCCCGTAGCTGTCGGCGGTGTCGATGAAATTGATGCCCAGCTCCACGGCCCGCCGCAGCACACGAATGGACTCGTCGTGGTCGGCCGGGGGCCCCCAAATGCCTTCGCCGGTGATGCGCATGGCCCCGTAGCCGAGGCGGTTCACGGTGAGGTCGCCGCCGATGGTGAACGTGGCGGGGTAAGTTGCGGTGATAGTAGCCATGAAAGAGGGAGGTAAGGTTGAGCGTCCCGGGTTCTGCCAGAAGCGTTGAACAAGACAATCCAATTGGGCGATTTGTTTGCCCGAACAGTAACGGTGCCTTGCTACCAACCGGTTCGAATAGCCACCAAAACTGGCTGTTATGCTCCTCTGGCGTGCGCTTGCCACGGCATCTTGCTGGCGGCAGTAATCGCAACGATTGGAATTAGTGCGGTATGCAATATGCTCCGCAGGCCACCTGTTTGGCCAAGCTATGCATGTGCATGACCCGGCCGCGACAGGGCGGGTAATAACTACACTCAGGGAGAGACGTATTCAAACACCCTTCTGGGATTCGGAAGCGCACTTGGTTTTCAATGCGCCGCTTTGGCGGCACTACGAATAGCTAGGCGTTGAACCCAGGCCAAAAGCAACCCCATTATGGCAATTTCCCTTGCGGTTTCATTCCACGGCGGGCGCGGCAAGCAAAGCATTAACAACTTGCAGCTGTTTCCCGGCAACAAAGCGTTGCTGGCCGACAAACACGTCGAGCTGAATGAGCTGCGCGGTTTCACCCTGGGACCACCGGGCGATGCGGGTCTTTACGTCACTGTTGCCAACGAAGAAGTGAGTCAGATTTTGCGCTTCGATGCGCCAAGTCGGGCGGGCGGGCAATACACCAACGGGCGAATTTTTGCCAGCAGCCACATGCATCACCCTTTCGCGGCGCGGTTTGGGCCCGATGGTAACCTCTACGTTTCCAATCAGGACGAAAGCACCGACGGGCAAATCAAAATCACCGTTTACGACCCGTTTGGCAAGCACATCCGCGATTTCGCGGGCGGTTTCAAACGGCTGCGCGCCATTATGTGGGCGGGCAACACGCTCTACGCCGCCGACAAAAAGGGTGGCAAGCACGGCAACGGAGCCATCATCCCCTACGACCGGGACGGCAAAGCGGGCCCGCTCATCGAAGTCTCCGCCCCGGTTCATCTCGACTACGACGGCTCGCGCTTTCTCTACATCGGCAGCGAAGACAAAAACGCGGTTTATCTCTTCGACACCCAGTCCAAAACCGGTTCGACCGAAGTGGTTAAGTTGCTCAAATCCACCAAGCACGCGCTCATTGAAGGCACGGCGGGCCTGGCGCTGTCCCGTGAACGCGACGGCAAAGCGACGCTTTTCGTGGCGGGCCGCAAAAGCCTGACGATCATCAGCTACGCGCTCGACCTGACCAAAAACCCACCCGAGGCCTCCAAGGGCAAGGTTTTATTGCATGACCTGACCGATGAGCCAGAATTCCTGGCCGTGATAGGCGATGCTTAGCGCCAAAAAAACGCCGTGCTAGCTAAGACCTGACTGGCTAGCATTTTATATCCGCCGACGTAATGCTTCGCTGAACGCTGCGTGATGGCTTCTTTTACTCGCCGCCAAACCTTGGTCCACCCTTACGGAAGATTCTCTTACCTCAGCACCGTTTCCCGCGCCGCATCCGTCACTTTGGCGGCCATTTCGCGCACGGCCTGGGCAATGCCGGCGGCATCGAAGCCGCATTCTTTGTAGAGCTGGTCCTGGGTGCCGTGCTCCACCACCCGGTCGGGGATGCCGAGGCGGCGCAGAGGCAGGTGCTGGCCGTTGTCGGCCAGGAATTCGAGCACCGCCGAGCCGAAACCGCCCATCAGGCAGCCGTCCTCTACCGTGACGACGGCGCGGTAGCGGCGGGCCACGGCCAGCAGCATTTCTTCGTCGAGCGGCTTGCAGAAGCGCAGGTCGTAGTGGCCCACGTCGAAGCCTTCGGTGGCCAGGGCAGCGGCGGCTTTCACGGCGTAGTTGCCGATGTGGCCGATGCTGAGGATGGCCACGCCGCCGGCCTCGCCCTCGTGCACCACGCGGCCTGTGCCCACGGCCACGCGCTGCAAGGGCGTGCGCCAGGCGGGCATCACGCCCTCGCCGCGCGGGTAGCGGATGCTGAAGGGCCCCGCGTTTTCGGGCAACTGGGCGGTGTACATCAGGTTGCGCAGCTCCTGCTCGTTCATGGGCGCGGAAACGACCAGGTTGGGCACGCAGCGCATGTAAGCCAGGTCGTAGGCCCCGTGGTGGGTGGGGCCGTCGGCCCCGGCAAAGCCGGCGCGGTCGAGGCAAAACACCACGTGCAAGTTTTGCAGGGCCACGTCGTGGATCACCTGGTCGTAGCCCCGCTGCATAAACGACGAGTAGATGTTGCAGAACGGCACCAGCCCCTGCGTGGCCAGCCCGGCCGAAAACGTAACGGCGTGCTGCTCCGCAATGCCCACGTCGAAGGCGCGGGCGGGCATGGCGGCCATCATCAGGTTCAGCGACGAGCCCGAGGGCATGGCCGGCGTCACGCCCATAATTTTATCGTTGGCCTCGGCCAGTTCCACCAGCGTGTGGCCAAACACGTCCTGGTACTTCGGCGGCTGGGGCTGGTCGTAGGTTTTGGTAAAAATCTCGCCCGTGATTTTGTCGAACAGGCCCGGCGCGTGCCACAGCGTCTGGTCTTTTTCGGCCAGGGCGTAGCCTTTGCCTTTCACCGTCACGCAGTGCAGCAGCTTGGGGCCCGGGATGGCTTTAAGGTCGTTCAGTACCTCCACCAAGTGCTGCACGTCGTGCCCGTCCACGGGCCCGAAGTAGCGGAAATTCAGGGCCTCGAACAGGTTACTCTGCTTCATCAAAGTCGCTTTCATGGCGGCTTCTACTTTGCGGGCAATCTGCTGCGGGTTAGGCCCAAACTTGCTGAGCTTGCCCAGCACGTTCCACAGCTCGTCGCGCACTTTGTTGTAAGTGCGCGAGGTGGTGATGTCGGTCAGGTATTCTTTGAGGGCCCCCACATTGGGGTCGATGCTCATGCAGTTGTCGTTGAGCACGACGATCATGTTATTGCTGAGGGCCCCGGCCTGGTTGAGGGCTTCGAAGCTCATGCCGGCCGTCATGGCCCCGTCGCCAATCACGGCAATGTGCTGGCGATCAAACTCTTTCTTATAATCAGAAGCCACCGCCATGCCCAGCGCCGCCCCGATGCTGGTGCTGCTGTGGCCCACACCGAACGCATCGTACGGGCTTTCGGTCATTTTGGGAAAGCCCGACATGCCACCGTAGCGCCGGTTGGTCGGGAAACGGTCGCGGCGACCGGTCAAAATTTTGTGCCCGTAAGCCTGGTGGCCCACGTCCCACACCAGCTGGTCGTAGGGCGTGTTAAAAACGTAGTGCAGGGCCACCGTCAATTCAACTACGCCCAGCGAGGCCCCGAAGTGCCCGCCGTAGATGCTGACCGTGTGAACGATGAACTCGCGCAGCTCGTCGCTGAGCTGCACCAATTGCGCGGGATCAAGTTTTTTGAGGTCGTCGGGCGAATTTATCGCCGCCAGGAGCGGGCCGGGTTCAATTGTCATCGGGGGCAAGCGTCGGGTTGGGGAGCGGTAAGCAACCGCCGGGCCCGCGAAATGATTAGCCGGCCGACGGCGAAGGTACGATATGACAGTCAGGGCGGTTGTAGTCCGGGCAGGGGCCCGGCCGGGAATTGTTACGTCGCACGCCGCACAACAATAGCCGTGCCCTTGGTCGAGACAAAGCCCTTGCCTGTCGATGGTTCTGCAAAACATGGCGGCGATTGAGGAAAAAAAACGTTTCCCCGGTGCAACTATTTCGGGCCACCTGCCCACTTTGGCCGTTATGATTTTTATGAGCAAGACTACTTTTCCGGCAGCCTGGCTATTAGCAGCCGCCTTCCTGGCCCACCCAGTTGCCGGCCACAGCCAGCAAGTTCCGGCCCGCCAGGCCTTGCCCGGGGCCCCCACCCGCGTGGCGGGCCGCCTTACCGGCACCGTGACCGACGGCACCACGGGCAAGCCCGTTTCCTACGCCTCAGTGGCCGTGCTGAACGCCGCCGGCACGCCCGTGAACGGGGGCGTGTGCGGCGACGACGGCAAATTTGTGCTGCCCGGCATTCCGCCCGGCACGTACACGCTGCAAATCAGCTTTTTGGGCTACCAGGACGTGAAGCGGCCCAGCATCGTGGTGCCCGAAGACGGCGGCGCGGTAGCCCTGGGCACCATTCCGCTGGCCGCCGCGGCCCAAAAGCTGGGCGAAGTGGTGGTGACGGCCCAGAAGCCGCTGATTGAGGAGAAGGTGGACCGCACGGTGTACAACGCCGAAAACGACCAGACCACCCGCGGCGGCGACGCCACCGACGTGCTCAAGCGCGTGCCGCTGCTGAGTGTGGACCTCGACGGCAACGTGAGCCTGCGCGGCTCCTCCAACATCCGGGTGCTCATCAACAACAAGCCCTCGACCATTGCCGCCAACAGCATCGCCGACGCGCTAAAGCAGATTCCGGCCGATCAGATCAAGAGCGTGGAAGTCATCACCTCGCCCTCGGCCAAGTACGACGCAGAAGGCTCGGGCGGCATCATCAACATCGTCACCAAGCAAAACAACCTGCGCGGCGGCCAGTTGGGCATGGATGCCAGCGGCGGCACCCGCTCGGGCACCCTTAACCTGAACGGCAGCTACCGCACGGGCAAGATGGGTTTCTCGCTCGGCGGCTTCGGGCGGGCGGGCTACAACACGCCGGGCAGCTTCACCAACTCGCAACTCACCAGCGACCCAACCAATCCGGCGAACAGCCGCCTCACCACGCAGGCAGCCGATACCCGGCAAAACCAGCTGTTTGGGCGCTACACCCTGGGCTGGGACTACGACATCGACAAGCACAACTCGCTGGCGGCTTCGCTGGCCTACGGCACTCGCAACGCCACCAATTACCAGGACGGGCTGGCCACGGTCACCAGTCTTTTGCCGTCTTCATCTACCAGCACCACTACTTCGTCGAACCGCAACGTGAAAACCACCGACGAGTCGGGCACGGTGGACGCCAGCCTGAACTACACCCACACCTACGAGGTGGAGCAGCGCGAGTTCAGTGTGCTCACGCTGTTCAGCCGCAACAACCGCACGTATAATTTCAACAACGACATCTACTCGGCCAGCGACGTCGTTAACACAGGTATTTCAGGCAACGACAACGCCAGCTCCAATCAGGAGTTGACGGCCCAGCTCGACTACCAGACGCCCACGGCCAAAAATCAATTGCTGGAGTTTGGCGTGAAAGACATTAAGCGGACTGTCAATAGCGATTATACTTACTACGGCCAGATAGCCAGCACCCAGGCCAACAACTCGTTCAATTACGACCAAAATGTGGCCGCCGGCTATGTGGCCTACACCATCGGCCTGCCCAAGGGCTTCACTCTGAAACCGGGTGTGCGCTACGAGTACACCACCATTACGGCTGATTTTGGCCAGGGCACGGTGGGAGAAATTCCTGACTACGGCGTGCTGGTGCCCAGCGTGAACCTCTCGCGCAAGCTCTCGAACGGCAACGTGCTGAAGCTGGCCTATAACCGCCGCATCCAGCGCCCGTCGCTACAATTCCTGAACCCCAACCTGCAAGCGTCGAACCCGTTAATTCAAACCCAGGGCAACCCGGTGCTGCGCCCGGAATACACCAACAACTACGAGCTGGGCTACAGCACGTCGTTCGAGCAGGCCAACCTAAACTTTTCCACGTTCATGCGCAACACCACCGGCTCCATCCAGTCGGTGCGCACGCCGCTGGGCGACGCCAATTACCCCGGCGCTGTGCTCATCACCTACGCCAACGTGGGCCAGGAAAACGCCTACGGTGGCAGCGTATTTGTCAGTAAGAATTCGGGCAGCAAGTTCAGCATCAACGGCGGGGTGGATACCTATTACGCCGTGCTAAAAAACGGCGTGGAAGATCCTAATTACAGCGCCAGCAACGAGGGCTTTGTGGTGAGCGGCCGCTTGTTTGGCAGCTACGCCCTCAGCAAGGTGTGGGGCTTGCAGGCGTTTGGCTTTTACCGGGGGCGGCAGGTGCAGCTCCAGGGCTTCCAGAGCGGTTTTGGGGTGTACAGCTTGAGCGTGAAACGCGACTTTTCCGAGAAAAAGGGCAGCATCGGGTTCGGGGCAGAGAACTTCTTCACGAATTCCATCACCATTCGCAACGATATCAGCAGCCCGCTGCTCACTCAGAATAGCACCAACGTGCTGCACAACATGAGCTTCAAGGTGTACCTGAGCTACCGCATTGGCAAGCTCACAGTGGACCAGCGCCCGCGCAACCGCAAGGGCGTGAACAACGACGACCTGAAAGAAGGCGGCGACAACGGTGGCGGGGCCGACGTTGGAAGTGGCACCCAGACCAGCGGCGGGGCCCCGGCCGCTGGCCGGTCGGCCGGAGGGCGACCAGCCGGGGCCACCGGCGCGCGTCCGGCGGCCACGCCTAGTGGGGCCCCGGCCAACGCGGCGCCCACCGACAGCGCGCGTACCGCTGCACCTGCCAACGCCACGGCCCGGCCCGACAGCGTATCGGGCGGCAGCCCGGCCCTTGTGCCCGGAGCCGGTACCCCGGCCGGATTGCCGGCCGCGCCCGCCCCCAGCAACGCGCCTGCCACCAGCCCAGCTGTGAAGCCTACTACCCCAGGTACTGCGCCCTCGACCGCCCCGGTGGGCACGCCTTCGCCGGGCACTACTTCGCCGGGCGGCGTCACGCCGGCGGGCAGCCCCGGCGGGCGGCCGTAGCGGCCGGAAAGTCGCCGCGGTTGAACCATTACTGCTGAAACGCCCTGCTGTGTTAGTCGCGGTAGGGCGTTTCGTTTGGCGGCAGGGGCCGCCGGGCGCGGCCGGCCCGCAACCGTACTTTTGACTGACCTTTTCTCGTGCCTATGCCGCCCCGCCTCCCCACGCCGCCCCACGCCCACTCCGGCCAGGACGCCGACCTGCTGCGGCAGCTGCGGCCGTCGCGCATTGTGCTGCCGGCACTTATTGGGCTAAGCGTAGTGGCGTTTCTGTTCTGGCGCTCGTACCGGCCCGGCGACCTGGCCCCGCTGCTGCACGCCAAGTGGGAATGGCTGCTGGTGACGCTGCTCGTGCTCTGGGCCCGCGACCTGGGCTACATCTACCGCATCCGCCACATCACGGAGGAGGCCCTGAGCTGGCGGCAGTCGTTCGCGGTGATTGTCGTGTGGGAGTTTGCCTCGTGCGTGCTGCCGTCGGCGGCGGGCGGTACGGCGGCGGCCCCCATCATCCTCACCCGAGAAGGCATTCCGCTGGGCAAATCTCTGGCCTACACCATCGTGACGGCCCTACTCGACAACCTCTACTACGTGCTGATGGTGCCGCTGGTGGTGTGGCTGGCCGGAGCCGCCCTGTACCCACAGGGCCTACAATCGGCGTTTGTTGAAACGCTGCGGGTGCTGTTCGTGGTGAGCTACGTGGCCGTGTCGGCCTACGCCGGGCTGTTGCTGTACGCTTTGTTCGTTAATCCGCGCTCGGTGCGGCGGCTGCTGGTGCGGCTGGCTTCGCTGCGGGGGCTGCGGCGGTTCCGGCGGCTGGCCTACCGCCAGGGCCAAGAAATGGTGAACGCCTCGGCGCACCTGCGCGACGCAGGGCCCCGCTACTGGTGGCGGGCCGGCCTAAGCACCGTTTTTGTGTGGACGGCCCGCTACGCCGTCATCGGCTGCCTCATCGCCGCCTTTGCCCCCATGACGGCCGGCATCTTCCTGTTCCTGTTCGCCCGCAACATCACCTACAAAGTCATCCTGCTGCTGGCCATCACGCCCGGCGGGGCGGGCATTGCCGAAGGGGCTTTTCCTACGTTTTTTGGTCACTTTATCGGCACGGCGGCCATGACGAGCTTTCTTGTGCTGCTCTACCGCATCGTGACGTACTACTTCTACCTCGCGCTGGGCGTGGCCTACCTGCCGCACTGGGTGGCGCGGGTGCTGGGCCGGCCAGCCGTTGCGCCTACGGCTGCGTAGCCGGGGCCGCCAGGGCCCCACCGGGCCGCTGGTAGCCGTTCCAAAACTCGGGCCGGTAGGGCACCTCAGGCCGGACCGGGGGAGCGGGGCCGGATTTGGTTTTGGCAACGGGCGCGGGCGCAGGGCCGGCTTCGGGCAATGGCTTAAAGAACTGCTCGGTCAGGCCCTGGTAGTAGAACGGGGCACCGCCCAACACCCGGCCGATGTTTACGCTCTGGCCCACGCTGCGACGGGCGTAGTAGCGGCCCGTTGCGGCCTTGGCATAGTCCACCACGTGGGCGTCGCGGTTGGCGGTGTACACCTGGGCGTACAGGTGGGCCACGAGGTTGGTCTTCCCCAAATTTTTGCGGGCCACGGCGTTGTAGTTGGCCGTATCGAGCTGCCACAGCGCTTCGTAATGCACTACGGCGTAGTCGCGCTGCTGCACCAATAGCCGGCCCTGGTACGCGCCCATCAGGTAGGTGCCGGTGCTGCGGTGGTCGGCCCGCCGGGCGGCAAAGCTCAACACGTACACGGTTTCGGGGCCCTGGCCGCGCACGCTGTCGAGCCGAAACGTGAACTTGCGCAAGTTGCGGGCCACAAACAGCGGCGAAATCCGCACCGGGTCGGCGGTGTCCATGTAGGAGCCTTGCACGCTGCCAATCCGCTCCGGGGCCAGCGTCGCCGGGGCCCCGCGCTGCGCCAGCACGTGCCGCTGCTGCTCCTCAACGTTCGGCAAGGGCCCCCGCCCCAGAAAGCCGCCCCCAAAGTGTCGGTAGCCGGCCGGCACGCGCATACGGCTCAGGGTTTCGGCCTCGTAGCGCAACGTGTCGAAATTGCTGACGCGGCGGTGCGCGTATACTTCGGTAGCGTAGTCCTGCTGCTCGTAGTTGGCGGGAATATTTTTGATGACGTTTTTCATGATTTCCAAGGGGCTGGGCGGCGCGGCGGCCACTTGCACCTCCGCCAGTGCGTAGGCAGCCGGCGTTAGCAGCACGGTCAGCTCTTCGTTGCCGCGCGGCGACTGGATCGTAGCCGCCGCGTAGCCCAGACTGCTCACTTGCAGCGCCGTGGGCCCCGGCAGCGGCAGCGCGAAGCGGCCCTGGGCATCGGCCACTGTGCCACCGCCGTGCCCCGGTAGCAGCACCGACGCATACGGCACTCCCGCCCGGGTACGTTGGTCGAGCACTTGGCCCCGCACCGTGCGCACCCCCGACACGTCGGGGGCCGCCACGGCCGTCCACACAAGAGCCCCGCCGCGGCCGGGCGCGGGGTTCAGCGAGCCCGGGGGCCGGGTGCGGGCGGCCACGGCGGCGGCCACGGTGTCGGCGGGCGCTACGGCGGCCGCGCTGTCGGGCGCGGTCAGGTGCGGCGGCTCCACGTCCCGCAAGAATAAAAAGCCGTCCACAACTTCGCTCCAAGGGCCGGCCAGCGGCTTGTAATCGAAGGCGTAAGTAGTGAGCTGCCGGCCGGGGGCGTCGTGCTTCAGGCTGACGAAGGCGTAGGGCGAGTTGAGCGCCAGCAGGTCGGCTTCCAGCGTGCCAGCGGCGGGCGGGGGCACCGGCACGCCTCCGCTGCCCACCAGCCCGTGGGTGCCGCCACCGGCTAGCGTGCCCAGAATATATACTTGATTGGGCCCCAGGGCTGCCTTCACCGCCCGGCCCATGGGCTGAAAAGCGCGCAGCTCCTCGTTGCCCAATACTTCGGCGCGGTTGGCGAAATGGGGCAGCGCGCCCCAGCAAATAATTTTTTCGGTGGGGTGCTGGCGCAGGTACCAAAGCAGGTTGTCGGCCATCTGGGCGTCGCGCGGGTTGCTGTCGGCGGCCGTCCACTCGGCCTCGGCTTTGGCGCTGGGGTCGTGGGCGGCGTAGTCGCGGGCCAGGGCCCCCAGGCTGCGCAGGCACTGCTGCCAGAACACGGCTTCGGTGCGGCGGGCCGCGGCGGGGGCCCCGGCGGCTTTGCGCAGCAGCCGGTCGGCCTTGGCCAGTTCGGCCTCGAACACGGCCGGCGTGGCCGTGGCCGGGAAAGCAAAGTGGTCGGCCATGTAGCCCACCACGTCGCCCACCAGCTCATAATCGACGGCGTCGGTCCCTTTCTCGGCCTCCAGAAAATCCTCCAAATCATCGGCCAGGTCGCCGCTGTAGTCGCCGCTCAGCTGCGGGTCGAAGCCCATCACGCGCAGGCCGTCGGGCCCCACCAGCGGCACCACGGCCCCGAACTCGCGGGTGCGCATCCACACCGGAAATACGCTGCTTTCCAGGTTTTTGGGGATGGATTTGCCGGCCGCGATTCCCTGCTGCGCCTTGTGCAGCTCAAAAAAGCCGCTTTCCAGCCCGAGCGTGGTAAAGCCCATGCGCTGCTGCAAGAACGCTACCAGCCGCGCCTTGGCCGCCAGCACGTTGCCCTCGCCGTGGGTGGGCTCGCCCAAAAACACGACCCGCGCCCCGCCGATTTCTGTTCGCAAAAACTCCAGCTCGGCGAAAGACGTGTCGGCCGGGCTCACGCTGCGCAACGGGCGGGCCGGCACCGGCGGCGGGGCCGGCACCGCCGTCTGGGCCCAGGCCGGGGCCCCCAAACACCAAGAGCAAAACAGCAACCAGCGAAACCAAATCATTTTTATAGTCAGGTAATGGGGCGGTAAAATACCAACGCAAAGAACCGTCCGCGGCGTACGCGCTGCACCGGCCGGCCACAAAAAAGCCCCGCGCCCGGATCCGGGCGCGGGGCTTTTCGCAGGCTAGGCCCCTGGTTTATTGCTTTTCCAGCATCAGCTTGGCCCCGGTGGTGCCCACCAGGGTCAGCTTGTCGTCGGTGAGGGTCTCGACCGCGAACTGGTTGCCGGTGGCCGCGCCCTGGGGCGTCAGGGTGATGGTTTTGCCGGCCTGGTCGAAGGTGTACTTGCCCGACACCGACTCGGTGGGGCTGGTCATGGTGTAGTTGCCGTTGGCGAAAATGCGCAGCTCCTGCTGCTTGTCTTCGGCCGACTGCTTCACTTTATCGCCGGTGGCGCTGGTTTCCTTGGCGGTTTTCCATATTTTGCTGTCGGTGCCGTAGAGCATGTTCACGGCTTCGACTTTGCCTTTGTCGTTGCCGCAGGCCACCACGAACAGCGAGAGCAGCAGCGCGAAGCTGGCCAGAAAGGAACGGGCGATTAGTTGGGTGTTTTTCATGAAAGAGCGGGGGAAGAAATGAAACGGGCTGCCGGCACCTGCCGACGGCCCTGCTTACGCGGCGGCAATTAAATGGTTTATGCGGCAACCCCTATACGTGGGGCCCCGTAAAAAGCCCAACTGCCGGGCTACCGCTTTGCGGCACCGCCCCGGCTTCACCCGTTCGTTTTCACCTAACTCTACCCCACGCTATGGGCTTGATGGATTTCCTGAACACCGAAGGCGAAAAGAAGCCCGTCGAAGCAGCGCAGCCTGCCGGGGCCGACGCCTCGTTTGGTGCTACCGACAGCAGCATCGATACCTACACGGTAGTGAGCGGCGACTCGCTTTCTAAAATCGCGAAAAACCACTACGGCGACGCCGCCAAGTGGCACGAGTTGTACGAGGCCAACAAAGACCTCATCGGCAATAACCCCGACCTCATCGAAGTGGGCCAGGTGTTGACCTTACCTAGTCTCTAGGTACTTTTTGCAGAAAAAAGGCAAAAAAAGCCCGGGCCGATGGTCTGGGTTTTTTTGTGCCCACGGCGAAAAGATTTGAGGAAATCCTTGCGGCATCCAAAAATTCGCTTCTATATTTGCCGTTACCAATCCGGTACGCTCCCGCTCGCGGCGGTGCAGCGTTTCATTTTATACAGAAGCGGCGAGAGACTAGGCTCCGTGACCCGCTGGCAACCTTCGACCGCGCGAAAGGTGCCACGTCCTACCCCTCGGCCCCGGCCGCAGCGGGAAATATGAACGGAGCGCCATGACCAACCCCCTTGTTTCTCTTCCGACCCTCCCCGCCCAGCCGGCCTTGCCGATGCTGGGCTTTTTGGCGTTGGCCGGCCGAATGCAGATGTGTTGTTGGGGCCCGTGTTGTTGCGGCTAGGCTGATGCGGCGGGCGCGACCCGCTCCTTCCTAATCCACTGGTTTTTTGGGTGGCGGCCGGCTAGGCCGCTCCGGTCTGCCGGGTGCTTTCGGGGCCGCGGGCCAAACCTCAACCACACGGGCTTTCCTTGACTGCCGGTTTAGCCCGTGGGGCCCCGGTTTTTCAGCCTTTCCCATCTTTTTCAATTTCTTACGGTTCCCAACCCCCTTCATTTCTTATGTCTGCACAGTCCCTGCACTTCGAAACCCTTCAACTCCACGCCGGCCAGCAGCCCGACCCCACCACCGGCTCGCGCGCCGTGCCCATCCACCAAACCACCAGCTACGTGTTCAAGAACGCGGAGCACGGGGCCAACTTGTTTGCCCTGAAGGAGTTTGGCAACATCTACACCCGCCTGATGAACCCCACCACCGACGTGTTCGAGCAGCGCATCGCGGCCCTCGAAGGCGGCGTGGCGGCCTTGGCGGTGGGCTCGGGCCAGGCGGCCCAATTTATTGCACTCAACAACATCCTTCAGCCCGGCGAAAACTTGGTGGCCAGCTCGTTCCTGTACGGCGGTACCTACAACCAATTCAAGGTGGCGTTCAAACGGCTGGGCATCGAGGCGCGCTTCGTGGACGGCGACGATGCCGACGGCTTCGAGCAGCTGATTGACGAGAAGACCAAGGCCCTGTACGTGGAAACGATTGGCAACCCCAGCTTCAGCGTGCCGGACT
Source organism: uncultured Hymenobacter sp. (assembly GCA_964242665.1). Classification (GTDB taxonomy): domain Bacteria; phylum Bacteroidota; class Bacteroidia; order Cytophagales; family Hymenobacteraceae; genus Hymenobacter. The sequence continues at coordinate 326,737 of CAXTBA010000001.1, forward strand.
TTGAGCGCATCGCGGCCGTGGCCAAGAAGCACGACATTCCGCTGGTGGTGGACAACACGTTCGGCGCGGGCGGCTACCTGTTCCGGCCCCTGGAGCACGGCGCCAACATCGTGGTGGAGTCGGCCACGAAGTGGATCGGCGGCCACGGCACGAGCATCGGCGGCGTGATTGTGGACGGCGGCACCTACGACTTCGGCAACGGCAAGTACCCGCAGTTCACCGAGCCCAGCGAAGGCTACCACGGACTGGTGTTCAACGACGTGTTCGGCAAGGGCAGCTCGTTTGGCAACATCGCCTTCATCATCCGGGCGCGGGTGGAGGGCCTGCGCGACTTCGGCCCGTCCATCAGCCCGTTCAACTCGTTCCTGCTGCTGCAAGGCCTCGAAACCCTGAGCCTGCGCGTGGGGCGCACCGTCGAAAACGCCCTGCGCGTGGCCCAGTGGCTGGAGCAGCGCCCCGAGGTGGCCCACGTGAGCTACCCGGGCCTGGCCAGCAGCCCGTACCACGCCACGGCGGCCAAGTACCTCAAGCGCGGCTTCGGCGGCGTGCTCTCCTTCACGCTGCACGGCAGCAAGGAAACGGCCACGGCGGTCATCGACAACCTCAAGCTCATCAGCCACTTGGCCAACGTGGGCGATGCCAAGACGCTCATCATCCAGCCCTCGGCCACCACGCACCAGCAGCTGAGCGAAGAGGAGCAGCGCATTGCCGGCGTCACGCCCACGTCGCTGCGCCTGTCGGTGGGCATCGAGCACTTCGACGATATCGTGGCCGACCTAGGCCAAGCCCTGGCCGCCGCCACCCAAGCTGCGCCGAAGGGCGATGCCAACGTTGACGAGCCCATTTCCGAGCCCCAGCCCCAGCACGCCCAGCCGCTGGAAGTATAGTTTTTGGTGCTTGGGCTCTTATTGTCATTGCTTCGTCGTTCCTCCTCGCAATGACAATAAGAGCCCAAGCACCAAAATCCAAGCACTAAAAACCCTCATGTCCGAACACGTTTTTCAACTTCCCGACCCGTTTCCGCTGGAAAGCGGGGCCGTGCTCACCGGCGGCCAAGTCGCTTACCGCACCTGGGGCCGGCTCAACGCGGCCCGCGACAACGCAGTGTGGGCGTGCCACGCCCTGACGGCCAACGCCGACGTGCTGGACTGGTGGCCGGGGCTGTTCGGGGCGGGATGCTTTTTCGACCCCGCCGACTGGTTCATTGTGTGCGCCAACGTGTTGGGCTCGTGCTACGGCAGCACGAGTCCGCTCAGCCCCGACCCGGCCACGGGCCGGCCGCGCTACCAGGCATTTCCGCTGCTCACGATTCGCGACCTGGCCGGGGCCCACGAGGCCCTGCGCCAAGAGCTGGGACTGACAAAAATCCACACCCTCATCGGCGGGTCGCTGGGTGGGCAGCAGGCCCTGGAATGGGCGGTGAGCCGGCCCGAGGTGTTTGACCATTTGGTGGTTATTGCTACCAATGCCCGGCATTCCGCTTGGGGCATTGCTTTCAACGAAGCCCAGCGGCTGGCCATCGAAGCCGATGCGACTTACCACGCCAACGAACCCGGCGGCGGCGATGAGGGCCTGCGGGCCGCTCGTGCCATCGCCCTGCTCAGCTACCGGGGCTACGACGCCTACGCCGCCACCCAAACCGAGGCCCCCGACGATGCCCGCCTGCGCGACTACCGCGCCAGCACCTACCAGCGCTACCAGGGCGACAAGCTGGTGGCCCGCTTTGATGCCTACAGTTACGTGGCCCTAAGCCGCAGCATGGACACCCACCACCTGGGCCGCCACCGCGGCAGCGTGCCAGCAGCGCTGGCCGCCATCCGGGCGCGCACGCTGGTGCTGGGCATTTCTTCGGACGTGCTGTTTCCTGTCAGCGAGCAGCGCGAGCTGGTCCAGGGCATTGCGGGGGCCGTGTATGGCGAACTGGACTCGGGCTTCGGCCACGATGGCTTTTTGCTTGAAACCGTTCAAATTACCCAGCACCTGGAGCGGTTTTACGTGCCGGCGTTGGCGCAGTGAGCGGCGGGGGCCCGTACCGTCAAGCTGCGCTTGGCCTCGCGTATGTTCCCTCCAGAGGACCAAAGGCCAGGCCAAGCGCAGCTTGGCGGTACGGGCTCTTGCCTTCATCATTTTCATTTTCCTTCGTCATGAACTACTTCTCTTTGTCGGTCCGCCGCGGGCCGCGGGCTTTCTTGTGCGGCGCGTTGGCCCTAACAGGGCTGCTGGCTGGTTGCGGCGGCAGCGGCACCACAGCCAGCACCGCCGCCGCGCCCGAAACCGTGCGCCTCGACTATGCCTATTACAACCCGTTGAGCTTGGTGCTGAAACAGCAAGGCTGGCTGGAAAAAGACCTCGCCAAGCAAAATATCAAAGTAGAATGGGTGCTGAGCCAGGGCAGCAACAAGGCCTTGGAATACCTGAACGGCAGCAGCATCGACTTCGGCTCGACGGCCGGGGCGGCGGCGCTGGTGGGCCGCGCCAACGGCAACCCGCTCAAGGCCATTTATATCTTCTCGAAGCCGGAGTGGACGGCCCTGGTGACGGGCCCCACGTCGACCATTAAGTCGGTGGCCGACCTCAAGGGCAAGCGCGTGGCCGCCACCAAGGGCACCGACCCGTATATCTTCTTGCTCCGAGCCCTCGACCAGGCTGGGATGAGCGTGAAGGACATTGAATTGATTCCGCTGCAACACCCCGACGGCCGCGCCGCCCTTGAAAAAGGCGACGTGGACGCCTGGGCCGGCCTCGACCCGCACATGGCCAAGGCCGAGCTGGAGTCGGGCGCAAAGCTCTTCTACCGCAACCCGGAGTTCAACAGCTACGGCGTGCTCAACGTGCGCGAAGCCTTTGCCCAGCAGCACCCGGCCCTGGTCGACCTCGTGCTGCGCGACTACGAGCAGGCCCGGCAGTGGGCCCTCCAGCACCCGGCCGAGTTGCAGCAAACCCTGGCCGCCGCCGCCAACCTCAGCCCGGCCGTAGCCGCCCGGCAGCTGGCGCGCACCGATTTATCGGTTAGTCATTTCGGGGCCCCGCAGCTCGCCACCATCTCGGCCGCCGGCCTGGTGCTGAAGAAAACCGGCACCATCGACGCCGGCGTGGACGTGGCTAAAACGCTGAGTGATTTGGTCGATCCACAGTTCGTCGACAAAATCGCCGCCAAATCCGTGGCGACCCACTAAAACCGGCCCGGGCGGCCGGCTTTTTTGCCGGCCGCCCGGTAATCGCTGCCCGGTGGCCACCGGGGGCCCAGTGCAGCAATATGCTGGCAGCTCAACGATTAGCGGGCGGCCGGCGAAAAAGCCGGCCGCCCGCCCCAGTCTCGCTTCAATCCTTTATATCCCATGTCCAATACTGCCCTCGTCCTGGCCCCGCCGGTGCTGGTTTCCGCTCCGCCCGCTCCTCGCCCACTGCGGCGCTGGCAGTGGCCGCTGGGCGCGGTGCTGCCGCTGGCGCTGCTGGCGCTATGGGAAGTATTGGCCCGCACCGGGGCCCTGCCGGCCAACCTATTGCCGGCGCCTTCGCGGGTGCTGGCTACCATCGCCGAGCTGGCCCGCACCGGCGAGCTATGGCCCCACCTGGGCCTCACGCTGGCGCGCGTCGGCGCGGGCTTTGCGCTGGGCAGCGCGGCGGCCACGGCGCTGGGGGCCCTCACGGGCTACGCGCCGCTGGCGCGCCGGCTGCTCGACCCGCTGCTGCAAGGCATGCGCAACATTCCGTCGCTGGCCTGGGTGCCGCTGTTCATTCTGTGGATGGGCATTTATGAAACCTCCAAAGTGGTGCTGATTGCGGTGGGCGTGTTCTTTCCGGTGTATTTGGGGCTGATGAGCGGCGTGCAGGGCGTGGACCGCAAGCTGGTGGAAGTGGGCCGTATGTACCGGCTTTCGGGGCTGGCGCTGGTGCGGCGGGTGTTTCTGCCGGCCACGCTACCGGCCTACCTGGTGGGCCTGCGCAACGGCCTGGGCCTGGGTTGGATGTTTGTGGTAGCCGCCGAAATCATGGGGGCCAACAAGGGCCTGGGCTTCCTGCTGGTGGACGGCCAGATGACCGGCCGGCCCCAAACCATTCTGGCCAGCATCCTGCTGTTCGCCCTCCTCGGCCGCACCACCGACGCGGCCCTGGCGTGGCTCAGCCGCCGCCTGCTGCGCTGGCAGGACGTGCACGGCACCGAAGGGAATTAAAAACGATGAATTAAAAATGTGCGTTGAGCACCAAAGGCTGATGAGGGCGCGCTCCGAGCTTGGCAATGCCTGGCACAAGTCTGCTTCCCTTAACCCTGCACCAAAGCCGAAGGGGCTAATTTCTAATTTTAATTCTCAATTTTTAATTCTTTTCATGCTGCGCATCGAGCACATCGGCAAGCAGTTTGGGCCGCAGGTAGTGGCTTTGCACGATGTGAGCCTGCAAGTGGCCCCCGGCGAAATCGTGGCGTTGGTGGGGGCCAGCGGCTGCGGAAAAAGCACGTTGCTGCGCATCGCGGCGGGGCTGGAAACGCCCGGCACCGGCCGCGTGCTGATCGATGGGGCCCCGGTAGCGGGGCCCCACCCGGCGGTGGGCGTCATCTTCCAGGAACCGCGGCTGCTGCCCTGGCTCACGGTGCGCCAGAACGTGGAATTTGGCCTGGCCGACCTGCCCACTACCGAACGGGCCGAGCGCAGCGCGGCGGCCCTGGCCCGGGTGGGGCTGGCGGAGTTCGCCGGCGCGTGGCCCCGGCAGCTGTCGGGCGGCATGGCGCAGCGGGCGGCCATTGCCCGGGCCCTGGTGACGCGGCCGGCCCTGCTGCTGCTCGACGAGCCGTTCAGCGCCCTCGACCCGTTCACGAAAATGGACTTGCAAAACCATTTGCTCGACATTTGGGCCGACGACCGGCCCACCCTCGTGCTCGTGACCCACGACTTGGAAGAAGCCCTCGTGCTGGCCGACCGCGTGGTGGTGCTCCGCAGCCGCCCGGGCCGCGTCCACTGCACTTTCGCCGTGGACTTGCCCCGCCCCCGCCGCCGCACCGCGCCCGATTTTCAAGCCCAAAAGCAGCGCCTGCTGGAGGCCCTGGACATGGGGGCGTAGGAGGCCGTGGCTGCCGCAGGTTTCGCCGCACGGCTTTGAGCACCTGCGCCGGCTCAACCGCACGGGCTGCTCGTGCAACGATTCCCCTGTGCAACTGCCGGGCCCGGCACAATGCCCTGCGCGGGACCAACGCCAACGCGTCCGGTACCGGCCGGCCCCGCTTGCCCTTGGTTGCGGGCGCGGCCCGGCCGGGCCGGCCCGCGACGAGCACCGGCGCGCTTGCGATGAATGCTGCTACGCCTGCGACGACCACCGGCGAGCGTGTTACAGGCATCTAACCCGCTGTTATGTCATGCGTCCGTAGCGTTATTACCGCTGCCGTGACGTCATGTCATGCGGCCGCGTCTGCGACGACCCCGGCGGAGCTTGTGAGCGCCGCTGCCGGGCCTGCGAGCGCCGCTGCCACGGTTGTAGTTCTCCCCAAAAGTTGGACAGGTCAGGCGGGCCAGCTTGGTTTGGTCAGGCACCCGAAACGTACTCGTCGCCGCTGCACCGCTGCGTTTAAAACGGCGGGGGCCCTAGCCGCGCCGACCGAGCGGCCGCCTTTGACTGGATTGGCCTTTATCTTTCAACATGCAGCACCAGGAATTCGAACCGCCGGAAGCGCTACGCGATGCCATTCGGTGCTTCTGGCACACCAGCCGGGACTTCGGCGAGCTACCAGCGAGCTTTGAGGTGGTGCCGGATGGCTACGCGGAAATTATTTTTTATTTCGGCAGCGCCTGCAGCATTTCTACGAAGGAAGGCTTGCAGCCCCTGCCCTCGCCGTTCATGGTGGGGCTGCTTCATCAGCCGATTCGTTTTTACACGGAAAATCGGTTGGAAATCGTGGGCATCCGGTGCTATCCCTGGACCGTGTTCGAGTTGCTCGGCTTGCCGCCTGGGAAAGACGGCGTGCGCATCTTTGAACATCCCATCGCCCAGCTGCAAGCCCCGTTGACTGAGTGGATGCAGGCGGGTAAGCTAGCGGAAGCGGTGGCGCAGGTAGCCCAGTATTTCTTGCAGGCCCGGTCGCGGGTTGCGATGGACAGCATGTTAAACAAAGCGGGCGGGGCGATGCGGGCCGCCAACGGTACCCTGCCGGTCAGCCAGGTAGCGGCGGCGGCCCATGCCACGGTTCGTACCCTGGAAAGAAACTTCAAACAAGCGGCGGGCCATACGGTGAAAGACGTGTCCGGGCTGATGCGCTTCGAGCAGGTCCGCAACCGCCTATGGCGTCATCCAGCAGCCAGCTTGGCCGGCTTGGCGCAGGAGCTGGGCTACGCCGACCAGGCCCACCTCAGCCGGGAATTCAAGCGCTACAGCGGCACGACGCCTGGGGCTTTCGCGCGAAAGGCCAAGCGCGAGCAACCGGCGGCACCCACCGATTTTGTCGCGTTTATCCAAGCCTAGGGCAGGGGCCTTTCGGAATTTTGTGGGATGAAAGCCACCCCAGAAAACGCGAAATCCGCCCAAAGCCCTCCTGTTTACGACGTACTCATTTCCGGTGCCGGGCCGGTAGGGCTATTCTTGGCCGGCGAGCTGGCCATGGCCAACTGTTCCGTCTTGCTATTGGAGAAGGCGGCGCATCCGCACTCGCCCTTGAAGCAACTTCCCTTCGGAATACGGGGACTCACGGCCCCTACGATTGAAGCGCTTGACCGTCGGGGGTTGCTGAAAGAGCTTGAGCTGCATAAGCGCCTCAAAAACCCCCACCAAAATGCCGGGCAGGGGCCCCGTCGCCAAGTTGGGCACTTCGCCGGCATTCCATTTCATGCCGGCGATGTTGACCCTTTCCAATGGCCGTATCGTCTGCCCAGCTCGACTGGCACCAGTTTAATTTCTGAACTGGGGGAGCTGGAAACGGTGCTGGCCCGCCGCGCCGAAGCCCTGGGGGCAGTAATCAAGCGCGGGCTGGCCCTTACGGACGTGCAGCAAACCGCGGACGGGGTGAGGGTTCAGGCCGGTGACCAGTCTTTCGAGGGTAAATGGCTCGTGGGGTGCGATGGCAGCCGTAGCGTGGTGCGCAAAGCGGGCGGTTTTGAATTCGCCGGTACGGAGCCCGAATTTACCGGCTACACTGCTCAGGTTGACCTGGCCGACCCGGAAAAGCTTCGCCCAGGCCGCAGCCTGACCCCCGCCGGCATGTACTTGCAATCGCAGCCGGGGTACCTGGTGATACAGGATTTTGATGGCGGCGCCGCTCACCGGGCCGAAACGCCCGCCACGCTGGAACGCGTGCAGCAGGTGCTACGCCGCGTCTCGAACACCGACGTGACCATCACGGCCCTGCATCTCGGCACCACCTGGACGGACCGGGCCCGGCAGGCCACTACCTACCGCCACGGGCGGGTGCTGTTGGCCGGCGATGCCGCGCACATCCACGCACCGTTGGGCGGCCAGGGGCTTAACCTGGGGCTGGGCGATGCCCTGAACCTGGGTTGGAAACTCGCCGCCACCATCCACGGGCAAGCGCCGGCCGGCCTGTTGGACAGTTACACTACCGAACGACACCCCGTTGGGGCCCAGGTGCTGGATTGGTCGCGCGCCCAGGTGGCCCTCATGAGCCCAAGCCCCCAGGGCCGCGCGCTACAGGCCATTGTCCGCGACCTGCTGAATACGCGCGATGGGGCCACCTACATGGCCGGACGGGTGTGGGGCATTTCCACCCGATACGATCTTGGGGTGGCCACCCGTTAGTAGGCCACAGCGTTCCCAATTTTGAGTTCGAAAATGGGGCGACGATTGGCAAGCTCATGCAGGATGGCCGGGGCATCCTGCTTGATTTCGATGCGAATGCTTCCTTTGAAACGCTGGCGGATGGATTCGGTACCCGGATTAAGTATGTGTCGGGCCGGGCGAAAGAACGGCTAGGCTTGAGTGCAGTACTGATACGCCCGGATGGGATTGTCGCCTGGGCTTCGGACCACGACCCCGATATCAGCGAACTCCAGCAGGCAGCCGCGCGCTGGTTTGTTTGTAATTAGGCCCGGACTCCTGCCTTCAGTCCCGGACCCATTTGCTTAATGCCCCCCCGTTTAGACTGTCCAGTTGTTGGGGAGCAGTACAGCGAGCCGGTTGGCGCGGTTCGCCAGCGGTGCCGGGCACTCCTACTCAAACACGATGCGCAGCGGCACCTGCCCAGGGAATCTCAGCGAATAAATGCCCGCCGCGAGGGCCCCGCGCGCCACGCGCAAATCGGCCGTGCGCGGGTCGAGGCGGCGCACCACGCGGCCGGTGACATCGAATAGCTGAGCTTCGCCGAGCTGCCGCCAGGCTTCGGGAATCACCAACTGCACGGCGTCCCGGGCCGGGGTGGGGTAGGCCAGGGCCCTCGGCGCACTGGCCACCGGGTGGGCGGCCAGGGGAGAGCCGACTTGCCGCAGCAGGGGCCGCAGGAAGTCGCGGATGGTCCAGAACGTGGTGTCGGCGTAAGCCGCATTCTTTTCGAAGGGAATGTGGTCAGCCCCCCGCAGCGGGCGCAAGGTGTTGGCGACGCCCACGGCCGTGGCGCGGGGGTTGAGGCGGCCGCTGCCGTACACGTACTTGGGCGGCAGCACCGAGCCGATTTTGCCCTGGAAGTAGGGCACGGTGCGGTCGGCGGTGCCGTGCACGCTGCACAGCGGCGCGTTGCCGGCCTCGATGTAGCCAGGGCTTTGGGTAGCCCCGCTCAGGTTGACGACGGCAAACACGGCGCTGCTGGGCCCCGGGTTGCCGCTCTGGCCCTCGATGCCGCCCAGCGCGGCCAGGTCTAAGTAGGCCGGCACTTCGCTGGTCTTATCGAGGTACCCCGTTTCGAGCGCCATGAAGGCCCCGGCCGACGAGCCGCCCACGGCAATGTAGCTGGCGTGGACGCGGTAGGTTTTGGCGGTGGCCGCGTCTTGCCGGAAAAAGCGCACGGCGGCCCGCATGTCCTGCATGCCGCGGAAAGCCGCCTGGGCCACGCCCACCGTGTCGGCCGAAGTCACCGTGAGGGGAAAGCCCAGCCGGTACTCGATGCTGGCCGCGACGTAGCCCAGCCGGGCCAGCCGGGTGCAGGTAGCCACCATGTAAGCATCGGTTTTGGAACCAATAAAGAAGCCGCCCTGGTGCGCAAAAATGACCAGCGGCCGGCGCTTCACGGTGTCGCCGGCGGGCTGGTACACGTCCATGAGCAGCGTTTGGGCGTTGCCGTTGTAGGTGGTTGCCATCCCGTAGGCCACGTTGCTCGTCACGGTCACGTTGGCAAAAACGGGCTGGTAGTAGCGGGCCCGGGTGGTGTCGATTTGGGCAGCGGCGGGACGGGCGGCGGCCAGCAGCCACACGGCCGCCAAGAGTAGCACTGTTTTCATGATGGGAGAATCGTGAAGGATGAAAGTTGCTCTGTTTTGCAGGGTTCGGCCCGGGGCCCGCAGCCAACCCAAGTTGGCCGGCGGCTATTGAAGAACTGCTGACGATTTGAGGAAAACCTGCGCTGCGGTTGCTGCCACGCCGCCGGGGCGGTCGCGTTCCCCATTGTTACTTGCAGACCCGTTCCAAGGTTTGCTCATGCCCATCGTTTTTCCTCCGCCCTTGCAGCCGGGCCAGCGCGCGGCCGTGGTGGCCCCCGCCCGCAAAGTAGCGCCCGCCGACCTCTCCCCCGCCCTGCAAACCCTGGCCGCTTGGGGCCTGGACGTGACGCTCGGCGAAAGCATCGGCGCGGAAAGCCACCAGTTTGCCGGCGACGACGACTTGCGCCGCCGCGACTTCCAGCGCCAACTCGACGACCCGGCCATCCGGGCCATTTTCTGCGCCCGGGGCGGCTACGGTACCGCCCGCATCGTCGATGGGCTCGATTTCACGGCCTTCGCCCGGCACCCGAAGTGGGTGGTAGGCTTTTCCGACGTCACCGTGCTGCACTGCCACTTGCTGCGCCGGGGCTTCGCCAGCCTGCACGCGCCGGTGCCGGTGCTTTTCCACCAGGCCGGCGGCGCGGGGGCCCTGGTCAGCCTGCGCCGCGCCTTGTTCGGCGAAGCCGACGCCGGCCTGGGGGCCCCGCCCCACCCGCTGAACCGGCCCGGCACGGCCACCGGCGAGCTGGTGGGCGGCAACCTCAGCCTGTTGCAAACGCTAACGGGCACGCCGTCGCAGGCCGATTTTCGGGGCCGCATTCTGTTCCTTGAAGACCTCGACGAGTACCTCTACCACCTCGACCGGATGCTGCTGCACCTGCACCGCAGCGGCCAACTGGCGGGCTTGGCCGGCCTGGTAGTCGGCCACTTCTCGCAGATGCGCGACAACGCCGTGCCCTTCGGCCACACGGCCCTGGAAATTATCGATTCCTACGCCCGGCTTTATGATTTTCCGGTGGGCTACGGCTTTCCCGTGGGGCACGAAGCCGACAACCACGCCCTGGTGGTAGGCCGGGAGGCGCGGTTGGTGGTGGACGTAGCCGGGGCCAGACTGACGTACCCGGTTTCAGTGAAGAATGAAGAGTGAAGAGTTAAAACAGCTAATTGATTTTAACTCTTCACTCTTCACTTTTAGCTCTCCCTCAGTTCACGTACAGCGACTGCAACACCGTCTGGCCCACGGCTTTCATCGTTTTGCGGTCGATGATGCTCATGTTGTCGGCCGTGGCGTGGTGGTAGGCCGGAAAATAGTCGGTGCCGAAGCGCGGGTGGTCGTAGATGTCCAGCGTCGGGACGCCCGCCTTGTTCGCGTACACGTGGTCGTCGAGGATGCCGCCCGTGTCCTGGAAGCGGAAAAAGTCGGAGTAGCCGAGTTGGGCGGCGGTGTTCCAGATTTTATCGAGGGGGCCCCGGGCGTTGGTGCGCGAAGTTTCTTCGCGGGTAAAGCTGCCGCCCTTGGCCCCCACCATGTCGAGCAGCACGCCGTACTCGGCTTTGTAGCCGGCGGGCAGCAAGTGCGCGGCCCAGTACTGCGAGCCCAGGCACCACGAGTCGGTGCCGCTGCCGTCGAGCTGGTTCTTCAGGTTGGCCTGCGTGGTGTCGTCGTGGCCCCAGTCTTCGGCGTCGAAGAAGATGAAGTCCACGCCCACGGCGGGGGCCAGGCTGTCGGGCTGCTGGCTGAGGTCGCGGGCCATTTCCAGGGCCGTGGCCACGGCGCTGGCCCCGTCGGAGGCCCCGTCGAAGGGCGCATTTTTGTGGGCTTTGTCGTTGTCGGCAAACGGGCGGGTGTCCCAGTGCCCAAAAATAGCCACCCGGCGGGCCGCCTGGGGCTGGTACTGGGCAATGATGTTGCGGGCGCGGATGTTGGTGCCGTCAAAGGTCATGGCGGTAAACGGCTGTTCCATCACCTTCAGCTTGTAGCTTTTGAGCTTGGCCACCAGCCAGTCGCCGCAGGCTTCGTGGGCCGGCTTGTTGGGCACGCGGGGCCCAAAAGCTACCTGTTTGGCCGTGAAAGCATAGGCCGAATCGGCGTTGAACACCGGGGCCCTGGGCAGCTTGGCTTCGGCCGGCACGCTGGTTTCGACGGCTTTTTTGTCGGGGCAGGCGGTGAGCAGGAAGAGGCCCGCCAGGGCGGCCAGGGAAAGGCGAAAAAAACGCATGGATTGAGGTTGGGTTCGTCGGTTGTGTTAGCGCCCGCCGTGCTGAGCTTGCAAAGCATCTCTCCCGCTGACTGGCTCGTTAATCAGCAGGAGAGATGCTCCACTTCGTTCCGCACGACCGCCTTTTCAAAGATTTCAGCAAATTTTAAGCCGGGACGCTACTCTTCGCTGTAGGCCCACTCCACGCCGGCCTTGGTGTCTTTTATCACGATGCCCTGGCCCTTGAGGGCGGCCCGAATGGTATCGACTTTGTCGTAAGCCTTGTCGGCCTTGGCTTCGGCGTAGAAGCTGAGCGTGAGGGCCAGCAAATCTTCGGCGTTGGCGCGGGGCTCGTCGCGCAGGCCCAGGATGTCCGTCACCACGACGCGGTAGGCAGCGGCAGCCTGCTGTAACGCAGCGGCCGATACGGCGGCCAGGGCCCCGGGCGTAGCAGCCAGCGTGTTGAATTTGCGCAGCAAATTGAACAGCGCCGCCAGGCTGCGGGCCGTGTTCAGGTCGTCGTCGAGGCCCACGAACAGGTCGGCGGTGAGCTTGGCCAGCTCGGCGTCGCCGGCAGTTGGTGCTTGGTTGTTGGTGCCTGGTGCTTGGTGCTCACTGCTCCCTGTCAACTGCTCACCGTTAACTAATTTATCCAGCAGCCGGAGCCCGTTCATTAGCTTGCGGTAGCCTTTGCGGGCGGCTTGCAGGGCGTCGTCGCTCACGTCGGCGGGCGAGCGGTAGTGGGCTTGCAGCAGGAAGAAGCGCACCACCATCGGCGAGTAGGCCTGCGTGAGGCCCCCGGTGGGCCCGGCAAACATATTGGTGAGGGTGATGAAATTGCCCACCGACTTGCTCATCTTGGCCCCGTTCACGGTGATCATGTTGTTGTGCATCCACACGCGGGCCTCGTCGGTGTGGCTGTGGCTGCCCTGGCTCTGGGCGATTTCGCACTCGTGGTGCGGGAACATCAGGTCGAGCCCGCCGCCGTGAATGTCAAATTCGGCCCCCAAGTACTTGCGGCTCATGGCCGAGCACTCCAGGTGCCAGCCGGGGAAGCCGTTGCCCCAGGGCGAAGGCCAGCGCATGATGTGCTCGGGCGATGCCCGTTTCCAGAGGGCAAAATCGAGCGGGCTGCGCTTTTCGTCCTGGCCGGCCAGCGTGTCGCGGGTGCCGGCCAGCTGGTCCTCGATGCTGCGGTTCGAGAGCTTGCCGTAGCGCCCCGCTTTGTCGTGCTGCCCGTCGTAGCGGGGCACGTCGAAGTACACCGAGCCGTTCACCACGTAGGCCAGGCCGTTCTGGATGATCTCCTCAATCATCCCGATTTGCTCGGTGATGTGGCCGCTGGCCTGGGGCTCGATGTCGGGCGGCAGGCAGCCGAGCTGGGCCATGTGGGCGCGGTAGCGGTTGGCGAAGTGCTGGGCCACCTGCATGGGCTCCAGGCGCTGGGCGCGGGCGGCTTTTTCGAGCTTGTCCTCGCCGGTGTCGGCGTCGCTTTCGAGGTGGCCCACGTCAGTGATGTTGCGCACGTAGCGCACCTGGTGGCCCAGGTAGCGCAGGTAGCGCGTCAGCACGTCGAACACCACGGGGCCCCGGGCGTTGCCCAAATGGGCCTCGCTGTACACGGTGGGACCGCACAAGTACACGCCCACCACGGGCGGATGAACGGGCTGAAACGGGGCCTTGGCGCGGGTGAGCGTATTATAAAGCGAGAGCGGCATGAAAATCAGAAAGTCAGAAAGCAAGCAACCGGCCCGGGCGACGGATCGTTCGGGCAGCGGCGGGCGCAAAGTTCGGCAATTTGTGCGCTTCGGGCCCCTGGCCGCCGCCCGGTTGGCGCGGGGCTCTGCCCCGTGCCGCTTACCGGCGGGCCTCGGGCCCGCAAGCGCTGCCTAGTTGGCTAACGGGGCTTTTCGGGTTGCGGGCCGGAGGCCCGCCGGTAGCAGGCACGGGGCAGAGCCCCGCGCCAACCGATTAATTGAGCCTAATTAGCCAGGAAAACTGGTTGATTAGCCAGGTAATCTAGCTAGTTAACCATTTATTTAATCTATTTAGCCCATAAATTATTTATTTTAGCCATACTAATACCTAAATTCGCCAGATTTTCACCCAAATCAGGCGAATTTTTTCATAATTTAGCCCGCGTAATTCTCAGATTAGCCAGCATTGCTGGTAAATTAGTCAGGCAAAGTCGTTCGCTCGCACCTAGCGGGGCCCCAGCTGGTACAGCGTTTCGACCGGGAAGTGATCCGACCACAAAATTTCGCGGTGCACGCGGCAGCCCAGCACCCGCCACTGTTTGGAAGCAAACTGCTGGTCGATGCGCAGGCCGGGCAGGCGGCCGTGGTAGGTGGCCCCCAGGCCCAGGCCGGCGGTGGCCCAGGCGTTTTGCAGGGCCCCAGCCAACTGGTTGTAAGAATACGAGTAGGGCAGGTCGTTGAAATCGCCGGCCAGCAGCACGGGGTAGGGCGAGCGGCGCACGCGGGCCAGCACCGTGTCGGCCTGCCAGGCGCGGGCCACGGCCCCGTTGCGGAAGCGGCGCAGCAGGCCGGGGGCCTTGTCGCGCAGGCCGGCCTTGGTGGTGGAGGCGGCCACGATGTCGCCCTCGGCCAGGCTCATGCTTTGCAGGTGCAGGTTGAAGACCCGAACGGTGTCGGGGCGCGGGCGGCCGGGCGCGGCCGGCCGGGCCAGGTCGGCCCACATGGCGTGGTTTTGGGTGAGCTTGCCGAACGGAACGATGCCGCGCCGCACGATGGGGTAGCGCGAAAAAATGGCCAGCCCAAACTCGGCCCCGATGCGGTTGACCAGGCTCGTGGACACAAACCCGTGGCGGCCGCTGCCGGGCCCCAGCCGCTCGGCGCTGCGGAACACCGGCCCGCTTTCGCGCGAGCCGCGGGGCTCGTTGTAAAATTCCTGGAGGCAAAGCACGTCGGCCGGGCTGGCGGCCAGCCAGGCAATGAACGCTTTCGAGGAAACAAACCCTGGGTCGCGCAGCTCGGCGTACACGTTGAAAATGCGCACGTTGGCCGACAGCAGGCGCAGGGCCCCGGGCGCATCGCCGCCGGGCAGAAACGTGGAACCGGGGCCCTGGCCCGGGGCCTTGGGCGAATTGGAGCCCGCCGCCGCGCCCGGCCAGTGCAGCGCCAGCCCGCGCTGCACGTGCGGCCAGCACAGGGCCAGCGCCGCCAGCGGCAGCAGGGCCACGCGCCAGCTACGGCGCAGCCAGTACACGGCCGCCGCCGCCGTCAGCCCCAGCGCCAGCGGCACCGTGAGGGCCCCGAACACGGCCGGCCACCACGTACCGGCCGGCACCCGCTCGCAGGCAATGGCCGCCACGAGCCAAAGCAGCACCAGTAGTGTAATTTTGAAAGCAAACGAACCGCGCACAACCCAGGAGCTAAAGAGCCGCAAATGTACCCCTGCCCGGGCGGGCCGCGCACGAAAAGCCGGCCCCCGCGCGTTGGGTCCGGGCCGCAGCACGGGTTTGTACTTAAGTATTTCTGACCAGCTATGAAGCAACTTTATTCTGCGTGGTGCTGGGCACTGCTGGCGGCCCCGGGGCTGGCCGCGGCCGCCCCGCGCCCCGCCCTGGGGCCCCGGGCGGTGCCGGTCTCAGCCACCCTCGAATTCATCGAAAACAAGGGGCAATGGGACGCCCGCGCCCGCTACGCGGCCGCCGTGCCCGGGGGCCGCCTGTTCCTGGAAAACGCGGCCCTCACGTACCTGTTCGTGGACCCGGCCGTGCTGCGCCGCCACGGCGACGCCCCGGCCGCCGGCAAGGGTGCCGCGCCCGCCCCGGCCCGCCACGACCAGCTGGCGGCCCACGCCTACACCGTGCATTTCGAAGGGGCCAGCCGGCAGGCGCGGCCCGTGGCCGAAGGGCCCACCGGCGAGGTGCGCAACTACTTCCACGGCAAAGACCCCAGCCACTGGGCCCGCCAAGTGGGCGGCTTCCGGCGGGTGCGCTACGCCGGGCTGTGGCCGGGCATCGACGCGGCGGTGTACGAAAACGCCGGCCAGCACCTGGAGTACGACTTCGTCCTGGCCCCCGGGGCCGACGCCGGCCGCGTGGCCCTGCGCTACGAAGGCGCGCAAGCCGTGACCCTGGACGCGGCCACCGGCGACCTGACCATCGCAACAGCCGTGGGCCACGTGACGGAACAGGCCCCGCAAGCCTGGCAAACCGATGCCGCCGGCCAGCGCCAGGCCGTGGCCTGCCGCTACGCCCTGGCCGGCGGCACGGTGCATTTCGCATTGGGGCCCTACGACCACGCCCGCGCCCTGACCATCGACCCGACGGTGATTTTCTCGTCGTTTACTGGCTCGCTGGCGGACAACTGGGGCTTCACGGCCACCTACGACCAGGCGGGGAACATGTACTCGGGCGGCATTGCCTTTGGGCCGGGCTACCCGGCCACGCGGGGCGCGTTTCAAACCACGTTCAGCGGGGTGTGCGACGTGGCCCTCATCAAATACAACACCCAAGCGACGGGCCCGGCGGCGCGGGTCTGGGCCACCTACCTGGGCGGCAGCAGCAGCGACTTTCCGCACAGCCTCGTCACCAATGCCCAGAACGAGCTGGTGGTGCTGGGCTCCACATCGTCGGCCGATTTTCCGACCACGCCCGGGGCCCTGAGCCGGAAGTTTGGCGGCGGGCCCCGGCTGGACCCGTTCCTAGACGGCGACCCGTACACGCTGCCTAACGGAGCCGACTTGTTCGTGGCCCGCCTCAGCGCCGACGGCACCGCGCTGCTGGCCAGCACCTTCTTGGGCGGCAGCGCCAACGACGGCGTGCAGGAAAACGATGCCAGCAGCGCGGCCACCCAGCACCTGCCGGCCAACTACGGCGACGTGTTCCGCAGCGACGTGCTGCTCGACGGCGCGGGCAACGTGTACGTGGCCGCCAACACCGCCTCGGCCAACTTCCCCGGCCTAAGCGCGGGCTTCAACGGCACGTACCGGGGCGGCGCTTCCGATGCCGTGGTGTGCAAGCTGCCGCCCGGCCTGAGCGCCGTGACCTGGGCCGGCCTGCTGGGCGGCAGCGGGGCCGACGCCGCCTACTCGGTGCAGCGCGACGACCAGGGCCGGGTGTACGTGTGCGGCGGCACCCGCAGTCCCAACTTTCCGACCACGGCCGGGGCCTACCTGGCCGCCCGGCCGGGCGGCGTCGACGGCTTCGCGGCCCGCATCAGCGCCGACGGCAGGGCCCTGGAGCGGGCTACCTACGTGGGCACGGCCGGCTACGACCAGGCACAATTTCTTCAGCTCGACGCGGCCGGCAACCCCTACTTGCTGGGCCAAACCTTGGGCGGGTCCTTCCCCGTCACGGCCGGCCTCTACGCCAACCGCGGCGGCGCGCAGTTCATTCAGAAGCTCGACGCCGACCTGACGGCCAGCGTGTACAGCACCACGTTTGGCAGCGGCGACGGTGCCGATCTGGTGCCCACCGCGTTTCTGGTCGACGACTGCGAGCGGGTGTACGTGAGCGGCTGGGGCGGCCTCGTCAACGACCAGGGCGGCACCTATTTGGGGGGCAGCACCAGCGGCCTGCCCATTACCGCCAACGCGGTGCAGCGCACCACCGACGGCTCGGATTTTTACCTGGCCGAATTTCGGCCCGGCCTGACGGGCCTGGACTACGCTACTTTTTTTGGTGAGTTGGGCGGGCGCAGCGGCGAACACGTGGACGGCGGCACCTCGCGCTTCGACAAGCGCGGCATCGTGTACCAGGCCGTGTGCGGCGGCTGCGGCGGCTCGCAGGGTTTTCCGGTGCCGCCGGGGGCCAACTCCTACACCAACCGCAACGGCAGCGAAAACTGCAACAACGCGGCCTTCAAAATGGACTTCCAGGCCCCGCGGGCCGACGCCGGGCCGCGCCGGGCCCTGTGCGCCAGCGCCGCGCCCGTGGACCTGCCCGGCACCCCCGCCGGCGGCGTGTGGAGCGGGCCCGGCGTGCAGCGCACCGCCGCCGGGGGCTACCAGTTTGTGCCCGGCGTGGCGGGCCCGGGGGCCTTCCTCCTCACCTACACCGTGGCCACCACCGGCTCGTGCGTGGCCACGCTGCGGGTGCGCTACCAGGTGGCCCCGGCCGTGGTGCCGGACTTTGCGCCGGTGCAGGCGCAGTGCGCGAGCAGCGCAGCCGTGGCCCTGACGGGCACGCCGGCCGGCGGCGTTTTCAGCGGGCCGGGCGTGACGGGCAACACGTTTTCGCCCCAGGCGGCGGGGCCCGGCACCTTTACTCTCACTTATAGAGTGGCCGACTCGCTGGCCTGCGGCGCGGCCACCCAGCAAGTGGTGGTGAGCACCGCCCTGCGGGCCTTTGCCAGCCCCGACACCACGCTGTGCGCCGACCAGCTCCGGCCGTTCCAGCTGCGCGGCAACCCCGGCGGCGGCACCTGGAGCGGCCCCGGCGTGAGCGCCGCCGGCTTGTTCACCCCGCCCGACACCCAAAACCGGGGCGGTGTTTTCGACCTCGTTTACACCGTGGCGCAGCCGCCTTGCCAGGCCACGGCCACCCGCCGCGTGGTGCTGGCCCCCGCCAACCTCACCGACGTGCCCCTGAACTTGCCCGTGTGCCCCGCAGCGCCCCGCTACGCCGGCCTCGCGCCCTTCGATTGCTCATTGGCCCCGCTGCTGCCCGGCGGCACCTACGTCTGGGATTTTGGCGACGGCAGCCCCACCAGCACCGAGGCCACGCCCACCCACCGCTACGCCCAGGCCGGCACCTTCCGCATCAAGCTCACGGCGCGCTACGCGGGGTGCGAGGTACTCACGCAGTTTGCGCCGCTCGAAGTGGGCGACGTGTTCGTGCCCAACATCATCACTGCCAACGACGACTCGCTCAACGCCACGTTCCGGCCACGCTTCAGCTGCCGCCCGGCCAGCCTGAAGGTGTTTTCGCGCTGGGGCCAGGAAGTGTATTCTACCGCCGACTACCACAACGACTGGGACGCCCGGGGCCTGTCGGCCGGCATCTACTACTACCTGCTGCGCGATGCCGACGACCGCCAGGTGAAAGGCTGGGTGCAGATAGTGAAGTAGGAGAAACAGGAATAGGAATGCGCGTTATTTATTAAGCCTTTCGCACCCAAATCCCGGCCTCATGCGCCCCACTACCATCAGCGTCCTTGACTCCCCAGCCGGTTGTAGCGTGTCGGGCCCTGGCGATGCCTAGCGCGTGCTGGCCTCCGGCGCGCAGGTTGGCGGCTCCTACGTCATCGTCGGCCTACTGGTGCCGCCGGATTATTTCGATGGCACACCGCAAGGCCCCGTGGCGCATCAGCGGCCAAGTCGGGGGCATCCTCACGTTTTTCGCGGCTGGTGTTTACCCAAGACCCATGGGCTGCCCCACGGCTAGCCCATGGGGCAGGCCTTTCTTCTTGGCTTTGCGCGTGCGGTTCAGCCACAGAATGGTGACGGGGAACGTGGCCCCCAGCAACACGATGATGAAAGCCAGCACCTTGGACGGCCAGCCGAAGATGGCCCCCGTGTGCACGGGCTTGAACAGCCCCCGGATGCGCTGCCCTACCGGCTGCTGGGCATACGTTGTCTGGCGCAATACCTCGCCCGAGTACCGGTCGAAGCACACGTCATCGGTGGCCCGCTCGGTGGGGGCCCCGGGGCGCAGGATGCCGACCTGGATGCTACCGGCAGCCTCTTTGATATCCTTGCGCAGGACTTCCATGAGGGAGGGAAAGGAGGTGGGTTGCACCTCAAATTTCCCGCTTTTGTGGGAGTATTTTCTGTTTTGCGCTTGGCTGGCTACTTCCTAAACAGCTTCAATAGCTGGCTGGGCCGGGGTTGGGACCGTACCCTGCCCAGCGGCGATAATTTACCAAATACCACGGGCGGCAGCCGGTGGGGCAACTAGCTGCCCAGCGGTTCGGCCAAAAGTTATTTTGACGGGTTACTTTGATCAGACCCGCAAGCCTGGCGCCCTTCCACCGAATGGGCCAGCCGCGAAGCAACAAGATTTTCTGGGGGTTAAGCGGCACTTTTCTGAGCTTTCGCGCCCGTGGCCGGCTGGCCGTGCGAAGGCGCTATATATTTATCGGTTGCTAGAACCGCCCTCGGCAAATATTCTGTGAGAACACTTTTTACTTCATTGGCCGTAGCGTTGCTGGGGCC
Organism: uncultured Hymenobacter sp.; assembly: GCA_964242665.1. Lineage (GTDB taxonomy): Bacteria > Bacteroidota > Bacteroidia > Cytophagales > Hymenobacteraceae > Hymenobacter. The sequence continues at coordinate 346,406 of CAXTBA010000001.1, forward strand.
CCTGGCCCACGCGGCACCCGTCCACAACACCGGCGCTTCGCCCGCTCCCAGCCTCGAATTTATCGAAAACAAAGGCCAGTGGGACGCCCGCGCCCGCTACGCGGCGGCCGTGCCCGGGGGCCGCCTCTTCGCCGAAGCCGACGGCCTGCGGTTTGCGCTGTTCAACGAAGTGGACCTGCCCGGCCACCACCGCGCCCACCCGGCCAGCGAGGCCCCCGTGCGCGGCCATGCCCTGGAGCTGCATTTCGAGGGCGCGGCTCCGGCCCAAATTACCATCACCGCCGAAACGCCCACGGCCGAGCGGCGCAACTACTTCCTGGGGACCGACGCCGCACACTGGGCGCGGGGCGTGCGCAGCTTTCGGCGGCTGCGCTACGCCGGGCTGTGGCCGGGCGTGGGGGCCCGGGTTTATGAAAACGCGCACCAGCAATTAGAATACGACTTTGACGTGGCCCCCGGGGCCGACCCGGCCGCCATCGGCCTGCGCCACGCCGGGGCCGACGCCCTGCGCCTCGCCGCCGACGGCCGCCTGCAAGTGCAAACCAGCGCCGGCACGCTCGAAGAGCTGGCCCCACAAGCTTGGCAAACCGATGCCCAGGGCCAGCGCCGGCCCGTGGACTGCCGCTACGCGCTGGCCGGCGGGGTAGTACGCTTTGCGCTGGGGCCCTACGACCACGCCCGCGCCCTGACCATCGACCCGGTGGTGGTATTTGCCACCTACACCGGCTCGCTGGCCAACAACTGGGGCTTCACGGCCACCTACGACGCACAGGGCAACCTGTACTCGGGCGGCATTGCTTTCGGGCCGCGCTACCCGGTTAGCGTAGGGGCCTTCCAGACCACGTTTGGGGGCGTTATTGACATGGCCCTTATCAAGTACAACGTGGCGGCCACGGGCCCCTCGGCACGGGTGTGGGCCACGTTTGTGGGCGGCAGCCAAGCCGATTACCCCCACAGCCTGGTGGTGAACAGCCGGGGCGAACTGCTGGTGCTGGGCACTACGGCTTCGCCAAACTTCCCCACCACGACAGGGGCCGTGCAGCGCGCTTTTGGCGGCGGCACCCTGGCCGACCCGTTTGGGGAAGGCGACTACCACAACGGCTACTACCAGGTGCCCGCCGGCACCGACCTTGTTGTCAGCCGCTTCAACGCCGACGGCACGGCCCTGGTGGGCAGCACTTATTCGGGCGGCAGTGCCAACGACGGCCTGCTGCCGCTCCAGCCCTTCAGCAACGTGCCGCAGCTGGCCCACAACTACGGCGACCCGTTCCGGGGCGACATTGAGGTGGACGCAGCCGACAACGTGTACATCGCCTCCTGCACGTCGTCGGCAGATTTTCCAGCCGCCCGGGGCTTCCAGAACGCCTACCGGGGCGGCACTTCCGACGGCGTGGTATGCAAGCTCAACCCCGGCCTGACGGCCTTGCTCTGGGGCAGCTACCTGGGCGGCAGCGCTTCCGATGCGGCCTACTCGCTGCAAATCGTGCCCGGCACCGGCGAGGTGTACGTGGCCGGCGGCACGCTCAGCCCCGACCTCCCGGCTACGTCGGGGGCCCTGCACCCGGCCGCGCCGGGCGGGGTGGACGGCTTCGTGGCCCGTCTCAGCGCCGACGGCAGGGCCCTGCGCCGCACCACTTACCTGGGTACGGCGGCCTACGACCAGGCGCACTTTGTGCAGCTGGGTTCCGACGGCGGGGTGTACGTGCTGGGCCAGACGCAGGGCCCCTACCCTACCACGCCCGGTCTGTACCGGAACGCCAACGGCCGGCAGTTCATTCACAAGCTGAGCGCCGACCTGGGCCGAACCGAGCTGGCGACAGTGTTCGGCAGCGGCCGCGACGTTGTGGACCTCGTGCCGACGGCGTTTCTGGTAGACCGCTGCGACCGGGTGTTCGTGTGCGGCTGGGGCGGCAATGTCAACCAAGCAAATGAGGGGGCGGCGTCGTACCTCAGCGCCAATTCGTACAGCTCGGTTAACGGCCTGCCCGTGACGCCCGACGCGGCCCAGGCCACCACCAACGGCAACGGTTTTTACCTGGCCCAGTTTTCGGCTGGCTGCACGGCCCTGGGCTACGGCACGTTCTACGGCAGCGAGGAGGAGCACGTGGACGGCGGCACCTCGCGCTTCGACCCGCGGGGGGTGGTGTACCAGGCCGTGTGCGCGTGCTCGTACACCACGGGCTTTCCCATTCCGCCGGGCGTCAACACGTACTCGCCCGTTAACGGGTACGGGTCGGGCGGCTGCAACAACGCGGCGTTCGTGCTCAACTTCCAGCCCGACATTGCCCAGGCCGGGCCCGACCGCGACCTCTGCGTAGCGGCGGGGCCCACGGCCCTGGTGGGCACCCCCGGCGGCGGCGTGTGGACGGGCCCCGGCGTGAGCGGCAGCGTGGCGGCGGGCTTCGTGCTCGACCCCAAAACCGTGGGCCTCGGCACCTTTACCCTCACCTACACCCTGGCCAGCACCGGGGCCTGCACCACCGCTTCTACGCGCCGCGTGACGGTGACGCCGACCCCCACGGCGGCTTTCGCCCCGCTGCCGCAGGCAGAATACTGCCTGCCAGCGCTTGTGTACGACGGCTCCAACCTGCCTTCGGCGGGCGGGCCCGGGCTGGTACCGCTGGTGGGCACCCCGGTGGGCGGCACGTTTTCGGGCTTTGGCGTGAGCGGCAGCATGGCCACGGGCTTCGTGTTCGACCCCGGGATCCTCGCCAACGGCACCATTACGCTCACCTACACCTACGACACGGGCTGTCCCAGCACCGCCACCCGGCAGGTGGGCATCATGCGCATTACGGACACCCCGCCCCGGAGCCCTTTCTGCGCTAATGCTTACCCCTCACTCTTGGAAGCTTACCCCGGCGGCGTGTGGACGGGCCCCGGCGTGAGCGGCAGCGTGGCAGCGGGCTTTCTGTTCGACCCCTCGCAGGCCGCGATTGGGGCCAATGCCCTCACCTACACCGTGCCGTCGGCCGGGGGCACCTGCGCCGCTACCCTTACCCGGGTGGTCACGGTAGTCGCCGCGCCGGCCGTCGCCCTCACGCCGCTGCCGGTGCTGTGCAGCGCCGACAACGCGGGACATTTGCTGGTGGCCTCGCCGGCCGGGGGCTCGTAGGTGGGCACGGGCGTTTATGGGTCTTATAACCAAGACTACTATTTCTATCCGGGCACCTCGGGCGCGGGCACGTTCAAGCTGACGTACTATTACCAGGACGGGCACTGCGCCAGCCAGGCATCAATTGACGTGACCGTGGCCGGCCCAGTGGCCGCGCAGGTGCCGGCCGACACGCTGCTGTGCCCCGGCACCACGCGGCCGGTGGCGCTGCGCGGCAGCCCGGCGGGCGGCACCTGGAGCGGGCCCAACGTGGGCGGCTCGGCTGCCACGGGCTTCGTTTTTACGCCCCCGGCGGGCTTTAGCGGCTCGGTGGCCCTTACCTATGCGGTGAACACGGCGGGCGGCTGCGCCAGCAGCGCCGTGCGGCGCGTGGGCGTGGCGCCGGTACCCGTGGCCCAAGCGGCCTGGGCCCCCGTGGCCTGCCCCGAAGACCGCCAGGTACCCCTCAATGTACGTTTTGACTTGGGCACCGCCGCCAACGCTGTTCCCACGGGCCTGCTCTGGGACTTCGGCGACGGCACCCAGAGCACCGACGCCAATCCTACCCACACCTACGCCGCGGCGGGCCGCTACCAGCCCACGGTGCGCCTGCGCTACAACAGCGGCCGCTGCGAAACCACCGCGACCCTGGCCCCCGTCGAAGCCACCGACGACCCGCTGCCCAACGTTATCACCCCCAACGGCGACGCCCTGAACCAGACCTTCCGCCTGCCCGCCGCCTGCGTGCCCCGCATCCAAATTTTTTCGCGCTGGGGCCAGCAAGTGTTTGAAGCCGCGGCGTACCGCAACGACTGGGCTGCCGAAGGACAAGCGGCCGGCATCTACTATTATTTGCTGGAATACCCGGACGGCCACCGTGTGCGGGGCTGGGTGCAGGTCGTGAAATAGGGCCCCCACACGTGCACGGGGCCCGCCCCGGCTACCTCCCGGCCACTACCGGCCTTGGTTAAAAGTTTGGTTCAAAAGTCGCATTTGGCTCCGCAGCGGGTTTTGCGTCGGCGGTTTTCCATTCGAGGGTGAGCAACGCACCTAAATCGAACCGCAGCGCTTTAGGCTGGAAATCTGGCGCTTGGCTTATTTCCTTGGCGTGAGTTCCGCTAGCTTTTTCAACTGGGCTACCCCGTTGGTATTCTGGGGATTCAAGGCCACAGCGCGTCGGTAATTCTCAATAGCCAGCGCGTAATTTCCCGCCAATTCGTAGGCTTCGGCCAGGCTATCGTAGGTATTCCAGCCATTCGGAAACAGCTGCACGTTCAGCTTAAAGAGCGCTAGGGCCGGTTGGGGCTGATTGTGGCGGGCTAGGGCGTAGCCCCAGTTATTCACGTAGCTCTCCGTGAGGTTCAGTTCGGGATGCTGCTGCTTGGCAGCTTGCACCAGCTCAAAAGCGTGCTGAAAGTTGCTCGCTTGCAGCTGGCTTTCCAAGGCTTGGAGCGCCGGCGGCACGCCGTATAGCGCCACGACCACCTGGCGGGAAAGCTCCTGTAACTGGCCCTGCGTGGCGGGGTCCGACTCATTGGCGAGCAGCACCAGGCCTAAACGTAAGCCCGGGTACAGCTCACAATAGCTCGCCGACCCGAAGGCCCCGCCCGAGGCCGAGAGCCGGCGCTGGCTGTCCACGGTTTGGTCCAGGTTCCAATTAAACGCGGTGGCTTGGTCGGCCAGGCTTCCCCAGGCTACCTGGTGGCTCAGGCGCACGGCCGGGTCCTGTTCGGCTAGCTGATACTGTAAGTACTTCAGCATATCGGCCGTGCCGTATTTCAATCCCGCCTCTACCTGAGTAGGGGGCGCGTTGCCCAGCAGTGGCATCACCTGTCCCTGGGCGTTGTAACCGGTTGCCAGATGGCCCGCGGCGGTTCCGGCAGCAAAGCCGTTGGGCAGCCTTAGGGGGCGTTCAATGCGCTGCTGCACCAATTGGACATACGGCACATGGTACACGTTTTCCAGAATACAGCCCAGCAAATAGGCCGCGACGTTGGAATGCTGCGGAGTTGTACCGGGCGCAGTGGTTAAGGTAACGGTATGCAGGTACTGGTAGAGCCGGGCGCTGGTGTAGCCCTGCGTGCTCCGCAAAATGCGGAAGGGAACCGAATCGGGTGGCGCGTTTAGGGCGGCCGTCGATTCGGGTAAGTTATCCGGCAGGCCCGACGTGGTGCTCGCTAAATCAACCAGCTTAATGGGTTGGCCCTGGAAAGCCAGGTTGGGGTAGCTACCCGGCAGGTAGCGACGGATGTCGTCGGTCAGCTTCACCTTGCGCTCCACCACGGCCTGGGCCAGCAGCAGGCTGGTGAAGGTTTTGCTGATGGAAGCAATTTCGTAGCGGGTCTGCGGCGTGGGTAGCTGCGTCTGGCCTTTTACCGTCGTGCCGAAATTATAGCAGTAGGTCTGGCCTTGCCAGACAATTCCGAGCGACAGCCCTACGTGGGGCTTCTCCTGCACAAAGGCAGTACCGAGTTGCTGCACCACGGCTGCTGCCGAGGCCGCCAGATGCGTAGAGGGGACTTGTGCTACCGCCAGCGAGGTGGTTAGCAGCAAGCTGAAAAGGGCTATGAGCCGGTAACTGGTCATGTTAGAAAAGGCGTTGGGAGACTGTAAAGCAAATGCTACTCACTTGGCTTTTCGCAGAAAAATATCGCCGTTCAAACTTTGGAGCGTGATTTCCGCCCCGCCCCCGTTCAGGGTGCCATAGGTCCACGCCTCCTTGCTGAAGCGAGAAAGACCGCCTTGCGTGTCGTGCGTCACCTTCGCGGGTCGCTTGTCCAGCGCGAAGTCAAAATCGCTGTACACTTGCCCGTGGTCCGACTTCAGCTTCAGCAAGGCCTTCGTCGAGGCGGGAAATGTCACATCCACTTTGCCCGTGAGCGATGAGAAAGCCATCGGGGTGCCGGCTGTTACGCTTTTGAACGTCGCCGTGAGGTTGCCGTTAATGGTATTCGCCACGGCCGAGCCACTTACCTGCGTGAGGGTAATCGCCCCGTTCACGTTGGAAATCTCTAGTTCGCCCCGCACGTTTTCGACCACAATGGCACCGTCTTTTACTGTCCCCAGCTTCAGGGAAAAGTCAGGCGGCACCTGGATGGTCAAGTCGATGGCGTGCCGGTAGGAATCCGTCTCCACTTCGATGTGGTTATTCTTCTCGGCCGCCGTCAGGGTCAGGGCCCCGGGGTTGGAGAGGCGCTTCATCCCGGGCGGCGCGGGCTTATCGGCCCGTTCTTCACTGGCCGGGCGCGGGCGGGCTACGGCGCTCAGCAGCACATTTTTGCCGCTGTAGCCCCGGACGTGAATGGAGCCGCTCACCAGGGCTACTTCCAGCGAGCCGGGCTTATCCGGGGCGGTCAGGGTTACCGTTAATTGCTCTTTCGAGGGAGTTTCTTGCGCCATTCCGGGCAAGGCACCGCTCCCTACCAACAGAGCTAGCAGAATCCGGCGCACTGGCTGCGGGCGGGCGAATAAAAAGGAAGTGTTCATGCGAGATGGATAGCTGGATGCCCTAGCGCTGACTGATGGTCACGTTGCCGTTGAGCGTTTCGAAGTGCAGGTCGGGCCCGCCCGCCCCAAAGCGCACGGCCGTTTCTTTGGTGAGGTGGTACACCGTGCCCTCTCCCTGGCCCTGTTGATTTTTAATAGCTTGCGGGGGCAGCAGCTTGGCCTCGGCGAAGTCGGTGTAGAACTCGCCGTGCATACTCGTGAAATGCGCCGTAGCCCCTAGGCCGGCTGGGTAGTGCACCCGAATCTGGCCGTTAATGGTGCGGTACGACGAGGCCCCGGGTGGATTGGCCGCGTAGGTGGCGTCCACATTGCCGTTCACCGTATGGGCCTGGGTAGTGCCCCGCACGTTGGTCAGGGTGATGGCCCCGTTCACGTTGCCCACTTCCAGCGGCCCGGTTACGTCCTGCACCCGCACCTCGCCCTCGCTTACCGTCGAGACGTGCAAGTGGAGTTGATACGGCACCTTCACGACCAAATCAAAGGCGTAGTGGTAAGGCAGGCGCCCGTGTTCTGCATTATGGCGAGTAGGGCGCGAATCGAACGGCGCGGCCAAGTACACCACCACGCTATCGCCGGGCTGCGCAAAGCCGAGCTGCGCCTCGCGCTGGCCGGTGGCGAGGTCGCTGGCGTTGTCGGCCCGGATGGTTTTAGTGGCCTCGACCAGCACTTGGTTGCCGGCGTAGCCCTGCACCGTCACCGCGCCGCTGATGTTGTAGACGGCCAGCGTACCGCGCCCAGCCGCGGCCGGCAGCGTAAACGTCTGGCTGCTATGCGTAGTGGCTTCCAGCCCGCGGCTACCCTGCGCCCGGCCGGCGAGGCTAGCTAGCAAAAGTAACAGCGTGCGCAGGCCGGGCAGAAGGGAAAGGTTCTTCATGGGGAAGCGGAGAACTAGGCGCGGCGGACCGGCCGGTGGAAAGGACTTGGATGGTCTGTTCAATTTTGCTTTTTACCGTGGCGTCGAGGTCAGCCTGCCGCAGTAGCTCGCGCAAGGGGGGCACCGAGCGCTGCTCCTGCAGCTGCGCCATCACGTCGGCCAGGGCTACCTGCACCAGCGGCGACGTTTGCCGGACCAAGGCATGCACCAAGCCCAGGCGCACCGCGGGGTCGTGCGCCAGCGGGGCCAGGGCATCGAGGGTAGCCAGGCGCACGTTCACGTTGGGGTCTTGGTTGAGCGTGCTCAGCAGCGCGTTCACCACGCGGGCAGTGGGGCCCGGTAATTCCTTGGTATAACTCACGGCCCGCAGCCGCTCGGTGGCCGACGGGTTCTCAATGAGCGTGAGCAGCAATACCTGGCGTAGGTCGCCCACCTGGGCAGCCAGGGTAGCCACCTGTTGCTGCTCAGCCGCCGGCGGGCTGGCAGGGTGCAGCCCATACCCCCCCAGGGCCCCGACGCTCAGCAGGCCGAGGCTATACGCCAGCCGCACGGCCGGGCGCGGCAAGGGGAGCGCGTGCACCCACTGCCACAGGGCCCGCAGCGAATACGTGGCCGCGGCGGGCGTCGGCTTTTGAAACGTGGCGAGCATGGCGTAGAACCGGGGGCGCAGCCGGGCGCTGGGCTCCGGCACGGCCACGTGGTCCAAGGCCAGCCACACGCGTTGCGTGGCGTGCAGCTCGGCCTGGCAATCGGGGCAAGTGGCCAGGTGCGCCGCCAGGGCAGCTTGCTCGGCGGCGGGCAGCTCCTGCTGTAGATAATCAACTAGTTGGCGCTGAATAACGTCGCAGCTCATAGCGGTAGGCTTAGTTTGCAAGGCGTAGGTAGGCGGTTTTCAACTCGTTCAAGGCGCGGTGGACGCGCACTTTCACGGCCCCTTCGGTGGTGTGCAGCAGGCACGCTATTTCAGCGTATTTCAACTCCTGAAAGCGGCTAAGCACCAATACTTCGCGGTTGTCGGGACTCAGGCGGGCGAGCGCCTGGTGCAGTTGGGCGGCTTCCTGCGTTTGTTCCAGTTCGGCGTCGGCCAGGCTACCCCCGCCGAGCCGGTCGGCCAGGTCAGCCACATCCGTGTAGTGAGCGGCGTGGCGGTACTTCTTGGCTTCGTCGGCCAGCACGTTGCGGGCCAGGTGGTACATCCAGGTGCGAAACTCGCCGTCGGCGGTGTAGGTGTGCCGGTACTTGAGCATGCGGTAAAAAACTGTCTGCACGAGGTCTTCGCTGGCAGCCGCCTGGCCCAGCATATGGTAGAGAAAACGAAACAGCGGGCGATGGTAGCGCTCAAAGAGCAGCCCCATCCGGTCGATGTCGCCGGCTTTCACGCGCAGCATTAAGGCAGTATCCGATAGCGAATCCAAGCAGCGGCCAGAGAGAGGAAGGTGATTTCGCAGGTGGACACTGCGCTACTTCGAAAAGGTTACAGCCGCCGCGCTTTTTTTCTTGCCCCGGTTTCTGGGACGGCCTGATTTGATTGGCCATTGGGGAAGGCCCGGCGAGCAACCCATCGCAGGTCAGCTTTTAAGCGTCGAATTTCTATCCACCAGACGGCAAATGCGACTTTTGGACCAAACTTTTAACCGGGGCCACTACCGTCGCGTACAGGGCCCGGTACGCCGCTCCTACCGCCGCGACACTGAACCGGGCCACGGCATGGGCCCGCAGGGCTGCGGAGTCGTATCCGTCCGGGTGCGCCAGCACGGCGGCCAGGGCCCGGGCCAGGGCCGCTTCGTCGCCGGTAGGTACGAGCAGGCCGAAGCGGCCGTCGGCGGGCAGCAGCTCGGGCACGCCGCCCACGCGGGTGGCCACGGCGGGCAGGCCGCTGGCCTGAGCTTCAATGAGCACGCAGGGCAGGTTTTCGTAGTTGGAAAACAGCACGAAGCACGCCGCCCGGCGCATCTCTTCGGCCACCTGAGACAAGGTTAACTTACCCAAAAATTCCACCGTGCCGTCGGCCAGCAAGCCCAGCTCATTGGCCAGCTGCTGCACTTGCGCTTCGGCCGGGCCGTAGCCGGCCACGCGCAAGTGCAGGCCGGGCTGGGCCGCGCGCAGCCCGGCCACGGTGCGCAGTAGGCCGCCCAGGTTTTTGGCTTGCTCGTTGAACGCGGCCACGTTCAGCAGCCCTTGCCGCCGGCCCGCCGCGCTGGGCGGGTGAAAAAGGTCGGTATCGACCACGTTCGGAATGACGACAGTGCGCGCATTTACACCGCCCAGGGTCCCCAGGGCCCGCTTTAGATCGTCTGACACCGGCGCAAAGGCCGCCGCCCGCCGCACCAGCCACCCCGCCAGCCAGCGCTTCCCCGGCCCCAACCGTGCTGCCTTCCCCGGCTGAAAGGCCGTGCCGTGCTCGGTGAGCAGGTACGGCACGCCGTGCCGCCACCCCAGCCACCACGCCAGCACCGCTGGCCGGAACAACACGTGGGCGTGCACCAGGTCGGGGCCCGCCCCGCCCCAGTGCCGGCGCACGGCCCGCCGCCCGCGCCGCTGGCATTCCAGCCATAGCCCCAGCTTCAGTAGCTTATCGAGGGGCCCCCAGCCGGTGGGGCGAGCGCGGTAGTAGTAGCGCCAGGTTGGCACCGGCCCGGCAGTGTCAATTTCTTCGTCGATGAGGCGCGGCAAGGGGCCCCGCGCCACTGCCGCGAATACCACGGCCGACTGCAACCCGGCCGGGGCCCCCGCGGCGATGGCCGCCACGTGCCGCGCCACGAAGTCGCCGTCCTGGCCGTCGTAGCGGTGCGGGTACCACTTGGGCAGGTGCAGAATACGGAAGGAATTCAATGGAAAAAATAGCCGGTTAGGCCCGCAAAGTACCGCCGGACACCTTACGAAAGGCTCATCAAAAAGCCGCCGCTCCCCAGGGGAAGCGGCGGCTTTTCAAGAGCGACTGAGCCGCAGGGTGTTTTGGGATATTAGAACGAGTAGCGCACGCCCAGCTGGCCCTGCCAGCGCGAAGCCAGCTGGTCGATGGAGTACGTAGCCGGGGCCCCGTTGTAGGTGAAGGCCGGGCGGTTGAAGCCCGGAGTGGTGGCCGTACCGGCGCTGTACGTGGTCGAGATGGCCCCGGCCGCGTTGGCAAAAGCCACCTGCGTGAGGCCGGTGCCCAGCGTCGAGTTGAAGGTGTTCGGCACGAAGTACTGGCGGCCCCAGTTCTTGTTGAGCATGTTGCCCACGTTCTGCACGTCGAACGAAATCTGGATGCTGTGGCCGGCGGCCACCACGCCGGCGGCGTTGGGCGAGAGGTTGCCCAGGCGGGCTTCCAGCATGAGGCGCACGTCGGCCTGGTCGTTCCAGGGCGTGCGGGCCCCGTTGCGCTCGGCGTACTGGCCGCGGCGGGTGCTCAGGTAGGGGTCGTTGTCGATGAAGCGGCTCAGGGCGGCGTACTGGGCCCCGCTGGCGTCAATCGTGTACGGGGTTGTCGCGTTGGCCCGCGACACCAGGGTAATGTCGGCGGCCGAGCCGGGGATGTAAGCCAGCTCTACGTTCTGCTGGCCGTTGCCGAAGAAGTTGTTGTTGTAGACGTAGGTGAACGGCGAGCCGCTGGCGAAGGTCAGTACCGACGTGAAGAAGCCGGTGAACCGCTCGCCGATGTTCTTGTGCAGGTTCAGCGAAGCCACCACGCGGTGGCGCAGGTCGAAGTTGGAGTACGCCAGGCCGGGGTTATTCACGTTCTGCGCCGGGTTCAGCTCCCAGTTGCTCTGGAATGAGTTGCGGATGCCGTTGCTGATGTCCTTGCTCTGGCCGTAGGTGTAGGCGGCCGTCACATCGAAAACGTTCAGGAACGACTTGGCCAGCGAGCCCGTGAACTGGTAGCGGTAGCCCTGCTGGGTATTGGTGAGCAGAAAGGCGTTGGAGAGCAGCGGGTTCACCCGGGCGTTGCCGCCGGCCGGGGCCGCGTAGCGCGGCGTCTGGGTGGGGCCCTGGGCGTAGTACGTCACGTTGTCGGTCAGGTTGATGTTCTCAAACCGCACGTCTTGCAACACCTTCGTGTACAGCGCTTCCACCGAGGCGCGGATGTCGCCGGGCAGGCGCACGTCCAAGGCCAGCGACGAGCGCCACACTTGCGGCATCTTGAAGTTGTTGTCAATCAGGTTCACTTCGGTCGTGTTCTGGGCGTTGGCCGGCAGCTGGGCAAAGATCTTGCTCGGATCCTGGTTGAGCTGGTACACGGTGCCGTTGCCGCCGTTGCCCGTGCGGATGTTGTTCTGGTCCACCGAGGTGTAATTCACGCCGTTGTTGTAGTAAGCGTAGCCCAGCCAGGCAAACGGGATGCGGCCCGTGAACAGGCCCGAGCCGCCGCGCAGCACGATGCTTTGGTCGCCTTTGGCGTCGTAGTTAAAGCCGATGCGGGGCGAAAACTGCACCTTGCCCAGAATGTCGTTCTTCAAATCCGACCAGTTGGTGTGCTGGTAGGTCTGGTTCAGGGTGTTGGTTTCGTTCTGGGGGTTGTTCACCAGGGCCGAGTTCAGGGCCGGCGGGTTGGGCAGCGAGGTCAGGTCGAAGCGGATGCCGGGCGAAATCTTCAGCCGGTCGCTCACGGTCCACTCGTCTTGCAGGTACGCCGAGTACAGGTTGATGTTGAACGAGGCCGAAGGGTTGTTGTAGTTGTAGTCGTAGCTGTTGTCGCCGTTGTGGCTGGTGCCGCGGATGCGCTGGGGCTTGTCGGCCAGGAAGTCGGCCACGTTGTTGTACTCGATGCGGCCGTTCCAGGCGTTGATGAAGCCGTAATCAATCTTGTACAACTCGTTGTGGGTGCCCAGCGTCAAGGCGTGGGCCCCGGTGTAATAAGTTAGGTTGTCAGTGATTTCGTAGGTCTTCGTGCGGGTGTTGAAAATGCTGGCCTCGCGGTCCGAGCCCAGCAGGATCTGGCTCGATCCCGCGTAGCCGTTGGCCGCGTCGGGGCCCACGTTGCTGATTTGCACAGACGGAAACACGTTGGCCTGCCCGCCCAGCAGCGAGCGGTAGTCGTGGATGTTGGTATAGCCCAAAATCAGGTTGTTCGAGAGCTGGTTGGTGAAGTTCGACTTCACTTCCAGCACCGTCGAGTTTTGCAGGTTGTTCTGCACGAAGTCCTGCGAGCCGAATTTGAACAAGCTGCTGGAGCGCTCCAGGTTGGTGGCTTCCGACTTCACGTAGTTGTGGCGCAGGGCGATGCTGGTTTTATCGCTCAGGTTCCAGTCGAGGCGGCCAAAAATCTTGTTGCTGTTGGCGTAGATGCTGTAGTCGCCGGACTCGCCCACGTTGTAGTTGTACTTGGTTTGCAGGTCGGTGGCAATGGCTTGGGCCAAGCCCACCGACACCGGCGAGCCGGGCGTGCCGGCCCCGTAGAACTGGGGCTCGGTGCGGCGGGCCTGCTCGTAGTTGCCAAAAAAGAACAGCTTGTTTTTGATGATCGGGCCCCCGAGGCGCACGCCGGTCTGGTAGTCTTTGTACACCGAGCCGATTTTGGTATTGGCCCCGTCGATGCTCCGGCCCGTGATGCCTTGGTTGCGGCCAAAGCCGTAAATGGAGCCGTGGAATTCGTTGGTGCCCGAGCGGGTCACGGCGTTGATGGAGCCGCCGGTGAAGTTGCCCAGCCGCACATCAAACGGGGCCACCTGGGCCTGAATCTCCTGGATGGCGTCGAGCGAAATCGGGTTGGCGCGGGCCGAGCTGCCGGGCAGGCCGCTGGTGCCGCCCTGCCCGCCCAGCGAGGGCGAGAAGCCGATGGCGTCGTTGTTCACGGCCCCGTCCAGGGTGATGTTGTTGTAGCGGAACGAGGTGCCCGCGAACGAGTTGTTGGAGTTGCGCGGGTCGAGACGCGTAAAGTCCTGGATGCTGCGCGAAATGGTGGGCAGCTGCTGGATGGCGGCGCGGCCCACGTTGGTGCCGGCCCCGGTTTTGGTGGCTTCGGTGTTGCCCACCACCACTACTTCGTTCAGCTGCTGGGCCTCCGCCGCCAGCACGATGTTCAACCGGGTGGTGTTGCCCAGGGTCAGGAACACGCCGCCGATGGTTTGGTCTTTGTAACCCACGTAGGTGGCCGTCACGTTGTAAGGTCCGCCCGGGGCCAGGTTCGGGATGTTGAAGCGGCCGTCGACTTCGGTGCCGGTGCCGCGCTTGGTGCCGGTGGCCGCGTTGGTCACCACCACGGTCACCCCAATCAATTCTTCGCCTTTGTCAGAAGTTACCTTGCCACTCAGGGCGGAAGTGGTTACCTGGGCACGGGCAGTTGTCGTCCAGGCCAGCAGCACGAGTAACAGGCCTCGAAAGAAAACAGTACGGTTAGTGGGCATAAAATGCGGGGTTGATTTCAGCCGCAAAGTTCCGGCTTCTGATTGGCCGTTTTCCAGAATTGATGTTGCTTAATCGTTGTCTTATGGGCTCGATGGGTAACATATTGGTAACATTAGACGGGTAGGGCCTGGGGCACGGCCGGGCAGTACCGGCCTGCGCCCGCGCCACCCGGCCGCAACGCGGATATTTGCACCAAGCCGCTCGCCGGCCCCAACGGGAAAGCCATCCCCCTGCTGTTCGTTACTCACTGACAACTGTCAACCGAAAAGATGCTTATTTCCATGACCGGCTACGGCCAGGCCCACCGCGAAACCGACGCCTACACCGCCACCCTCGAGCTAAAGTCCCTCAACTCCAAAACCCTCGACCTCACCCTGCGGCTGCCACGCTTCCTGCTGCCCCACGAGCTGGAAATCCGCAACGCCGTGGCCAGGGCCCTACTGCGCGGCAAAGTCAATCTTAACCTGGACTTTACGCGTCCAGTCGCTGCGCGCGCCGCCGTCCTTAATAAGGATGCCCTGGTGGCCGCCTACCGCGAGCTGCAGGCCGTAGCCCAGGGCCTGGGCCTGCCCACCGGCGAAGCCACGCTGCTGGCGGCCCTGCGCCTGCCCGGCGTGGTGCCCAGCGCCGCCGACGCCCGCGACGCCGAGCCCCTGGCCGACGACGTACCCTGGGCCGAGCTGCAGCCGCTGCTGCACGAGGCCCTGGCCGCCATGCAGCAGTTCCGGCACGACGAAGGCCGCGCCCTCACCACCGAAATCCTGGGCTACGTGGCCGTTATCCGGCAGCAGCTGGCCGCCGTCGAGCTGCACGACCCCAACCGCGTGGCCCACGTGCGCCAGCGCCTCCAGGCCCACCTGGCCGACCTCACCAGCCACGAGCAGTTCAACGCCGCGCGCTTCGAGCAGGAAGTGCTCTATTATATCGAGAAGCTCGACATCGCCGAGGAGAAGGTGCGCCTGGCCGCCCACCTCGCCTACTTCGAGCAAGCCGCCCACCAGCCCGACGAAGCCGTGGGCAAAAAGCTCGCCTTCCTGGCCCAGGAAATCGGCCGCGAAATCAACACCATCGGCTCGAAAGCCAACGATGCCATTGTGCAGCACTTGGTCGTCGGCATGAAGGAAGAATTGGAGAAAATCAAGGAGCAGCTTAACAACATTCTCTGAGCCCGACAAAAGCTGAGCATAAACGAAGCTAACGTGCAAATGAAGTTGAAATATTTTTTTGCATTTTTCTAATTAAATACTGCATCTGCGCGATATTAATTATTAGTTTGGGAGCGACCGTGAAATATTATTTTTAGGCCAAAAAATCGACTGAAACAAGCCAAAAGTCAGCATTTTACCCATATTCAGCCCGTCGTCTACCCGTGATGGACAAACTTTTTCATGTTCTCACCCCTAAAAGACTTATGAGAAATATTTTTTTGTTTTAACAAGATTTTGTAATTTTACAATTACGGTCCCTGGCCCTCCGCCTCCGGCTGTTTATCCGACCCGTTTCACCCGTACTTGCCCGTCATATGAAACCCACACTTTTACTCTGCTTCCTGGGCCTCTTCCTGATGGCTGCCAGGCCCGCATCCGAGATTGAACTGGTAAAAAAACACGTCCTCAGCGAGCGGGTGGAAATCCTCATCCCCAAAGGTTTTGAGGTGATGAGCGAGCAGCAAATGGACTTCGCTTACGCCAAAGCCCAGAGCCGCCCCAGCGTCATCTTCACCAACAACAACTTGGTGAGCCTGGCTTTTAATTATTCCGACAACGAGTCCGACCAGGACATGGTCGACGTGTACGCCGCGTCGTTCGCCAAAACCTATCACAAGCAATACAAAGACGCCACGTGGTTCGGCGACGGCGTCAAGAACATCAACAACCACAAGGTGGGCTACCTCGAGTTCATGAAGCCCGAGCTGGGCCATGAAGTGTACACGCTGGTGTTTTTCACCGATGTGCAAGGCAAGCTCATGATTTGCACCTTCAACTGCGCCGACCGTCAGAAGCCCGAGTGGGAGCCCGTAGCCAAGCAAATCATGCTCTCGGTGAAAGCCAACACCGAAGCGGCCAAGTAAGCAGTTGGTTGGCCGTTAACTTTTATTCTATAAAATCAGGTATTTATCAAGCTGTTCTAAGCCGGCAATTAGTGACTAATAATTGAGTCGACACAACGCAAAGAAGCCCTTCCGCCAGCAGCGGAAGGGCTTCTTTGCGTTTGCGGCCGCAGGCTACACCCAGGCGGCGAGCGGCCGGCGGCGGGCCAGCGCAGCGGCCAGCCCCAAGGCCAGCACGGCCCCCAGGCTGTCGCTGAACAAGTCCGACCATTCGGCGTGGCGGCCCTGATGCATGGTGTATTGCAGCACCTCAATTAGGGCCCCGAAGGCGACGCAGCCGGCCAGCGCTACGGCCCCGGCCTGCTGGGCCAGCGCCGGCCAGCGCCGCTGGCGGCGCAACGAAAACCAGGTCAGCGCCGCCAACACGCCAAACACGGCCCCATGGGCCACCGTGTCGAAGGAAAGCAGTTCCCAGGCGGGCGTACGAGGCATCTCGCGGGCCGGCGTGAGGGTGAGCAGCAGCACCACGCCGGCCCACAGCATGGGCAGCGCCGCGTAGGGCCGGCGGCCGGGGTACGAAAGGTTAGCCACGAGTCAGCAGCGCGTTAGGCCCCCACCAATTCGCCGTAGGCCTCGGCCGACAGCAAGTCCGCCAGCTCGGCGGGGTTGGCGATGGATATCTTCACCATCCAGCCGTCGCCGTACGGGTCGGAGTTCACGGTTTCGGGGGCGTCGGCCAGCTTGGCGTTCACCTCCAGCACGGTGCCGGTAATGGGGCTGAACAGGTCGGAAACCGTCTTCACGGCCTCCACGGTGCCGAACACCTCGTGCCGGGCCACGTCTTTGTCAAGCGTGTCGATGTCGACGTACACGATGTCGCCCAGCTCGCGCTGCGCGTGGTCGGTGATGCCGACGTAGGCCACGTCGCCTTCCACGCGAATCCATTCGTGGTCTTTGGTATAATGCAGGGTGGTGGGCAGGGTCATGCTTTTAATTTTGAGTTTTGATTTTTGAATTATGGGTTTGGCCGTGGCAGATTTTTACGTTTGAAACGACCGGCGTTCAATAGGCCCCAAAAGTAGAGCCGGCAGTCTTAGCCAACCCCGCTTTGGCCCGACAATTCGCAATACCCAACCCACATTTCACAATTCACAACGCATAATTTCTACTGCGTCAGGCTGTAGCGCAGCTGGAAGCCGCCTTCGGTATTGGCGTTGCGGAAGGCGTTGCTGACGCGGGGTGTGGTGATGGTCTGAGTGAAATAAAACTGGAAGTTCAGCCGGGTGTTGAGCAGGTAGTCGATAGTGGGACGCAGCTGGAACTGGCGCGAGCCGTTGGTAACCTGGCTGGTGGGCGTGCCCACGCTGGCAGGAGTGCCAGGAACAGCGTCGGCCGGGTCCACCGAGTTCAGGATGCTGCGCTGGATGGTGCTGTTATCATTGATGCTCAAGTCGAGGCGGGTGGTGAGGGTATTTTTCAGCACCCGCTGCTCGCCGCCCACCCGGAAGGGCAGCTTGAGGCCCGCCACGGCATAGCCGAAGCCTATTACCAGGGCCGTGGTGTGCAGCTCGGTTATCTGGGCGTTGGTGGTGTTCAGGGCCACGGCGCGGTCGGTGCGGTACTCCACGCGGCCGGTTACCTTGTTCAAGGTCTGGAAGTTCACGCCGATGAGCGGGGCCAGGTGTTCCACGATGCTCACCTGCCCGATGACGTAGTACGGAATGTACTGCCCGGTAGCGCTGACGCGGTTGGGAAAGTCCAGGTTGTTATCGTTGTAAAGCGTCGAGGTAGTGTAGGTGCCCACGCCGTAGGTCGAGTTGTAGGCATGGTTGAGCGTGAACGAGGTAAAATAGTCGCGGAAAAATGGCACCTGCGAAAGCCCGTTGTACTGCACCGTCCAGTTGGGCAACGGAATATCGCGCAAAAATTTGCCGAAAATGTCAAATTTCGTGGCCTCGTAGCCGTCCGACGACCGGCCGTGGTAAGCGTCGAGGAAGGCCGGAATCAGCACGTCCTGCGAGTTATAGCTGTAAACACCTGCCCGTTTTGCAACGGGGTCGACCTGCGTGTTAGCCGCCGCCAGCCGGTCGCGGATGGGGCCCCGGTTTTCCACGAACCGCGAGAAGGCCTTGGAAATCTCACCGTTGGCGCTCAGGTCGCCGAACAGCGTGTTGATGGTGATGGTGCTCGTGCTGAACGAGCCCGATTCGAGGGCCTGCAAGGGGGCTAGCTGCTTGTTGAGAGTCGGGATGATGGTTACCGGCTGCAAGCTCACCGTGTCGATACGGTTGCGGTAGTACGCCTCGTTGTTTTGCACCCGCTGCTTGCGCGCGTCGAGTTGGATGTTGAAGTCGCGGAACGGCTCCAAAGTCGTGCGCAAGGCCAGGTTTTCAGTCAGCAGGTTGCTCAGCGGCGTGTTCAGGTACTCGCTGTCGCCGGTGTACCAGCCGTTGCCGTTGGCGTAGGCGTACAGGTCGGGCAAGCTGAACTGCTTGCCGATGATGAACGGAATGCCCGGGGCCAGCACCCCGGATTTTCGGTAATTGGTCAGCCCGAAAAAGGTGGTGCCGGGCAGGTAGCCGGGCAGCAGCGTGCCGGTAGAGCGGGCATAGGTGAAGTTGAGTGAGCGGGCCGTCATCAGCGAGCGCAGCACGGCTTTGGCGGCCCGCACCAGCACGGGCGTGCTGTCGGGGACGGCCGTGGCTTCGGGCTTGGGCCGGGCCCCGTCGGCCCCGGGCGGGAGCGGAGCCGGGCGGGGCGCGGGCGGCGGGGCGTTGTTGATGATGTTCAGGAACCTGACCTTGTTGTAGAGTTTCACCAGGTCGATGCGGCCGTTGGCGCTCAGCTCGGCGTTGTTCTGGATGGTGTTGCCCAGGTTGAGGCGCACGGTGGTGGTGTCGGTGGGGTCGACGGAGCTAGGGTGCGCGGGCGCGCGCAGGGCCGTGGAGGCCGCCTGCCAGGTGTAGTGGGCCGAGTAGCGGGTGTCGGCGCTGAGCCAATCGGTGAGCGGAAACTTATCGAGCGGCAGGCGGTAAGTGGCGGCAATGGTCTGGTTGAAGGCCGTGGTACGGCCCCCGGCCAGTAGGTTGTGGTTGATAATCGCCCGGTTGTTGGTGGCCTCCTGGCTGTTGCCGATGGCGCGCCCGATGCCCTCGTCGATGATGCCGCGGTTGGTGGCGGTGTAGTCAATGGTCAGGGCCTTGGTCAGGGCCCAGCTCAGGTCGTAGATGCGGTTGATGTAGAACGCTTTCTGGTAAATGTCCGGGCCAATAAGGGTGGGCACTTCGCCCGGGTTCACCACCCGCTGCAAGAACCGCTCGTTGTAGCGCCGGTCCAGGTCGATGCGGAAAGCGAAGCGCGAGGGCAGCGGCGTGAAGTTCACCAGCTGCAAAAATTTCAGGTACGGGTTATCAAACGCCTTGAACTTGGCGAAAGGCGTGTAGTTCTTGGGCGTGGTTTGGAAAGTGTAGGCCGCCGCCGCCGTAAACGAGCGGGTGTAGTCGCGCTGGGTGTTGATGTCGGAGTGGTTGCGCTCGGCAATGGAATAGCTCAGGGCCACGTTCTCGATGTCCCAGGGCCGGGGCTGGCGCGGCGGGGCCGCGGGGGCCCCGCCGGCGGGCGGCGGGGCGGCCACGCGGCGCTCTTTGCGCACGTTCAGCAGCGAGAGGCTGCGGGTGGTAGTCTGGTCAATCACGATGTTGCGGTACGCAGCCTGGGCGTCGGCGTCCTTGAACTTCTCCAGGCTCTGGGTCAGCTTGGTGTCGGGGTCGAGGGGGTCGTACTGGGGCGAGCGGCGCTCGGTGCCCACTTGCAGCAGCACCGGCACGCGCAGGTTCAGCTCGGCGGGCAGCAGCCTGTCGGCGGCCACGGTGGCGTTCAGGTCGCCGCGCAGCACGTCGTCGAGCGAGCGTTGCTGGGCCTTGTCCTGCAAGCCGCCAAAACCCACGCTGGTGTAGCTGCCGGTGGCCGTCACGTTGGCCAGGTCGGCCAGCTTCACGCTCAGGCGGGCGTTGGCGGCGTAGCCGGCGTCCTGCTGGAAGTCGAACACCCGCAACTCATCGGCCCACAGGTTCACGCTCTTGTTGCCCTGGTCGCTGCCAATCGGGTTCAGCACGCCGATCATGCAGCCCTGCACCGCCGAGAAATCGGGGTTGCCCACCACCGTGATGGTGGCCCCGTTGGGCAGCGACACGGTAAACGGCACGGTGTAGTTGGGCGGCGACTGCTTGTTGCGAGCCGACTTGGCATCGATAAAGTCCTGAAACGCCACGTCGATGTTGTTCGCCTCGGGCCACACTTGCAGCTGGGCACTCTGGTTCGCCCGGGTTAGCGTCAGCGGCAAGCGGTACTCGTAGTAGTTCTGGGTGTAATCGGTGCCGATGCGCAGGAACGCCTCCACGTCGCCGTCTTTCATGTTCGGATCGTCGGCATCGGCGTGCAGGTACATACGCAGGCGCTTGTAGCGCAGCATGTTCACGGTCAAGTTTTTGTAGGCCGCCTTACCGTAGCCGTCGCGCAGGCCCGTCACCGACAGGCGCAGGCTTTGCTCGTTCTGGATGCGGGCCACGGCCGTGCTGCCGTACTCGGTGTCGCGCGTGATGTTGGGCGGCGTCACGTAGGGAATGCCGCCGGGCGTGTTCGACAAGCCGTTTTCCTCTATGCTCACCGTCGAGATGTTGAAGGCGTCGGCGTCGGTGAGGATGTTGCCCGGCAAGACGCTGCTCTGGCCCTCCGCAATAGGGTAAATATAGCGCCGCCACTGGTTGGCCACAAACTGCGGCTGCACCAGGCGCAGTACCACCGGCTGCTGCCAGCCGGTCATGTACATGCGAATGAACCGGATGGACTTGTAGCCGAAATCCGTCCGGCTGGTTGCGCCGTTCACAACGATGCGCTGATTTGGGTCGCGAATCGGAATCCGAAACTGGTACCAGGTCACCGTTTCGCCCGTGGTTCCGATGGGGGGCGTGGTTACCTTGTCGATGATGTAGTTCTGGCCCACTTGCAGGGCGTTGGGGCCGGTGGAGGGCCCCAGCGGAATATTGTATTCGTGGTACTGCTCCACATCCTGAATCACGTTATCGCGGTTCAAGTCCTCCTTGTCGGGATAAGCGGTGGAGGTAAACTGACTATTTTCGGGCGAATTGTTTTCGTAGCCGTTGTAGTTCTTGTAGCGGCCCAAAATTTTGATGTTGTTCTGGTCGTAAATCGGGTCGAGATGGTACAAGAAATCATCGGCCGACGGGTCGGGCAGGCCGGCGTACTGGGGGCCGTAGTTCCCCTTGGCTTTCTCGTCCGCGTCATTAAAACCGTCGAGGCCCACGTCCTGGGCGGCGCGGGCCCCCGGCGCGGCGCTAAAGGCATCGGTCAGAAACTGCTGCTTGCTCACCTGGCCCCAGATGGTAGGGGTAGTCAAATTGGGGGTGCCCGCCTGGTCGGGCGTGGGCAGGCCATTCTCAAATTCGTGCTGGTTGCTGTCGCGCAGCAAATCTTCGCTCACGTTGCCCAGGTTGATGACCAGCCGGCCGCCGGTGGTGTTGCTGACGGGCGTGTTGCGCGGGTCGGGGTCCGAGTCGTTCACTACGCCATTTTTAGTATTGATGAACGGGTCCAGCATCCAAAACTCTAAGTATTCGATGTTGGCGTTGTCAAAGTCGGTATCGAACGTAATGGCCCGCGAAATGCCCCCGAAGCGATTGTCCGGCAGGTTGGCGCCGCTATTGTTCGAGAAGTGCCGCCCGTCGGTGTCGATGTTGGGCGTGTAGTTGTAGGGCCCCCGCTCGCTGGGGAAATAGGCCATGTCGAAGGTGTACTCGTAGCCGTTGCCGGTGGCCCCGAGGTCTTTGTTGGGGAACACCTCGTTGCGCGGAATGCCCCGCGTGTAGTGGTTGCTGAGCGAGGGGTCGCCGGTGCCGATGTTGGCCGGCACGCTGGGGCCCCCGGTGTAGTACGTTTGGTCGACGGTGTACCAAGCCAGCTTGGCGCGCTGGTAGTTCACGCTCAGGTCGGCGGCTGTTGAGATGCGCGAGGGCGTGGTGGCCAGCCGCCAGGCCGGAACCGCCGCCAGGCCCCCCAGCGTGTAGGGGGTGCGGGCGTTCTCGAAATCGTCGACATAGCTCACCCCGTTTTCGCCGCTGCCCAGTTGCGAGCGGCCCGCCAGCAGTTTGGCAAACTCGCCGCTGAAGGCCACGGTCGATATTTCTTTGGTCGAATAGAACGGCAGCCGGTCGAGCAGCTTGGTCAGCACCCGGCTGTCGCGGCGGAAGCTGCCGTCGAGGCCCACGATGCTGTTGTTGGCTGGCTCGTCGCCGATGTTTACGCGGTTGATGCCGGGGGCCTGGTTTTCGAGCAAGTACAGGGCCGTGCCGCCTAGGGTCAGGTCCTTGTCGACGCGGTAGTCGAAGCGCCCCCCCACCAAGCGGCGCGGCTGCACCTGCACGAGGGCATTTTTTTCGAACGTTATCCGCAGCTCGTTGGCCGAGGCCAGGTACGACGGGTTCAGGATTTTCACCTTGGCCTGGTCGTAAAACACCTGATAGTCGGTGCCTTCCGTGAGCAGCGTCGAGCCCGAAAACACCTTCACCGAACCCTGCGCCACCCCAATGCCGGGCAGGCTGATTTCGTCGGTGCTGGAGCCCTGGTAGCGCCCGCGCAGGTAAAACTTGTCCTTTTCTTGGCGCTGCTGGGCGTCGCTTTGGGTTTGACTGTACAGCTCCGAGTACACGTATTTCTGGAGCAGCACCCGCTCGTTGGCCGCCACAGCGGGCGTGACCGGCGGCGCGGGCGGCAGGGGGCTAGTGGCCACTGTGTCGAACTGCGCCCGCAAGTAGTCGCCGAACGGCTGCACGCTGGGGAAAATAATTTTACCCAGCTCGGGGTTGACGGTCACTCCTGGGAAAAAGTCGAAGTTGCCGTCGGGGTTGCGGTCGTTGTTGGGATTCACCCGGTCCAAACCCAGCACCTGAATCAGCGGCGTGTTCTGGATTTTGTTGCCTTCCTTGAGCGACACCAAATCGACGCCCGTCACGTCGTCTTTGTAAATAAGCTGAAGCTGGAAATTGTCGCGGTTGAGCTGCGTCGTGTTCAGGGAGTAGATGTTTTTCATCATCAGGTCCCAAGTCGGTGTATTATACGTAGGAGGCCCCGGGGGCGTCAGAGGGTCGGGGCGCGGGGGAATCCGGACGCCGGCCACAGTTCTGTCGGGTAGCACTCTCACGCCGGGGTTGCTGGCGCGCAGCAGCTTGAGGAACACCACCGCGTCCTGGGCCACGCCGGTGTAGTCCTGCAAGGTTTCGCCCACCTTATAAGTCTGCCCGTTGTAGATGTAGGAGTAGCCCACGCCCAGCACCTGGTCGGGCAGCAGGGCCGTGTTGAGCGACAGGTAGCCCAGCTCGGCGTTGAACGTGTACTCGTTGGGGTCGAGCTTGCGGGCCCGCACCCGCTCATAATCCAAGTTTTTGGCTAGCCCCAGGCCGCCAAGGTAGGAATCCACCGTCAGGTCGTTGCGCGCCGTGGGCCCGGCCGCCACCAACTGCGAGTATTCGCGGTTGGCCGTGTTCGAGGCCGGCGTGCGCACGCTGGCGTTGCGGCTGGGGTCGAGGAACTGGGGCCGGTAAAACCGCACCGGCTCGGCGAGGTCCATCAGCGCCACCACGTTGCGCAGGCTGGTGGTGGTGCGGTTGTCGTTGGTCACGTACACCTCCAGCTGGGTCACCTGCACGCCGCTCTGAATGGTGGGCAGGTTGCGCAGGGCCTGGTCGTAGCGCTCGCGGAAGAAGTGCGACAGGAAAAAGTGCTTGTCTTTCTCGTACTGGCTGGCTTTCAGCTCGAACTGGCGGCTCTGGGCCCCGTTCTGCACCCGCACCTCGTCGGCGGTGCCGCGCACAGTAGCGGCCACGGCCGTCACGCCCAGCCGCCCAAACTGCATCTGGGCCTTCACCCCGAACAGGTTTTGGCCGCCCTGCACCAGCGAGTTGCCCAGCGGCAGGCTCACGTTGCCCAAATCGAGCTTGCGCAGGATGTCGGTTTCCTGGCCCGAGTAATCGAACTTCATCTGGTTGTCGAAGTCGAACGAGGCCTTGGTGTCGTAGTTGAAGGCCAGCTTGAGCTTCGTGCCCACCTGCCCGGTCAGGTTCACGTTCATGCTCTGGTCGAAGATGAAGTCGCCCACCCGCTGCTGGCGCAGGGTCAGGGCCGGGTTTTCGTTCACGTTGAACTTCCCGCCGGCCTTGATCGTGACGGCCCCCGCGGGCCGGATGTCCACGTAGCGCCCGCCAAAAATGCGGTCGGCCACGGGCCCCAGGTCAATCTTCGGAATCAGGCGCTGGGCCTGCGGCGTGCCCGCCGCCGCCGGGGGCCCCGTCACGCCGCCCCGGGCCCGCTCGCGGTAGTAGTTGCGGATGGCTTCGCGCTGCTGAAACTGCTCGTACTCCTTAAAGGTCAGCTTGCTTGGGTCGCGGTAGTTGATGTCGGTCCCAACTTTCTCCTGCACGTCGAAGTTCTTGAGGCTGTCGTCGACGGCCATTTGCAGCTTCACGTTCGAAGGCAGGGGCAGCACCAGCGGCGAGCGCCGCCGTTGCGGGCCAAACGGGCTGCCCGGCCGGTCGCGCGGGGCCACCCGGGGCCGGCGGCTGGGCCGGTACGCGGTGTCGGCCGGGGCGTCGGCTCTGGGGGCCCACGCCCCGGCCGGACGCCGGGCCAGCGGGCCGGCCTGCGCCCACCACGCCAGCAACGACGCCACCACAACCACCGACGGAGAGAGTAATTTAGGACCGAATTTCAAGCAGAATACAGGTTGGCAACGGCCGCGGGCGGCGGGCCGGCAACCGCCGGGGCGGCCCCGGCCGCGCACGGGCATGGGAGTAATTATCCAACGGGCACCTCGCCAGCCGTAAAGTTTGCCACCGGCGGCAAGCCGCCAAAAGCTTTCTTGTCGGGCCTAGTGCGACTTCAAAGCAAACTTAATCATTTCCTCTACCGTGAGGCCCGGGCCGTGCTTTTGGGCAATCTGGTCCAGGTTTTTCTCGGCGGCGGCGCGGGCGAAGCCCAGCGTTACCAATGCCTGCAACGCTTCGGCGCGCTGGGTATTGTGCTGGCGGGCCAGCGGCACGGTGTCCACGCCGGCCTTAGCCAGCAGCTCGTCTTTGCGGAATTTATCCTTCAGTTCCAAAATCACGCGCTGCGCGGTTTTGGGCCCCACGCCCTTGATGCTCTGGATGGCGCGCACGTTTTCGTTCACGATGGCGTCACGAATTTCGCCCACGCTCAAGCTGCTCACCATCACAATGCCCGTGCCCGGCCCGATGCCCGACACCGAAATCAACTGCATGAATAGGGCCTTTTCGCTGGGGTCGAGGAAGCCGTAGAGCGTCTGCCCGTCTTCCTTAATGTGTTGATAGGTATAGATTTTGGCGGGCGAGCCTTCGGCCGGCAACTTGGAGAAAGTGGCCAGCGAGATGCGGACTTCGTAGCCCACGCCGCCCAGGTCCATGATGGCTTGGGTAGCGTCCTTGTAAGCGAGTTTACCGTCGAGGTAAGCAATCATAAAGTCCGTGAACAGGAAAGGAGGACCCGATTGAGGGTCTTTTACTTCCCAAATTTACTGGCTTTTGTGCAAAGTTCGGCGGCCAGACCTGGGCCCCTAACTCCGCCACTGCCCAGCGCTGTGGCAGCGCGTCCCGGCGGGGGAGCGGCGACGCGCGCAGCCTTTTTTGCGGCGATGTAATCGTTCACCACTTGCTCTAAAATGGAGAGTGGCAGGGACCCATTTTGAAGCACCACATCGTGGAAATCGCGCAGGTCGAACTTCGGGCCGAGCTGCTGCTTGGCGCGTTCGCGCAGCTCCAGTATTTTGAGCATGCCCACCTTGTAGGCGCAGGCCTGGCCGGGCATCACGATGTAGCGCTCCACCTCGGCCACCACGTCCGACTCGGCCATGCCCGTGGTTTGGCGCAGGTAGCGGATGGCCTGCTCGCGGGTCCAGCGCTGGTCGTGCAGGCCGGTGTCCACCACCAGGCGGGCGGCCCGGAACAGCTCGGCCCGCAGGCGGCCCAGGTTGTCGTAGGGATCTTTTTCGAAGCCCAGTTCGGCGGCCACTCGCTCGGCGTACAGGGCCCAGCCTTCAGCGTAGGCCGTGAAAGGAATGACGGTGCGAAAAGTGGGCAAACCCTTTAGTTCTTGCGCAATGCCGATTTGGAAGTGGTGGCCCGGAATGCCTTCGTGGTACGCCAGCGTGCGCATGCCAAACTTGGGCGTGGCCTTCACGTCGTAGAGGCTGGCGTAGAACGTGCCGGGGCGCGAGCCGTCGAGGGCCCCCGGTTCGTAGTACGCGCCGGCCGACGTTTTTTCCTTGAACACGGGCACGCGGCGTACTTCGAGCCGGGCCCGGGGCCGCAGCCGGAACGCGCCGCCCAGGCCCCGGTCCACCTCGGCCAAGATGCGGCGGTAATCGGTCAAAATCTGGGTGCGGCCGCTGTCGGTATCGGGATATAAAAACTGGGCCTCCCCGCCGAGGCGGGCCAGGGTGGGGCCCACGCTGTCGGCCCCGGGCACTTTTTCGGCGCGCAGGATGGCGCGCATTTCGGCCGTGATGCGCGCCACTTCGCGCAGGCCCAGGGCGTGTATTTCGGCAGCGCTGAGGTCGGTGGTGGTGTTTTGGCGCAGGCAATAGGCGTAGTATGCTTTGCCGTCGGGAAATTTCCACACGCCCGCGTCGGTGGTCGAGCGGGGCCGCAGGGCAGTAAAATAGTCGATGAGCCGCTGGTAGGCGGGGTACACCGTGCCCGTAATCTGGCGTTTGGCTTCGGCCAGCACCGCGGCCTGCGCGGCGGCGTCGAGGCCGTCGGCCTTCTTCAGCTTTTCGGCCAGCGCGGTGTAAAGGATGCTTTGCTCGGCCGGCTGGGCCACAAGGTTCTGCATACCGGCCACCGCCTTGTCGATCACGAAGGTGGGCGGCACCACGCCGTGTTTTTCCCGGATCTTCAGCCCGTCCAGCACCTGCCCAAACTTGCGGCCCACCGCCGCCAGCCGCTGGTTGTAGTAGTCGGCGTCGCGGCGGTTGTGCACCTGGTGCACGTTGGCCATGAACGATGGGAATTCGTTTTGCACCCCGAACAACTGGTTGACGGGGTAGTCGTCGTAACGGAAAGCGTCGCCCGCCAAGATGTTGCGCATGTACCAGTCGAGCACTTGGTAGTTCAGGCGGTCTTGGCCGCGCAGGCCGGTGGTGTCGTAGCTGTGCAGCGTGGCCAGGTTTTGGCGCAGGCGGGCCATCAGCCGGTCTTGCTGGGCATCCGAGGCGTCGTCGAGCCGCGCGTTGTGGCCCTGAATGCCCAGCCCTTCCACTAAGTGCAAGCTGGAAAGCAACTCGGGCGAGTCGAATGCGAATTGTACGAAGACCTTCTCGTAGAACGCCCGGATGAACAACGGCTTGAACCAGACAATATTGACGACCAGCCCAGCTATTACCAGCGCCACCACGCCCAAGGTGCGCAAAATGATTTTTTTCATTCCGCAAACTAAACAAAGCGCGGCTACATTCAAGAATATCTATGTGAATTTCAGATAGCCCCGGGGCCCTACATGCCCCGGCCGCCCGACTGCGCGTCGACCACGGCAATGGCGGCGATGTTCACGATGTCGCGCACCGAGGCCCCCAGTTGCAGGATGTGCACCGGCTTGCGCATGCCCATCAGCACCGGGCCGATGACCTCGGCCCCGCCGATTTCCTGGAGCACTTTGTAGGCGATGTTGCCCGACTCCACGTTGGGAAACACCAGCGTGTTGGCCCCTTTCTCGGCCAGCGGACTAAACCCATAATGCTCTTGCAGCAGGCGCGGGCTCAGGGCCACGTTGGCCTGCATTTCGCCGTCGATGAGCAGGTCGGGGTAGCGGGCCTTAGCTAGCTCGGTGGCGCGGCGGGTTTTTTCGGGCAGTTCGCCCTGGTTCGAGCCAAAGTTGGAGTAGGAGATGACGGCGATGCGCGGCTCGGCATCAAAAAAGCGCACGGCACGGGCCGTGAGTCCAATTATCTCCACCATCTGCTCGGCGGTGGGATTAATGTTCACCGTTGTGTCGGCAAAAAAGTAGGGCCCTTTCTTGTGCTGGATGATGTACATCGACGATACCCGCCGCACGCCGTCTTCGGTGCCAATCACTTGCAGTGCCGGGATGATGCTCTTGCCGTAGTCCTTGGTGAGGCCGGTGATGCAGGCGTCGGCCTGGCCGGTTTCCAACATCATGGCGGCGTAGTAGTTGCGCTCGCGCATCAGGCGGCGGCCTTCGTAGAGCGTAATGCCGCGGCGCTGGCGCTTTTGGTACAACAACTGGGCAAACTCGGCCCGGCGCGCGTCTTCCTGCAAAATGTTGACGATTTCGCAGCCTTCGAGGTCGATGTTGTTGGCGCGGGCAATTTCCTCAATCTTTTCGCGGGGCCCCAGCACGATAGGCGTGGCGATGCCTTCGTCGCGCAGAATCTGGGCGGCTTTGAGGACTTTGTAGTTGT
The DNA here is from genome assembly GCA_964242665.1 of uncultured Hymenobacter sp. Classification (GTDB taxonomy): domain Bacteria; phylum Bacteroidota; class Bacteroidia; order Cytophagales; family Hymenobacteraceae; genus Hymenobacter. The sequence continues at coordinate 374,760 of CAXTBA010000001.1, forward strand.
CGCCTTCGGCAAATACCACCCGCTTGGGGCCCGACTTAGCGGCGCTCGTGATGCGGTTCATCAGCTTCTGGTTGCCGCCGAGGCGGGCGTGGAGCTGGTCGCCGTAGGCGGCCCAGTCGGTAATCGGCTGGCGAGCCACGCCGCTTTCCATCGCCGCCCGCGCCACCGCCGGGCTTACGGTAGTAATGAGACGCGGATCCAACGGCTTGGGAATGAGGTAGCTGCGGCCGAAGGCCAGGGTGTTGTCGCCGTAGGCGCGGTTCACCATGTCGGGCACGGGCTCGCGGCTCAGTTCGGCCAGGGCCCGCACGGCGGCCAGCTTCATGGCCTCGTTGATTTCGGTGGCCCGCACGTCCATCGCCCCCCGGAAAATGTAGGGAAAGCCCAGCACGTTGTTCACCTGGTTGGGATGGTCGCTACGACCAGTGGCCATGATGAGGTCGGGCCGGGTGCCCATCGCCAGCTCGTAGTCGATTTCCGGGTTGGGGTTAGCCAGGGCAAACACAATGGGGTCGGGGGCCATATTCAACAAGAACTCGGCCGGCAGCACGTTGGCCGCCGACAAGCCCAGGAACATATCGGCCCCCGCCAGGGCCTCGCCCAGGTTGTTGAGCCGGCGCGTGGTGGCAAACTGCATCTGAATGGGGGCCAGGTTGGTACGCCCTTCGTGGATAAGGCCGTCCTTATCGAACACCACCACGTTTTCTTTCCGCAAGCCCAGCTCCAGGTACAAGCGCAGGCACGAGACGGCCGCTGCCCCGGCCCCGCTCACCACCAGCTGGATTTCGTCAATCTGCTTGCCCACCAGCGCTAAGGCGTTCAGCAGGGCCGCCGCCGTGATGATGGCCGTGCCGTGCTGGTCGTCGTGCATCAGCGGAATGTTCATCTGCTCGCGCAGGGCCGTCTCGATCTGAAAGCACTCCGGGGCCTTGATATCTTCCAAATTGATACCACCAAACGTGGGCTCCAGTGCCTTTACGATGCGGATGAACTCATCGGGGTCGGTGGCGTCAATCTCAATATCAAAGCAGTCCAGGCCCGCGAATTTCTTGAACAGCACGCCCTTGCCTTCCATTACCGGCTTGCTGGCGGCGGGCCCGATGTTGCCCAGCCCCAGCACCGCCGTGCCGTTGCTGATGACGGCCACCAGGTTGCCCTTGGCGGTGTACTTGTACACGTCGTCGGGGTTGGCGGCGATGGCCAGGCAGGGCTCGGCCACGCCCGGCGAGTAGGCCAGCGCCAAATCGAACTGCGTGCTCACCGGCTTGGTGGGCACCACTTCGATTTTGCCCGCCGGGGCCTGCGAATGGTAGTTCAGGGCGTCCTGCTTGTTGATTTTCAGCATGAAAAAGCGTCGGAAAGAAAAACGGCCGCGCGAGTAGCGCGGCCGGCGGGGCAATATTGGTCGGGCAAAGGTACTGGCCGCGCCCTCAGTTTTGCACCAGCAGCCGCTGGCCCAGCTTCACGTCGTCCGAGGCCAGGTGGTTGAGCTGCCGCAGCGCCGCCACGCTCACCCCAAAACGGCGCGAAATGTTGAAAAGTGTATCGCCGGGCTGCACCAGGTGCGTTTTGCGGCCGGCCGCCAGGCGGCTGGCCAGGGCCGTTTCGCGTTCGGCCGGGGGCCCGAAGCGCAGGCGCCGGCCGGCCTCCACCGTTTCCTCATCGAGGTGGTTCCAGGCCACCAGCTGGGACACGCTCACGCCGTAGGCGCGGGCCAGCTTGGTCAAGTTATCACCCTTTTGCACCACGTAAACGATGCGGGACGAAGCAGTTGCCAACGCGTCGGCCTCCGCCGGGGCGACTGCTGCGCGGGCGGGGCCCTCAGCCAGGGCCCGGTGCGTTTTGGGCGCGGGCGTTGCCGGAGCCGGAACAACGGCCACATCAGAAGACGTATCAGCTACTTCGCGGCGAGCGGCTTTGACGTCCCCCATTTCGGCCGGCACGGCGGCCACGGCAGCTTCCGTGTCGGCTTGCTGGCGCTTGGCCAGGGCAGCAGTGGCTTTGGCGGCGGCGGCCTGCACGGCGGCAATTCGGGCCTGGGCGCGCTGAGCGGCTTCCTGGCGCTGGCGCAGATGGGCCAGGCGGACGGCTTGCTGCTGCTCCTGCACGGCCAGCGCCGCCAAGCGCGTCACCTCCTGAACATTAGCCGCTGCCAGGGCCTGGCGGGCAGCCACTTCCTCAGCCGATGGCAGGGCCCTGGCCGGGCGCGGCGCGGGCGGAGCCACGGCTACCTGGGCGGCCGGCAATGGCACCAGCACCACCAAGGTACGGCCGGGCTTCAGGGCCTGTCGGTTGGCCAAGTCGTTCCAGCGGCGCAACTGGGCGGGGCTCACGTCGAACCGCTCGGCTAGGCTGGCCACGGTTTCGCCCCGGCGCACTTTGTGGTGCAAGCGACGGAAGCGCGGCGCGACGGCCTCCTCGGTTTCGGGCGCGGCGGCCAGCGGCGCGGCCGTCACCCAGGGCTCCACGCCGTCGAGGCGGGGCGGCAGCGGGGGCAGCGGCCGGGGCTGGGCAGCCAGCGGCTGGCAAAACGCCAGCAGCGTGGCCCGGTCCGCGTCGCCGAAGGCCACGCGGGCAGCGGCGGGAAAGCGCACCACGTAAGGCCGGTAGCCGGCCGGCAGCCCGGCCCGGAACAGCTCGGGATTGAAGCGGGCGAGGTAAGTCGAGTCGGAGTAGCCGCAGGCGCGGCTCAGGCGGCGCAGGTCGAACGCCTGGCCGCGCAGGCCCAGCGTGTCCAAAGGCTCGGCGCACTGGTAAGCCAGCTTATCGGAGTGCAAGCCGTGCTGCTGGGCGTACTTCATGCTGTACATCACGGCCGTGAAGGTGGGCACGTAGTTGCGCGTCTCGGCCGGCAGGTACGGGTACAGATCCCAGAAAGTCTTTTTGCCCGTGCGGCGCATCACGCGGTGCATGCTGCCCGCGCCCCAGTTGTAGGCCGCCAGCACCAGCTCCCAGTCGTGAAACTCGCCGTAGAGGTAGCGCAGGTGCTTACAAGCAGCTTCGGTGGCTTTTTCGGGGGCCATGCGCTCGTCCACCCACTCGTCGCGGCGCAGGCGCAAGTCGCCGGCCGTGGGGCCCATGAACTGCCAAAGCCCGGTGGCCCCCACCGGCGACTTGGCCGTGGGAATGAGCGACGACTCTACCACGGCCAGGTACTTAAGGTCGGTAGGCAGGTTGTACTGGGCCAAGTACTTCTCAAACAGCGGGAAGTACAGGTTTTCGCGCTCCAGCACCCGTTGCGTGTAGTCGCGCTTGCGCACCGTGAACAGGTTGATGTACGCCATCACCGCGTTGTTGAACTGGTGCGGCGCGTCGGTTTCGAGGCAGCTCACGCGGTCGCCCACGAGGTCGCGCACGGTGGGCGGGGTGCGCAGCCAAGTCAGCCGCACCGAATCGACGGGTGCCGGCGCGGCGACCAGCGAATCGGGCGGCAGCAGCAACACCGGCACCTGGGCGGTGTCGACGGCCGAGGGCGGCAATTGCTGGGCCCGGGCGGCCACGGGGGCGGCCAGCGGCAGCAGCACCGCCAGCCGCCGCCACAAGCGGCCGGGCCGGGATGCCGGGATACGTCCTTGCTTCATAAGTCCGAAGGTAGAAAAAAACGCCGCAATTGCCAGCATCTTTCCTAAAGTACTACTTCAGCCGGATTTCACAAAGCATTCAGCTACCGTCCTCAACCCTACTCCTTACGCAAACACGGTCCCGGCGTTACGCCTCAGCTTCGGCCGGCACTAACTCGGTGGCGAAGGCCAGCAGCTCGGCTTCGCGGAAGGCCCCGGCCATCACCTGCAAGCCCATCGGCAGGCCGGCTGCGTCGGTGCCCATCGGCACCGAAATGGCCGGCACGCCCGCCAGCGAGGCCTGCACCGTGAAAATATCTGCCAGATACATGCTCACCGGGTCCAGCTTTTCGCCGATGCGGAAAGCCGTGGTGGGCGTGGTGGGCAGCACCAAAAAGTCGTACTGGCGCAGCAGCTCGTCGGTTTTGTCTTTGATGAGCCGGCGCACCCGCTGAGCCTTGGTATAATAGGCGTCGTAGTAGTTGGCGCTCAGCACAAAGGTGCCGAGGATGATGCGCCGCTGCACTTCGGTGCCAAAGCCCTGGGCCCGGCTTTTTTTGTAGAGCGACTCCAAATCCGTCACGTCCGGGGCCCGGTAGCCGTACTTCACGCCGTCGAAACGGCTCAGGTTGGAGCTGGCTTCGGCGGTGGTGAGGATGTAGTAAGTCGGAATCATCACGTCGAGGTAATGAAAATCGACGGGCTCGACCACGTGGCCCAGGCCGCGCAGGTGCTCCAGCTGGCTTTCGAGGGCGGCTTTGATTTCGGGGTTGAGGCCCTCGTTATCAATGGCATCGGCGATGTAGCCGATGCGGTAGTGGCCGGCCGGGGCCAGCAGCTGGCTGTAGGGCGGCACCGGGCGCTGGCTCACGGTGCTGTCCATGGCATCGGGGCCCGCCATCACTTCGAGCAGCAATGCCGCGTCTTCCACCGAGCGGGTGAGGGGCCCGATCTGGTCAAACGACGAAGCGAAGGCCACCAGCCCGTAGCGCGAAATGCGCGAGTACGTGGGCTTGAGGCCAATAACGCCGCAAAAAGCGGCCGGCTGCCGCACCGAGCCGCCTGTGTCAGAGCCAATCGAAGCCAAGCACATGTCGGCCTGCACGGCCACGGCCGAGCCGCCCGACGAGCCGCCGGGTACGCGGCTGGGGTCGGCGGCGTTGCGGACCGGCCCGAAGTACGAGCTCTCGTTGGAACCGCCCATTGCGAATTCGTCGCAGTTCTGCCGCCCGATGAGGATGGCGTCGGCGTCGAGCAGGCGCTGCACGGCCGTGCCGGTGAAGAGCGACTTGAAGCCGTCGAGCATCCGGCTGCTGCTTTGCAGCGAATGGCCGGCGTAGGCCAGCACGTCTTTCAGGCCTACCACCATACCGGCGAGGGGCCCGGCGGTGCCGGCGGCCAGCTTGGCGTCCACGGCCTCGGCCTGGGCGCGGGCTTCGTCGGCCCACACCTCCAGGAAAGCGTTGAGGTGCTGCTGCCGTTCGATGTTACCGAGGTAATAGTCAACGAGCTGACGGCAGGACGTAGTGCCCGCCGTCAGCTCGCGCTGAATTGCCGAAAGAGAATTGAAACGCTTCAAACTACTCGCAAATTACTGAGATACTTAAACGCTGGGCGGGCTGTAAGGCTGCCGGGGCTGTGTGCCCTCGGGAGCCAGGTTGGGGGGCAGCACGGGAGCCACGTAAGGCTCGGCGGGAGCCTCGTGCGCGACGTGCGCGTCGGCCACGGGCATCGACGGCGACGAAAGGGAATCGTAGCTCTGGGGGGCCGGGCTGCCGTAGGGAGGCTGCCCGGCGTAGGGGGCCCCGGGCTGCGGCGGGTAGTTGGGGTTGTAGCCCTGGTTGGGGTTGTACGGCTGCTGAGGCGGCTGTTGGCCGGCGCGCTCAAACTCGCTGCGGATTTCGCTGCTGGCGTCCTTGAACTCGCGGATGCCCTTGCCCAGACCCCGGGCCAGCTCAGGAATCTTGTTGGCCCCAAAAAACACGAGGATGACGACCATGATCAAAATCAGCTCAGAGCCGCCGATGTCGCCCAAAAACAAAAACAAGGAGTGTTGCATGACTTCTAATGCTATTTAAACTAATCAATAAGTTGTTTCTGGTGCTTTAGCCCAACTGCTGGTTGGGGTCGCCGGCCGGCGGAACGGGGGCCTGGTAGCCGGGCTGTCCGGGCTGGGGGTATTGCGGGTACTGGGGCGGGTAGCCACCTTGCTGCGGGTAGCCTTGTTGCGGATAGCCCTGCTGGGGGTAGCCTTGCGGGTAGCCCGGTTGGGGCGGGTAAGGCTGCTGGTAGCCTTGCTGATACCCCTGCGGCGGGTAAGCCTGGGGGTTATTGTCCTGCGGGTACGGGGCTTGGTCGCGGTAGGCGGGCGGCGTCTCCTTGGTAGCGTCTTTGAATTCGCGCACGCCCGACCCCAGACCCTTGAACAGCTCCGGGATGCGCTTGGCCCCAAACAGCAGAATCACCACAAAAGCAATCAGCAGCAGCTCGCCGCCGTTTGGTATACCGAATAAAAACAAGGAAGCAAGCATAAAATGTGGGGCCACTTGGCCCGGTAGAGGGTTAGACGAGGATGCTATACGAAGGCCGGGCCCGACTGGATGGCAAAGGTACCGCATGGCTCGCGCATGGACGGCGCAGGTCCTCCAAGAATTTGGTGGGGCCGGAAAAGGAGTTGGCCGGGCGTCAGGGGCCCTTTGTCGGATTGTTGAGATATGAGGTGGGCTTAACGGCGTAGTTTGTTTTTCTATTGTACGCTTTCTATTGCCCCTACTTTTCATTTGGTTATGTCCATTTATTCCGATCAGAAACTCGCCCCATCTTCGATTTCTGCGGCTTATGAATTATTGACCGCGGCCCCGCCGCACCTCTTTGCCGACCTGGCACACATGGCCAACGTGGCGTGCGGCACCCCGCAAGCGCTGGTGGCCCTGGCCGGGCCCGAGGGCTTCGTGTTCGGGGCCCAGCACGGGCTGGCCCCCGGGGCCCTGCCCGCCCTGAACGGCTTGTGCCGCGCCGTGATGCAGGCCGAAGCCGTGGTGAACGGCTGTGACGAGCCGGCCCCGGGGGCGGCCCAGCCGCGGTTTTGCGCCGGCGTGGCCTTGCGCGGCCCCGACGGCTTGCCCCTGGGCGCGCTGTGCGTGTTGGCCCCCGCCCCGCGCCCGGCCCTCGACGACGCGCAGGGCGAGGCACTGGCCTGCCTGGCCCGGCGCGTAACCGACTACCTGGCGCAGGCCTTGGCCCACCAGGCGCTCGAAGGCCAGCAGCAACAGCTGGCGGCCGCGTTTCGGGTGGCCGCGGCCGAGCCGGGCCCCCGCCCCGAACTGTTTGTGAAGCAGGATGCCCGCCTGTTGCGGGTGGCCCCCACCGACGTGACCCATTTTGAAGCCCTGGGCGACTACGTGAACCTGTACACCGTGCGCGAGCGCCTCACCGTGTACGGCACCATGAAGGACATGCAGGCCCGCTTGCCCGCCGGTGATTTTGCCCGCGTCCACCGCAAGTACATCATCCGGCTCGACCGGCTGCTGGCCCTCGAAGGCGATACCTTGCTGCTCGACGCCGGCCGCGACGGCACCGTTAGCCGGCCAGCCACGTCCGTGCCCATCGGCAGCTCGTACAAGGCCGCGCTGCTGGCCCGGCTCCAGGTGTTATAAGCGGCCGGCCGCTTATAACATCAGTTTACCGAGGAAATTTAGGGGTTGAACGAATTGCGGGTCCACACTGCCCCGCTGCTCTACACTTTTGCTTCAGCTAATGGCAGCGAGCCGCAAAGCACTGGGCGTTTGGCCCTGCTTACGGATTGCCGCCAAGGCTAAGTTTGTTTTCATAGCTCAAAAAGACACCGTGCCTTGCCCGGTGTCTTTTTTTGTGCCAGCCGCCCGGCTTTAGCGGCGGCCCAGCCACGATTCGGGGTTGAGGTTGGCCGAGTTGTGCCACACCTGGAATTGCAGCTCCGAGGTGCCGTCGCTCCCGGCGGCCACCGTGCCGATGACGTCGCGGGCACTCACGTGCTGGCCGTCGCTCACGCTCACCGAGCGCAGCTTGGCGTACACGGTGAAGTAGTCGCCGTGCTGGATCATGACGATGGTGTTCATGCCCGCGATGTTGGTAATGGTGAGCACCTTGCCGTCGAAGCAGGCCCGCACCGGCTCGCCGGCACCGGTTTGGATATCGATGCCCCGGTTCTCGACCACCACGTGGCGCAGCACCGGGTGCGGGTGCCGCCCAAACCGCTGGCTGATGAAGCCGCGCCCCACCGGCCAGGGCAGCCGCCCTTTGTTGCCGGCGAAGTTGGACGCTACCAGGGCCGTTTCCGGGGTGAGGGCCACGCGGCTGGCGCGGCGGTCGGCGGCGCGGCCGGCGGCCGTCTCGGGGGCGGCGGCGTCGGGCGCGGCGCTGTCGTCGGGGACG
>CAXTBA010000002.1:0-14174 GCA_964242665.1 uncultured Hymenobacter sp.
CTGGTGAACAACGCCGCCGAGCAAAACTGGCACGACTCGCTCGACGAAATCACGGACGAGGAGCTGACCAGCATCTTCAACCTCAACATCATCGCCATGTTCCGCATCGCGCGGGCCGCCGTGAAGCACCTCAAGGAAGGCGACGCCATCATCAACACGGCGTCGGTGAACGGCTTCAAGGGAAACGAGCAGCTGCTCGACTACACGTCCACGAAGGGGGCCATCACGGCTTTTACCCGGGCGCTCTCGTTGCAGCTCATCAAGAAGGGCATCCGGGTAAACTCGGTGGCCCCGGGGCCCATCTGGACGCCGTTTATCGTGGGGGTGGGCTTGCTCAAGCTGCCGCTGTTCGGGCACGACGTGCCCATGGGGCGCGCTGGCCAGCCTTCGGAAGTGGCCCCGGCCTACGTATTCCTGGCTTCGGAAGATGCCTCGTACTTCTCGGGCCAGACGCTGCACCCCAACGGCGGCTCGGTGGTGAACGCCTGATTGCGGCGGCCGGGCCGGGGCCGCGCGTTTCAGCTTTTGGTGGCAGGGTTTTTGGCAACAAGGTTTAAAAACTTAAATGCTTGCGTTTATGGTTATTAAATCGCTGGGCCTGTTGGCTGCCATGCTCGCGGCCGTTGCCTGCTCGCAGGAAAACAGCATCGAAGCCACCGAAGCCACCACTGTACCGGTCACTTCCCGCCCTGGACTTTTGGCCACGACGACTGCGGACACTACGGCCTACCGTACCGACGCCGACGCGCTGGCCGCCCGGGTGGCCCGGGACCTGGGCATCATCGACCCCGCCGTGCTTGGCCGCATCAAGAACGAGTACTATGCCCGGGGCCGCACGCTGGAAGGGTACGCCACCCGCTACGTCGCCGATACCACGGGCAGGTACGCGGCCACCAAAGCCGCCAACGACCGGGCCAGTAAGCACCTAAAAACGGCCCTCACCGCCAGCCAGTATAAAACTTACGCTGCCAAACAAGGCACTTATTACGAGGGGCCCTACACTGCGGCGGTCGAGGCCGTAGCAGTTCGCAAGCCCACCCTGGGGCCCCGTGCGGGCCCAGGAGTCAGGAAGCTGCAAGCCACCACCGATGTTCGCGAGGCGAGGGACGGGAAAGTGAAATACGAGAAGGTGAAGTACGACAATGGAGTTAAAATCAAGCGCCGTGGTGATGGCTCGCTGAAAATCAGGCGTGTTGACGGTACGAAAATTAAAATCGACAAAGACGGCCACCGTACAGTGAAAAAGCGGTTGTTTTGAACTGGGTTCGCATAGCTTGCCCGGCAACGTGTCCGAAGCCCTGCACGTGCAAGCCCGGCAACCCTGATTGGACCTTGCCGTATCAGCCGTTTAGAACCTTACAACAAGGTTCTAAAAATTTAATTTTTTGAATTTATGAATACCAAACTGCTGGGCCTGCTGGCCGCTGCTGCGCTCGCCGCCACCGCCTGCTCGCAAGAGAAAAAGACCGAAACTACGGAAACTACCGCCGCATCCGCCGCCGGCGACACCACGCGGATGACCACGACGACCACGACGATCGTGGACACGGCGGCTTACCGCACCGGGGCCGACGCCCTAGCCGCCCGCGTGGCCCAGGACCTGAAAGTTACCGACCCTGCTGTGATTGGCCGCATCAAAAACGAGTACTACGCCCGGGGCCGTGAGATTCAGGGCTATTCTACCAAATACGCCACCGACACCACCGGCGAGTACGCCGCCACCAAAGCCGCTAACGACCAAGCTACTCAGAATCTGAAAACGGCCCTCACCGCCGATCAGTATAAGACTTACACCACCAAACAAGGCACTTACTACGAAGGGCCCTACACCGCGGCGGCCGCGGCCCACAAGCCCAGCCTGGGGGCCCGCTTGGGCCAGGGCTCGGGCGTGAAAAAAGTGGAGAACACCGACGACAGCCACAAAGTGAAGTACGAGAACGGCGCTAAGATTAAGCGCGGCGACGACGGCTCGCTGAAAATCAAGAACGCCGACGGCACCAAAGTTAAAATCGACGAAAACGGCCACCGCACCGTGAAGAAGGGCTTGCTCTAGGCAAGCCGCGGATCCGGCCACGAAAAAGCCCCTTTCCCACGCGGAAAAGGGGCTTTTTCGTGGCCGGGGTGGGCTGGTGCGTTCAGCCGTGCGCGTACACGATTTGCTGCACGTGGTGCTCCAGGTGCAGCACGTAGTCGTCGATGAGCCATTGCAGGGTGACGGAGTTATTGTTGGGCGTGATGCACTCGGTGACCAGCGCGGACTCTGGAATCCGGGCGAGCAAATGCCGGATGAGCCGGTTGTAGGTGGTCCAGAGGGTGAGCAGTTGGGCCGACGGCAAGTGCTGGTAGTCGGCCAGGCGCACCCAAACGTCTTGGTCGTAGGCCACCAGCCGAAGCGGCGGCGACACCGTTTGCGCCAGCACGAAGCGGCTGTGGTTGTTGGCCGCCGAGTCGACGAGGTGGCCGAGCGTTTCCTTCCTGCTCCAGCGGCCGGGGCCGGGGCGGTGCCGGAGTTCGGCTTCCGAAAACCGGACCCAGTGGTCGGCCAGCAGGGCCAGTTGGGCATCAAGCTGTGCAAGTGCTTCAGACTGTTTCATACCCGAAAATATAGGGCGTACAGAATGTACGGGCCCGTGCCCAACTCAAAGGGCTAGCGAGCAGCTCATGCCCGTGAAAGGGCCGTAAGTGTAGGGGGCCAGCTTTGCTCGTTGGTACCAAGGCTGCGGGCGGGGCGGGGCCACGCGGCCGGTGGTGCCTGCCGGTGCAGCCAAGCGGGTGCGGCCGTGGGCCACCGCGATTTTAGCGAAGCCGTAGCCCAGGGCAATGCCCAGCGGGTAATCGGAAGCCCAATGCACGCCATTGTTGAGCATGGCCAGGCCCAGCACGGTCATCAGCCCGTAGCCCACGGGGCGGATGTAATGGTACTCGGGGTAATTTTCGGCGATGACCGTGACCGTGGCCATGGCCGTGGCCAGGTGCCCGGTGGGGAAGGCGTCGTGCGCGGGCACGGCGTGCTGGTAGTCGTTGTAGTTGGGCAGCAGGTCCCACTTGCCGCGGGGCTGGGTCGAAACGTTGGGGCTCTGGCGACCGGTGAGGTGCTTGAGCAGCTGGGTAGCAAAGCCAGTGCTCAGGATGGCCTCGCCAAGCTGACTGGAGGTTTGCAGGGCCCGGTTGTCGTGCCCAATCAACCCGTAGGCGAAAAAGCTGGTGGCGATGGTGAGGTGCGTCCAGCCGTCGCCCAGGAAGTACAGCGAGGTGTTGAAGTTGTCGGGCGCGTTGTATTCGATGGGCAGGTTGACGCTGCCCACGTGGAACGGCAGCCGGAACAGGTTGCGCTGCTTGTCTTCGGCGGTGATGCCCAGGCCGCGGCCGCCGCGCTGCACCCCGTTGATAATGGCCTGATCGGCGAGAAACAGCACGACGCTGCTGCCCACGATGCCGGCCAGCAGGGGAATGTTCTGCTTCTTAAACGAATAGCCCGGCAACTCGCCCACGTCGCGCGGAATGTGGTAAAGCCACTGCAACGGCCTGGGCCGCTCGTAGTGCCAGGTTACGCCCGGGGCCACGGTGTAGTCGGTGCGGCGAGCCCGGCGGGCAGGGACCGAATCGGGCCGGGCGGCGGCTACGGGCCGGGCGCGGATGGAATCGGCTGGGGCCCCGGTGGGGCCGGCCGCGCTGGTCGAGTCGGAAGCAGTAAAGGCCGCCGGAGCGGCGGGGGCCCCCACGGGGAGCAGCAAGGTCAACAGCAGCGCCAAGGGCTGCTTCGGCCACCGCAAACGCGGATAGCGTGGTAACATAATAGCAGTGAAATCGATAAAGTAAGCCGGCCAGCGCCGGTTCGGGGTTTTTAGAAGCCAGGAGAGCCGTCGCACGAAACCGATTGTTGGCCTTGGTCGGCATTGCCTACACAAAGATAACATGGGCGTCACACCGGCCGGGGCGGACAGGGGTTTGGGGCCGGGCGCGTACCTTTCAACAGCCCAGGGGCCCCTCCCTGGGTTTGGCCTGCTTCCCACCCAACCCGCGCTCTTTATGGAACCCGCCACCTTGGTCCCGCCGGCTGCCACCAATCTATTCCAGGCCCAGTTCGAAGCGCTGCGCCGCCGGGCTCCTTCCCTGCGCGACGAGGACGTGGCCGCCCGCCGTGCCCGCCTGCACCGGCTGGGGGCCTGGCTGGCAGCCAACCGCACGGCTATTCAGGAGGCGCTGTACGCCGATTTTCGCAAGCCCGCGCCGGAGACGGATGTGACCGAAATATGGGCTTCGCAGGTCGAAATCAAGCACACCGTGGCCCACCTCAAAAAGTGGATGGCCCGCCGCCGCGTGGGCACGCCGCTGGCCTTGCTGGGCACCCGCTCGTGGGTGCAGGTCGAGCCCAAAGGTGTGGTGCTCATCATCGCGCCCTGGAACTACCCGTTTTACTTGGCCGTGGACCCGCTGGCGTCGGCCATCGCGGCGGGCAACGCGGTGGTCGTGAAGCCCGCCGAGCAAACGCCCGCCACTTCGGCCCTGTTGCGTCGCTTGGCCCAGGAGCTGTTTCGGCCCGACGAAGTGCTGGTGCTCGAAGGCGGCAAGGACGTGGCCACCGAACTGTTACGTCTGCCCTGGGACCATATTTTCTTCACCGGCTCCCCCCAGATCGGCAAAATTGTGATGCGCGCCGCCGCCGAGCACCTCAGCGGCGTGACGTTGGAGCTGGGTGGCAAGAGCCCGGCCATCGTGGACGCCACCGCCAACCTGCGCGACGCGGCCGAGAAAATTGTGTGGGGCAAGTTCATCAACGCCGGCCAAACCTGCGTGGCCCCCGACTACTTGCTGGTGCAGCGCGCCGTGCAAGCGCCGCTGCTTGAGGAGATGAAGGCCGCCATCGGCCGCTACTACAACCCCGCCGGGGCCGGCATCAAGGCGTCCGATTCGTATGCCCGCGTCGTGAACGACCACCACTTCCAGCGCCTGGCCGCTCTGCTCGAAGACGCCCAAACGCGCGGGGCCACCGTGGCCACCGGCGGGGCCCTCGACGCGGCCCAGCGCTACCTCGAACCCACCATCCTCACGGAGGTGCCCGCCGGGGCCGCTGTGCTCGAAGAAGAGATTTTCGGGCCCCTGCTGCCCGTGCTGGCGTTCGACGAGTTGAGCGAAACAGCCGCTTATGTCAACGCCCGCCTCAAGCCGCTGGCGCAGTACATCTTCACCACCAGCGCGGCCAACCGCCGCTATTTGCTGGGCCACATCGCGGCCGGCGGCGCGGCCGTGAACGAAACCATTTTGCACTTGGCGCACCCCGATTTGCCCTTCGGCGGCGTGGGCAATTCTGGCGTGGGCAAGGCCCACGGGCACGCCGGCTTTCTGGCCTTCAGCAACGAAAAGGGCGTGCTGACGCAGCGCGTGGGCCGCACCGGCATCAAGGCCATGTACCCGCCCTACACCAACAAAGTGAAGCAGCTGATTGGCTGGCTGGTGACGTATTTGTAGGGCCCCCGGGGCGGTACTTTGAAAAAATAAAAACGCTGTTATGGGACAAGCCGAGTTGCAAACGCGCCGCTACACGCCAGAGGAATATTTTGCTTTGGAAGAATCGAGCGAAGTGCGCCACGAATACTTCAACGGCGAAGTATTCGCGATGGTGGGGGCCAGCATCGCCCATAATTTGGTGAAGGGAAATTTGGTTGCCGCGCTGCGGCCGGGGGCCCGGCAAGGTGGTTGCCGGGTGTTTGACGAAAACGTGCGCTTGGCCGTGCAGGAGAACTTCTACTATAATTATCCTGACGTGATGGTGAGCTGCGACCCCGCCGACAGCCGCGACCCTTACCTGATTCGCCAGCCCGTGCTGATTGCCGAAATCCTGTCGCCTTCCACGGCGGAGTACGACCGGACGGAGAAATTTGCGCAGTACCAGAAGCTGCCCAGTCTGCGCCATTACCTGCTGGTATCGCAGACGGCCTGGGTGGTGGAGTGGTTCCGGCGCGACGCCGCCGGGCAGTGGATTTACACCTTGCTCCACGAGCCGGGCAGCGTGCTCGAAATCCCCGACCTGGGCCTGCGCCTGCCCTTGGCTGAGCTGTACGACGACACGGACGTGGCTTCGCTGCGCGTGACGCCGCCGGTGGACTAATTGCCCGGGAACGGGTTACTTTTAGGGCCTGCGGGGGCTGAAGTAATATGCTGACTGTCCGCGGTTTTTACTCGTTGTGTGCGTTGGTGCTGAGCGGCTTGCTCCCTAGCTGCGGCCCTGAGGTAGAAGTCAATTTCGCCCAACCGTTCCCCCGCCATGCGCCGGACTTGAGCGGTTTCCCGGCCCGGCATCAAGGGCAATTCGTGGCCGCCGATGACACCGCGCTCACGATGTTGGTTGAAAACAAGCTGGTGGTGCGGCGGCGGTTTTGGAGCCGCATGGCTTCGGCCCACCAACTCGATTCGCTGGGCCTGCCGGCGCGCACTTTCCAAGGCTGGGGCCCCGACGGCCAACGGTACCGGGTGCAAGCCGCGCCGCGCGATTCGTTCCGGCTGCGCGGGGAGCAGCGCGACACGCTGGTGGCCCTGCGCCCCGGCGTGAAGCTGCGCCGCTACCGGGGCTGGTACTACCTCAGCGCCCCGAACGCTGACAGTGCCACCTGGACGGTGCAGCGGCTGGCGGTGGTGGATCGGCAATTTTTCATGCAAAGATTCAATCCCGACAGCCTGCGCATCCGGGCGCTGGACCCTGCCACGGTGCGGCTGCGGCAAGCGAACGGCAACCTCATCTTCACCCTCAGCCCACAGTCTGGCCGTGCCAACCGGCAGATAAACGACTATGAGGGGCTGTGGCTATCAGACGAAGAATACCTACGCAAGATTTTGAAAATCAAGCTAACGCCTGCCGTACTCTAGGTTTGATGGCGGTCGTTTACTTCCGCGCCATCTCGGCCTGTACCTGGGCCTGCTTGGTTTGGAACTCGTGGTACTTGGCGGGGCCCATTACCTGTCGCAGCTCGGTTTGGGAAGTGGTGTTGATGTGTTTGAGGGCCGCTGCCAGCTCGGGCGACTGGGCCGGGTGCTGCTGGCGGGCAGCGTTCACCTGCTCCACGGTACCGTTGAGAACGGTGCGGATGCGCCCGGTCTGGTCGGCGGGCAGCTTAAGAACGGTGGTGATGGCATCGGCCAGGTCGCGGGCGGCGGTGACGGGCGTTGGGGTCGACTCGGGGGCCCGCACGGTTTCGACCATTGGGGCCGGCGCGGCGCGCTCGCGCCGGTGAAACAGCGAGCAGCCAGAAGCCAGAAGTAGCAAAGCGGCCAGCAAGGGGCGCGGCAAAAAAGGAGGAGTCATAATGGAAGAAGACCTTATGCAGTCACCTCACTTCATACGCAAACTGCGCGGCAGCGGTCAGGGCCGGGCCGGTGGGAGGGGCTCGCGGAAGAGTTGGCGCTCCAGCTTGCCGCGGCGGTGCCTGAGTTTCTGCGGCCCGGTCCCGTAGCTCAACGCGCTGTCGAGTTGAGCGTTAGTTCGCAACTCAATGCGCTCAAACGCGTCGCGGCGGGCACGGCCCCGCAGCGTTTTCCGGGCTGCGGCCCGCTGCGTTCGCTCGTGTTCGATGATGCTGCGCAGCCGGGCGCGCCCGTCGCTGCCCGTGGAATTGAGCAGGCCGCGCACCCCGCCGCCGCAGTTGCCGAACAGCAGCACCACCAGCAGCGGCAGCAACAGCAAATAGGGCCAGGGTGGGCATTTCATTGTTAGTGATGAACTGATGTTCAAATATTAAGTTGCGTGCCGGACCTCGGCGGCCGTCCGCTGCCTCATACGGGCCGGCAAGCTCGCCTTGAGGCCCTGGGCCGTGTGGTGCGCCAGGGCCATGATTGTGAGCATGGGGTTCACGCCGCTGCACGCCGGGAACGCCGAGCCGTCGGCCACGTACAGGCCGGGCAGCTCCACGGTTTCGCCGGTCACGCGCACGGGGTGCGTGGCCGCGTCGCCGCCCATGCGGGCCGTACTCATCTGGTGGGCGCTGTAGAGGCCGAACTGGTTGGGCCGCCAGCTCAGGTGCGGCAGTTGGGCCAACAGTTCGGGGTTGCGCAGGGCCCCATTTTCGGCCTGTAGGATGGGCAGTGTGCCGTGGGGCAGGTAGATGGTGTGGGCCCCGGCGGCGGCGTGAATTTCGGCGGCGGCCTGCACGCCGGCCAGCATGTTGGCCCGGTCGAAACCCGACAGCGCGTAGTCAATCAGCGGGGTGCCTTGTTTGTCCACGCGCACCCGGCCGCCGT
This sequence comes from uncultured Hymenobacter sp., assembly GCA_964242665.1. Taxonomy (GTDB): domain Bacteria; phylum Bacteroidota; class Bacteroidia; order Cytophagales; family Hymenobacteraceae; genus Hymenobacter. The sequence goes on from CAXTBA010000002.1 coordinate 8,233, forward strand.
CGCGGTCGCGGGTGAGGACGATGAACGAGCCCAGGTGGTCGGCCCCAGCCATCATGGCGCGGTGCTGGGCCCCGCTCAGCCAAGGCAGCACGGTGCTCATCAGGCCGGGGTGGGTGGGGGGCGTTTCGAGCTTCGCCCCGAAGTTGGTGCCGTGCAAGCGGGTGTGGGCGTCGTTCACCACGCTCATGCTGGGGCCGTGCCACGAGTGCATGGGCCAGGGGTAGCGGGCGGCCACCACCACGGTGGGGTGCAGGTGCAGGTGGCGGCCCAGGTGCGGGTGGCGCAGGCCTGAGCGCAGCAGCAGCGCCGGCGTCTGGATGGCCCCGGCGGCCACCACCACGCAGCGGGCCTGCACGCGCACGCGCACGGCGGGGCCGTCGGCGGGCGCGTACACGGCCTCGGCGCCGGCGGCGCGGCCCTGCGCCCGGGTGATGCGTTCCACCCGCGCATCGGCCAGCAAGCGGGCCCCGTGGCGGGCGGCCAGCGGCAAATACGTGTTCAGCGTGCCCTGCTTGTGGCCGTGGCCGTCGCCCAGCGACGAATAGCCCAGGGCCCTGAAATGGCCATCGGAGCCGTCCACGCCCCGCTCGTTGCGCGGAATCAGCTTCACGGCCTGGCCCAGGCGCTGCGAGCCGTCCCACAGGGCCTGGTTCTGGCCGTTGTGGCGGACGTAGTCGGTGTTCACGCTCATCGCCGCGGATACGGCGTCGAGGCTATTCTTGAAGTCGGTGCTGGTGAAATGCGGCGCGTCGTGCTCGCGGGCCCATTCTTCCAGCACGTAGTCGGGGGTGCGGAAGGCCCCGGCCCAGTTCACGGTGGTGCCGCCGCCAAGGCACGAGCCGGCCAGCAGGCCAATGCCGCCGTCTTGGGTGCCAAGGGTGCCGCGGGCGTCGTAGAGGGCCCCCATCATGTCTACCTCCCGCTGGGTAAAGTCGCGGCCGTGGTAGTAAGGGCCCTTTTCCAGCACCAGCACGTCGAGTCCGGCGGCGGCCAGCTCGCCGGCCACCACGCCGCCGCCGGCCCCGGAGCCCACCACCAACACGTCGCACTGGTACGTGGTATCGACCCGCGGCCGCAGGGTTTGCAGGGGCCGGGCGGTGTCGGCGGGCACGTCGGCGGGGCCGGGGTAGCCCAGGGCGTCCCAGGCGGCGGGCCGCCCGGGCTGGCTGCCGCCGTAGTACAAAAACAGGCACAGCTTGCGCAGCGCCTGGAACCCCTTGCGCAGCTGCGGCAGCCGCGACGCGGCCCAGCTTTGTAATAGCAGCTCGCGCTGGGCGGCGCCGAGCTGCGGGAACGGCCGCAGGGGCCCCAGCCACGTGAGGCCCAGCACGGGCTTAGCCAGTAAGTCGAGCAGCTGCCCAAACTCGGCCTGGGCCCCGGCGGGCTGCGCCTGGATGGCTGCCGCGAACTGTTCCAAATCAATGCCTTCGGCCCCGGACGGCAGGCCGGGCGCGGGCGGAATGAGCGTGTCGGCCACGGCGCGGAGCACGGCGGCGCGGGCAGGGGTGAGTTGGAACATTGGGCGGGGAAGCTGGGCGGGAATCAGGCAGGAAAAGGTACGGCGATTCCGGGTAAAATAGTAGGCGTGCCGAGCATTTTTGCCGCCGGCTGGCGGGTCGTGGTACCTTTGCGCCATGTCTGCTCTTGTTCAAACGCCCGAATCCATCCACCGCATCCACTTTCAGGACTGCGACATGCTGGGCCACCTCAACAACGCCCGCTTTCTCGACTATTTCCTCAACGCCCGCGAAGACCACACCATTGCCCACTACCAGCTGAACATGGGCGAGCTGGCCCGCGAGCAAAGCGCTGCCTGGGTCATCACCAAGCACCACCTCAGCTACCTCAGGCCGGCGCGGCAGGGCGTGGAGGTGCGCATGCTCAGCCAAATCATCCACTTCGACAACTCCAACCTAGTACTGGAAATGCAGATGCGCTCGGCCGACGGCCTGCGCTTATTGGCCCTGCTGTGGTCGGAAATGGCCTTCGTGACCACCCCCGCCGGCACCCGCACCGACCATTCCAACGCGCTGATGGACCTGCTCGACCAACTCGACGTGGAAGCCGTCGATTACGACCCCGACGGCTTCGACGAACGGGTGAAAGCCGTGCGTCAGGAACTGAAAAAGCAGCGCCGCAACGCCAGTAGCGAAGAATAGCGCCGGTTTAAATAGTCGGCTAAAAACAAAAAACAAGGCAAAGCCGGGCTTTGTGCGGCTTACCGATCGGCCGCTTAGGGGTAAATTCCCAAGGTGTGGAAAATGGTTTCCAGCACCACTTCGTACCACCGCTGGTGCAACGGCACCAAGGGGCCCGTCAGGGACCAGTTGTTGTCGCCGGCGTAGTAAGTAAGTTCGTTTTTGTCGAATATGTACGAGTTGAGGTTGGTGTCAACCGAGTACACGAAGCCCGGGTGGCCGTGTCGCCGGGCCTCGGCCCGCACGGCCACCCGCGTTTTTATTTGGCTGAACGAGCGAAACTGGTAGTGCTTCACTTTTATGCGGGCGGGGTGCATCACGCCCATGTGCTTGGGCCGGACCATGGCGGAGGTCCACTCCAGGCCGGGGCGGTGGCGGAAAAAACGCGCTTCGCTCCACGTGTGCTTTTCGTGGTAGCGCATGCTGTCGATGTCTTTCGAGGAATTTGCATCCGCAACATCCTCGTGCGTCAGCCGGAAATGAATGGTGTCCGTGACCACAAAATGGTGGTACCGGGGAACCTTGGCCAAAAATTCGCGCGGGTCATCCGCATAAAACTCGTCCGCATCCAAACGGAAGCACCACCAATCCTCCTGGCTGGCCAAGTGCTTGAATGCGTGGTACACCTGGGCCCTTATGCCGTTGTGAAACGGGGTGGAGTCGCGTTTCCAGGGAATGATCTTTTCAGATGCCAGTGATTGAACAATTTCCCATGTGCCGTCCGTGCTGCCGTTGTCCAAGACAAATATTTTGTCTGCCCACCGCGCTGCCTCCCGTAAGTTCTTCGCTATTATATCTGCCTCGTTCTTGACAACTGAAATGGCAAATATTCTCATCGGGACATCCTTTAATTACCGGGATATATAAATAAATATGAAAAATTCGCTGTTTATAACAAAAGCTCAACCTTCAAATTCGGCCCTAATTTACTTCATAAAACACTGGGCAGTGGCCAAACATGAACTTTTCATGAATTAAAACACGGTTTTGCGCGCCCGCGTTCGCCAACTCTGCGGCCCCACGGCCCCGCCCGGGAGTAGCCTAAACCGGAAGTGTATAATCTTTTACGCCCTTGGACCGCGCGGCGTTTCAAGGGCGTAACGCTTGTGCGGCCGCCGAACAAAATAAATAAACCGCGGTGCCCGTGTAAGTCCGCGGGGCTGCGCACGGATCGTTGTTTTTGGTTCTTTGCAACGGCCGCTCTGACGCCCGGGCAGGGCCCCGGCCCGCACCATAGCAGGGCGCGCCGCGCTTTTTCGCAACAGTTGGGCGTACATTTCCTGCTTTTATTTCGCGCTATTATTTCCCGTTATGTTTCCTCTATTTTATTTGACTATAAATAGGTTGTTGGGCAGGTATCGGCGAAAATCGGCGGTTGGATGGGGGGCGTTGCTTTTTTTATCGTTGGCGGGGGGAAGCGCGGGGGCCCAGTCGCGGGCGGCTTTGCCGAAGGCGGCGGTAGCCCTGGTAGCGGCCCCCGACACGGCGTCGCACGACGACTCGCATCGGATCGAAGTGGGCTATACCACGCTGAGCGGCATTTCGGGGCAGGTGCGCGACGTGTTCGACACCCGGGACGTGGCCGACGAGTTGCCCGACGTGTGCGAAAACCTGAAAGCCATTCAGCACAGCGTGGAGGAAACCGGCCAGGTAGTCGACCTTAAGCAGCTGCAAATGTGCCAGCTGATGCTGGCCACCACCCAGGACCAGCTCACCGAGTGGCGCACGGCGCTGGCGAAGGCCCACGAGCAGCTGGAGGGCATGCAGGCCCACCTGGGGGCCCTGGCCGGCCCGCCCGCCCGCGTGCCGCGCCCCACCCCGGACGTGCTGGCCCTGGAGCGGGCCGATTCGGCCCTGCAAATCCGGCAGCGGCGCATCGGGGGGCTGCTGGCCAAGCGGTTCAAGCGCGTGAAGCAGCTGCAAACCCAGGTGGCGGCCAGCTACATCCAGTCGCTGGAGCTGCAAGACAAGGTGGGCGACCTGCTGCGCCGCTTCGGGCGGGCCACCATCAAGGCGGCTTACCCGCCGCTGTGGGCCGCGCGGCCCACCCCGCCGCCCCCGGCCGCCCCCGATGCGGCCCGGGACAACATGTACCGGCGGGAAATCATCGCCTATTACTTCGCCAACAATTGGGACAACTGGGCCTTCATGGCCCTGATCGGGGCCGTGTTCTACGGCTGGGTGGCGTTTAATTACCGCCGGGTGAAAAAACGGGCGCTGGCCGTGGAGCCGCCCTTTCATTACCTGCGGCCGGGGCCGGTGGCGGCCACGCTGGTGGTGGTGTTCAGCCTGGCCCCGGCCCTGGAGCTGCACCCGCCGCCCGTGTACCTGGCCCTGCTGCAAGTGCTGCTGCTGGGGGCTCTCACGGCGGTGTTTGCGCGCAGCTGGCCGCGCAATTCTTTTCTGTACTGGCTGGGGCTGGTGGGGTTTTTCGTGGTGCTGGCCGTCCTCAACGCCAACGCGGCCACGGGCCTGGCGGGGCGCTGGGGCATGCTCCTGCTCAACGTGCTGGCGGTCGGCATCGGGGCGGTGCTGCTGCTGCGCGTGCGGCGGGCCACGGGCCTGCCGGGGTTTTTGGTGCCGGTGGCGGGGCTGTTCATGGGGCTAAACGGGCTAGCGGTGGCCTGCAACGTGCTGGGGCGCTTGAGCCTGGCCAAGATGTTCAGCACGACGGCCATTTTTGGGCTGACGCAGGGCATCGGGCTGGCCGTGCTCATCGAGCTGCTCACCGAAGCCTTTCTCTTGCAAGTGCTGTGCAGCCGGGGCGCGGCGGGCGGCGCGGCGCACTTCGACTACGATAAAATAGGGCCCCAGCTGCTGCGGCTGCTCACGGGGGTGGCCGGGGGCCTGTGGCTGCTGGTGTTCACCTCCAACCTGAACCTGTACACCGCCCTCTACGGCGCGGCCGCGCATTTCCTGACGGCCCCGCGCCTGCTGGGCAGCACCGAGTTCACGCTCGGCAACATCGGGCTGTTCTTCGTCATCCTCTACGTTTCGACCCAGCTGCAGCAGTACGTCGGCTACTTTTTTGGGGAAGTGGGGGGCGAAAACGACGGCCCCGACACCCGGCAGCGCGGCTCGTGGCTGGTGGGGCTGCGGCTGCTGCTGGTGCTCGTGGGCTTTGCGCTGGCCACGGCCGCCACGGGCCTGCCGCTCAGCAAAATCGCCATCGTGTTCGGGGCCCTCAGCGTGGGCATCGGCCTGGGCTTGCAGAGCATCGTGAACAACCTGGTGTCGGGCATCATCCTCATTTTTGAGCGGCCGTTCCACGTCGGCGACTTCATCGAGGTGGCCGGCAAGGCGGGGCGCGTGCAGGACATCGGCATCCGCTCCAGCAAGCTCACTTCGGTCACGGGCTCCGAAATCATCGTGCCCAACGGCGACCTGCTCTCCGGCCACGTCATCAACTGGACCCGCACCAACGACCACATCCGCGTGGACCTGACCCTGAAAGTGGCCCCCGGCACCGACCAGGAAACCGACATGGAAACGGCCCTGCACACCGCCCGCGAGCAGATTCAGCAGGAAATCAAAAGTAGCCCCTACACCATGCACGCCCCCACGCCCGAAATCCTGCTCAACGGCATCAACGGCCAGGTGTACGAGCTGAAGGTGCTGTTTTGGATCACCAACATCCGCCAGCAGGAACTCACCAAAAGCGAGATCCTGGCGGGCATTTACCGGCGCTTTATGGACAAGGGATTGCAGTTGAGCTAAGGCGGCGGGCCGAATGGGCCGGATGGC
>CAXTBA010000002.1:14274-304230 GCA_964242665.1 uncultured Hymenobacter sp.
TATGGACAAGGGATTGCAGTTGAGCTAAGGCGGCGGGCCGAATGGGCCGGATGGCGCGGGGCTCTGCCCCGTGCCGGCTACCCGGGGGCCTCGGGCCCCCAATCGTTGACCGGTGGCTGGTAGCGTCGTCCCGGGGTGCGGGCCCGAGGCCCCCGGGTAGCCGGCACGGGGCGGAGCCCCGCGCCAACGCGAAGCAGAGAAACAAATTGTACGGACGCGGTACCGCCTAAAAACAAAAATCCGGCCGGCCACAGGCCCTGGGGGCGCGGCCGAAACGAATTTCCGGCCGGCAACGCCCGGCGGGGGCGGGGCCAGCCACGATTTCCGGGCGGGCGGCGGAGCCGGGGGAGGGGCCAGCCTGGCCGGGAGAAGGATAAAAATGCTTTTCCGGCCGGCCGCCACCGCCGGGGGACGCACTTACCCCGGTTTCTGGCTGGCCGCGGGCCCCGGGGCCCGGCACGGCGCGGCCGGGGCCGAAAAACCGGCGGAAAAGCCTGCTGCAAAAAGAACGATTTTGTATTTTTTATAGATGCGGGGCCTTGCGGACGGGCTTAAGCCGCCTACATTTGACGCCAGTATTCACCTTCCACCGTCCGCTATTCGGCACCACCATGACCAAGTCCTTAATCCCTATGTCGCAAGGCGACCTGTACCTGCTGCTGCCGCTGGCGTGGCAAGCCTACCGCGAGCAGCTGCCCCGGTTTGCCGCCTACAAAAGCGGCTACACCGCCGCGCTGGCTGATGTCCAGGCCACGGCCCTCGCCGCCGCGCAGGCCCTCCCCGACGATGCCGCCCGCTCGGGCCAGGCCGAAGCCGTGCGCCAGCGCCTACTGCCCCAGCTCACCGAGTACCTCGCCGCCTGGTACCAGCTCGACGGCTACATCGAGGAAGCCTACCCCGACGCCTACGCCGCCATGCGCGACGCGGCCGGCCACCGCGACTACGACGCCGCCGGGCACAACGACTGGGCCCGCGCCTCGGCCCTGATGGCGGCGGCCGACGCCTTCGTGCGGGCCCACGCGGCCGACCTGCGCACCGCCGGCCAGATGCCCGACGGCTTCCCCGCTACCCTGGCCGCCGAAGCCGCCGACGTGGCGGCCCTGCTCGGCGAGTACCAGGCCCTGAAAGGCACCGCCCAACAGGGCACCACCGCCCAGCAAACCGCCAACAAGGCCCTCTACGACGACTACCAGAAGATGAACCGCGACGCCCAGCGCATCTTCCGCCTCCAGCCCGACACCGCCCGCCTCTTCCAAACCGAGTACCTGCTGGGCCTGGTGCGCGGCCCCGGCCAGGCCGGCGTGCGCGGCACCCTCACCCTGCCCGGCGGGGCCCCCGCCCCCGGCGTAGCGGTGGAAATAACCGGCCCCAAAACCGCCACCGCCACCACCGACGCCGCCGGCCGCTACGCGCTGGCCGTGCCCGCCGGCGACTATACCATCGCCTTCAACGGCTCAGGCTATGCGCCGCAGCAAGTGCCGGTAAGCGTGGAAGCCGGCGTGAAAAAACGCATGGACGCGGTGATGGGGCAGGCAGCATAAAATCAGGCCGGGAGTACCATCAGTTCATCCATATGTTGAATGGTTGTGCTTCCGGTTTGAATTGCTTAAAGAATGTTATTTCCTGTTCCTAATTTTGGCTAACTCAAACAGCTTCTTAGAAAATGGACCTAAAGAATTGGGATATAATTCCGGAACAATTACAAGGATACGAAACCAATTCATGGAACGAAGACTGTTTTTATGAAACTGATGATAAACGATATTTCATGCGCAAGCTTCTCGCACCAAAAATTACGCTCCCGGTTATACTTGGAATAAATTTATTTATTTATATTTATTTAAATTCAATAAAAACTTGGCAATCAGTGATAGAATTCATAGGAATTTTTCTAATATTCCCAAGTATTCTTGGTGTAATTTTATTATGGCTGTATTAGTACTATCAACATAAATACTTGAAAGTAATAGCAAAAAGCTTATTTATTATTTCCTCTTTATTATATTTAATGGATATATTTTTCAATTTACTTATGCTAGCTTCGCCACGCGCTGGTTTAAATACTAGTTATACCCTTTGTCTTTTTCTGGCACCTTTAATATTAAATATATTCTTATTATATAAAGTAGTTCCTGCTACGACGACTAAAATCAACCATTAACCCCTGTATTTATAGCGGTTTCATGAACCGTATACCTGTTTTTTGTGATTAAATCATTGATTACCATAAGGTAAACCGCTCTAAAAAGAGATACGTTAGCTACAAAACTTCTATATGGAATTTGTGTGTACAACATAGATGAGGTGAGAATGGGCTCTTATTATGGACGTGTAGCCATTTTTGAAAATCCGGTACACCCTGAACTGATTTTCAACTCAAGAGCAGTTTGGGTCTATTGTATTGGTCAAAACACCTTTATTTACATCAGGTCCGCCAACTGTTTCATATTAAGAATGGCCGCCTATGTAGAGGGGTCAAAAAAGCCAGACCTGCCGTTTCTGTTAATAAGGCCATCAAAAAGGTTGTTTTCATTCATTGAATGGAACGACTCTTCTGTTTATTACAGCTTTGATGAGATTGACAAAGAAAGAATACGAGTATCCGAGCTTAACCCTAAACAATTAGCCAGGTATGCTACTCTACGCACCGGCGAAATAATTAGTCTCACAGAATTGCAGTGGTTTAGCCTCGATTATCTTGATGATGCGTTAAGTGTTTATCATGATGAATGAGTAAAATTCTTGTATTCGGAATGTAATGCCATGACCATCGAAACAGAATGTGAAGCCGCCGGCCGCTGGCTGGCCGAAGTGCTGAAAACAGTCGGTGCACTGGCGTATTGACCCATGCGGGAGCAAGCCAATAGGAAAAGTGATTTTTTAGAAGGCTGGCTATTCAGTAAGCGCAGCCAGGTAGTTCATGTGACTTTGCTTTTTTGAATATAGAATATTTACTTTTGGTTTGACTAGTCACCAAGCCATGAGCGAGATCAGCGAAGCAGAAAAAGAGCGGCTGCAACACGCGCGCGAAGTGGCGGAGCAGGAAAAGCTAGCCCTGGAAACGCAGCAGCTGCGGCGCGAAAACTCCTGGCCGGCCCGGGCCGCGGACGCGCTTAAATCGGCGGTCGTCGTGGGCGGAGGCATCATCACCCTTGGCATCGGCTACAACCTGACGGACTTGAAAAACGAAAAGCTCAAGCAGGAAATAACCAACAACGAGGCGGCGCTAGCGAAAATAAAGAGCGAGCAGCGCACCCTGGAAAAGAAGAATGCGGACTATAAGGAGGCCATTGCCAACGCGGCGTACAAGGTCAGGCAGCTAACGGAATCGACCGATCAGGCCGTGCAGCGGCTGGATGCCTTGCAGCGGGTGGTGGCCGCCGGGGCCGCCGATTGCCGGGTGGTGCTGGGCACGGTGAGCACCGAAGTGAGCAAACTCCGGCAAAACTTTGCCTCCATCGACGCGAACGTGGGCGATGCGAACGTGGACTTGCAGGCCGCCCGGCCCGCTAGTGCGCAGGCGCTGCCGGCGGGCGTGGCTCCCTTGGCGGCACAGGTAGCGGGCCTGTTTGCGCCCACGGCCGGCCAGCGCGGCGCGGCCTACCGGGCCCTGATGAGCTATTACGCCACGGACCCCAACCTGGTGCCGACCCTGCTCCGGCAGGCCACCGCCGAGCCAAACAACCTCAACGGCTTGTACAACGCGCTGGTGGTGGTGGGGCACCTGAGCCCGCTGCCGCCTGGCACCGACGTGCCGGCCATCCGGCAGTTTGCCCTCGCGAACCGTGGCAAGGGCCCGCGGATTGCCGAGCGGGTCGATAAACTGCTGGCACGACTGCCGCCGCAGTAGCTGGCCCGGCCAGTGGCGGCACAGCGTAAATCCGGAGGCGAAGGCTGTTCGCAAACGAATCGCATCGCTGTCGTGCGCGACTGAGTATTGGCTAACTCCTGGTTGCTCAAATCTTGCCTGAACCAACGGCCCCGCCGGGCGTAAACGCAGAAGAGCCGGGACTATCCCCGGCCCTTTCCTTTTACCACTTCCCACCCATGTCCATCTTCAGCAGCGACAAACTCAAGGGCAAGAAAATTGCTATCATTGCCACCGACGGCTTTGAGCAAGCCGAACTCGATGAGCCCAAGAAATACCTGGAAGGCGAGGGGGCTACGACCCACGTCATCTCCCTCAAGAGCGGCTCCATCAAGGGCTGGGACGGCCCCAACAAAGACTGGGGCGACAAAGTAGACGTTGATAAAGTCATCGGCGACGTGAAGCCGGCCGACTACGACGCCCTGGTGCTGCCCGGCGGCCAGATGAACCCCGACGTGCTGCGCACCAATAAAGACGTGGTCGAGTTCGTGCGCGAGTTTGCCGGTTCGGGCAAGGTGGTGGCCGCCATCTGCCACGGGCCCTGGACGCTGATCGAGGCCGACGTGGTGCGCGGCAAGCGCATGACCAGCTGGCCCAGCCTGCGCACCGACCTCAAAAACGCCGGGGCCCACTGGGAAGACTCGGAAGTGGTGACCGACCACGGCCTCATCACCAGCCGCAAGCCAGAAGACCTCCCGGCCTTCAACAAGAAAATTGTAGAAGAAATGCTGGAGCCCCAGCACGGCGGCCACAACTAATTTTTGGCAACTAAAACGCATAAAAAAACCCGCTACTGCACAGTAGCGGGTTTTTTTTATGCAGTAAGCGCAGCTATAACCCCGCTGCCCGCAACGGCCCGGCCGTGATGAAAAGCAGGGCCCCCATCGCCAAATCGAACCCTAACAGAAAGCCGCCCTGCAACTTCAGCGACCGGCCGAAACCGGCCAGGCGGACGGGGCGGCTGGCGTCGGGTGCGGTGGCGCGCCGTGCCAGCCAGAACCCGGCCAGCACGTACAGCACATCGAGCCCGGCGTTGACGAAGAACAGGCGCTCGTCGTGGTGGTGGGCGGCGGCTTCGGCGGCCAGCGACCAGCCGGCGGGCAGGGCCCGGTACAGGTTGAGGATGCCCCAGGTGGCAATGCCGGCGTTGACCAGGCCCCAGGCCACGTTCATGAAATGGAAGTGGTGGGCCGCCGCCCGCCGGTCGGTGTGGGCCACGTAGTAGCCGCTTACCAGCACGTTGCCGAGCACCCAGACGGCGAGCACCGCCAGGCCGCGCCCTTCGAACAGCTCGCGGGCCTGGTGCAGGGCAAAAGGGTCTGGCGTGGGCATGGCGCAAAGTAAGGCCGCCCGCGCCAAAAGAAACCGGCGGCTTCCCCTGGTGCGGGCGGCGGGTCGTTGGGCGACGTTTACTGGGTAAATCCCACGCCCAGGTACACTTGGAACGTCTGGTTGTGAATGTTGGTGCTGGCCAGGTCGGCCACTTTGGTGCTCCGGTAAGTCACCGTTACGCCGTCTTTGTACACGCTGCCCAGGCCCAGGTCGTAGCGCACGCCCAGGCGGGCGGGGCCAAAGCGGGCTTCGAGGCCGCCCACCGCGCCGTAATCAAAGCTGTTGAAACCCCCGGCGGCAATGGCAATGCTCTGGTCGCCGAGCTTGGCGTTGCTGAGCAGCGCCACCTGCGGGCCGATGTGGAAGCTGAGGTTTTTGGTGAAGTTGCCCACGTACAGGATGGGTAGCTCCAGGTAGTCGAGGTGGGTGGTGTACTGGCCGGCGGCGGCCGAGTTGGCGACGTAGCCCTTGCGCGAGTACAGCAACTCGACCTGCACCGACGAAAACTGGTTGAAGCCGAACTGGCCGTACACGCCGGCGTGGTACGAGCTAAGGGCGTCGGGCCGGAGCTGGTCCTTGCCGCCCCCGTACAGGTTCGTCAGGTTGTAGCCGCCCTTGATGCCGAAGCCGGTGTTGCGGGTTTCGGTAACCGCGCCGCCGGTGTAGTCCACCGAGCTGAGGTTGCCGCCCGCCCGGGCCTGGGCCAGGGCCGCGGGGGCCGCAACGGCCCCCAGCATTAAAGTGAGGAGAAGATTTTTCATAAGAATCAAATAAAAAAGGAAAAAAATAGTGCGAAAGGCCCCTGCGTTGGGTATCGACGAGGCCCTATACTTTACCGCGCCCGGAAAGTTGCCGCCCGTGGCCCCTCAGCCCAAAAAACTGCCGGGGCCCCGCCGGATTGTTCCCGTTGATGCTACCTTTGCAGTGCTCGCCACCGGCCGTGGCGGGCGCTACCGGGGTGTTAGCTCAGTTGGTTCAGAGCGCCACCCTGACACGGTGGAGGTCATTGGTTCGAGCCCAATACGCCTCACAAACCGCCTTCCCGCTGCGCACGGGGAGGCGGTTTCTTTTTGAGGGCCCCGGGTTGATGCCGCTTTTGCGGGCTGCCCGCCCCGCCCTGGCGCGGCGCCTTGCGTAGCTTGGCGCTATGAAACGACTGTTTATCGCTTTTGCGCTGGCGCTGCTCGGGGGCCGTGTCCACGCCCAAACCCTGCCGCTGCTGCACGCCGAGGGGCCCAAAATTGTTGACAACGCGGGCCAAGAAGTGCGTCTGCGCGGCCTGAACGTGGGCGGCTGGCTGCTTCAGGAAAGCTACATGCTCGGCACCGATTCGCTGAACTCGCAGGGGCGCATCAAGCGGGCGCTGCTGCGCACCATGCCCGAGGCCGACGTGGAGAAGTTTTACGCCGACTACCGGGCCAGCTACGTCACCCAGGCCGACATCAATTTCATTGCCGACCAGGGCTTTAACTGCGTGCGGGTGCCGTTTCACTACGACCTGCTGCTGACGGCCGCCCAGCGCCACGCCCGCAACCAAGCCTTGGTGAGCGGCAACGTGCCGGCCTACGTGCAGGCCCTGGCCGGGTACTACGACCGCAACGAGTTGTTCACCAGCCCGGAACAGGCCCCGGGCTTTGCCATTCTGGATAAAGTAATCGACTGGTGCGCGGCCCGGAAAATGTACGTGGTGCTGGACCTGCACGCGGCCCCCGGCGGCGAGGGCACCGACCGCAACATCAACGACAATCTGGTGCCGCTCGACCTTTGGAAGCGGCGCGACGCCCGGGGCCGGCTCCTGTACCAGGACATCACGGTGCGGCTATGGGAAAGGCTGGCGGCGCGCTACAAAAACGACCCGCGCGTGGCCATGTACGACCTCATCAATGAGCCCCACAACGTGGACGCTGCCCACGGCCTCTCGCCCAACCACGCCGAACTGAACGCGCTGTACAGCCGCCTTATCGACGCGGTGCGGGCCCAGGGCGATAAGCATTTGCTGTTGCTGGAAGGCAACGGCTACGGCAATGATTACACCAACCTGACGCCGGGCGCCCTGAAAACCAAGGATAAAACTAACCTGGTGTACAACGCCCACCACTACTGGAACACCAACGACCCAACGGCCGCCGACCCGAAAAACCTCAACCAGTTGTCTCTTATCGGGGGCATGGTGCGGTTTCGGGCGGCGCAGCACGTGCCGGTGTGGGTGGGCGAGATTGGCGAGAACTCGAACGAATGGATGGCCGCCGCTTACCGCACCCTCGACGCCCAAGGCATCGGCTGGTGCCACTGGACACTCAAGCGCGTGGACGGCCGCGCCAGCTTGCTCGACGTGCGGCCCTATGGCAGCATCCTGGATGCCGCTGGCCGCACCGCGCTATTGCACAACTGCTTGTTTGCCAATTGCCAAATAAACCGCGACGTGGTGGACGCCCTCACCCGCCAGTTGCGCACCGACGATACGAAGCCTTTCGGGGCCCTCACTTTGCCCGGCACCATTCCCGCCGCCGATTACGACCTGGGCCGCAACGGCAAGGCGTATTTTGATTCTTACGCCGAGAAAACCCAGGGCCTGCAAGCGCCTGCTCCCAATACCGGCGGGGCCTACCGCAACGACGGCGTGGACCTCAGCCCCAATGCCGCTAGCACCGGTTTCGTGGTGGACCACACCGCCGCCGGCGAGTGGCTGAACTACACGGTGCGCATCGGCAAGGCGGGGCCCTACGTGGCCCGCCTGCGCGCCGCCAACCCCACCGCGCGCCCCGCCCGCGTGGCCCTCACGCTCGACGGTGCGCCGCTCGGCACCTTCGAAGTACCCGGCAATGTCCAGTCCACTGACTGGCCCCTGGCCGCCAAGGGCCCCCTGGCGCTGCCCGCTGGCCAACACACCCTGCGCCTGACGCTGGACGACGACGGGGCCGTGCTCGGCGGCATGAGCTTTGCAGCGGTTCGTTAGTTGTTGGTGCGTGGTGCTTGGTTGTCGGTGCATGGGGCCCTTTGTCCTTGCGAGCGTAACGCAGTGGAGCGCGGCAATCTTTCCTTCGGCTTGCTTGGCTAATGGCGCTCTTGGCTAATGGCGCTATCGGAAAGAAAGATTGCTTCGTCGTTCCTCCTCGCAAGGACGAAGGGCCCCACGCACCGACAACCAAGCACCACACACCAAACAATGCTGCCCATCGCCTTCGTCCCCAGCTACGCCCACCCGCTGCCGGCCGCCCACCGCTTTCCCATGCTGAAGTACGAGCTGCTGCCCGAGCAGTTGTTGCGCGAAGGCACGACCACGGCGGACGATTTTTTTGTGCCCACGCCTCCACCCGATGCGGACATCCTGCGCGTGCACGACGCCGGGTATTTCGAGCGCCTGCGCCACGGCCAGCTCACGCGGCCCGAGGAGCGGGCCACAGGATTTCCGTGGTCGGCGGCGCTAATCGCGCGCGAAATCACCATCCTGGGCGGCACCATCGAGTGCGCCCGCCGGGCCCTGATCCACGGCGTAGCCCTGAACATTGCGGGCGGCACACACCACGCTTTCCGCGACCGGGGCGAAGGGTTTTGCCTGCTGAACGACCAGGCGGCGGGCGCGGCCTGGCTGCTAGCCAACGGGTTGGCCAGGAAGGTGTTGATCGTTGACTTGGACGTGCACCAGGGCAACGGCACGGCCGCCATCTTCCGCGACGAGCCCCGCGTGTTCACTTTTTCCATGCACGGGGCCCGCAACTACCCCGCCCGCAAAGAAGCCTCGGACTTCGACCTACCCCTGCCCGACGGCACCACCGACGCCGAATACCTCGCCCTGCTCGCCGAAACTCTGCCCCGCTTGCTCGCCCAAGTGGCCCCCGATTTCGTGTTTTACTTAGCCGGCGTCGATGTGCTGGCCACCGACAAGCTGGGCCACCTGGCCCTCACCCGCGACGGCTGCCGCCAGCGCGACGAACTGGTACTCAGCCTCTGCCACCGCCGGGGCCTGCCCGTAGTAGTGTGCATGGGCGGCGGCTATTCCGAGCGCATCGCCGATATCGTGGAAGCCCACGCCAACACGTTTCGCGTCGCGGCGGGACTGTGGGGCTGAGGAAGCGTGCATCGAAAGTCTAGCCGACAGGCAATGCTGAGTCCAGCAATGTAAGTGCTAATGATTTGAATATTTTGCGTTAGGTTGCAGTATGATTCTTCTATCCTTTCTGCGCCGGCTTACCTTAACTGTTACTTTATCGTTGCTAATAGGCTACACCGTTGTGGGACAAGCAATACCAAATACTACCCCTGACGCTTCCCAGGAAAAAGTAATGAAAACAAGCTATACACTTACATAGAACACATGCCCTATCTTCCAGGTGGGGGAGGTAATGCCGCAATTGTAGCTGCTATCAGGAAAGAAATCTCCCCTTTATCTGCTTCTGCGTGTACTGGCTCTCGCATTTTCGTTTCTTTCACAGTAAGACCTGACGGTACAGTAAGCGATGCTAGAATTGCTAAAGGTGTAGGTAGTGAATGCGATAGCAACACCTTGGCAGCGGTACGTAAATTGCCACGGTTTGTACCTGGTGAGCAAGATGGACGCGCCGTGGCCGTATCATTTACGCTACTTATTGCTTTTGTCCCGCCGGCCAAATAACCAGTTGCCACCGAAAGGCCCAGCGCCAGCGCAGCTCGTAATTGGTAATGCCCACCCGTTGGAGCAAGGCAACCCAGTCGGCCCGGCGAAAGGCGCGGGCCACCGACAGTGGCGCGTCGTGCCGCACCAGGTACGAACCGCCAAGCGCCCGCGTCAGGGCCCAGATGCTGCCGTAGGCTAGCCAGTGCCGGTGCAAGTCATTGATGATCACCGCTACCCGCGCCTGGCCGGTCCACTGCCGCAGCAGGGCCCCCAACTCGTCGTCGCTGAAATGGTGGCAGAACAGGCTGCACGTCAGCACGTCGTAGGGCTTGGACTGAAATTCCGGCGAGAAGATATCGAATTGCTGGTAAGTGATTTCAGGGTATTCCTGGCTTTTGGCCCCGGCGTAGTCCAGCATAAATGGATTGGCGTCAATGCCGGTCAACTCCACGGCTACGCCGTTCTTGCGGGCCCAGCGGGCGATGTGGCGCAGCGTGTCGCCGCCGCCGCTGCCCAGGTCGGCCACGCGCAGCGGCCGGCCGGCCGGGAAGCGGGCCCGCAGCCGCGCCAGCGCGTCCAGCACCGGCCGGTAGCCCCCCAGCCAGGTGTTGATGACCTCCAGCTCGTCAAGGTTGCGGCGCAGGTCATCGGAGGCCAGCGTCAGGTCGTCCATCAGCTCGGGCCCCGGCGCTCTTTCATTTAACATTTAACAGTTATCATTTAACAGCCAGCACTCAACTTATAACAACCGGCGTTCAACGCAATAATTTCTTGGTTCTAGACTTACTCATCTACCTCAGCCAAGGCGGCTATAGCCGGCACGCTTGACGCCAACTGGGCCGCTTCCGCTTTGTTAAATGACACTTCCAGCAGCATGGCTTCCAACGTCAGGCCGGGGCCGAAAGCGAAGCTGAGCACCGGGGCCCCATGGTCGGCGGGGGTGGCGTCAGCCAGCACGTCGCGCAGCACAAACAGCACCGTGGCCGACGACATGTTGCCGTAGTCGCGCAACACGCGGTAGGCGTGGCGGTTGTCGGCGGCTGTCATGCCCAGGGCCTGCTCGATGGTTTCCAGGATTTTGCGCCCGCCGGGGTGCACGGCAAAGTGGTGGATATCGGCCCGCTGCACCGGTAAATTCGCCAGCAACTGCTCGGTGAGCCGCCCGATGCCGCGCTGGATGAGCTTGGGCACGTAGCTGGAAAGCGTCATCTCAAAGCCGAAGTCGCTGATGTGCCAGGCCATGTCGTCGTGCCCATCCGGCTCCAGGCCGCAGTGGAACGCCGTGAGCGCCAAACTAGGGGCCCCGTCGGGTAGGGGCCGGCCCTGCACCAGGCAGGCCGCTGCGCCGTCGCCAAACAAGGCGTTGCTCACGAGGTGGTCGTCGGCGGCGCTCTTCTGGAAGTGCAGCGTGCACAACTCCACGCTCACCACCAGCACACGGGCGGCGGGGTCGGCGCGGCAGGCGGCGTCGGCCAGCTTTAGGGCGTTCACGGCGGCGTAGCAGCCCATAAAGTTCACGCAGGTGCGGCGCACGGCAGCCGGCAGGCCCAGGGCCTGCACCAGCTCAATGTCAAGCCCCGGCGCGTACATGCCCGTGCAGCTCACCGTGATAAGGTGGGTAATGCTGGCCAGCGCCAGGCTGGGTACTTGGCGGCGGCAGTCGGCCACGGCCGCCAGGGCCAGCGGCAGGGCCTCGCGGCGGTACACCGCCATGCGCTGCCCCACGCTGGGGAAGGGCTCCAGGCCGGGCGTGTTCGGGAAAAACGTATAATCGCCGTTGGCGCGGCCGTAGTCGGGCAGCACCGAGTAGCGCTGCGCGATGCCCGACACCCGGTACAGAGCCCGCAGCCGGCGGGCGTCGGCGTCGCCAAATTCCAGGGCCTGGGCCATGAAGTCGGCAATCTGCTGCTGGGCAATGCGGTGCGGTGGGTTGGCGGTGCCGATGGCCCCTAGATAGCTGGTCATTAAGCGTAGTTTACGCAAAATACGGCGCGCACGGGGGCAAAAGATTTTGTCGGGAGCCGAACTTTAAAACGCCGTCCCGTGGGTGCGCCGCATCAGGGCGCGCACGGCCCCCGGCCAGTGGCGCAGGCCCCCCACCACGGCCTCGCTCAACACCGGCCCGCCGAACAGGCCCTGCACCGCCCGGCCCACCCGCAGCCGCGCCCCAAACTGCGCCCGCCAGGCCCCGGCGTAGGCGGTTTCCATCTGGGCGCGGGTAGTCTTTTCGGTCAGGAAATCATGGGCAGCGGTGCTGGCCAGGGCCGCTCCGTGCAGGGCCATGGCCATGCCGTTGCCGCACAAAGGCGTGATGAGGCCGGCCGCGTCGCCGCACATCAGCATGTGTTGCTCCACGGGCTGCTTCGGGGCGAAGGAAATCTCGTTGATAACTTCTGGCTGTGCGTACAAAAACTCCGCCTCCTGGAAAATAGCCCGCAAGTGCGGGTTCTGGTGCAGCACGGCTTTTTCCATCGCCGCAATGCTGCCGTGGGCCTTCAAATTCTGGCGCGTGGCGAGGTAGCAAAAGCACAGCTTGCCGTCCTCAATGGCCGAAATGCCCGCGTAGCCGGCGCGGAAGTTGTGCAGCGCAATCACGTCGCGGGCAAAGCCCGGCAGGCGCAAGTGGTACTTTACCCCGAGGTAGGGCGAGCGTTGCTGAAAAAACGGCCGCGCCAGCTGGCGGTCCAGGTTGGCGCGCTTGCCGTAGGCCCCCAGCACCACGCGCGGGGCCAGCGTGCGGCCGTCGGCCAGGGCCACCGCATGGCGGCCCGCAGCGGCGTCAAAGGCCACGTCGGCCACCGTGGCGGGCAGGTAAAACTGCACGCCCGCCGCCAGGGCCCGGCGGTACAAAAACTCGTCCAGCACGTAGCGGCTCACCCCAAAGCCGCCCAGGTCCAGGGGGCTGTGCAGCCGGCGGCCAGCCGGCGACGACAACTCGAACCGGCGGATGTCGGCCGGGCCCAGCGGCGCGGGGTCGGCCCCGAGCCGGGCGAGGTAGGGCCGCACCTCGTTGCTCACGTACTCGCCGCACACGCGGTGGAAAGGATAGGCCCGGCGCTCCGCCACGGCCACGGCCTGGCCACGCCCGGCCAAGTCCAGGGCCGCCGCCAAACCGGCCAGACCGCCGCCGATGATGAGAACGTCCACTCAGTAAGGCGATGAAAAGTGGTGAGTAATCGTGAAAAGGTTGAATTTCATCGACAATAATGGCTTTTTTATCAACAACATAGCTGTTTGATATTAGCTTTGTAAACCAAAAGCAATTCCCGCCGTTAATTCCATCAGTCCGTGTTCCTTCTGGGCCAGCCGGGCCGATTCGCTCTCCGAATTTCTGTATGATGAAAAATTTACTTGCCTTATCTTTTTCCATTGCCCTGGCCGTCGGCAGCCTGGCCACCGGCATGGCCCGTCCCACTCCTGGCCCCGGCGAAACCGGGCGCGTAGCAGCAGCGCAGGTACGCCCCGGCAACGACGACAAAACGCTGGTGGTATACCCCAACCCCAGCACTGGCATCGTGCACCTCACCATCAACGGCCAGGAAGGCCGCCGCGTCGAGCTGCAAGTGCTGAACGTTATCGGCTCGGTAATTTACCGCGAAACGATGACGGACCTCAACGACCGCGTAACCAAAGTGCTCGATCTGAGCCGTTTTGCCAACGGCTTGTACTACGTGAAGCTGGAAGGCGGTACCAACCAGATGTGCAAATTAGTCATCCGCTGATAACCAGCCGGCGGTACCGGACCGCTGCTCCCATACTGTGCGGAACAACAAAAAAGCAGCCCGAGGGCTGCTTTTTTTATTTTTATGCAGGCTTTACGCGTTGCGTACCGGCACGGGCACCAGTTTCGGGGCGCGGGCGGCGCGGCGGGCAAGCAAGGCGGCAGCGCCTAGCAGGCCAAGTAGGACGGACAACATAGCGGGAAAGGATAAGTAGTGCAATGAAACGGCTTGCCCCGCGCGGGGCAAGCACTAATACGCGTCTATAACCGTGGGCTTTTGCGTTAAGTTGTCCGGCTGCGGTATAAGATTCGGGCTTGGTGCCGACGGGGCCCACCAGCAGGGCTGGGCCCGGGGCTAGCCAGCACCCGTGGGCGAAGCGGGCCCCGGTTGGGCGGGGCCGTTGCCGCGGGCGTCGAGCTGCGAGCGCAGCTGCTCGTTCTCGCGGCTCAGGCGCAGCTGCTGGCGCACTTTGTCCAGCAGGCTCCGCAGGCGCTCACCGGTCGAAGTGTCCTTCACCAGGTAGTCGTAAGCGCCTTGGCGCAGCAAAGCCACGGCCGTGGCCACGTCTTCCTGCCCGGAAATAACGATTACGGCCGCCTGCGGGGCCCGTTCGCGCAACAAGCGCAGCGCCTGCTCGCCGTTGGCATCGGGCAAGGAATAGTCCAGGGTAATGACGTCGGGCAGCTCGGTGGCCATATGAGCCAGGCACTCGCTGGCCGTGCCAAAGCGTAGTACGCGGTGGTCGGGGTTGCGGCCCAACTGGTGCACCAGCAACTCGCCGTACCATTCGTTGTCCTCTACTACAAATACGTTTAAAGGAAGGGGGGCTTCCATAAAAATGCGGGAGGTTGAGCGTGTATCGAAGCCGCTCGCTATGGTTCAATTATGAACAAAGTGGAGATTATATAGTTCAAATACTATGTAATACAATTCTGTAGGAATTGCAAATAATTAATATGATTTATTATCCACTAATGATCAATATGTTAACTTTTTAAATCACAGCTTTTGCAAAGACTTCGGTGAGAGGCTGTTTAGCTAAAGAGCAGCTTATAAACGCCGCGGGGCCCGGCCGACTGACAGTCGGCCGGGCCCCGCGCTTTAGGGTTTCCGGTAGGCCCGAGGGGCCGGTAGCGGAATAAAGAGCCAAAGTTACGGCCCCCGTGGCCAGCGGCGCAACCGCTTCCAGCGCGGCAAAAAAATATTGGCCGCTGGCGGCAAGCCGAAATAGGCCAGGAATTAATTATTTCGCACGATTTCGGCGGCCATAAAAAAATCAAGTCGCGGGTAAAAAAAAATTAACGTTACGAAATCATTGCGGGGCGTAAAACTGCCGTAATTTTGCAGCATGATTCGCCCCAATCATCACCAGATGAAGCGCGGAACGCTGCTGCAAGCTGTTCTGCACGAAGACCAACCGGTCGTTGCCTTCGGCGTTTTCATTGATTTTTTCGGTTTTTATCCCGTTGCCGTTTCGGTTTTTCGAAACGGTTTTTTTATGTCCGCACGGGCCAGCTTTTAATTTAAAATAACAAACTCCCCACCCCCAATTTTCATCTTATGGATACCAACACGCTCGCCCCGAAAGTAGCCGCCGCTACCATCGCCTCGGCCCACGCCGGCAACCGCAACCTGAGCACGGACGCCAAGCGCATGGCCGTCATCAAGGTGTGGGACGCCATGATTCGCGGGGCCCGCAAGTACGTGGAGTCGGAGCACTTCATGGCCATCCACAACATGCCCCACATCGTGGGCGTGACCGGCGCTTGCGAGAACACCGACACGCTGTTCACCATCGACTGGTACGACGGCAAGAAGATGTTCCTGCCCCAGAGCAACCAGCTCTACATTGAAATGCTGACCCAAAAAGTGGAAAGCGGCCGCGTG
Source organism: uncultured Hymenobacter sp. (assembly GCA_964242665.1). Classification (GTDB taxonomy): domain Bacteria; phylum Bacteroidota; class Bacteroidia; order Cytophagales; family Hymenobacteraceae; genus Hymenobacter. Next base: position 29,678 of record CAXTBA010000002.1, read on the forward strand.
TACGGTGAAATTCAGAGCTTCCGCAAAGAATTGAATGCCGACAACCGCCGCTTGGCGCAGTTCTCGCTGTTCGAGATTGAACACCTCGGCGGCCTCGACGAACTGATTGGCCACCTGAGCAGCATCGTGGCCAGCGCCGCCAAGCAAGTGGCCACGGATTGCGCCAAGGAGCTGGCCCTGTTCGGCCGCAGCGCCGAAGACCTGGCGGCCCTCACCTTCAAGCGCATGACCTACGCCGACGCCGTGGAGCTGCTCAAAACCGAAGGCTTTCCCGAGCTGGCCTGGGGCGACGACCTGGAGGCCCCCCACGAAGGCCGCCTCACCGAGCTGATGGGCCCGATGTTCGTGACCCACTACCCGGCCGACATCAAATTCTTCAACATGCGCAACAACGACGACGACCCCCGCGTGGTGAACTCGACCGACTTGCTGCTGCCGCTAGCCGGCGAGAGCGCCGGGGCCGCCGAGCGCGAGTTCGACGGGGCCAAGCTGCGCCACAAGCTGGAAACCAGCTCGATGCTGGCCGGCCTCATCCGCCAGGGCATGAAGCTGGAAGACTTCGAGTGGTACCTGAGCTTCCACGAGCAGAACCACGTGGCCCTGCACTCGGGTGCCGGCGTGGGCATGGCCCGCGTGGCCCAGTTCATCCTCTGCCAGACCGACATCCGCGACTGCGTGCCGTTCCTTATCAACCGCGACAACGTTATCTAGTCGACCGCCAAAAGCAAAGCCGCCCGGTGCAAGCCGGGCGGCTTTGCTTTTGGGGCCGGTTGTGGCGCGGGCCTCGCCGGTCCGCCCAATGCACGTTCAACCCGCGGACCCGCAGCGCCCACGCTCCTATGCACAAACTTCTGACCCGCGTTCAGACCGCGAATTCCCTGCTTTGCGTGGGCCTCGACCCCACCGGCGACGATGCCCAGGCGGCCGTGCGCCTGCGCGAAGTGGTGGCCCAAACCAGTGCCTACGCCGCCGCGTTCAAGCCCAACCTGGCCTTTTTTTTGAGCCGGGAACACGGAGTGGCGCTGCTCAAGGAAACCATTGCGAGCATTCCCGACGACATTCCGGTGATTTTGGATGGCAAGTTTGGCGACATTGCCAACACCGCCGACCACTACGCCCGCTTTGCCTACGACGTAGTGGGGGCCCACGGCGTGACCGTGAACCCGTACATGGGCGACGACGCCATCCGGCCCTTCGCCCGGCCCGGCAAGCTGGTGTTTTCGCTGGCCAAAACCTCCAACCACCCGCGCCACGGCTTGCAAAACGCGGCCTTGACCCGCGGCGGCACCCTGAGCGACTGCGCGGCGCAAATCGCTAAGCTGCTGGACGAAGAATTACCCGACGTCACCATCGGCCTCGTGGTGGGGGCCACCGAGCCGGCGGCCATGGCCCGCGTGCGGGCCGCCTGCCCAAAGCAGTGGTTTCTGGTGCCCGGCATCGGGGCCCAGGGTGGCGATTTGGCTGCCACCCTGAAGACTGGGCTACGAAAGGATGGGAGCGGCGTGCTGATTAATGCCTCGCGCAGCATCTGGCAGGCGGCAGACGCCGGGAAAGCGGCGCAGGAATTGCGCGACCAAATAAACGAGTTCCGTTTGGTGAAATCCTGATGGATATATAAGAGCGTCATGCTGAGCGCAGCGGAGCGGAGTCGAAGCATCTCTCCCGCTGACTAATCAAATTAATTACTGCCGCAATAGAGATGCTTCGACTCCGCTCCGCTGCGCTCAGCATGACGTTCAAGGTATTCTGTTTTCGAATAAAATGACCAAAATCCTCACCCCCGGCCTGCCCGCCGCCGAAGTAGCCGCCGTCCTGGAAGCGCAGCTGCGCCAGGAAGACGCGCTGCTAAGCGGCCATTTTAAGCTTTCGTCGGGCCTGCATTCGGATACTTACGTGCAGTGCGCCCGCTTTTTGCGGCGTCCCGAACTGGCCGCGCCGGCCATGGCGGTGTTGGCCGCGCAGCTGCGGGCGGCCGGCCTAGTGCCCGACACGGTGGTGGGCCCCGCGATGGGCGGCGTGGTGGTGAGCTACGAACTGGCCCGCCAACTGGGCGTGCCGTCGCTTTTTACGGAGCGCGACGCGCAGGGCGAAATGACCTTGCGGCGCGGCTTCGTGCTGAACCCTGGCGAGCGGGTAGTTATTGCTGAAGACGTAGTTACGACCGGCAAGAGTACCTTGGAAGTGGCCCGCGTGCTGGCCGAAATGGGAGTGGAGGTTTTGGCCGTGGCCTCATTAATTGACCGGACGGGTGGTGCGGTGAAGCTTCCATTCCCGAACTTTGCGCTGTTGGCGGTGGAAGCCGCCGTGTTTGATGCCGACCACATTCCGCCGCATTTGGCCGGAATTCCAGCCGTGAAGCCAGGCAGCCGACCCGAGAAAAAGTGACTTTTGCCTGCTAGTTAAAGAACGTCATGCTGAACGCAGTGAAGCATCTTTCCCGCTGACTATTCATTGATTACTGCCGCGGTAGAGATGCTTCGCTGCGTTCAGCATGACGTTCTCCACCAAGCACCAACAACCAGGCACCAAATGACGTCGACCACCCACACCATCCAGCTCACCCTCAAATCCGGCCAGCCCGACGGCGACGGCCACCGGGTGGCGGCCGCCGCGGCGCGCCACTTGGGCCTGGCCACCGGCCGCGTGCGCACCGCCGCCCGCTACACGGTGCGCTACGGGGCCCTGAACGCCGGGCAGCTGCACGCCTTTGCCACCGGCTGCCTGGCCGACCCAATTCTGCACGACGTAACCCTGAACGAAGCCGTGGCCCCCGTGCCCGGCTTCGCTGCTTACATCCTGGTAGCTAGAGGCCCCGGCGTGACCGACGACGAGGGCACCAGCGCTCAGAGCGCGCTGGCCGACTTCTTCAACGAACCGCTGGACGTGCACACGCAGCACATTTTTAGTAAGAAGCTGTACCTGTTGGAGAACGACTTGCCCGCTGCCGACCTGCGCCGCTTGGCCGAGGAGCTGCTGGGCAACAAGCTGATCAACCGCTTCGAGGTGGGCCGCGTGGCCGACGGCATCCGCGACTACACGCCGCGGCCCGGCGGCGGTGCGGAGGCCATTACGGCAACGGTTCCGCTCACCGGCCTCAGCGACGGGGCCCTGGTGCAGCTCTCAAAAGACAACATTTACGCGCTGAACCTGGAGGAAATGCGGGCCGTGCGCGACCATTACGCTTCGGCCGAAACGCAGGCTACGCGCCGGGCCCAGGGCCTGCCAGCCGACCCGACCGATTGCGAGCTGGAAATCATCGCCCAAACGTGGTCGGAGCACTGCAAGCACAAGGAATTCAGCGCCGTCATCAACTACAAAGACTTGGCGACCGGGGAGACGAAGCAGATTGACTCGCTCTTCAAAACGTACATCAAAGACGCCACCGCGGAAGTAGACCGCCAGTTGCGCGCCAACGGCAACGATTGGCTCGTTAAAGTATTCAGCGACAACGCGGGGGCCGTGCGCATCAACGCCGACTCGCTGTTTGTGTGGAAGGTGGAAACTCACAACTCGCCCTCGGCCATCGACCCCTACGGCGGGGCCATCACCGGTATTTTGGGCAATAACCGTGACCCGCTGGCCACCGGCATCGGCGGGGCCCGGCTGCTGTTCAACACCAACGTGTTGTGCTTCGGCAACCCGGAATACGACGGGCCCCTGCTGACCGGCCAGCTGCACCCGCGCCGCATCTTGGAAGGCGTGCGCAAGGGCATCGAAGACGGCGGCAACAAATCGGGTGTGCCCACGGTGAACGGCGCCATTGTGTTCGACGACCGCTACCGTGGCAAGCCGCTCGTGTACTGTGGCACCGGGGCCGTGATGCCGATGCAGTTTGCGGGCCTTGATTCGTGGGAGAAAAGGATCGACGCCGGTGACCGGATTGTGATGGCCGGCGGCCGCGTGGGCAAAGACGGCATCCACGGGGCCACGTTTTCGAGCATTGAGCTGGACGAAAGCGCGCCCGCCACGGCCGTGCAAATCGGCTCGCCCATCACCCAAAAGCTGGCGATGGATTTCCTGCTCATAGCCGCCCGCCGGGGCCTGCTCAAGTGCAGCACCGACAACGGCGCGGGCGGGCTGTCGTCGAGCGTGGGCGAGTTGGCGGGCATCAGCGGCGGCGCGGTGGTGGAATTGGAAAAGGTGCCGCTGAAATACCCTGGCTTGCGGCCCTGGGAAATTTTCGTGAGCGAGTCGCAGGAGCGGTTTACGCTGGTAGTGGAGCCGGCGAGAATGACTGAGTTGCTGGTTTTGGGCCAGGAAATGGAGGTGGAGCTGACCGACATTGGCTACTTCACCGCCGATGGTTCGTTGGACGTGAACTTCGACGGCCAGCCGGTGGCGCGGCTCGCGCTGGCGTTTTTGCACGACGGCGTGCCGCGCAAGATCCTGGAAGCGGAGTACGAAAAGCCCGCCGCCGCCGAGCCGGCGATTCCGGCCCTGGCCGACTACACCGACACGCTGCGCCAACTGCTGGGGGCCCTGAATATTTGCTCGCGCGAGGCCGTCATCCGGCAGTACGACCACGAGGTGAAGGGCCGCACCATCGTAAAGCCGCTGATGGGCGCGACCGGCCAGGCCCCGCAGGACGCGGCCGTGGTGCGTTTTAATTTCGAGAGCTGGGAAGGCGTGGCCGTGAGCAACGGCATTTTGCCCCGCTACGGCGACTTAGACGCTTACCAAATGTCGGCCGGCTCGTTTGATGAAGCTGTGCGCCAAATTATTGCCGTGGGCGGCAAGCTGCCCAACCTCACGCCCAGCGACGGCATTTTTTGGTCGGTGAACGATAACTTCTGCGTGCCCGACTCGGTGTACGACCCCGCCATCAACCCCGACGGCAAGCAGAAGTTGGCCAAGCTGGTGCAGATGTGCGAGGCCCTGCGCGACGCCACGGCCGCCTACTGTATCCCGCTCACGAGCGGCAAGGACAGTATGAAGAACGACTTCAAGGCCGACGGCGTGAAGATTTCTGTGCCGCCCACCGTGCTGTATTCGATGACGGCAAAGATGAACGACGTGCGCCGCGCCATCACCTCCGATTTCAAGCAGGCCGGCGACGTCATCTATTTATTAGGGGAAACTTATGATGAGCTTGGCGGCTCCGAGTTTTATGCCCTGCACGGCGAGCTGGGGGCCCAGGTGCCGCGGGTTCGGTTTGATAAAGCAAAGGAGCTGTACACCCTCATCGGCCAGGCCAACGATCTAAATCTCATTCAGTCGTGCCACGACCTGAGCGATGGCGGCCTCGCCGTGGCGCTGGCCGAAGCCACGTTTGGCTACGGCTGCGGCGCGGCGGTGGAGCTGCCCGAAACCGAGTTGCCGCTGCCCACGCAGTTGTTTTCAGAGTCGCACTCGCGCTTTGTGGCCACCGTGGCCCCGGCCGATGTGGTGGCGTTCGAGAAGCTGCTGGCCGGCCGCGCCACGCGCCTGGGCCTGGTAACCGACAACGGCTACTTGACCGTGCGCCACGCCGGCCAAACCGTGCTGGGGACCCTGGCAGCTGAGTTGCGGCAGGTTTGGTCAAACGGTCCTGTCAATCAGCTGCTTGGTGTGGACAGGCTGGCTGGGATGGGCGAAGCGGCCGGCCGCTAATGGCACAAAGCGGCGGCGCGTCAGTTCAAAAATTAAATCAGATGGCACAAGATTTTCAAGAGCCAGTACATAAAGTTCAATCACCGGCACAAGACAGCGCGGTGCGGGCCCTCGTGCTCACCGGCTTCGGCATTAACTGCGAAGAAGAAATTGCGGCCGCTTACCGGCTCGCCGGGGCCCACGTCGCCATTGTGCACCTCAACCAAGTGCTGCACGGTGCGGTGAGCATCCACGATTTCGACGTGCTGACATTCCCCGGCGGCTTTTCGTTTGGCGACGACCTGGGTTCGGGCGTGGTGCTGGCCAACAAGCTGCGCTACCGGCAGACGGGGCCCGGGGGCCGCACCTTGCTTGATGATGTCAAGCAATTTATTGCCGACGGCAAGTTCGTGCTCGGCATCTGCAACGGCTTCCAGGTACTGGTGAAGCTGGGCCTGCTGCCCAACCTTGGCGGCGACGTGACGCCGGAAGTTACGCTGACGCACAACGCGTCGGGCCGCTACGAAGACCGCTGGGTGCGCCTGCGCGTGAATCCTTTGTCCAACACACCGTTTTTGCAAGGAATGGACGTGCTGGAGGTGCCCGTGCGCCACGGCGAAGGCCGGTTGGTGGTGCCCGACGCCGCTACCCGCGGGGCCCTGGAAGCCGGCGGCTTCAACTGCCTTTCCTACATCGACGCGGCCGGCGACGGCACTAGTGAATACCCGCACAATCCCAACGGCGCCGACCTCAACTGCGCCGGCCTCACTGACCCCACCGGGCAGGTGTTTGGCCTGATGCCGCACCCGGAAGCGTTCCTATCGGCCTTCAACCACCCCGACTGGGCCCGCCGCCGCCGGCAGGACCCCGGGGCTTCGGAAGAAGGCGCGGGCCTGCAAATCTTCAAGAACATCGTAGCGCATATTGCACAAAAGCATTCGGTTTTAGTCAATTAAATCTCCATGAACACCCTCACGCACTTCGCTTCCCCCCAACTCCCGCTTTTGCACCGCGGCAAGGTGCGCGACAGCCTCCGCGCCCCGTCGGGCGACCGCCTCATCATCGTCACCGACCGCCTGTCGGCGTTTGATTCGGTGCTCGAAACGGCCATCCCGCACAAGGGCGCGGTGCTCAACGGCCTGGCCGATTTCTGGTTTGCCAAAACCCAACACATCATTCCCAATCACGTGCTGAAGCTGGTGGACGCCAACGCCATGCTGGTGAAGGAAGCGCAGCCGATCAAGGTGGAAATGATTGTGCGCCAATACCTGACGGGTTCAATGTGGCGCGGCTACCAGGCTGGGCAGCGCACGTTCTCAGGCGTGACGGTGCCCGACGGGCTCACCCAAAACCAGGCTTTTCCGCAGGCTATCCTGACGCCTACCACCAAGGAGGAGTCGGACCGTGAAATCACCCCCGAAAACCTCGTGAGCGAGGGCTGGGTGAGCAAAGAGCTGTACGACCAGATGGGCGAGAAGTCGCTGGCGCTGTTTGCCGTGGGCTCGCAGCTGCTGGCTGAAAAGGGCATTATTCTGGTTGATACCAAGTACGAATTCGGCCTGCTCGATGGGAAATTGATTCTCATCGACGAAATGCACACGCCGGACTCGTCGCGCTTCTGGGCTGCCGAGGAATATGCGGCCAATCCGCTCACGGCCACCCAAATGGACAAGGAGTACGTGCGCCAGTGGCTGATTGCCAACAAGCAAAACGGCCAGTACCCCCGCGCCCTCACTCCGGAAGTGGCCCAGGAAGCCAGCCGCCGCTACCTCGACATCTACCAGCGCATCACCGGCCAGGCTTTACCCACGGCGGAGCAAGCTGCTGAAGAAACTCCAGGCTCGGGCCGCCACGATGCCCGCGCCCGCCTGCTGGCCAACCTCGTGCAGGCCGGCATCATGAAAGACGCTTGGGTAAACATCGTGATGGGCTCGGCCGGCGACAAGGAACACTGCCAGAACATCCGCAAACACCTAGAAGGCTACGACATTTTCACGCAGCTACGCGTGACCTCGGCCCATAAAAACGGCGAGGAAATCGTGGGCATGGCCGCCGTCTGGAACAACAGCCTGGAGCCTGGCGTGCTCATCGCCGTGGCGGGTTTGTCTAACGGCCTCGGTGGGGCCCTGGCGGCCAACGTGAACGTGCCCGTCATCAGTTGCCCGCCGTGGAAGGACTACGCCGAGCTGGCCATGAACCTGAACTCGTCGGTCGTCATGCCCTCGGGCACGCCCAACCTCACCGTGGTGCGCCCCGACAATGCTGCCCAGGCTGCCTTGAGGGCCCTTAATGTTCCGCGTCTGCGCGAGCGGCTCAGCCAGGAAATTAAGGCCACCAAAGCCAAGCTGAAAGCGGCCGACGAAGAGCTGCGCGCACTATAATTAATAGCTATGATTGAACAGCAAGCGCGTGAACTCGTCGAAAACTACTTAGAAGCCTATAATAGCTTCGAGGTAGCGGGTATGGTCTTGCGCCTGCACCCAGACATAACGTTTGAAAATGTGGCTGACGGCACCGTCACACTCCGAACCGAGGGCAAGGCGGCGTTTGAGGCGCAGGCCGAGCAAGCAGTTAATATGTTTACGGAGCGAAATCAGCACATTAAATCATTTCGCTTCCATAACGAACGCGCAGAGGCTGATATTGACTATTTCGCCATCACTGCTGTTGACTTCCCCAACGGCCTCAGGGCCGGAACCGTGCTTCAACTTATCGGCCAGTCCGTTTTCACCTTCCGCGACGGGCTCATTGCTTCCATCCAGGACATCAGCTAGCACAACGCTTGCGCGTTTCCGCCAAACAATACCAATAGCTTTTGAAACCCGTCATTCTCCTCGGTTCCGGGGCCCGCGAGCACGCCTTGGCCGCCAAGCTGACCCGCGACGGCGCGTCGGTGCAAGTGGTGCCCGGCAACCCCGGCATTCCCAACAGCCATCCCGAACTCGATCCGCTCGACTTTGAAACCGTAGCGGCTTTCGCCCGGCACCAGGGCGTGCAGTTGATTGTGGTGGGCCCCGAAGCCCCGCTGGCGGCCGGCGTGGCCGACTTTTTTGTGGGTACTGACATCCAGGTGTTTGGGCCCACCAAGGCGGCGGCCAAGCTGGAAAGCTCCAAGGTGTGGAGCAAGGATTTCATGCGTCGCCACGGCGTGGCCACGGCCCAGGCTTGGCAGTTCCGCAGCGACCAAGTGGCGGCGGCCCGCGCCAAAGCCGCCGAGCTGGGCGGCCACGTGGTGGTGAAATACGACGGCCTCGCCGCCGGCAAGGGCGTGTACGTGTGCAATTCGCCGGCCGAGGCCGAAGCAGCCCTGGATGATTTGCAGGCCCATTACAGCGGCTGGTACTCGTTTTTGCTGGAAGAAAAACTGACGGGCCCCGAAATTAGCATCATTGGCCTCACCGACGGGCGCGAGATAAAGTTGCTGGCCACTTCGCAGGACCACAAGCAACTGCTGGCCGGCGACCAGGGCCCCAATACCGGCGGCATGGGGGCCTACTGCCCGGTATCGTTTGCCGACGACAACGTGCTGGCCGATATCCGGCGCGACATCATCGACCCCACGCTGCGGGGCCTGCAAAACGAGCAATTTAAGTTCCGCGGCTTCCTCTACTTCGGCATCATGCTGACGCCCAGCGGCCCCAAGCTGCTCGAATACAACGTGCGCCTCGGCGACCCCGAAGCAGAAGTGCTGCTGCCGGCCCTCGACAGCAGCCTGCTGAAATTAATTGAGGCGACGCTCGACGGCTCGTTGTCGGGCCAACTGGTGCGCCAGCGGCCGGGGGCCTTCGTGGGCGTGGTGCTGGCCTCGGGCGGCTACCCGGCCGCTGGGTTTCCGACGGGCTTCCCCATTTTCGGGCTCGAAAATTTGCCTTACGGCGTGCAGGCTTACCACGGAGCCACTCGCCGTGATGCTGATGGCCAGCTCGTTACCAGCGGTGGCCGGGTGTTGGTGCTCACCGCCGAGGGCCCCACGCTGGCGGCCGCCACGGCCCGCGCTTACGAAGCCGCCGCTCAGGTTAGCTTCCAGGATAAGTACGTGCGGCCCGACATTGCCCAGCGCCCCGCGCCGGTGCTAACGCCGCGCGCCGTAAATTGAGGCTTGAACCGGTGTCCATGCTGACCTTTCCCCTTGATGAAAATCGCCTGGTTTCCCCCGGAAAGGGGGCCCCGGGAGAGGGCGCACCCGCCAAGGCCCGCCTGGCCATCCTGCTCTCGGGGCGCGGCTCCAACATGCTGGCCCTGGTGCGCGCCACGCAAACCGGCGTCTTGCGCGAACTTGCCGAAGTGGCCGTGGTGTTCAGCAACCAACCCGCCGCGCCCGGCCTCGAAGCCGCTGCGTCCCTGGGCTGCGCCACGGCGACGCTGCCCAGCCAAGGCCGCAAACGGACCGAATTCGACGCCGAAGCGGCTGCGCTGCTCCAACGGTACCGGCCCGATTTTATCGTCCTGGCGGGCTACATGCGCATTTTGTCGCCCGCATTCATCCACCCGTTTGCGGGCCGCATCGTCAACATCCACCCCGCCGACACCCACCAGCACCAGGGCCTGCACGCTTACGAGTGGGCCTTCGAAAACCATTTGCCCGAAACCAAAATCACCGTTCACCTCGTCGACGAAGGCCTTGATACCGGTCCCGTCCTCGCCCAGCAAACGGTGGATTTAATAGGGGCCGAAACGTTGGCCGAAGTAGAGCGCCGGGGCTTGGTCGTGGAGCACGAATTGTACGCCAAAGCGCTGGCGAGTTTAATTAAAAATTAAAAATTATGAATTAAAAATAAGTTTTCATTTTGCCTTTTTATCATTCAAAATCATTCAATTTTTAATTTCTAATTCATAATTTTTAATTCAAAAGATATGTGTGGTATTGTAGGTTTTCACGGCCCCGATAATGTTGTGGGTGACATGATTATCGGCCTCACGGCCCTCCAGCACCGGGGGCAGGACGCGGCCGGCATCGCCACGTTCGACGGCGACGCGTTTCGCCTGCACAAGGGGCAGGGCTTGGTGAACGACGTGTTCAAGCCCAAGCAAGTCAAGAAGTTGAAGGGCCACACCGGCATCGGGCACGTGCGCTACACCACGCAGGGAGCCAACGATTCGGACCTGGCCCAGCCCTTTACCACAAGTTACCCGTTTGGGCTGGCGATGGTGCACAACGGCAACGTCATCAACTTCCGCGACGTGGCCAAGCTGCTGCACGAGAAGTACCACGTGCTGCCCAAAACCACCAACGACCTGGAGCTCATCATGTACACCTTCGCGTCGGAGCTGCGCGTAAAGGACTTGAATCACCTCTCGGTGGTGGACATTTTCGACGCCGTGGAGACGACCCAGGACCTGGTGAAGGGCGCGTACGCTACCATCACGCTCATCGCCGGGCACGGCCTGCTGGCCTTCACCGACCCGCTGGGTATCCGGCCGCTGGCGCTGGGCCGGCGCGACACGCCCGAGGGCCCCGTGTTCGCGTTCGTGTCGGAAAGCACGTGCTTTGATTATCTGGACTTCGAGTTCATTGAAAATGTGGGCCCCGGCCAGGCCATTTTCATCGACAACAACTTCCAGGTTCACTACAAGAATCCCTACGCGCTGCCCAAGAACTTCTGCGCGTTCGAGCAAATCTACTTCGCCCGCGAAGACTCCGTAATTCACGGCCGGCTAGTGGCCCGCGAGCGGGTGCGGTTGGGTAAAATACTGGCTCGCAAAGTGGTAGACGCCGGCTTGAAGCCCGACATGGTGATTGACGTGCCGTCGTCGGGCTACTTCGCCGCCTCCGGGCTGGCCGAGGCCATCGGCGTGCCCTACCGGCGGGCCCTGGTGAAAAACAACCACATGGGCCGCTCGTTCATCGTGCCCACCCAGGCCGGACGCGAAGACGTGGTGAAGAAAAAGCTCAACCCCATCCGCGCCTTTGTGGAAGGCAAAAAAGTGGCCGTCGTGGACGACAGCATCGTGCGCGGCACCACGTCGCGGCGCATCGTGCGGCTGCTGCGCGAGGCGGGGGCCCTGGAAGTGTACTTCATTTCCAGCGCGCCGCCCATCGTGTCGCCTTGCATTTACGGCATCGACATGGCGATGAGCACAGAGCTGATTGCGGCCAACTATTCGGAAGACGAAATCTGCCGCTACATCGAGGCCGACCGGGTCATTTACCAGGACCTGGCCGATTTGGAACAGCTCTTTTCCGAAGAGCGCGGCCACGGCGGCTCGTGCTTCGCCTGCTTCTCGGGCAAGTACCCGACCGGCGACGTGACCCACTACCTGCGCCACGTGCAGGAAGAGCGCGCCAGCCACCGCGTCGATAAAAAAGAGAAGTCGGTGAGCGCCAAGGCTCCCGAGCCGACCGAACACTAGGTTATTTAGCTTACTCCAAGCCGTCATGCTGAGCGGAGCAAAGCGCAGTCGAAGCATCTCTACCGCTGGCTAATCATGGATTACTGCTGCGTTAGAGATGCTTCGACTGCGCTCCGCTCGCTCATCATGACGGCCTTTTAGTTTGTTCACGCTAATCGTTTTTACTACTTCATGACCGCTTCCCCCGAAAACCCCGCCGGCTACTCCATCGAAGAAGGCAACGCCGCCTCCCGCAATGCCTACGGCTGGGCCAAAAAAACCTTTGCCAACCGCACCGGCCTGCCCGGCGAGCCGGCCCAGGATTTGGACGGCGGCTTCTCCAATGAAATCCGGTTCGGGGCCGAGCGCCTGGGCATCAGCTCCGACGGCATCGGGACGAAGATTGAGGTGGCCGAGCGCCTGAACCGCTACGATACGCTGGGCTACGACCTCATCGCCATGACAGCCGACGACCTCATCGCCGCCGGCTTCGTGCCCACCAACCTCTCGAACATCATCGACGTGAACCACCTCGACTACACCGTGGTGGACGAGCTGATGCGCGGCCTGCACAACGCGGCCAATTTCTCGAAAGTCGCTATCACCGGCGGCGAGATTGCCGAGCTGGGCAACCGCATCGGCGGCTGGCCGGGGGCCCGGATGAACTTCAACTGGTGCTCTACGGCCATCGGCGTGCTGCACCCCAGCCTGGCCCAGCCCCTGAGCGGCAAAACCGCCCAGGCCGGCCACGCGGTGGTGGCCCTGCGCTCGCCCTCGTTCCGCTCCAACGGCTACTCGCTGGCCCGCAAAACCCTGCTCAAGCTGTTCGGCGACGACTGGCACGCGGCCCCCTACGACGGCCCCGACGCCGCCCAGTTCCCCACCTGGGGCGACGCCATGCTGGCCCCTTCGCTCATCTACTCGCCCGGCGTGGGGGCCCTGCTCGACGCGGGCCTGCCGCTGCACGGCGTCGCGCACATCACCGGCGGCGGCGTGGCCGATAACTTCCAGCGCGTGCTCAAAAACGGCCTGGGGGCCCTGCTCGACAACCTTTTTCCGCCCCTGCCCGCCATGCAGCGCCTCTGCGAAGTGGGCGGCATCAGCCCCGAAACCGCCTACCTCTACTGGAACATGGGCACCGGCATGCTGCTCGTGACCGAAGAAGCCAGTGCCGCCGCCGTGGTGGCCTCGCTGCAAGCCAGCGGCTATGACGCTCAGGTAGCCGGCCATCTCACCGCCGAGCCGGGCGTGACGCTGCGCGTGGGGGAGGGGGAATTGCGGTATGCGTAAGTCAAATCAGGGCCGCCAGCCAGCCATGCACCCACCATATTCGGTACTGTCAGGTGGACTTATGTAAAAATTCTTTATCCAAACGGGCTTCTTTAATTTATCAGGAACAAATAGTTCTTGAGCTTCTATTTCGCACAGGTGCGATACTAATTGCAATCTGGCTAAATAAAGTTGGCCTGCTAGTAATCGTACTTGGTAGTGGCTGGTAGTTGACATTCGTTTATCGACTATCGGTCTTATTATCTGGCCGTCTGGGAGTCGAATAAAAACAATTTGAATTCCGTGGATGATTTTAGTGGTATCAAGCGATACAAATACATTGCCTTTGACTAAAACAACAGATGGTTTTTTACTCGCTAATCCATCAGTCATGTGTTTGCAACTGCTGCAAAATACGGATAAAGAGATGATTGTAATTAATAAGTATCGAGTAGATACTCCATGCGTCAAGCTTTGAGATAAGGATGCCATTGACTATCTAAATTACGCCGGGCGCTGGAGCCTTTTCTCTAAAATCAGTTAGATGCGGTAGTTGCGCAAACTCCATTTTGAACTAATGAAGTAATTAAAGCCTTGGTTTGCGCTTCGTCGGGGCCCGGCCAGCGCGTTTAATCGGGGCCGTCGGAATGGGTGCCGGTCGCAGGCGCTCATCCAGCACCAGCGGAATGGTTGTCACAATCTCTACCTGTTGCATCAGCGGGTGCAGCGGGTTGAGCAGCACGTTGCGGGTGGGCGACCCTGACAAAACCGACGAGGGCACGGCAAACCCCAAAAACGGATTATTGGGTTGCAACCGGGGCAGTAGGAACCGGGCTATGTGGTCGGAGCCAGGCAACTCGTTCCACTGCGGCGGCAATTCTGCTTCTGCGATGGTTTCCACCGAGCCGTCGGGCAGCGTCAGGGTGGCCAGCACGTAAGGCGGCAGGTCGCTGAACGGGGTGCCGTCTAAATGCACTAGCTTTTCGAGAAACGCCAGCTCCGGCGATTCGGAGGCGTAAACCAGGGGCGTGCCTTCGGGATTCCAGCGCCCGCCGTATAAACGAGCGCCTTCGCCGCTTCGTAGCGTAGTCGAGTAACGTTCCTTTTCGATTCGGTAAACGAGTATTGGCATATGTTAACTGTATACGCCGTACTCGATGCGCCCCAGCACCTGGTTTACCAACCGGAAGCCGGTCACCGTATCCAGCAGCTGCAACGGCGACTGCTGTTGCAGCAGGGGTAGCGGGCGGCGCAACCACCGATTGAACTTGCCCTGGTCCTCGAATACGTCCAGGCCGTGCGCAGCTAGCTGCCGCAAAAGCAACAGGCGCTCCGATTGCACTTTGGTCAGGGGCGCTATTTTTTCGATGGACTTGGTTTCGAGTCGGCGCGCAAACGTGCGCTCGGGCGTGGCCAGCACGGCGGCCATTTCTACTACGGTCAGGTCGAGCATGGCCGACAGCGCACGTATCTGCTGCTGCGCCTCCGCCGGGGCCAAGCCCGTGCGTACCTGGCTGATAAACTGTACCCCAGAAGCCGGAGTTTCGGGAATGTACACGGCGGGCTGTTGCGCCGAAGCCACGAACCGATTGCTGGGCTGCGCGTCGATGCGTTGCCCACCAATGCCGGCGTGGGCAGCACCTGTTATAGTATTTTTCATAAGAAAATAAATCGATAAGCTAAGTGGCAGCAAGATAGCTGCCATTTTGCTTTGAGCCAACGCGCTGCTGCTTGGGAAAGTTTTAAGCGCTGTTTTCGGGCCGGTGGGCCGGCAAAGAAAGGGCCCCGTTAGCTACCGGCGGGGCCCTTTCTTTGCGTAACTACTTACGCTTGCGCTGGCCCTTTTGCACCGCCTTTGGGCCGGCTGCTGCCGAGCACAATCAGCTTCGTGTACCCCTGGAACCGGAGCCAGACGGCGTGCTTGGCGGGCGCGTCCTGGTAGGAGCGCAGCTGCACGCGGAGTTGCTTGACGAGGTCGGTGTTGCGGGCCAGCAGGGCGATGAGGGCTTTGCGGGCGGTGCTGCCGTCGACGACGCTGGCGCGCTGGCGGGCCTGCTTTTGCTCGAAGCGTTGGAGGAGCTGCTCGGCCAGGGCCCGGTCGGCGGGGGTGAACTCGCGCTTGGCGAGGGGCGCGGCCAGGGGACGGGCCTCCTTGAGCAGGGCGGTGAGGATGGTGGCAAAGGTGGCGTCGTCGGCCCGGCCGAGGCCGTTGCGGTTGAAGTTGACGCGGCCGGCCAGGTCGGCGTCGGGGTTGGCGGCGCTGGCGGCGTAGGCTTGCAGGGCGGCGGCAAGGCGGGCCCCGAGGGCCTTGAGCTGGGCGCGGGCCCCGGCTTTCTGCTGCGTGGCGTCGTCCTGGTCGTCGGCCAGCACGGCGTCTTCGAGGGCGCGCGCCTGGGCCAGGTTGGCGGCGTGGGCGGTGCGCAGGGGCGCGATGTCGTCTTCGAGCGGGGCGTAATTGAGCTGGTCGGCGAGCAGGCCGGCGGCGGTGTTGGTGTCGCGCAAAAGCAGCGCATTGAGGCGGTTGTTGTTCATGAAAACCTGTTTGTTGGGTAGTAGGCCCCAAACGTAGCCAATGTTTGGGGCATTGCCGGGGGCGTCGCGGGCGCTTCTACAGCAGCGTAGCTGCTGCCCAATGCATTGGTGGCACCGCCCGGTGCATTGTTGGAGTTGCCCAGCATATTGTTGGAGTTGCCTAACGCATCGTCGGAATTGTCTGGCGCATCATCGACATCACCTAGGGCATTGTTGTCACATTTTGTTCCATTGTTGCTACTATCCGGAGCATCATTGCTACCCCCTAAAGCATTGTTGTCGTCGCCCAAAGCATTGTTGCCATCGCCTAAAGCATTGTTGCCATTGCCCAAAGCATTGTTGCTGACGCCCGAAGCATTGCAGCAGTTGCCCAAAGCGTCAGCGGTTGTGACCTAGCCTTGTAGTGCGTGGCCCAGCGTTGCGGCGCGTGGCCCGCGCCTTGCCGACAACCCTTCGTTCTCAACCCAAAACAATAAAACCCTGTCTCCGCTAGGGAAACCGGGTTTCATTGCTATTGGCATTGCAGGTTCAGCTTGCCGCACTGCTTCGCGAATGAGGCAATGCTTGCCTTACGGCAGCCCTTTGCCGCCCGCCGACCCATAAATCTGCCCGGTGGCGTAGCTGGCGTCGCTGGCGGCGAGCTGCACGTAGATGGACGCCAGCTCGGCGGGCTGGCCGGGCCGGGCCATTGGCGTGTCGCCGCCGAACTTGACCAGCTTTTCCTGCGTGGCCCCGCCGCTCACCTGCAACGGCGTCCAGATGGGCCCCGGTGCCACCCCGTTCACCCGGATGCCTTTCGGCGCGAGCTGCTTGGCCAGCGAACGGACGTAATTCGTGGTGGCGGCCTTCGTCTGGGCGTAGTCGTAGAGGTCGGCCGCGGGGTCGGTGGCCTGCTCGGAGGTGGTGCCGATGATGGCCGAGCCAGGCGGCAGGTGCGGCAGGGCAGCTTTAATGATCCAGAATGGCGCGTAGATGTTGGTCTTGATCGTCCAATCAAACTGCTCGGTCGAGATGTCCAGAATGGACTGGTGCGACTGCTGCCGTCCGGCGTTGCTCACCACGATGTCGAGCCCGCCCAGCTGGCGCACGGCCTCGGCCACCAGCTTCTGGCAAAAGGCTTCGTCGCGCAGGTCGCCCGGAATGGCAACGGCCTTGCGCCCGGCGGCTTTGATGAGGGCAATGACTTCTTTGGCATCGGCCTCCTCGGCCGGCAAGTAGTTGATGGCCACGTCGGCCCCTTCGCGCGCGTAGGCAATGGCGGCGGCGCGGCCCATGCCCGAATCGCCGCCGGTGATCAAGGCCCGGCGGCCGGCCAGGCGGCCCGAGCCTTTGTAGCTGGTTTCGCCGTGGTCGGGGCGCGGGTCCATTTGGCTGGCCAGGCCCGGCCAGGGCTGCGACTGGCCTTTGAACGGCGGCTTAGGGTACTTGGTGGTGGGGTCGGTGAGGGGGCCGGGGACCGCCTCTGCCGGGGCGGGGGCCCCTTGGGCCGACAGCACCGGCCCGACGGCCGCCACGGCTAAGCCGGCCCCCAGGCCGCTGATAATGTCACGTCGGCTGAATTTGTTTTCCTCGTTCATGGCAGGGTGATGGTTGGTTTGATGATGAAATAATAAAAATTAATTCCCGGGGCTGGAAAGCTATTCGGCGTCCTTCAACGACTGCATGTCGATGACGTAGCGGTAGCGCACTTCCTTGT
The DNA here is from genome assembly GCA_964242665.1 of uncultured Hymenobacter sp. Classification (GTDB taxonomy): domain Bacteria; phylum Bacteroidota; class Bacteroidia; order Cytophagales; family Hymenobacteraceae; genus Hymenobacter. Next base: position 47,073 of record CAXTBA010000002.1, read on the forward strand.
CCAGCATCTTTTTGTAGGCGTCGTTGATGTCCTGCATGTTAATGATTTCCACTTCGGGCAGGATGTGGTGCTCGGCGCAGAAGTCCAGCACTTCCTGGGTTTCGGCGACGCTGCCGATGAGCGAGCCCGACACCGAGCGTCGGTGAAACGCCACTTCCTGGTTGTCGAGCGGGGCTTTGTAGGGCCCGAGCAGGCCCACGGTCGTCAGCGCGCCGTTGCGCTTGGCCAGCTTCACGTAGTCGTTCACGTCGAAGGCGTCGGGGATGGTAATCAGGATGAAGTCGAACTTCAGCTCGTGGGCCTTCATGGCCGCCGCGTCGGACGACACCAGCACTTCGTGCGCGCCAAGCCGCTCGGCGTCGGCCCGCTTTTCCGGGTCCTGGGTTACAGCCGTAACCGTGGCCCCCAGCGCCCGGGCCAGCTGCACGGCCAGGTGGCCGAGCCCGCCGATGCCCACCACGGCCACGCTCTGGCCCGGGCCCACCTGCCAATGCTTGAGCGGCGAATAAGTGGTGACGCCGGCGCACAGAATCGGGGCCACGGCCTGCACGTCCAGGGTTTCCGGGATGCGCAGCACGAAGGATTCCTTGGCCACGATGTTGGTGGAGTAGCCGCCGAACGTGTTGAAGTCCTCGTTTGCCGGCTTCATGTAGCCGTTGTAGGTGGCCGTCCAGCTCACGGGGCCTTCGCAGTAGTTCTCGTCGCCTTCGCGGCAGGAACTGCACGTGCCGCACGAGTCTATCATGCAGCCCACGCCCACCAGGTCGCCCACGCGGAACTTGGTGACGCCGGGGCCCACTTCCAGCACCCGGCCCACAATTTCGTGGCCCGGCACGCAAGGATAAATGGTGTTGTGCCAGTCGTTCTTTACCTGATGCACGTCGGAGTGGCAAACGCCGCAGTACAGAATGTCGATGTGAACTTCGTCGGCCCGGGGCGGGGTGCGCTCGATGTCCATCGGCTTGAGGCTGCTGAAGATGGAGCCGCTGGCCCCGTAGGCTTTGGTGGGAATGGTTTGCATGAAGGAAAAAGGAAATTCGGTTGAGGAAAGTGCTGTGGATTAGATGAACAATACAACGGCCGGCGACGAGCATGTGTTATGGTCCAGCTTGGCAAACCGCGGGCCTTGTGCGCGGCCGGCCAACCAGCCCGCGTTGGCTGGCGAAAAACGAAAGGCCTGGTTTTTCAGCAAAAACCAGTTTCTTAGCGGGCATAAACGACGGCGAACCGCGGCAAGGCGCCGAATTAATCACTTTTGTGCTCATGCCAGAAGTCGCTCGGTGCAACGAAGAAGTACAGCTGTCCGATTACCACCTTTGCCCATGCTGATTCACGTTTTACACGATGCCGACGGCAGCCGCTGTACCCTCACGTTCGAAGAGCCAAACCAGTGGCTGCGGGCCACGTGGCGCGGCTTCGTGGACCCGGACGAGGCCCAGCGCGGGGCCAGCGGCTACCTGGTCAACGCGGCCCCCTTCCACTGCCCGTACCTGCTGAACGACAACGTCGCGCTGATGGGCCCGTGGTTCGACTCCGTGGAGTGGCTCGAGCGGGTGTGGCTGCCCCATGCCCTGCGGCTGGGCCTGCGCTACGTCGCGCACGTGGTGCAGGCCGATACGCATGCCGACGTGCTTAGCCTCACGTTTCCGAAGCACCTGGTGGGGGCCCTGGAGCTGCAAATCTTTGAGCACGTAGCCGAAGCCGAAGACTGGCTGCGGCACTGCCAGCAGGCAGCCCGGTCGCCAGCCACTGGTCAGAAGCGTGAAGCCGGCCGCCAGGGCTGAGCGGCCGGCCGGTGGTCTGCCAAGGGCGTTTTTTTCGCTTGCCGAGAGGGCCCCTGCTTGCCTGCATTACTTTTGCCCGCGTCATCGTCATCTTTCCGCGCCCCGCCATGAGCACTATGATTCAATTCGTTGCCAACTACGACGACCTCTCCACCGACAAAGGCTATCAGTTCAAGTTCCACTGCGACAAGTGCCGCAACGGCTACATGTCGCGGTTTCAGCCCAACGCCATCGGCATCGCTGGGGGCCTGTTGCAGGCGGCCAGCAGCTTGTTTGGCGGCTTGGGCGGGGCAGAGAACGCGGCCTACCACATCCAGCGGGCCATCGGCGGCAAGGCCCACGACTCGGCCCTGGAAACGGCCGTGGCCGAGGGCAAAGACCACTTCAAGCAGTGCACGCGCTGCGGCCACTGGGTGTGCCCCGACGTGTGCTGGAACCCCGGCGCGGGCCTCTGCGAAGACTGCGCCCCCGACGAGCAGGAGGAGCTGCGGGCCCAGCAGGCCCTGGCCACCAGCGAGCAAATCCGCACCAAAACCCGTGCGCAGGACTACACCAGCAACCTGGATTTTCTCGGTCGCGCCCCGCTGGCGCAGTGCCCCAACTGCCAGACCAGGCTGGCGGCCGGCCAGAAATTTTGCCCCAGCTGCGGCACGCCCAACCCTGCCGCGCATACGCAGGAACGGTTTTGCACCGGCTGCGGCACTGCCCTGAAACCCGACCAGAAGTTTTGCGCCGACTGCGGCACGAAGAACTAAAGGCTGTTGGAATTAGTAAAATGCGTTAGGCGGTCATGCTGAGCGCAGCCGAAGCATCTCTCCCGCTAAGTGAACCAATTGATGGGATTACTCAGCGGGAGAGATGCTTCGGCTGCGCGGACGCCAGATGAGAATGACCGTTTTATTAATCGGCGCCGGCTAAAACTTACGCCGGGCGCTGGGGCCGCTTCTCCAAAATCAACTGCGTGCGGTGGTCGTGCAGGCTCTTTTCCAGGCCTACGGGGTAGAGGTGGGGGTTGAGGAAGCGGCGGATGGCGGGGTCGAGGCTCTGCACTTCGCGCTGGGCGTGGGCACGGCTTTCGGCCAGGGTGGGCAGGGCGAGCACGCGGCGGCCCTGGCGGAACACGGGCTCTAGCAGCTCGCGGAAAGGGGCCCCGGGGCGAACCGGGCGGCGGCGGGTGGCGTCGTTGGGATCGACGAGCACGATGGTTTCGGGCAGCGGCGCGGCGGTGTTGTAGAGCATGTCGGCGCGGGGGCGGCCGTGGTCGTCGAGGTAGCGGCGCACTTGCAGGATGCCGGGCACGCTGGTTTTGGCAATTTGCTCGCTGAGCTTGATGGTAAAATCCCAGCCCGTGCCGTCGGCCGTGCGCAGGGCCGCCAGCTTGTACACCCCGCCCAGGGCCGCCTGGTTGTAGGCCGTCACGAGCTGGGTGCCCACGCCCCAGGTGTCGATGCGGGCGCCCTGCTGCTTGAGGCTGGTGATGAGGTTTTCCTCCAAATCGTTGCTGGCCACGATGCGCACCGCCGGAAAGCCCGCCTCATCCAACAGGGCCCTGGACTGGATGCTGAGGTAGGCCAGGTCGCCCGAATCGAGGCGGATGCCGCCCAGCTCGTGGCCGTTCCGGCGCATTTGCCGGGCCACTTCAATGGCGTGGCGCACGCCGTCGAGCGTGTCGTAGGTATCGACCAGGAACACTGAGTCGTCGGGAAACGCCTCGGCGTAAGCCGCAAAGGCTTTTTCTTCGTCTGCGAACGACATTACCCAACTGTGGGCGTGGGTGCCGCGCACGGGCAGGCCGTAGCGCTGGCCGGCCAGCACGTTGCTGGTGGCGTCGGCCCCGCCGAGGTAGGCGGCGCGGCTGGCCCCCAGGCCCCCGTCGAAGCCCTGGGCGCGGCGCAGGCCGAACTCCAGAATCTGGTCGTCGGGCCCCGCCGCTTCGCGGATGCGGGCGGCCTTGGTGGCGATGAGCGTCTGAAAATTGACGAGCGTAAGCAAAGCCGTTTCGAGCAGTTGCGCTTGCAGCAGGGGCCCCCGGATGCGCAGCAGCGGCTCGTTGCCGAACACCACGGTGCCTTCGGGCACGGCGTCCACGTCGCAGGTAAACGTCAGGTCGCGCAGGTAAGCCAGGAAGTACGGCGGGAACAGCGGCGTGCCCTTGCTGCCGCGCAAGCCGCCGAGGTAGGCAAGGTCATCGTCGGAGAAGCTCAGGTTTTCGAGCCAGTCCGCGGCCAGGGCCAGGCCGGCGGCCACCGCGTAGCCGCCCTGAAACGGTGCTTTGCGGAAGTAGAGGTGGAACACGGCTTCGCGGTTGTGCAGGCCCTGCTGCCAGTAGCCATACGCCATCGTAAGCTGGTACAAATCGGTGACGAGGGCGAGCGACGGGGCGTAGAGGCCGGAAAGCGGGGCGGAGTTCATGCGGGCAAAGGAAAGAGATTATCCGGTGCGGCTTGCGCAAATCGTTGTCGGGCAGGGCCCCGGGCACATCCGCCCAACACCAACCCGGTGTTACCTTGCCACCCGATGAAAAAAACGGCCAAACCAAAACCCACGCCTACGCCCCCGTCCAGCTCCTGGCTTCGATTCGCCGCTTTGCCGTGGCGCCTGGGAATGGGCCTGGTGGCGGGTGGCCTGGCTGCGTGGCTGGTGCCGGACGCGCTGACCCCGCTGACGCGCAGCATAGCGGGCTGGGATGCCTTTTCTGCCATCAACATGGCCCTTATTCTGGTGGCTATGCGCATGGCCGATACCAACGACATTCGCCGGGTGGCCGCTAGTGATGACTTGCCCCGCGCCGTGGGTTTTGTGGTAATGATTGGTGGCGCACTGGCCAGCCTAGCGGCCGTGGTGGGCCTGTTGGGCTCGCTCAAAAACCTGCCCCAAGAAACCAAGGCCCTGCACATAGCCCTGGGCATAGGGGCCGTGGCCCTGTCCTGGACGCTGGTGCACTGCGTGTTCACGCTGCGCTACGCCCACACGTACTACGACGCCGACGAGCAAGGCAACGACTTAGGCGGCCTGGTATTTCCCGACGACACCGGCAAGGACTATAAGGACAAGCTCGAACCCAACTACCTCGACTTCGCCTACTTTTCCTTCGTAATCGGCATGACGGCCCAAACGGCCGACGTGGGCATCAGCACCCGCGACATCCGGCGCATCGCCTTGCAGCACTGCCTTGTTTCTTTCATCTTCAACACCGCCATCGTGGCCCTCACCATCGGCACCATCGGCGGCATCCTCAGTTGATTATCAGTAAGTAGTGAGCAGTGACTAATTGTTCTGTTCATCGCCCGCTGTACCTACTTAATTAGCCTCTGGCTGACGGCCAGCTTGACGAGGGCGGCCGTGTTTTTCACGCGGGTTTTGCTGATGATGTTTTGGCGGTGGGTTTCAACGGTGCGCTTGCTAGTGAAGAGCTTGGTAGCGATTTCGTTGTTGGTGAGGCCCTCGGCGATGAGTTGGAGCACCTCCAGCTCGCGGGCTGTGAGGTCGGTGGCGGGAGCGGGGGCGGCTTCTTCGCCGGGCCCCGGGGGCATTCCCAGCACTTTGTAAAGCATGGCCAGCCCGATTTCGCTGCATAAAAAATTGCGCCCGGCCGCCACCGTGCGGATGGCGTGGATAACTTCATTGAGGGCGACGTTCTTTAATACATAGCCCCAGGCCCCGGCGCTCAGCATCTGGCTCACATAGTACTCATTGTCGAGCATGCTGAGCACCAATACCTTCACGGCCGGGAAGCGCTGACGCAGCTCGGGCATGGTGGCCAAGCCATCGAGTACGGGCATGTTCACGTCCATCAGCACTACGTCGGCAGGGGTGGTGGCCAGCAGCGCCAGCAACTCGGCCCCGTTGCCGGCTTCGCCCACCACGGTAAGGTCGGGCGCGGCGGCAAGCAAGGCGCGGATACCGTTGCGCAGGATGGCGTGGTCGTCGGCGAGCAAGAGGCGCGTCATGGTCGCCGAAACAAAGAAGGCGGCCAAAGTGTTGGCCGGGGCCCACCTACGCGGTGCGCTTGAGGCCTACGATGCCCACCAAAATGAACCCGATGAACAGCACGTGCCACGCGCTAAACGGCTCTTTGAGCACCAGCGTGTCCACGATTTTAATGCCGACCAGGGCCATGCCCATCCAGATAGCGAACGCCGTGGCCGCCGGAATCTGGGTCAGGGCCTTGGAAAAGAAAAACACGTTGGCCACCCCAAACGCCACGTACCCGATGGCCGGCAGCAGCGTGTAAGCCCCGGCGGGGGCGGTAAAAAACTGCGACCAATCGATGGCCCGGATCTTGGCCACACTGGCGTACTTAAGGCTATAGTTCCAACACACCTCCATCACGGAGGCCAGAAACAGGTAGATCCAGGCGGGATTGACTGCTAAATTCAAGACAGGGAAGCGACGGGGCGAGAAGATTCGGCCGCGGCCGGGGTTACGGGCTCGGCGGGCGCGGGGTTGTTGCCAGGGCGGCGGGCCACGGTTTCGGGGGCCCCGTCGGGCACGGCCCAGCCTTGCAGCGCCTGGGCAGCGGGCAGGCGCTGGCCCAGCCAGCTCAGCAGCCGCCAGCGCACGCCGTGGTAGCGGCGGAACAAACCGGATTTCTCGGCCAGGGCCGCTTCATCGAAACGGTGCACCGAAAAGGCGTGCTGCAAAAAGTAATCTTTGGGAAAAGCGTAGGGCAGGCCCCAGCGAATGGGCTTGCGCCCTTCGGGTAAATAAGCAGTGCCGAACAGCCAGTCCCACACCGCCAGCTTGGTCGAGAAGTTGGCGAAATACACTTCCTCATGGTCGGCGTGGTGCCAGAGGTGCATTTCGGGGCCGTTGATGACGTATTGCAACTTGCCCGACTTCACATCGACATTGGCGTGGATGTACATGCCCCACACAGCGTCGATCAGGGCCTTGATGGGCACCACAATCGGGTTGGCCCCCAGCAGGATAATGGGCGCGAACTCAATGGTTTGGTTGATGATGATCTCGACGGCGTGCGAGCGGGAGCCGGCCAGCCAATCCACCTGCTTGCCCGAGTGGTGCGCCTCGTGGGTGCGCCAGAAAAAGGCGCTGTTGTGCTGAAAGCGGTGAAACCAGTAGATGTAAAAGTCGTGCGTAACGACGAAAAAGCCCACTTGCGCCGCCACTGGCCAGTCGCTCACCCAATGAAACTGAGCCCCGAAATGCTTGGCCAGCGGCGCGATGATGAACCCAAAAATTAGAATCTGCAAAAAGTAGCTCTGCACCAGTGTGTACCAGAATAAGTCAATGAACAGCCCTTCACGGAAGAACGGCAGCCCCTTGCGGTACGGAAATTTGCGCTCCAGCACCAGCAGAACCGCCACGGCCAGCAATAGCAGCGGCGTGGTGATGACCGTAGTACGGCCCACGGCGTTGAGGCCGTGATAAAAGATGCTCAGCGTTTCCAGCATGACTCTTTTAAGCTTTTAGCTGATAGCTGTTGGCTATTAGCTTCTTTGCAATTAAATTTTCGATCGAAAACAAACAATACGATACACGCGGGCGGGAACTCAGGGCCTATTACGTTGGAACGAAAGCTAAGGGCTGCCTCAAAGCGCCCGCTAACGGCCAGCAATTAAAAGCTCCCGCCAGACGGCCCCACAAAAGCGGGCCGCCCACTAAAAAAGCGAACGGCCCGAATAGTTTCAGCTCGGCGGCACATTCCGGCCATCCGGCTAATCAGCACAAAAGCTAACCGCCAAAAGCTAACGTCTAAAAGCTAATTTAAGCGGCCGTTACCTCCCGGCGCAGGCGACGCAAGGGCTCCTTTTCGCTCTCGTACACCACTTTCACGCCGTTGCCAAGGCCAGCCTCGGTGTCGCGGATGTCGCGCACCATTTTGGCCATGCCGCCGGGCTCCACGCTGGCGGCGTGGTCGGAGCCCCACATGGCGCGGTCGAGGGTGAAGTGGCGCTCCACGAAGCAGGCCCCCAGGGCCACGGCCGTCACGGTGGTGCTCAGGCCGGTTTCGTGGCCCGAGTAGCCGATGGGCGTGCTCGGAAACTGCCGCTGCAACGTCTGGATCATGCGCAGGTTCAACTCGGCCGGGGGGCAAGGGTAGGCCGAGGTGGAGTGCGCAATCAGCAGGTTATCAAGCCCGACGTAAGCCACAGCGTCCGTAATTTCTTGCTGCGTACTCATGCCGGTGCTCAACATAAGCGGGCGGCCAGTGGCGCGCACGCGGTCGAGCAGGGGCCGGTCGGTGAGCGAAGCAGATGCCATCTTATAGAGTACGGGCTGGAACTGCTCCATGAAATCAACCGACGGCTCGTCCCAGCAAGAGGCAAACCAGTCGATGCCTTTTACCTTGCAATAGTCGTCAATCACCTCGTATTCAGCCTGCCCGAACTCGGTTTTGCGCTTGTAGTCGATGTAGCTCATGCGGCCCCAGGGGGTGTCGCGCTGCTTTTCCCACTGGTCCTTGGGTACGCACAGCTCGGGGGTGCGCTTCTGAAACTTCACGGCATCGCAGCCGGCGGCCACGGCCGCGTCAATGAGCTGCTTGGCAATGTCGAGCGAGCCGTTGTGGTTGATGCCGATTTCGGCGATGATGTAACAAGGCTCGCCGGGGCCGATGCTGCGGTTTTTCTTGATCTTCACGGTGTTCATACCGAAGCGGGTGGGGTTAAAACCGGGCCCTAAGGCCGGTCGGGTGAAGGATGAATGGATACGAAATTGCTCCCAAGGTAGGATTGACCGGGCATTAATGCCCAGACGGTATACCCGTGGCTTTATTTTATCGACCAGCAATAATAAACTCCGCCAATTCGCGAAAGCACCCGTGCCCGCCGAAGGCTTCGCAATGAAAATCGGCCACCGCCCGGGCAAAACGAGTGGCGTCGCCCGGGCAGGCGGCCAGGCCCACCAGCTTCAGGATTTCCACGTCGTTGGTGTCGTCGCCGATGAAGGCAATTTCTTCGGCCGCCAAGCCCGTGCGGGCCATGATGTCGCGCAGCCGCGCCGGCTTGTCCTTGATGCCCAAGTGCAACTCGGTGATGCGCAGCTTGTCGGCCCGCCGCTGCACCGAGCCCGATACCTCGCCGGTCATGATGCCGGTATCGACGCCCACGGCCCGCAACCGCTCCACGCCCATGCCGTCGCGGATGCTGAAGCGCTTCATTTCCTCGCCGCGCTCAGAATAGTACACGCCGTTGTCGGTGAGCACGCCGTCGCAGTCGGTGAGTAATAGCTTGATGCGGCGGGCGCGGGCTTGTAAATCGGCTAGGTTCATGCGGTAAGGTTAAGTAAACATGGGTCATAACTGTACCGGCAAGCTGTGCTTGGCCTTGCGTAGGCTTTCCTGGGGCCATGGGGCAAGGCCAAGCACAGCTTGCCGGTACATACTAAATCGCCGTCCAGCCGCCGTCCACCACCAGGTTGGCCCCGGTCATGTAGGCGGAGGCGTCGGAGGCCAGGAACACGACGGCCCCCTGGTAATCGGTGGCGGCGGCCATGCGGCCCAAAGGCGTTTTGGCGCTGTACTGCTTCACAAAAAAAGCGTCCTGCCTGTTTTCAACGCCTCCCGGCGACAACGTGTTGACCCGCACACCCTTGCTGCCCCAGTACGCGGCCAGGTAGCGCGTAAAGTTCACCACCGCGCCCTTGGTCATGGGGTAAGAAGGTGATTTGTAAAAGGTTTGCTCGCCAGCCTCGTTGCGGTAAATGCTCTGGTCGGGCCCCACAATGCCATAAGTACTGGCCACGTTGATGATGGAGCCGCTGCCCTGCTCGGCCATTGGGATGCCGAACACCTGGGCCGCCAGAAAAACGCCCGTCACGTTCACTTCCAGCACTTTCTGAAACGTGGCGAGCGGGAAATTCTCAAACTTGCTAAGGTCGGCCGCCAGCGCCGGGTTCTCGAACATATCGTTGATGGCCGCATTGTTCACCAGCACATCAATGTGCCCGAACCGGCTGATAATCTGGTCGCGGGCGGCGGCCAGCGACCCGGGGTTGGTCACGTCCACCGCCAGGGGTAAGTGAGGGCCCCCGGGCAAACTGGCTGCTACATCGGCGCAATTTTGGGCGTCGACGTCGGCCACCACCACGTTGGCCCCGGCAGTAGCCAGGGCCGCGCAGTGCTGCCGGCCTATGAGCCCGCACGCGCCGGTGACGATAGCGGTTTTGTTGGTTAAGTCGAAAAGATTCATAAATGATTTAGGCATTCTGAGGTCACTAGCCTCTGCGCTCAAGAAGCCGTCATGCTGAGCTTGCCGAAGCATCTCTCCTGCTTCACTAATTAGATTACTGCTGCGGGAGAGATGCTTCGGCAAGCTCAGCATGACGGCCTGGGGGCCCCATTAAACCAAACGGGTTACTTTACTTTCACCGGCGCGGCGTTGCTCACCTTGCGAAACACGGCTTCCACCGGCTCGCCGTGCAGGCGAGCGGCCACGTCGCCGGCGGCAATAGCTTCTTTCAGCAGCGGCAGTACTTCGGCGTACATGGCCAGGGCGTGGGCCACGTCGGCGTCGGTGTGCGAGAAGCACATGTTGTGGAAACCGCCCCACATGATGCCGCGCTTGAACAGTTCCTGCTGCACGTAGGCCTTCACTTCCAAGGGGTTGCCGGCGCTGGCATCGAAGGTGACGATGCTGCGGCAGTCGTAGCCGTAGCACTTGGTGTACTGGCTGAGGCCCAGGTCGGCAGCGATTTTATTGTAGCCGTCCTTCAGCTTTTGGCCTTGCTCGGCGAGGCGGGCGGGCACGTTTTGTTCGCGCATCTCGGCGATGGTGGCCATCGCGGCCGCCAAGCTTAGGGCCTCGCCGCCGAAGGTGGTGAAGAAAAACACATCCTGTTCAAACAGCTGCATCACGTCGCGCCGGCCGGTGAGCAGCGAAATCGGCATTCCGTTGGCAAACGCCTTGGAGAACACCGCCAAATCGGCCTTTATTCCGAAGTATTCCTGGGCCCCGCCCACGGCGATGCGGAAGCCGGTCCACATCTCGTCGAAAATCAGCAGTGTACCGTTCTCTTTGCACAGGCGGGCCACTTCGTGCAGGAAATTGTCCTTGGGCGCGTCAAAAATAAACGGCTCCAGGATCACGCAGGCTACGTCGGGCGTGAGCAACTCTTTGAACGAGTCGAGGTTGTTGTACTCAAATGCGTCCACCAAGTCCTTGCTGGCCTGCGGGATGCCTTTGTCGCGGCTCGTGGTGCCGATGTACCAATCGTGCCAGCCGTGGTAGCCACAGCACAGCACGTGGGGCCGCCCCGTGAAGGCCCGCGCCACGCGCACCGCCGCTGAGCACACGTCCGCGCCGGTTTTGCTGATGCGGATGCTCTCGGCGTTGGGGATAATCTCGTGGATCAACTCGGCAAACTGCACTTCCAGCTCGTGCATCATCGAAAACGTGATACCATCTTCGAGCTGGGCCCGGATGGCGTCGTCTACCCGCTCGTAGGCGTAGCCCAACGAAATAGGACCGATACCCATCTGAAAATCAAGGTATTCGTTGCCGTCCACGTCCCAAATGTGCGCGCCCTTGCCGCGCTTCACGTACTTGGGGGCCCCGCCTTTGGTGTATTGCCCGGGGCCCTTGGCAAGGGTCTGGGTCACCGGCGTCATGATGGAGGTGGCGCGGGCGTACAGCGCGTCCGACTCGGTAAAGTCGGGGTAATTGGCGTTGGAGGCAACGGTATTGGGCATGTTTGGGGGGATTATTTGGGAAGGATTCGAAACTAATCCGATGGTAGTGTAGACCGTCATGCTGAGCTTGTCAAAGCATCACTGCTGCTCAACTAATCATGATTACTGCCGCAGGAGAGATGCTTCGACAAGCTCAGCATGACGTTCTGCTGATTTTATGCTTACTCGTTTTACTCAGCAAATTCATTCTCTACCACCTCCGTTTTAGTGGTGATAACCGCCGGGTTGGCCCCCAGCTTTTCGGCGATGCGCTGGGCAATGTGCTGGCCAGTGAAGCCTTCGTATTCGAGCACCTCGCTCAGTAGGCCGGGCTTGTACCACTTTTCGTTCAGGGCAATGGGCAGCACCTTGGCTGTCAGCTCGTTCTTCAGCAGTACCTCGGCCAGGATGGAGTAGAGGCCGCCGGTCTGGAAATGGTCTTCGAGCGTGACGACCAGGCCCCCGGCCCGCACCACGTGCAGCAGCGCGGCCTCGTCGATGGGCTTGAGGGTACGCAGGTTCACCAGGCCCACCGAGAGGTTTTGGGCCCCCAGCAGCTCGCGGGCGATGAGGGCCTGCTCGAACAGCATCCCGTACACCAGAATGGTAACGTCGGCGCCGGTGGCCACCACTTCGGCCTTGCCTATCTCAAACGGGGCGTGCTGGTAAGTGCCGGGGCGGGTATTGACGCGCACGTAAGCCGGGGCGGGCGACGCCCAGATTTGGGGCAGCATCGCCAGCATGTCGGCCTCGTCGGCGGGCGCGAAAACGGTCATGCCGGGGATGCCACGCATTAGGGCTACGTCCTCAATGGCTTGGTGGGTGGGACCGTTGCCGTCCGACAAAAAGCCGGGCACGAAGCTGCTAATTTTCACCGGTAGCTGGCCGATGCCCACGTCGGTGCGGATAAACTCGAATGCCCGCAGCGTGAGGAACGTCGCCAGCGCGTGCACCACCGGAATGCGCCCGCGCAGCGCCAGCCCGGCGGCGGCCCCAATCAGGGTTTGCTCCGTGATGCCGGTGTCGATGAACCGGGGGCCCAGCACGGCCGGCAGGTTGCGGATGAGGGCGCGGTTTTCGGCCGTCATTACGACGAGGCGGTCGTCGGCCAGGGCCGTTTCTTTAATTAATTCTTCGTAATTCATAATCAGCGATTTATCTGACCGTCAGGGTTTCACTCGTCAGTTTGGTAGCTTCCTGGCTGTGCAGTTCCTCCAGCAGCTGCGCCACCTCATCCGAAGTAAAATTGCAGAACCAGCGGTCGGCGCGGGCTTCAATGCTGGGCAGGCCCCGGCCGCGCACCGTGTCGCAGATGATCACCGACGGCTTGTTGTCGGAGAAGGGCAGGGCCCTGAAAGCGGATTCCAGCTGCGCAAAGTCGTGTCCGTCGATGCGCTGCACGGCCCAGCCGAACGCTTCAAACTTGGGGCCCAGCGGCTCCAGCGGAATCAGGTCTTCGGTGGCCACGTTGGCCTGGAAGTGGTTGCGGTCGATTACCAGCGTGAAATTGCTCAGGTTGTGGGCGGCGGCCACCAGCACGGTTTCCCACACCGAGCCCTCGTTCAGCTCGCCGTCGCCGGTGATGACGATGGTGCGGTTGGCGAGGCCCCGCAGGCGGTTGTCGAGGGCCACGCCCAGGCCTACGGACGGTAAATGCCCCAGCGAACCAGAGTGAAACTCGACGCCCGGCACCGCGCGGTTGGGGTGCCAGTAAATGCTATCGTTGGCTTTTAAGTGGTTGGCCAACCGCTCTTTGGGCATGTAGCCCAACTCCACGAAGGTGCCGTACAGGGCCGGCACGTCGTGTCCTTTGCTTAGGAACAAAAAGTCCCGGTCGGGCGCGTCAAGGGTTTGGGGGCTGATGTTGAGAAAGTCGGCATACAGATACACCAGCAAATCGGTGCAGCTCAGCGAGGCCCCGGTAAAGCAGCCACCGTCGGTGCTCAGGCGCACGATGTGTTCGCGCACGCGCAGGGCCAAGGCCTTTAGTTCGTCTTGTTTTTCGGGAGTCATTTTGTTGGCTATTAGCTTTTAGCAGCTGGCTGTTAGCTTTCGGCAATTGTCTTCTCGTGAGTGAAGCCAACAGTTAAAAGCTAACACCCAACAGCTCATACAGACTTGGTTTGCTCTGCAGCCACGGTTTTTAATTCGTCTAGGTGGTTGCGGTACCAGTTCACGCCGGCCAGGCTGGCGTTCATGTCGTAAATGTCCGGCCTTTGCTTTAATAAAGTTAAAATATCGGCCAACCCGAAGGCCGGATTGGCCGGATACAGCGCGTCGTACACGGCCTTAATGAAATCATAATCTGCCCGGTAGTCAATCGTGAAGCGGTGCGACATGGAATAGTCGAGGCCCGTTTCCCAGGCCACGTTGGCGAGGCGGAAGCGGGCGGGGTTTTCCCAGAAAAAGGGCGTGGTGTGCTCGCGCTCCAGCGGGCGGGCAGCTTCACGCCAGGCCGTGGCGAGGGCCCCCAGGGGCATCACTTCCACGTCGTTGCCGTCGGGGTAGGTGGCGGGGTGCAGGTTGCTCACGAAATCGTATTGCCCGGCCGTTTCCACATAATAGCCCAGCACCCGGTCAATCACGGCCGGGTCGATGAGCGGGCAGTCGGACGGGATTTTCACCATGGCGTCGGCCCCGTAGGCGAGGGCCGCCTGATAGTGGCGGTCCAGCAAATCGGTGGGCGAGCCGCGGAACACGTTGATGCCGTGCGCTTCGCAGAGCGTTACCAGGGCGTCGTCGGCCGCATCGGTGGTGGTAGCCACCACGATTTGGCCGGCCAGCCGGGCCCGCTGCACCCGCTCTACCATGCGCACCAGCAGCGGCTGGCCGGCCAGCGGCAGGGTCACTTTGTCGGGCAGGCGCGACGAGCCGCGGCGGGCCTGGATGACGGTGAGGATGTTCACGGGCGGGCGGGCGTTGGGACCTGGACGGGTGTTAAAAATTCTTTCGGCCGGTACTGTTTCAAAAAAGCGGGCCCGCTGCCGTCGTACTGCACAAATCGCCGGCAAATATCGGCGATGCGGCGGGCCGAAGTGCCGTGGTTTTGCCACGGCAGCTTGCGCTTGAGGTCTTCCACGTCAAAGTAGGAATGCACGGGGATGCCCAGCGCCAGGCCCACGAAGGCCACGGTGCTGTACTGCGTAATCAGCTCGGCGCAGTTGGCAATCATCTCTTCGGTGTTGCCGGTGGTGTAGATGCGGGTGCCGGCCGGGGCCCAGCGCTGCACCTCGGCGGTGGCGCGGGCCATGTTTTCGTTGGGGTGAAACTTGAAAATCATGGGCCGGCCGGCGGCGATGCGGGTGGCGGCGCGGATGAATTTTTTGCGGTTGTCGGGCCGGTAGGTTTCGCGCATGTCGGTGGTGGCCACCAGCACATAGCCGCGGTGCGGAAAGCTGTTGCGCCGCAGCTTCTCCACGTCGTCGAAGTTGGGAATGCCCGTCACGACGAGCTTGCCCGCGTCAACCCCAATTTTATGGAAGTGCTTGGCGTAGCCGTCCGAGGCCACGCAGTACAGGTCGCAGCAGTTGTTCATCCCATTCAGAGCCGTGCTGATGGTGAGGATGGGGTAGCGGGTGAGGCGCTTGACAAGGCGGGCCCAAAGGTTGAGGGGGTCGGTCATGCCTTCCTGCACGAACACCGACTTGGTTTTGGCCAGCAGGTTCCAGGGTACGACGATGTCGGAGCAGCACACAACCAGGTCGTACTCGTTGTGGAACACCCGCGCCTCAAAATCGTTGGGTAGCTGATGGTCAGCGAGGTACCGGTCGGCTTTGGCCTTGATGTGGCCCGTGACGATGGTGCTGTCCAGGAGGTTGGCCCAGAGCAAAAATCGGTAGAAAGGCCGCTGCCAGCCGTCGTAGTACAATTGGCTGTAGTAGGCGTCGAACTCGTCTTGGAGCAGCTCGGCGATGCGGTGCATCTGCGTGGTTTGGTTGGGCGAGCCAATCAGGAACAAAGCTTTTTTGCGCGGCATACGGCGAGGGTGAAAAATCATCGGCAAAGCGGGCCCCAAAGCTACGGCGGCCCGCCGTCGCGGCCCGCGGCCAACCGGCCCGGCCCGGTGGAGGTTTCGTAGTACATTCGGTTAGAGTAGTTGCCAAGTCGGTGGGTAGCAGCACTCCACCTAGTGCATTTCTCCTGCCCCCTACGCCACTTGATGCGCAAAGTGAAAAGAAAAAGGGGAAATGCAAACGGACTCGGAACTTGCTCTAGTATACTTACGCTAAACTACTCACTGCCAGCCGATGCGCTTCGCCGTTGCCGCTTTGTTTTTCTTGGCCACCGTGCCGGGGCCGCGCCCGGGCGTGCCCAACCGGGGCCCCCGGGCCGGGCTATGGCTGACCACGCCCGACCGCACGGCTCTGTTCCAGCGACAGCCGGGGGCCCTGGTGTTCGGGGCGGCGGGGGCCCCGGCGGGGCCGGTGATTGAGGTAGACGCTGGGCAGAAATTCCAGGGCATCGACGGCTTTGGGTACTGCCTGACGGGCGGCAGCGCCCAGCTGCTGCGTGCCATGACGGCCCCGGCCCGTGCCCAGCTGCTGCACGAGCTGTTCGGCACCGACGGCAACGCCATCGGGGTGAGCTACTTGCGGCTGAGCATCGGGGCTTCGGATTTGGATGCGACGGTGTTCAGCTACGACGACTTGCCCGCCGGGCAGACCGATGCCGCGCTGGCGCATTTCAGCCTGGCCCCCGACGAGCAAAACCTGATTCCGGTGCTGAAGGAAATCCTGGCCATCAGCCCGCATATTAAGCTCATGGGCTCGCCCTGGAGCCCGCCGACCTGGATGAAAACCAACGGCGACTCAAAAGGCGGCAGCCTCAAGCCCGAGTTTTACGACGCCTACGCGCAGTACTTCGTCAAGTACATTCAGGGCATGAAGGCCCACGGCATCCGCCTCGATGCGGTGACGGTGCAAAACGAGCCCCTGCACCCCGGCAACAACCCCAGCCTGCTGATGCCGGCCAACGAGCAGGCCGCCTTCATTGGCAAAAGCCTGGGCCCGGCCTTCAAAGCCGCGAAGCTGGACACGAAAATTATTTGCTACGACCACAACGCCGACAAGCCGGAATATCCGCTCACCGTACTCGACGACGCGGTGGCCCGGCCCTACGTCGACGGTTCGGCCTTCCACCTGTACCTGGGCGAGATCGGGGCCCTGAGCCAGGTGCACGCCAAGTACCCGGGCAAGAACATTTACTTCACGGAGGAATGGGTGGGGGCCCCCGGCAACCTGCCCAAGGACCTGGCCTGGCACACCAAAAACCTCACCATCGGGGCCACCCGCAACTGGTGCCGCACGGTGCTGGAATGGAACCTGGCCGCCGACCCGCAGCAAAACCCCCACACGCCCGGCGGCTGCACCGAGTGCCTGGGGGCCGTGACGCTGGCGGGCGACGCCGTAACCCGTAACCCGGCCTACTACATCACGGCCCACGCCAGCAAGTTCGTGCGCCCCGGCTCGGTGCGCATTGCTTCCACGCTGCCGGCGGGGCTGCCCAACGTGGCCTTCCGCACGCCCGCCGGCCGCACCGTACTGGTGGTGCTGAACGAAGGGGCAGGGCCCCAGGCGTTTGCCATCCGGTGCCAGGGCTGGGTGCTGGCCACGTCGCTGGCCGGCGGCGCGGTGGCCACCTACTTGTGGTAGTCACATATATATGGTACTATTGTCTAATTGAACTTCTTCTCACCCACCCATCTCTCTTTTTCACCCATGAAAAGAATCGCTACCCTCTCCGCCCTCACCGCTTTGGCGCTGGCTTCCTTCGGGGCCCAGGCCCAGTTCACCGTCGACGGCACCCTCTCGGCCACTGAGGTAGGCACCGGCCCCGGCAAGTACCAGCTCGTCGGCACCTACACCGGGGCGCACAACCAAGCCGACCGCGGCTTGAAAGCCCTGTACGTGGGCACCACGGCTACTACTTTGAACATCATGGTAATAGCTTCGTCGGAAATCGATGGCTACAACTCACTGGTGTTTTACCTGGACGCGCCCAATAAGACGGGAATCGCGGCGGGTACCCGCCTGCCCGGCAGCAACAACGCCGGCAACGATGGCCGGGAGTCCTTGCGGCAGCGCCCAACCCTAGACATGCCCGTCGATTATGGCTTCCGCTGCACCACCTCGCCCTTCACCGATAAGAACGGGGGCGCGATCTACCTCAGCCGGGTAGATTATACCATAACTCCTGGCACCAATGGCTACCCGGAAATCGGGGAGGGTGCGGGGAAAAAAGATGGCACGTTGACGACGGACACCAACGACCCCGCCGGCGTGAAGACCGCTTATCAGACCAGCGCTACCGGCAGCGTAGCCGCCAATACTAGCACGGGCTGGGAATTCGAGATTCCGCTGGCTGCCGTCGGCGGCGCGGCGGCGGGCAGCAACCTCAACGTGATGGTGGCCTACATCGACGACTTCAAAAGCTTTAACTCCGACGTGCTGCCGACGATTACCGGCCAAACGAAGGCCCTCGGCATCGACCCCGACTTCACCGGCATCGCCGGCAAACAGTACTACACCTACCAAGTCGGTAGCGGCGTGCTGGCTGCCCGCACCGGCAGCGCCGCCCTGCAAGCCACGGCATACCCCAACCCCGTGACGGCCGCCAGCCAACTGGCCTACGTAGTGCCCGCTGGGGCCCAGGCCGTGAGCCTGGATGTGTACAACAGCTTGGGCCAAAAATCTTTGAGCTTGCTGAACGCTAACCAGCCCGCCGGGGCCTACACCGCCGCGCTGGCCCCCGTGCAGAAGCTGGCCCCCGGGGCCTACCTCGTGCTGCTGCGCGTGGGCACCCAGCTGAGCAGTCACCGCGTGGTGGTAGAGTAGTAGAATGCCCAATGCGCCGCCGGGGCCCCGTGGGGCCCCGGCGGCTTTTTTTAGGTGCGCATCTGCCTGCTTTTGTTTTATTCCCGACGCTCATCCAACCCCATGCGATGCATGGGGTAGTGAAAAATGGTTAGCTGGCCCGCGGCTCGCTGCTGCCGGCCGCCGGCTGTTACACGAAAACCGACCTCACGCTTGCCCCACCGCCCGCGCCGGCCATGACCTCGCCGGTGGCCCTGTGGCTGATCATGCCTGGTAAGTCGGCGCTGTTCCAGCGGGTGCGGCGGCTGAACTTCGCCGCGCCGGTGGACGGCAACAACGACCCAGTCATGCTGAATGAGGGTCCCAGGGCGCAGGCGTTTGCCGTGCGTAGCCAGGGCCAGACGCCGCCCGCCTAGCCAGTGGCGCGGTGGCTACCTATGTATGGTAGCCAGGGCGGTTGAGTCGGTAGTCATTAATTAGACTACCGGTCCTGACTGCCTAAGTCGCCGGGGTGGCGTAGCGCCGCATCTCCCGATTAATCAACGCTTTGTACGGATAAAAGTCGACTTGCAAGGTGTGGCGCGGTGCCGGGCCGTAGCGCCGGGCAAGGGCTGCTTTGTCGGCTGCGATGCTTTGGAGCATGGCGGCGCGGCCGGGCAGGCGGCACCGGCCGCTGAGTAGGCGCGCCACCCACTGACCCTGCACTTCGGCCAGGGGCATGATGGCCCCCAGTGGCTGGATGAAGGCCAGGAAATACAGGCCCGGGTGGTCGGGGTGCACCACGCGGCGGTACAGCTCCAGGTTGTTCTGCGCTTCGACGTCGAGAAAACCGGGGGCAAAAAACGGGAACGACACCTTGTAGCCGGTGGCGTAGATGAGCAAGTCGGCCGGCGCGGTGCTGCCGTCCTCAAACAAAACGGTGTCGCCTTGCAATTCCTTGATGTTGGGCTTGAACTGGATGAGGCCCCGGCCGGCCAGGTTCAGCAAGTCCTGCGAGAGGGTGGGGTGTTCCATCAGCAACGGCCGCCGGGGCCGGGGCACGCCGTACCGCTCCTGGTTGCCGTGGGCCAGCCACAACACGGCGCGCAGCACCGCGCGCTGCACGGGCAGCGGCAGCCGGCTCATCAGCGGCGAGGCCAGCGAGTCGAAGGGTCGCCCCCAAATCCAGGTGGGCAGGATGTGGGCCCCGCTGCGGGTCGAAACCGTGACCTGGCCCGCGTACTGGCGCGCGGCTTCGCAGGCGATGTCGACGGCGGAGTTGCCGATGCCCACGACGACCACGTTGCGGCCCGTCACCTGGTCGGGGGTGCGGTAGTCGTGCGCGTGCAGCGTTTCGCCGCGGAAGGGCCCCGGAAACGGCGGTTCGGGGTAACGCGGATTCCAGTGGTGGCCGTTGGCCACGACGACCGCCCGGTAGTCGGCCTGCCGGGTGGTGCCGTCGCGGTGCCGGGCGGCCACCCGCCAGGAACCGTCGGGGTTGGGCCGTACGTCGGTTACTTCGGTGCCGTAGGTGATGAGCGCATCAATCCCAAAATGCCGGGCGTAGTCCTCAAAATACTCGATGATGTGCGAGTGGTGCGGAAACATCGGGTAGCGCTCGGGCATGGGAAAGTCCGAGTAGCTCATGATGCGGCGGTTGGTGTTGATGTGCAGCGAGCGGTAGGCCGACGAGAGTCCGTTGTCGTTGCCGTAGCGCCAGTTGCCGCCCAGCGCCGAGCCTTTTTCGAAGCAGTCGAAGGGCAGGCCCGCTTCTTTCAGTGCTTTGGCCGCCGTGAGGCCCGTGGAACCGGCTCCAATGAGGCAGATTTTCTGGGAAGAGTGCATGGCGCGAGGGAAATGGCGTAAGGCAACACGGGGCCGGCCGGGGCAGTGCGCCGCAGCCGGCCCCGGGCCGCGATGGGTTACAAACGCCGCCGCTCGGCTACGGCGTCAGCGTGAACGAGGCCATCTGCACGTCGCGCGAATTGTTGCCGACGAATACCTGGAACTCGCCCGGCTCGGCCACGAACTGGAGGGCGTCGTTGTAGAACTTCAAATCGTCCACGGCAAGGTGGAAGGTGAGGGTCCGGCTTTCGCCCTTTTTTAGCAGCACTTTCTGGAAGCCTTTCAGCTCGCGCACCGGACGGGTGCTGGAGCCCACCACATCGCGCAGGTACAACTGCACCACTTCTTCGCCGTCGGCGGCGCCCGTGTTTTGCACGGTCACCTGCGCGTCGAGGGCCCCGGCCATGCCGATGGTGGCGGCGCTGAGCGTGGGCTTGGAAATGCTGAACGTGGTGTAGCTCAGGCCGTAGCCGAAAGGGTACAGTGGGTCGTTCGGGATGTCCAGGTAGCGCGACTTGTACTTGTCGAGCTTGTCGCCGGCGTAAGGGCGGCCGGTGTTTTTGTGGTTGTAATAAATCGGCACCTGGCCCACCGAGCGCGGAAACGTGGCCGTTATTTTGCCCGCCGGGTTGTAGCCGCCGAACAGCACGTCGGCGATGGCGTGGCCGCCCTGCGTGCCCGAAAACCAGGTTTCGAGGATGGCGTCGGCGTGCTCGTCTTCCCAGGGCAGCGCCAGGGGCCGGCCGTTCATCAGCACCACCACCAGCGGCTTGCCGGTGGCTTTCAGCGCCTTGAGCAGGTCGAGCTGGCGGCCGGGCAGGCCGATATCGGCGCGGCTGGCGGCCTCGCCGGTCATGCCCTGGCTTTCGCCCACCACGGCCACCACCACGTCGGCCCCCTGGGCGGCGGCCACGGCTTCGGCAATCATCGCCTCGGCCGGGCGCGGGTCGATGGTCAACTCGCCGCCGTGGGCGTTCAGGCGGTCGATCATCTGCTGGTCGTCGGCCACGTTGGCTCCCTGGGCATAGGTGATTTTCAGGCCCGGGGCGGCGGCCCGCAGGCCCTGCTCCACCGATACAGCTTGCTTCCAGTCGCCGGCCCCGCTCCAGCTCCCGATCATGTCGCGCTGGCGGTTGGCCAGGGGCCCCACCAGGGCAATGGTGCCGGTCTTTTTCAGGGGCAGGGTTTGCCTGTCGTTTTTGAGCAGCACAAAGCTGCGCCGGGCCGCGTCGCGGGCCTCGGCCAGGTACGCCGGCTTCATCAGCGTGGCCTTGGCGCGCTTGTCGGTCGTGCCGTGGTAAGGATCGGTGAAGAGGCCGAGGCGGTACTTGGCTTCGAGCACGCGGCGGCAGGCCTGGTCAATTTGGGCCTGGGTCACGGCGCCGGTTTGCAGGTCCTGGGCCAGGTTGTTGAGAAACAGCTCGCCCACCATGTCCATGTCGATGCCTGCCTTCAGGGCCAGGGCCGACACCTGGGCGTCGTTGCCCAAGCCGTGGGCTTCCAGCTCGTTGAGGGCCGTGTAGTCGGTAGCCACGAAGCCGTTGAAGCCCCACTGCGTGCGCAGCAAATCGGTCATCAAGAACTTGTTGGCCGTGGCCGGAATGCCGTTCACGTCGTTAAACGACGACATCACCGAGCCCACCCCGGCCTGCACGGCGGCAAAGTAGGGCGGCAGGTACTCGTTGTACATGCGCTGGAGGCTCATGTCGGTGGTGTTGTAGTCGCGCCCCGCCTCGGCGGCTCCGTACAGGGCAAAGTGCTTGAGGCAGGCCATGACGCGGGTTTTCTGCGTCATGTCGTTGTCGGGCCCCTGGTAGCCGCGCACCATTGCCCGGGCAATTTGCGCGCCCAGGTACGGGTCTTCGCCGCCGCCCTCGGCGATGCGGCTCCAGCGCGGGTCGCGGGCAATGTCCACCATCGGCGAGTACACCCAGTTCACGCCGTCGGCGCTGGCCTCGTCGGCCGCGACGCGGGCGCTGCGCTCCATCGCAGCCAAGTCCCACGACGCCGACAGCCCCAGCGGAATGGGGAAGATGGTGCGGTGCCCGTGAATCACGTCGTACCCCAAAATAAGCGGAATGTGCAGCCGCGACTCCTTGATGGCCAGCGCCTGAAGCTTGCGGGCCGCCACCGGCGTGTAGGTGTTCAGCACGGCCCCCACGCGGCCCTTGCGGATGTTGGCGTCCACGTCCTTGCTCACCACGGGCCCCGTCACATCAAAGCCCACCGAGACGAGGTTGAGCTGGCCAATTTTCTCTTCCTGCGTCATCTGGCCGAGGAGCTTATCGACGAAGGCGCGCATTTTGGCGTCGGGCGCGGGCAGGGCGGTTTGAGGAGCGGCGGGTTGCTGGGCAACCAGGGGCCGGGCCCCCAAGCCCAGGGAGGCCAGCAAGGCGGCGCAGCGAAGCGTACGAAAAGTTGGATTCATGTGAGAAAGAACGGGAAAGAAAAATGATAAAAGCAAGCGGCCCCGGCTGAACGGTTTTCTGCCGCGGGCCCTGGGCTACGGCGCGGTTTGCACCGGCCCGGCCGGCGAAATGCCGCGCTCGCTCACGGCCTCGATGGTGAAATAATACGGCCGGTCCTTGTCCATACCCTTGAAATAATAATCGGTCTGGCCGTGTACCAAAATGCTGTGGTAGAGCTTGTCCGCGGCCACGCCCACCCGGATGTTGTACGCGTAGGCGTCGCCCGACGGGGCCCACTTCAACCAAGCGCTGCGCTTGTCGTGGGGCGTGCGCAGCACCACAAAGCCGCGTACGGGGGCCGGCCGGGGCCCGTCGGCACTGCCGAACACGCGCAGGCCGCCAAGAGCAAATTTGCCGGTGGGCATGTGCATGTTTTCGAGCTTGAGGTAGCGGGCCCGCACGGCTTGCGGCAGCTCTACGTAGTCGTGCGGCACGTCGGTGCGGTTGCGGCTTTTGTCCACCAAAAGCTGCCATTTCTGGCCATCCAGCGAATATAATAATTTGTACTGATGGTAGATACCGGCCTGCTTGCCCAGAAATTCTGCGTCCTGGTCGGCGTAGTTGATTTGCACGGCGCGCACGTTACTCGGGGCCCCCAGGTCGGTCTGGAACCATTCGCCGGGGCCCCCGGTAGCGGCGCTCCAATAAGTTTTAATGCTTTCGTCCACGGCCAAGTTGGGCGCGTAGCCGCCCAGGGTGGAGGAGGCCCGCACCGGTTTCTGGTAATTGAGCAGCATCCAGCCCGTGAAGCTGCTCGTGCGGTGGTCGGCGGGCCCCGTGGGCAGGTAGTGCGGGTAGTCACCAAAATCGGTGTCGGCGTACAGAACACCGTCCGAATCAAACCCCGCCGGCCACAGGCCCAGCCGCCGCTCAAAGTTGTTTTTCACGGCCACTACCATGGTCGACACGTGCCACCAGCTGCCCCACACGTCCTGAAACGTGTTGCCGTGCCCCGCGCCCCGCGCGAAGCCGCCCGGCTTGTACGACACCGGGTTGTGGGCCTGCGGCACGAAGGGCCCCAGCGGCTGGTCGGCCACCTGCACGCCGTCGGCGTAGCCGCTGAATTCGGTGCCCGGGGCCCCGTACTGCAAATAATACTTGCCCGCGTGCTTGGTCATCCAGGCCCCTTCCATGAACGGGTCGAGGAAGGTGTTGTCCAAGTATTCGCCGAAGCGCTGCCAGCCAAACTGCTTGTCGTTCAGCCCGAACATCGCCTTGGCTTCGCCGATGGGCTGAAACGTGTGGCGGCTGATTTGCTGCCCGTACAGCGGAAACTCGTTCGAGCTGCCCCAGTACAGGTACAGTTTGCCGTCGGTGTCGAGGAAAAAATCCGGGTCCCAGGCCCCGATTTGAAACGGGTTCACGGCCGGCTTCCACTGGTTGGCGAGCGGGTCGGTGCTCATCCAAAGGGGAAAATCTTTCTCGTGCGTCGAGCCGAACACGAGCAGCGTGTCGCCTACCGCGCACACGGCCGGCGCGCACAAGTCGTCGAGGTTTTTGACGCCCGGCAGGATGAACGAGTGCGCGATAAACTTCCAGTCGTACAAATCTTTGCTCCACCAATAGCCGCGTTGGTTGGTCGAAAACAAATAGTACGTGCCTTTAAATAAGGTAATCACTGGATCGGCGGTGGCGCGGTGGTGCCCGCCTTCGGTGTAAACGGGGTTGGGCGCGTAGCCGTAGTCCAGGTTGATGGGGTTGCAGTAGGTGCGGCGCGGGGCCCCTGGTTGGGCGGGGCCCAGCAACGGCAACAGCAGAAAGAGGAGCAGGCTTTTCAATGCAGTAAATCAGGAGTAGGCCGTCACGCTGACCGCGGGTTAGCATCTCTGCCGTCCACTAATTTAATTACTGCCGCAGTAGAGATGCTTCCCCACGGTCAGCGTGACGGCCTATTTGTTTTCAGCAGCATTTGGTTTTTTAATCAGTGGGCTCTCGAACCCTAACTTTTGCAAGCCGCGCTGCACCTCCGGCGCGCTCATAAACAGCTTCCACAGTAAGCCCGAGCGTTGGTTCTCAATCATATCCACGATGGGCCCCTCGTCGATGGCCAGGTACGACTTAGCGTACCAGTTATGCTCCTCGCTGTAGCCGTCTACGAAGCCGTACTCGCCCCAGATTTTGTCGCCCAAGTCGTCGTAAAAGTGCCGCAGCGCCTGCATCGATTCGGCCGGCGCGTAGGGCATGGCCGAGAGGGCACCGGTGGGCGAAATCACCCCCAGGTCTTCGGTCGGCGAGTGGGCGGCGTAGCCCTGGTAGCTGTCCGAAGCGGTGAGGCCCCAGGCGTTGGGGCCGTACCCCTTGTAATGCTTAGGGTTGGCCACGCAGTAAGCGCGGTTGATGAGCGTGTGGTGGCGGTTTTGCTCCCAGTAGTCGGCGTGCGCATCCTTAAGGCCATGGGGGTTTAGTCCTAAAAACGAATAGTGCGAAAAGAATAGCGGCCCGCCCAGCTCGGGGCCCAGCGGCAGCTTCAGGTCGTAATAAGTTTTGCCGTTGAGGTAGTCGGGGCTGCTGGCCCAGCCCTGGTCGTACACGGCCTTGTCGATGGCGTAGCGGGGCGAGCCGGCAGCCAGCACGTAGGTCACCAGGGCCTCGTTCCAACCGTGGAGCTGGTGGTTCATGCTCCAGCCGTTGTTGGGGCTCCAGTGCCAATACAGCACATTTTGGCCCTGCGTGAACCAGTTCCATTCCACGCCTTCCCACATCCAAAGCACCTTGTTGCGCACGTTGGTTTCGTCGGGCGCGTCCTTGGTAAAATACTGGCGGGCGCAGAGCAGGCCCTCGTACATGAAGGAAGTTTCCACAATATCAGCCCCATCGTCTTTGGGGCTGAAGCGGATGGTGTGGCCCGTGGCCCCGTCGTACCAGTGCGGAAACGCGCCGTGGTACATATCCGCCTTCCACAGAAAATTCACAATCTTATTCACCCGCGCTGCCGCCTGGGCCCGCGTAATCCACCCACGCTCGGCGGCTACAATGATGGCCATAATGCCGAAGCCCGTGCCACCCGTTGTCACTACCTCGGCCCCGTAGTCGTACGACTTGTTGCTGCGTTCGCGGGCCATGCCGCTCACCGGGTGCCCAAAGTCCCAGAAGTACCGGAACGTCTGGCGCTGTACTTGGTCGAGCAACTGCTCATCGGTGAGGTTGCGGGGCCGCTGGCGCGGGTCGAAGGCGGCCGGTTTGGCTGGGGCCCTGGGGGTCGGCTTCGGGGTAGGCTGGGCGGCTAGCAAGCCGGGTAAGAGCAACAGCAGGGCAAGGAATCTTATGGGCATGGGCAGCTTTTGTTTTCAATTTGTCATTGCGAGCGCAACGCAGTGGAGCGCGGCAATCCTTCCTTCGGGCTGCTTGGCTAACGGCGCTATCGGAAAGATTGCCGCGCTCCACTGCGTTGCGCTCGCAATGACAAAAAGCCCAAAAACCAAGCACCCTCAACCAAGTACCAAAATCAATAGCCCGGGTTTTGCGTCAGCACCTTATTGCTCAAATCAATCTGCGGCTGCGGGATGGGGAAAACCTCGTTTTTGCCCTTGACAAACGTCTTGCCCTGGGCCGCGAAAATCGGCACGATGCGCCCGGGCTGCACGCTTTCCTGGCGCACCAGGTCGAAGAAGCGGTCGTGCTCCATGGCCAGCTCCACGCGGTGCTCCTTCCAGATGTTGTCGAGCGTGGCCGCGGCGGCCCCCAGGCCAGCGCGGGTGCGCACGGCGTTGAGGGAAGTGGCGGCGTCGCCCGTTTTGCCCAACTGAAAGGCAGCTTCGGAATTAATAAGCAGCACCTCCGCGTAGCGCATGATGCGGACGTTTTTGGGCAGGTAGTCGGTATTGCCGCAGTTGGGCTCTTTGGTGCGGCTGTGGTAGGCCTTGTAGCTGTAGCGCGAGTTCTCCACCGAGTCCTTGCTTGGAATACGAAAGCCGTCCCAGAGCACAGTGCCCGCCGAGCGCTGCCCGGCCGGGGCCGTCGGGTTGATGAAAATGATGGTGCCGGCTTTGCGCACGTCGCCGGCTTCGTAGGTGTCCACCAGGCTCTGGGTAGGATTGTTGAAGCCGAAGCCCAAATCCGACCAGCCGCCTCTGCCGCGGGGGCCCTGGCACACGGAGTACAAGTTCACGGCCGAGTTGTTGCACGAGCTGTTGACGCCAGTTTGCACCTCAAAAACCGACTCCGAATTGTTGTTGCCCACCGTGCGCCAGATATCGGCGTAGGTGGGATACAGCGAATAGGCCGCGCTGGTGATGACGGCGCTGGTGAGGTCGTAAGCCTTCTGGTAGTCCTTCTGGTACAAGTACACCTTGGCCAGCATGGCCTGGGCCGCGCCCTTGGTGATGCGCCCCACCTCGGTGGCCCCTTTCAGCGGCAAGTTGTCGGCGGCAAACTGCAAGTCGCTGATAATGAAAACGTACGTGTCCGGCACCGAAGCCCGGGTCTGGAGCGCCGGGTTGTTGGCGTCGGAGGCCGCGGGTACGCCGTTAATCAGCGGCACGCCGCCGAAAAACCGCACCATGTTGAAATAAAAGTAGCCGCGCAGGAAGCGCACCTCGCCCAGCTCCCGGTTTTTGATGGCGTCGGCCGCCGGGCTCAGCGGAATCTTATCGATGGCTTGGTTGGCCCGGGCAATGGCCTGAAAGTAGCCGTTCCAGACGTTGTTGACGGTGCCATTGGTGGGCGTGGCCGTGAAGTTGTCGATGGTCAGCGCGTCGCCGTAGTCGGTGGGCGTGCTGCCCTTGTCGCCGTCATCCGAGGCAATGTCGGTCATGATGATGTTCTGCAACCCATTCACATCGGGGCCGAAGCCGCCGAAATACAAGGAGTTGTACACGCCATCGACCAGCTTTTGGGCAGCGGCGGGGTCCGTCTTGATGGCGTCTTCGCTGAGCTGGCCTTGCGGGGCCACGTCCAGAAAGCTCTTGCAGCTGCTGACCAGCGCCAGCGCCGCCGCCAGGGCAACCGTGCCGACCCGGCGGGCTAGTAAAAAAGGAAAAGTTTTCATAATAAACTAGCGGCTATTTGAAGGTGGCGGTCAGGCCGGCCGTGAGGGTGCGGCTGGTGGGATAGGTCGTGTTTTCGATGCCCGAATCGAGGGGCCCGCCGGGCAGCTCCGGCGTGAAGCCGGTGTACTTGGTGGCCGTGAAGATGTTCTGGCCCGACAAAAACAGCCGCAGCGACGCCAGATGCGCCTTCTCAATGCTGCTCACGCCAAACGTGTAGCCCAAGATGACGTTCGTCAGGCGCAGGTAAGCGCCCTTCTCCAGGAAGTACGACGAGTTGGGCATGCTGCTCGTCAGCGCGCGCGGCGTCGTGTTCGAAGGGTTAGTGGGCGTCCAGCGGTCGTTGGCGAAGCTGGCCTCCACGTTGTCGGTACCGGCGTTGCGGGCCTGCTTCTTGGCGTTGTACACGTTGTTGTTGAGGTTGCCGGAGAACACGAACGAGAAGTCAACGTTATGAATGTTGATGCCGCCGTTCACGCCAAAATAAACCGGCGGCTGGTACGAGCCGAAGTAGCGGCGGTCGTTAAGGTCAATCTTGCCGTCGCCGTTGATGTCGGCGTACTTCAGGTCGCCGACCTGGGGGCCCCCGGTGGGAGCGGTGCCATAGGTAGAAGTGGGCGAACTCTTAATTTCGTCCGCCGATTGGTACACGCCAATGGCGTCGAGCAGAAAGAAGCTGCCGGCCGCTTGCCCGTTGTCAGACTTGGTGACCAAGTTGGGGCCCGCAAACAGCGCCTGCCCGCCGTTGAGGTTGGCGATGCGGTTGAGGTTGTAGGTTACGTTCGCCCCGAAGTTGTAGCCAAAAGCATCGCCCACGGTCGAGTGCCAGTTTAGGGCCGCTTCTACGCCTTTGTTGGTGATGTCGGCAGCGTTGGTGATGAGCTGGTTGTCGGGGTCTCCCAATAGGCCGGGGACGTTAATCGGAATCAACGCATTGCTAGTACGCTTGTTATAATAGGTCAACTCGCCGGTCAAGTGGTTGTCTAGAAAACCAAATTCCACGGCTCCGTCGTACTCGCTGGTGGTTTCCCAGTGCACGCGGCCGTCTTTGAGCTGGCTGATGACGGCCCCCAGCACCTGCTGCCCGTTGATGACGTAGGGAATGTTAATGTCGGCCGTCGTAATGAACGAGTTGGTCGGAATCTGGTCGTTGCCCAGACGGCCGTAGCTGGCGCGAAGCTTCAGGAAGCTGAGGCCCTTCACATCCTTCAAAAAGTCTTCGTCGGAAATCACCCAGCCCAGGCCCAGCGACGGAAACACGCCCTCGCGGCGGTCCGACGCAAACTTCGACGACGCGTCGTAGCGCAGGTTGGCCGTCAGCAAGTAGCGCCCAGCGTAGGCGTAGTTGATGCGGCCCAGCACCGAGAAGCGGCGGTCCTTGGACGGCAGCATGGCGGCGTCGGGGTTGTTGGGGTCGTAGGGGTTGGTCACCGACGTGTTGGGGTCGCCGGTGTTCAGGTACCACTGGTTGGGGTCGGCGGGCACGCCGCGGCGCGAGCCGTAAAGCGGCGTCGTTTGGCCTTCCTCGGTGGTGGTACCGGCCAGTACCGTCAGGTCGTGCTTCTCGCCGAAGGTTTTGTGGAACGTCGCCGTGTTTTCCCACAAGTAGCGATAGGCGTTGGTTTGCATCACGCTCAGGCTGCTGTTCGTGTTGAACTGGTTGCCGCCGGCGATGATGAACGTGGTGGCGTCGTTGTTGAACTGGTAGTTGTAGATGGTGCGCGTGTTAGCGTTCAGGTCCACGTTGATGGCCGAGCGCAGCGTCAGCCAATCTACCGGCCGCACATCGATGCCGATGTTGCCTTGCAGGCGGTTTTCGCGCACCTGGTTGTTGTTTTTTTCAAGGTCGAGCAATGGGTTGCCCACGTTGCCGAAGGCCGCCGTGTTCCCGTAAAGCTCGCCTTGCTTGGCCGGAATGAAAGGAGCCGAGCGGTACGCGTCAGGATAAGCCGCATTGAGGTTCGCGTCGCGCGCATCGGCATGGCTGAAAGAGGCTTGCGAACTGATGGTAACCTTGTCAGACAGTGCAAACGAAGTGTTGGAACGCACCGTCAGGCGCGTGAACTTGTTGCCGACGACCAAGCCGTCGTCTTGCAACAGGTTACCCGAAAAATAGTAACGCACGTTGTCCGTCGCGCCCGATACGGCCAGGTTGTGGTTCTGAAACGTGCCGTGCTTAAGGATTTCCTTGTACCAGTTAGTAGAGCCGGTGTAGCCGGGGTAAGAGGGAAATTTCGTGCCCGGGGCCGTGTCGTTGATGTATTTCGTGTATTGATCAACGTTGGCCATTTCCACCAGGTGCGCGGCCGCCTTATAGCCGCCGGTGCCGCTGTAGCTCAGCACGGGCTTGCCCAGGGCCCCCTTTTTGGTGGTGATGATGATGACCCCGTTGGCCCCGCGCACCCCATAAATGGCGGCCGCCGAAGCGTCCTTCAGCACGTCAATCGAGGCGATGTCGGCGTTGCTCAAGTTGCGGATGTCGGTGGTTTGCACGCCGTCCACTACGTACAGCGGCTCGGCTCCGGCCAGCAGCGTACCCGTGCCCCGGATGCGCACGCGGGGCTGCGAGTTGGGCGTGCCGTCGCTAATAATCTGCACGCCGGCCAGCTTGCCTTGCAGGGCCTGGGTAGGCGTTTGCACCGGCTGGTTCACGATTTCGGAGCCCTCCACGCGGGCCACGGCCCCGGTGAGGTCGCGCTTGCGCTGCGTGCCGTAGCCCACCACGACGACTTCGTTCAGGGCCTTCGCGTCGGGTGCTAAGGCAACGTTGATGACGGTCTGGCTGCCCACCACCACTTCCTGCGACGCGTAACCCACGAAGCTGAACACCAGCGTAGTACCCTCAGGTACGTCGAGGGAGTACTTGCCTTCTAAGTCGGTCTGGGCGCCTTTCGTGCCCCCTTTGATGACGACGTTGACGCCCGGCAGGCCCGCGCCTTTCTCGTCCACCACCCGGCCACTCACGGGCGTATCAGCGGCGGGCTTCAGCACGATGCCGTCGGGCGTAAGGGTGTAGCGAATGCGCAGCGGCACGAGCAAGGTGCTCAGCACCTCGGCCAGGGGCTGCCCCGTGGCCTGGAGGCTCACGCGCCGCCCCGCCTGAATGAGCTGGCGGCTGTACTGAAAATGTACGTCCGTCTGCTTCTCAATATCGCCCAGCACGTTGTAAACCGTGGTTCCCTCGGCGTTGAGGGTTACGGCTTGCGTGAGCGAGGGCTGGGCAGCGGTGGAGTGGGCCACCGCCATGCCGCTGAGCAGCACGAAGCACAAGGGCTGGAGCAGCGCAGCCCGCCCGAGGCGCGGCCGGGCCGGGAAAAAAGGTAGCCTTGGTAGCATGGGAAGAAAATAAAAAAAGTGAATGAGCGGCAGGAAAGCCGCCCACGGGCAGGAAAACGACATCGGCAAGGGCCTGCTTTGGGGCCCCAGCCTATTTTAGAAGCAGCAAGCAGTTCGGTTGTGCAAACGATTGCAATAAATATACATGTTAATTAATCAAGGTTAAATTGGCCCGCAACCAGTTGAAACAAACGTAATTCGCGCGTCGGCCTGCGAGTAAGAGGCCCCCGTGGCCTGGCACAGCACATCGAGCTTGGCAAAAAGCGAAGATTGGCGGCGCAGGGTCAGGTTGACGGTGCAGCCCGCCACGGCTGCCGCGTTGTAGCGGATATCAACGCCGTAAGCGGTTTTCAAGGCCTCCAGCACCTCGGCCACGGGCCGGTTGTCGAACGCGAACGGGTGCGGTACCAGCAGCGCTGGCTGGGCCACCAGCTCGCGGCGCAGTTGCTGGCGGACCGGCGCGTACACGGCCTGCTGGTTGGGCAGCAGCAGCACCGGGGCCGGTACCGAAGCGGTGGCTGCCGTAGCTGGCCGCCGGGGGCTCACGCGCACGCGGCCGGTGCGCACCTGCACCGTGGTTTCGGCCTGCGTTGGGTAGGCCCGCACGGTGAAGCTGGTGCCCAGCACGCGTGTCACCATATCGGCGGTGAACACTTGAAAAGGGTGGGCCGCGTCGTGCGTGACCCGAAAAAATGCTTCGCCGGTGAGGTACACGGTGCGTTGCCCGCCGGCAAAGCCGGTGCGGTAGCGCAGCTGGCTGGTCGGCTGCAAGGTGGCGCGGCTGCCGTCGGGCAGCTGCCAGGTCTGGGCCCCGGTGGTAGCGTTATGCCGCATCTGCCACGGTTGGGCGGCCGGCGCGGCAGCCATCGGCACCTCAGGCGCGGCGGCTGGGGCCCCCAACCACCGGCTCCCTACCCCAAGGCCCGCGGCCACGGCAGCGGCGACCAGCCATTGCCGGGCGGTGGGCCGCCAGCTTTGGTCCTGCCCCACCGCCACCGGCCGCAGCCGCCGCCACAGGGCCCGCCGCAGCGCCTCGCGTCCGGCCACCGACAGGGGCGGGGGCGGCCCGTCGGGCTGGGCCGCGTACCAAGCCTCCACAGCCCGCGTTTCAGCGGGGGTGCAGGTGCCTTGGCGGTACCGGCGCAACAGGGCTTGGAGTTCGGCGGGGGTCATGGGCAAGCAGCGGCCGGAGCCGCGTTCATCCTCTTAAGTCGAAGTAAAACACAACAACCCTAGCCTGTCCCTGAAAAAAGTTTGGGACCTACCACAGCCACAGCAGGGCCAGCAGCACGAAGTCGCGCAGGCTCACGCGCAGTAGCTTCAGGGCCCGGGTGAGGTGGTACTCCACGGTTTTGGGTGAGAGGTTGAGGCGGCTGGCGATTTCCGGCACCGTGCGGTGCTCGAAGCGGCTGAGCCGGAACACGGCCTGCGTGTGAGCGGGCAGCTGGCGCAGGCCCGCCAGCAGCGCGGCCGACAAGTCGTTGGCCGCCAAAGCGTTTTCGGTGCCGTGGTCGGAGGCTATCTGGTGGGCGCGTTGGTGGTCGAGGTAGCTGGTGTGGGCCATCCGGGCCCGCAGCGCGTCGATGATGCGGTAACGGGCCGCGCCCAGTAGGTAGCTTTTTAAGTGCTCGATGGCCACTTGCTGCCGCCGCTGCCAGAGGGCGGCCAGCACGTCGTGGACCACTTCCTCGGCCGGCTCGGCGGCCCCCAGCTTGCGGTAGGCCGCCTCGTAAAGGGTGTACCAGTACCGCTCGTAGATTTCCGCGAATGCCGCCGCGCTGCCTTCGCCCAGGGCCTGCACCAGGGCCGCGTCGTCGTGCCCGGCCAGGGGCCGGGGCGGGCGGGCGGCAGACGAGGCAAATAATGGCATACCGAATCAGGAAAACAGGGCCCCGGCGCTGCGGGCGGCAGGGCCCCCACACCGCTGTTTAAGCTGCAAAAAAAGGCAGCCGCTCCGCATAAATCAACCGGCAGCGTCCCGCCGCAATGGTAATTGATTATTCGAAAATAATGGTAGAATAATGATGGAATGATGGGCCGCTGAAAAAAACGCCCACCGGCCCGGCAAGGGCGGCGGGCAACGCCTGCAAACAAGTGGTGGCCCCGGCGAGAATCGAACTCACATCTAAAGTTTAGGAAACCCTTATTCTATCCGTTGAACTACGGGGCCGTAGCTGCCAGCAAAAGTACGGCCCGCCCGGCGGTTTCTCACGACTTATACACCAATACAATGGCAAAGGAGAGCACCGTCAGGATGAGGCCCACCATGAAGATAGAGTAGCTTTTGCGCAGCAGGCCGTACTTGCGGGCCAGTACTTCTCCGAGGTAGTACACGTCGGTCACCATGTTGGTGTAGAGGGCGTCTTTGCCGCGCATTAGCTCGCGCATGCCGGCCTGGAAGTTGTCGAGGCTGAGCTTGGTGAAGTTGCCAAAAAACAGCAGATTGACGCGGCGGTTGGTGGCAATTTGGGGACTTTTCTTCAGCCACTTAAAGCTTGTTACGTCGGGCTGGGCCGAGAGGATGGCCGTCACCACCGAGCCCAGCGAGGTGAGCAGCAGCACACTCATCGGCACGGCCAACATGGGGTTGCGGGTGAAGGAGGGCCCTAGGGCCGAGCTTTTGGCTCCTAAATAGGTGATGATGACCGAGAGCAGCACGGCGTTGAGCGAAATCATCATGCTGGCCTTTTTGTCGGCCATGTCGCTCAGCTTCATGTGGTTGCTGTACATGGTCCGAAACATGGTTTCGATGCCGCGCTTGGGCTCGGCGAAGGTTCCGGTCTGGGCTTCGGCGCGTTTCTTGGCCTTCTTCTCAACTTTTCGGAGTTCGTCGAGTTGCGCTTTCCGGTTGGCTTTGAAGTCTTTGCCGTACCGTTCCTTGCCAGCTGCGGAAAGGTACTTGTGGGCCTGCATGAAATCGAGCTGCACCTCGGCCCACGCCTCGCTTGAATAGGTTTTGCCCAGGGCCACTTCCCATTCGGCGCGTAGCAGCTCAGCGCTGGCCCGGAAATCGTCGCGGGCCAGGTTGCTCAGGTCGGCGTCCACGAGCAGCTTTTGCAGCTCCGTTTCGGCGGGCTCGTCGCGGTGCGTGGCCCGGATGAGGTCCTGCACGAGCTGGCGGCGGGCGGCGGGCACGTTTTGGGTGGCCAGCCAGGCATCGGCGCGTTCCATCGAGCGGTACTCGTGGCCGTCGTACACGTCAAGGTAGCCGGTGTCGTGGAACCAGGCCGCCACCAGCAGGGCCTCAGTGTCGGCAGGCGAAAGCGCGGCGGCGGCGGCCAGGGCCCGGGCTTCCTTGGCCACGGTGGCGGTGTGGCGCAGCGTGTGGTAGGTGAGCCGGGCGGGCAACTGGGTTTCGAGCAAAGGGGCAACGTAAGCTTGCGCGGCCTGCACTAAGGCCGACGGCTCGGGTTTGGGCGGCTTGGCGGGTTTGGTCGGGGCCAGGCCAGCGTCCGGTGGCAAGGCCGGGAGAGGAGAAATATCCATGCGAGGGAGGGGCGAAAAAGCCGCGCAACTGCTTTTAACGCAAGCGCGGACGGGCAAGTTAAACCCCGCTGGCTAGCCAGCGCGGGCCGGGCCGGTTAGTTTTGTAAAACTCCGGCCCAGCTCATCCGTACCGGCGGCTATTTTACGGGATATTCTATGAAGTCATTTTTCCGCGCTGTTATCTTTTTGAGTTTATTAGCCGCCCACCCGGCCCTGGTGCGGGCCCAGATGGAAGAGATTGGCGAAGCCGGCGAGTCGGCGAGCAACCCGCTGCACCCCCGGCCCAACTACCGCCGCGCTGGCAAGCAGTGGCAAGCCACGGCCCTGCCCGATTCGAGCCACTTAATTTACTCCGTGTTCCTCATCGGCGACGTGGGCAGCCCCGCGCCGGCGGCCAGCGGCGGCGAGCCGTCGCTCAACTTCCTGCACCAGCAAATCATGCGCGCCGGGGCCCGCAGCACCACTATTTTCCTCGGCGACAACATATATAACCAAGGGATGCCGCCGGTGGGGGCCGTGGACCGCAAAACGGCCGAGGCGCGCCTCACCGCCCAACTCGACGTGTTCAAAGGTTATAAGGGCGAAAAGTACATGACGCCCGGTAACCACGACTGGATCCAGGGCACGCGCAACGGCCTGGCCCAGGTGAACCGCGAGCAGGAATTTGCGGAGAACTACCTCAAGCAGGACTCGACCACGTTTGCTTATACCGGCGACTTTTTGCTGCCGCGCGATGGCTGCCCGGGGCCCTACGAGGTGCGGGTGCAGGACAACCTGCTGCTGATTTTCCTCAACTCGCAGTGGTTCCTGACGCCGGCCGAGCTGCGGCCCGCCAACGGCTTCTGCGGCATCGCCACCAACGCCGACATCTACGCCCAGGTGGAGGACATTATCTCCCGCAACCAGGACAAGCACATCATGGTGGTGGCCCACCACCCGCTGTACTCCGACGGCATCCACGGCGGCTACTTCACGCTGGCCGACCACATCTTTCCGCTCAGCATCGTGTTCAAGTACGCCTTCGTGCCGCTGCCGGTGATCGGGTCGATTTATCCGTTTGCCCGCAAGTACGGCGGCATCAGCCAAGACATCGCCTACCCGGCGTATCAAGCCTATAAAAAGGGCCTAACCGATATTTTCGATAAATACCCGAACGTGGTGTACACCAACGGGCATGAGCACAACCTTCAGTATTTTAAGGAAGGCAGCACGCATTTCATTACCAGCGGCGCGGGCTGCAAAACCCAGCACGTGAAGCCCGGGGTCGGCGGCGGGGCCCTGTTTTCCGACAAGGAAAAGGGCTACGCGCGGGTGAACTACTACGACAACGGCCAGGTATGGGCCGAGTTTCTCGTGCCCGACGGCAAGGGTGAAACCGCTCACCAGGTGTTCCGCACCCTGCTCTACACCCGTGCCGACAAGGGCGTGGTGGCCGCCGGCAAGTCGGACAAGAAGAAGAAAAAGAAAAAAAAGGACGACAGCGACCGGCCCGAAGTGCCCGTGGCGGGCCTGCCCGCCCAGCGGCCCGACTTCGGCCACGACAGCCTGCGCACGCTGGCCGTGAACCCGGCCTATGACCGCCACGGCAAGCTGCACGACTGGCTGCTGGGCCGGCACTACCGCGCCGAATGGGCCGCGCCGGTGACCTTCCGCGTGCTCGATCTGGCCACGGAAAAAGGCGGCCTCACGCCCTACAAAACCGGCGGCGGCAAGCAAACTGCCTCGCTGAAATTGCGCAACGAGGCGGGCCACGGCTTCACGCTGCGCACCATCGACAAAGACCCCGCCGCCGTGCTGCCCGAGGCCTTGCGCACAGGCCTGGCCAAGGCCGTGCTGCAAGACCAAGTGTCGGCCCAGCACCCGTACGCCTCGTTTGTGCTGCCGCCGCTGGGCACGGCGGCCGGCATACTGCACACCAACCCGGTGCCGCGCTACATTCCCGCCGACCCGCTGCTGGGGCCCTACTACCGGCAGTTTGCCAACACCCCCGTGGCCCTGGAGGAAGACGTGAAGGACAGCCAGAGCGACGTGGCCAGCCTCGACTTCGCCAAGAAGCTGGTGGACACGGACAAAGTGCTCGAACGGCTGCTCGACGACAACGATAACCGCGTGGACGAGGTGGCTTTTGCTCGTTCGCGCCTGTTCGATATGTGGATCGGTGACTGGGACCGCCACGAGGACCAGTGGCGCTGGAGCGAGCAGAAGGACGCCGACGGCAACCGCAACTACGTGGCCGTGCCCAAGGACCGCGACATCGCTTTTTTTAAGGGCGACGGGGTGCTGCCCTACCTCATCAGCCGCAAGTTCGCGGTGCGTAATTTCCAGAATTTCGGCTACGACTACGCCGACTACAAGGGCCTGAACCAGACGGCCCTCAGCAACGACCGCACCTTCATGAGCGGCGTGAGCCGGGAGCAGTGGGTGGAACAGGCCGAGTATTTGAAAGCGCACTTGACGGACGAGGTCATCGAAAAAGCGTTCCGCGAGCGGTGGCCGGCCCAGATCTACGCCCTGCACGGGGCCGAAATCGTGGCCAAGCTCAAGAGCCGCCGGGCCCTGCTGCCCGACGTGGCCGGCAAGTACGCCGACCTGCTCGCCGACATCGTGGAGGTGCGCGGCACGCGGAAAAATGAGAAGTTCACGGTGGACCGCCGACCCGACGGCAAAACCCACGTGACGGTGCAGAAAATTAGCAAGAAAGGCAAGCTCACCACGCTCTACGACCGCACCCTCGACGTGAAGGTGACCGACGAGTTGCGCCTCTACGGCATTGCCGGGCACGACGTGTACGAGGTGCGCGGCGACGTGAAAAACGCCATCAAGCTGCGCATCATCGGCGGCACGGGGCGCGACACCATCGTTGACCGCTCGCGCGTAGCCGGCATCCGCCACCGCACGCAGGTGTACGACGCCGACACCGGCAACGTGGTCATCGGCGGTACAGAAGCCCGCCTGCGCCTGGAGCCCGGCACCGACGTGAGCCGCTACGACCACCCCAAGCGCTTCGACCTGAAAGACTACCGCCTGAACTACACCGGGCCGGCCGTGTTTTTTGGCTACAACATCGACGACGGCCTGCTGCTGGGCGGCGGCATCACGCACCGGCGCTACGGCTTCCGGCGCGACCCCTTCGGCTCGGAGCAGACCCTGACGGCCAACTTCGCCCCGGCCCGCGAGGCCTACAACCTGCGCTATGCGGGGCAGTTCACCCGCGTGTTCGGGCACACCGACCTGCACGTGGCGGCCCAGTACTACGGCCCCCAGTTGCTTTACAACTTCTTCGGCCTGGGCAACGACTCGCAGAACCTGACGGACCGCGACGACGGGCCTCGGGCCACGAACCGCACCGTCAACAACTCGTACCGGGTGCGCTTCAACCGCTTCTCCGTGGCCCCCACCTTCGAGCGCCACGTCCTGAACTTCATCAAAGTGGGCTTCGGGCCCCAGTACGAGCAGTTCCGGGTGGAAAGCGACCCCATCGGCCAGGTCATCAAAGACAGCATCGGGCTGGGCTTCGAGAACCGCCGTTTCGGCGTGCGCTCCTCCGACTTCAAGTCCAACCAGTACCTCGGGGGCCTGTTCTACTTCAACATCGACGCCGTGGACCAGGACAAGGACCCGCGCATCGGCATCCGCTGGCACAACGAGGCGCAGTACAACTGGCAGCTCAACAGCGAGAAGCTGACCTACGGCCGCCTCAGTTCGGAAATCAGCGCCTACCTCACGCCCAACTTCCCGTTCCGCCTCACCTACGCCGGGCGCGTGGGCGTGCAGCACAACCTCGGCGACTTCCGCTTTTACCAGGCCAACACGCTGGGCGGCACCACCAACCTGCGCGGCTACCGCCGCACCCGCTTCGCCGGCCGCACGGCCCTCTACGGCAACTTCGAGGCCCGCTTGCAGCTGCTGAGCTTCAACGCCTACGTGTTTCCCGGCAAGCTCGGCGTGCTAGGCCTGGCCGACGTCGGCCGCGTGTACTCCGACGTGGACGTGCGCCGGGGCCTCAACGCCTTCCACTCCGGCTTCGGCGGCGGCCTGTACGTGGCCGTGCTCACGCAGGCCGTCATCAACGCGACCTATTCGGTGGGCGAGGAAAAGCTGGTGTTCGTGGGGTTTGACTTCCTGTTTTGAAGTTTCCCGATGCGGGTCATAGGTGATTCAAGTAGCAGCTACTCCCCAATTCGGGTTGAGCGCTGGGTGCAAAGGCCAAGTAGATAGCTAAAAAACCGTCCTCCCAGGGCCGTTCACGCCGGCCACGCTGCATTAAATGTTCGCAACTGGCCCTGTAACGCCCGCAATCACCGATTTAATCCTGCTCCGACCGGATTTATTTCTACTCTTGCTGCCTGGATCGCCGCGTTGCTCGCCTTTAATCCTACTCTTGTCCCCTGTAATCCTGCTCGCGGCTCCTTTATCGCCGGTGATTGCCCCGTTAATCCTGCTCACCAGGGGAATAATGCTAGGCGCGAACGGGTGCAAGCGGCCGGGGCCCCGCAACCCCACCGAAGGGCTTAGTTTTGGCCCCTCATTCTCACCTTTCCCCCATTTACGCTTCCGCATGACCGATATTGAAATCAATTTCCGCGCTATGGCGCGGCTCGCCGAGCAACAGCTTGCCAACACCCGCGCCACCTGGGAGGCCGCCGCCCCGCGCATGGTGCCCGACTACCAGACCCTGGTGGGCCTGCTGGCCAGCTTCGACGAAGTGGCGGCGCAGCGCAGCGGCCTTGGCAGCACCGGCTACACCGATGCCAAGGACCTGGCCGAAACCGCCGCCGTGGCCGCCGCCATGCGGGTGGTGAAAGGCCTCCGGGCCCTCCAGCTCACCCAGGCCCAACCCGAACTGGTAAAAACCGCCGCCTACAGCAATTCGAGCCTGGTCAACCTGCGCAACGAGGCCCTGGTGATGGCCCTCGACGCCATCCGGGCCGCCGCCCAGCCCCGCGCCGCCCTGGCCGAGGAGCGCGTGACGGCCGCTCACCTCGCCGCCCTCGACGCGGCCACCGCCGCCTACCGCCCGCTGGTGGGCACGCCCCGCGGCCAAATCATCCAGGGCACGGCCCTGCGCACCACCGGCAAAAAACTGGTGGCCCAGCTCCGCGACGCCTTCGCCCCGCTCGACACGCGCATGGACACGCTCGAAGAAGAATTCCCCGACATGGTGGCCCGCTACCACCAGGCCCGCCGCCTGGGCCAGGCCGGCCACGGCCCAGCAGCGGCCGTAGCCGCCGCCGCGCCGCAAGCGTAGGCGGGAAAACCCAGGAGCCAAAGAAGCCCCGGCTGCGCGAGCGGCTGGGGCTTCTTTTCTGTCTCTATAGAGCGCAGAGCTACGCTTGGATTCGGCGTTTGGGCTTGGCATTTTCGACTTCGGCACGCGACCGGATGCGGGAAGCGGTGGTGCGCGAGAGTTCTTCGTATTCGGCCTGGCTGGCGTAATAGCCAGTTTCGAACAGATACGGGTCCACGTACTCGGTGCCTTCGGCGGGCCGGGCCGGGCGGGTAGTCCGAATGGGGGGGCGTCCGGTGGCGGTGTTTACCGGCTTGGGCTGGTGTATCAATGCCTTGGGCAGGGTCGCGGCCGGGCCTTTGGTGGCAGGCAGACCGGGCAACATCGGCGGAACTTCGGGCTTGTTCATGGCTTTCGCTGGGCTTGGGCGGCCAGGGCTAGGTATTGTTGCTTGTTGCTGCGGTACCCGGTCAGAACCACGCACCGGCCGGGGCGGTTCCGGCCGCCGCTTACCAAATATACGTGCAGCTCGTACACGCGGCCGCGCCTATTGGTCCAGTTCAAAAAAGTGTAGCGGTTGTTGAATTCGGACACTACATAGTCGTAGTGTTCCAGTAGCTGGGCCATGTCTTCGTGGTGCAGGTCGTGCAGGCCGTCCGCGTTGTAGGTGGCGCAGACGTGGCGGGCGTGCTGGGAGGTCCAGAAGATTTCGTATTCGTGGCTTTCGTAGCGGATGCGTGTGTTTTGGGTCATAGAATCACTTTGGTGGCGGGCAGCAGCGCAGCCCGATGCGGCTAAAAAATCAAGGCCGCCACGCAGGGGCTACTTCCGCCGCCGGCAGCTGGGTGCCGTCGGCCAGCAGCAGGTGCCACGCACCTGACAGCGGATGATGGAAGCCCAGCGCGCCGGGCCGGCACTGCCCGTAGCGTTGGGCCAGCGCCGCCCAGCCGGCCCGCAGGCCGTGGCGGCGGGTGGTGCGGTACACATGGCGCGAACAGCTTTGCCGAAACAGGCAGGCCCGCCGGGTACACGGTGGCCATAGGGCCCAGTACAGACGGATGAGCAATAGCAGCGGCACGGGCAATGCGGTGCTTAAGCGACTTCGCGGGAAAACACGACCATTGAGAGCGACTGCATCGTGGCCGGCGTGGCCCCCACTCCGAAACAGCCAGCGTTGCCGGCTACAGTCGTCGTTACTTTTTCGAGGCGGACGTAACGGTAGCCTTGCGCCGAATAATTCTGAATAAGCAATTGGAGCTGCTCTGCGGCTTGGGCAGCTGTGCCGTTGTTGGCAATGGCGGCCACGAAGGGTATAACGATGTATTGCATGGGCAAAAAAGAAAAGAGGGTGGGTGAGCCGGCAAACATACGCCCAGCTGATGCCGATAAGCTCGTCGTGCGCAAACTTTCAGACCCGCGCCTCCAATAGTTGGTGCCGCCTCAGAAGCGGTAACGATGGCTGCCCCAGCCGCCTAAACGAAGTTTGGTTGACGCAGCATTTCGACTTGCTCAACTGGCATTTGCCGAACCCAACCCGAACGCAATACAGCGCCAGTCTGGAAAACGCTTTCCTCTAGTGCACGGCGGGTCCCTGCAACGCCGCCGTCACGGCATCGAGCCGCCGCACTAGCTCTTCGTTGCTGGGAAAGAACGGCCGCAGCTCGGCGGGCAGTGTATCGGTGAGGGCGTAAGTGGCTACGCCGATGGGCTTGTTCACGTCGCGCAGGGCAAACTCGACCACGGTGCGCTGCTTGCTTTGGCAGATGATGATGCCGATGCTGGGCTGCTCGTGCGGCTTCTTTACCTTTTCATTCAGCAGCGAAAGGTAGAAATTCATCTTACCCGCGTACTCGGGCTGAAACTCGGTAACCTTCAGCTCCACGGCCACCAAGCATTGCAACTCGCGGTGGAAAAGGAGCAAGTCAATGAAGTACTCCTGGTCTTCCAGACTCAGCCGGTACTGGTTGCCGATGAAGGTGAAGTCGCCGCCCATCTCGATGAGGAAGCGCCGCACGTTGCCCAGCAGTGCCTGTTCCAGCTCGTATTCGGAGTGCTCGGGCGTCAGGGCCAGGAAGCCGAAGGTGTATTCGTCTTTCAGGGCCAGAGTGGCAGCGGGCAGCTGGGCCGGAAGCAGGGTTTCGGTAAAGTTGTGCTGGGCGAGTACCGTATTGTCGTAGGCACGCGCCTTAATTTGCTGGGTCAACACGCTCCTGGACCACCCATTACTCCGCGTTTGCACCACGTAGAAAAGTCGTTCTGCCGCACTTTTGCACTTCTCAAAAATCAGGACATTTTGACCCCAAGGAATTTCTCGCACAGCTTGTGCGAGAAATTCATCCGACTGGTATTCAAGAAAGAAAGTACGCATCCGCCACAGGTTAGAAGCCGAGAACCCGCTCATACTCACAAACTCAGTTTGCAGGTCGCGGGCGAGGGTTTCCACGATGCTTTTGCCCCAGCCGTGCTGCTGCTGGCGCTCGGCAATGAGCTGGCCCAGGTCCCAGTAGAGCTGGATTTGCTGCTGGTTTACTTGTTGCAGGGCCCGGTACTGGGCAGCCCGCACGCGCTGCTTGATGTCGGCGAGCAGCTGGCGGTAATCGGTCGGGGTTGGGGTCATGGGGCCAAGGTACGCGGCGGATTAATACCTGGGCGGCCCTGAAGTAAACGCCGCTACGGCCGCCGCTTTAGCTTTTTCAGCCACTGGCGGGTGGCTTCCTGGGCCCGCAGGCGGGGCGCGTCGGCGGGCTCGGGGCCGATGTAGCGGTTGTCGAAGTCGCGGGCCTTCACGTTGTCGTGGCGCTGGAAGTCGAGCAGCTGGCGCACCTCGGCGCGCAGGGTTTCGTCGAAGAGGGGGAAGGCCACTTCCACCCGGCGGTCGAGGTTGCGGCTCATCCAGTCGGCCGACGACACGAATACTTTTTCCTCGCCGCCGTTGCCGAACACGTACACCCGGCTGTGCTCCAGGTTGCGGTCCACGAGGCCGCGCTGGCTGATGGTTTCGCTCAGCCCGGGCTGGCCCGGCAGCAGGCAGCCGATGCCGCGGATGATCAGCTCGACCCGCACGCCGGCCCGGCTGGCGGCGTAAAGCCGGGCAATCAGGCCGGGGTCTTGCAGGGCGTTTATCTTGAGGATGATGTAGGCCGGCTGGCCCTTGTGCGCCAGCTTTATTTCGTGGTCAATCAGCTCATTGAGCCGCGGGCGCAGCGCGAACGGGGCCAGCAGCAGGTGTTCGAGCGCGGGCGGGGCCTGGCGGTCGTGGCAGTAGGCGAACACGGCACCCACCTCGCGCGTCAGCCGCGCGTCGGCCGTGAACAGGCCGTGGTCGGTGTACAGGTTGGCGGTGTCTTCGTTGAAGTTGCCGGTGCTGAGGTAGGCGTACTGGCGGGGGGCCTCGTCGGCCTCGCGCCGGGTGATGAGCAGCAGTTTGGCGTGCACCTTCTGCTCGGGCGGGGTGAAGATGACGTGGGCCCCGGCCCGTTGCAGCTTCTCGGCCCAGCGGATGTTCGATTCCTCGTCGAAGCGGGCCTTCAGCTCCAGCACCGCCGTCACCTGCTTGCCGTTTTTCACGGCTTTCAGCAGGGCCTTCACCACGGCGCTCTTGCTGGCCGCCCGGTAAAGGGTGATGGCCACGGCCGATACCTGCGGGTCGGCGGCGGCCTCGCGCAGCAGGCGCGTCA
Organism: uncultured Hymenobacter sp.; assembly: GCA_964242665.1. Taxonomy (GTDB): domain Bacteria; phylum Bacteroidota; class Bacteroidia; order Cytophagales; family Hymenobacteraceae; genus Hymenobacter. The sequence continues at coordinate 90,303 of CAXTBA010000002.1, forward strand.
CGTGGTCGAAGCTTTGGTAAGGCGGGTGCAGCAGGTGGTCGCGCCGGCCGATGGCGGCCAGCAAGCTGCCCGTGCGCGGCAGCGTGGGGTGGGGCAGGGGCGGCCAGGCAGGGTAGCACAAATCGGCCTGCCCGAAGCCGGGAAAGCCGAAAAAGTCGCGGAAGTTGTGGTAGCGGCTGCCCGCCACCAGTTCCTCGTCGGCGATGCCGGTCTTGGCTTTGAGGGCCCCCAGCACCTCGCCGGGCAGGGCGGGGTCGTAGAGCAGCCGGGCCGGGTAGCCGGTGGCGCGCTTGGCCAGGCTGCTGCGAATCTTGGCCAGGAGGTCGTCCGACACCTCGTCTTCGATGTCCAGCTCGGCGTCGCGGCTCAGCTTCACGGCGTGCACGGCCACCTCGGCGTAAGCCGGGAACAGGCTGGGGGCCCCCACCCGCACCACGTCGTCGAGGAACATCACGTAGCGGTCGTCGCCCACCGCCGGCAGCTGCACGAAGCGGCCGCCGTGGCGCTTGGTGGGCAGCTCCATCACCAGGACCCGCTCGGCCGCGGGGCCCTTGCTTTTGCCCTTGCCCCGGCCGGCGCGGGCCCCCGTGAGGTAAAAGGTGAGGTACACGGCCTGGTCCTTCAAAAACAAGTGGTGCAGGGTGTCGTCGAGCACCACCGGCGAAAGCAGGTCGCGCACCGACTTCTCAAAGTATTCCAGCACCCAGGCCCGCTGGTCGGCGCTCAGCTCGGCCGCGCCCACCAAATGGATGCGGGCCGCGGTGAGGGCCGGCAGCAGCTGCTCGCGGTAGGTGGCCCCAAACTCTTCCTGCTGGCGCTGCACCTCGGCCAGCACTGCCTTTAATTGGCGTTTGGGGCTTTCTTCGAGCTGGGCGCGGGTTTTTTTCTTGAGCTTGGCCAGCCGCCGCAGCGTGGCCACCCGCACCTTAAAAAATTCGTCGAGGTTGCTGCTAAAAATGGCCAAGAACCGGAGCCGCTCCAGCAGCGGCACGGTTGCGCACTGGGCCTCTTGCAGCACCCGGGCGTTGAAGCGCAGCCAGCTCAGGTCGCGGGAAAGGGTTTTCATTCAATAATCAACATTTAGCATTTAACACGCAGAGGGCCCCGGCCGGGAATGCGGCAGTACGCCAACGGCCCCCGGCGGTTTGTTACCAAATCGTTGCCCGATGCGCCGGCGATTCCTTGCGCCGGCGGGGGCTGGCCCAGAGCCCAGGTTAAATGTTAACGGCTGCCAGGCGGTTGGCGCGGGGCTCTGCCCCGTGCCGGGTTGCCGCGGGCCTCTGGCCCGCACCCGGGAGCGGCCGGTTGGCTGATCGTTCAATGATTGCGGGCCAGAGGCCCGCGGTACCCGGGCACGGGGCAGAGCCCCGCGCCAACCGCCTGGCAGCCGTTGTTAACTGTTAACTATCAAACGTTCTTCGGGTAGTCGTAGAAATAAAATTCGGCGTTGGCGCGGTCCACCGCTTCCCAGCTGTCGGTGGCGAAGCGCAGGCACACCACGGCCGCCGTGGGCAGCTCGTTGAACGAAGTGGGCGACAGCGCGTTGGCCGCGTCGGTGATGGTGGGGTTGTGGCCCACCAGCAGGGCCGCGCCGGCCTCGTCGGGCAGGGCCTGGACGATGCCGATCAGCGCGTGGGCGTCGGCGCGGTAAATGGCGGGGTCGACGGTGATTTTGTCGTGCGGAAAGTTTAGCTCGCGGGCCACCAGCACGGCCGTGCTCAGGGCCCGCACCGCCGACGAGCTCACCAGCGCGTCCAGCTTGATGCCGCGCCGGGCCAGGGCCTGGCCCATGCGCGGGGCGTCGTCGCGGCCCCGGTCGTTGAGGGGCCGCTCCTGGTCGCTCAGGTCGTCGAAGCTCCAGCTGGATTTGGCGTGGCGGAGGAGGTACAGCGTTTTCATGGCGCGAAGCTAGGGCGGTGGGGCAACGTTCCGGGCCGGGCGGCCACAATTTTAAAGGTAACGCAACAGCGGGCCGTCAGGCGGCTCACGCCGCCGACTCGCCGTCCGGCTGTTGCTCTGGGGCCCCCACGGCGCGTCGTCGGCCGCTGGTGCCGGCCACGGCCAAAGCCTCCACAATCTCTGCGAACAGCGGCCGGGCAGCTGCGTTTGGCTGGGCACAACGGCGCTGCAAGTCCCGCAGGGCCCGCACGACCTGCGAGGTGCCGGGCGCGTTGCAGCGGGCCAGCAGCTCGTCGAGCAGGGCGGCAAAGGCGCGCACCTCCAGGCGTTGCAGCGCCGGGGCCGTGGGGCCGGCCGGGTCGAAGAAGCAGGCCGCCCCGAAGTCGCCGAGCAAAGCGGTGCCGTCGGCGGTGTGCAGGATGTTGTGGGCGTACAAATCGCCGTGCAAAATGCCCTGGGCGTGCAAGTGCGCCGTGGCCGCCGCCACGCCCCGCGCCAGCCGCAGCACGGCCGCCAGGCCAAAGGCCGTGCCGGGCGCGTACACGTCGCGGGTGCAGGTAGCCAGGCTGGGCGGGCCCGCCAGGTTGCCAAAAGCCGGGTCGATCAGTGCCATCACCAGGCCCTCGGCCCCGGTGGGGTGCTGGCCGATTTTGCCGGCGATGGGAATCAGGTTGGGGTGGGCCCCGGCGCTAATGCAAGCCGCCAGCTCGCTGTGCGGCAGGCCGTCGCTCGTCACCGCGCCTTTGAAAATTTTCACGGCCACTTCCTGCGGCGGCGCTTCGCCCCGCTGCCACCGGGCCCGGTAGATGACGCCCGAAGCGCCTTCGCCCAGCGGTTCTTCCAGCACCAGCTCGTCCCAGGCGATGGTGTCGATGGGGTGGCGGGCCGCAATCTCGGCTTCCGTAGCGGCGCAAAACGGGTTGCCGGCGTAGGCCAGCCACGCCAGGCGCGGCAGCTGCGGCAGCCACGCCGGCAGGGCCCCGAAGCGGTTGGCGGCCAGGCGCAGCAGCTCCAGCTTGGTGCAGCCGGCCAGCGTATCAGGCAGGTGCGCGAGGCGGTTGCCGGCCAGCATCAGCTTTTGCAGCTTGGTACAATTGCCCAGCTCGGGCGGCAGGGCTTCGAGCTGGTTATCGGTGAGAATGAGCCAGCGCAGGGCCGGCGGGAGGGCCCCGGCGGGCAGCGTCCGAACCTGGTTGGCTTTGAAGCCCACCATGCTCAGGTTGGGGCACTGCCCCAGCACGGCCGGCACTTCGGTGAACCGGTTATCGGAGCAAAACAGGACGCGCAGCCGGTGCAGCCGATTGAAATCGGGCGGCAACGCAGAAAGGGCGTTGCCCGAAAGGTTAAGGATTTCCAGCGAGTCGGCCAGGTCGAAAATTTCTTCGGGAAACTCCGTTAGGCCTTCCGATAAGTCGAGGCGGGTGAGGCCGGCCAGCTGGCCGGCGCGGAGTTGGGCGAGGGTGTGCATGGCGCAAAGGTCGGGCGAATTACCGGGGCCTAGCCCAAAGCCCCAGCCACAAGCGCGGCCAGGGCAGCTTTTAGGGGCGGGGCAAGCTGCTATTCAGTCTCGGCTTTCTCCGCGGCGCTGTGGTGCGGGAAGCGTTGCTGGTGCAGGGCCGCCACGCGCTGCCCCAGCAGCTGGCGCAGCTCGTCGAGGTTTTCCTTGGTTTGGGCCGAGACGAACACCACCGGGTCGTGCAGCTTGGCCATGTACGTGGCCTGGAGCTGGGCCAGCGGCGGGCGGGCCAGGGTTTGGCGCTCTTCCTCGGCGGCCTCGGCGGCAAAATGGTCGGTGGGCACGTCGTCGGGGCGGTACTGGTCAATTTTGTTGAACACCAATAGCACCGGCTTTTCGGCGGCCCCGATTTCGTTCAGCGTGTCGTTCACCACCTGGATCTGCTCTTCAAAGTTGGGGTGCGAAATGTCCACCACGTGCAGCAATAAATCGGCTTCCCGAATCTCGTCCAGCGTACTTTTAAAGCTCTCAATCAGCTTCGTCGGCAGCTTGCGGATGAACCCCACGGTGTCGGAGAGCAGGAATGGCGTCTGGTCGAGCACCACCTTGCGGGTGGTGGCGTCCACGGTGGCAAACAGCTTGTTTTCGGCGAAGACTTCGGCCTTGCCCAGCACGTTCATCAGCGTGCTTTTGCCCACGTTGGTGTAGCCCACCAGCGACACGCGCACGGTGCCGTCGCGGCCCTGGCGGCGCGTCACGGCCTGCTTGTCCAGGGTTTCGAGCTTCTCTTTGAGGAAGGCAATCCGGTCGCGCACGATGCGGCGGTCGGTTTCGATTTCGGTCTCGCCGGGGCCCTTCATGCCCACGCCGCCGCGCTGCTTATCCAAGTGGGTCCAGAGGCCGGTGAGGCGGGGCAGTAGGTACTGGTACTGGGCCAGCTCGACCTGCGTGCGGGCGGTGGCCGACTTGGCGCGCAGGGCAAAAATGTCCAGAATCAGCAGCGAGCGGTCCACGATTTTCACCTTCAGCTCGGCCTCCAGGTTGCGCAGCTGCGAAGGCGATAGGTCATCGTCGAACACGGCCATGCTCGTGCCGTGGTGCTGCACGTAGGCCTTGATTTCGGCCAGCTTGCCCTCGCCCACGTAGCTGCGGATGTCGGGCTTTTCGAGGCGCTGCACGAAGCGCTGGGTGGCGATGGCCCCAGCGGTTTCTACCAGAAAGGCCAGCTCGTCAAGGTATTCGGTGGTTTGGGTTTCGTTTTGGCGGCGCGGGGGCACGCTCACCAGCACGGCCGTTTCGCGCTCCAGGGCCGTGGCGTGGATGCGGCTTTTACCCGTGCCAGCCGAAGTATGGGCTTGGGTGTTGTCGGTGTTGTTGTGGTGGCGGGTGCTGCCGCCGGGGCCCCGGCCGTTGGAGGTGGATTTAGCCATGTAAGTAAATTCGTTGTGGGGGCCCGCCGCTCGTGGCAACGGCCGGTCCAGCGGGCCCCCGAAACACGAATTTACGGCTGGGGCGGCGCGGCGGCCGGCTTGCGGGCAAAGTCGCCGGCTTTCACGAGGGTGAGCTTCGAGTAGTCAAGGTATTTTTTGGCCGCCGCGTTCACTTGCGCCGGCGTGAGGGCCCCGATGCGGCGGTCGCGCTCGGCGTCGTAGGCAAAGGTGCGGCCCTCGGCCTTGGTGAGGTACTGGGCCCATTGCCGGGCCAGGTTGTCGTCCTGCGAGCGCTCCACCTGGAAGCTTTGCAGGGCCGCCGACTGCGCGGCTTTCAGCTCGTCGGCCGTCACGCCGTCCTTGGCCAGGCGCTCCAATTCTTCACGGTAGGCCTTTTCGAGGCGGGCCGAGTTGTCGGGGTTGTAGATGGCGTACGACATGAAGCTGCCCACTTCGTCGTTGTCGTCGGCGTACACCCACGAGCCCACGCCGTAGCTCACGCCCTCTTTCTGGCGGATGCGCGTGGCCAGGCGCGAGTTCAGAAAGCCGCCGCCCAGGATGTAGTTGGCCATGTACACGGCCGGGTAGTCGGGCGAGTCGTCGCGCAGCGGGTAGCTCAGCTTGGTCACGAACATGGCGTTGGCCTTGTCGTCGGTTTGCAGGGACTGCACGGTGGCCGTGGCGGTATTCTCGAAGCGCCGCTGCGGAATGCGCACGTAACCCTGGCCCGCTTTCCAGCCGCCGAGCTGGCTTTTCACCGCCTTGCGCAGCCCCGTCTCGTCGAAGGCCCCCACCACGGCCAGCGTGGCAAACTGGGCCCCGTAGAAGTTTTTATAGAACGCCCGCACGTCTTCCACTTTAACGTTTTTGATGGCCTTAATTTCGTCGTCAAACGTCAGCGTCTCAAACGGATGGCCTTTTGGGTACGGCTCGCCCAGGCGCTGCGCCAGGTTGAAGGCCAGGGCCTGGGGCTCTTGTTTCTGGCTTTCCAGGCCGGCCAGGCGCTCCTGCTTCAGCTTCTCAAACTCGTCGGCCGGGAAGGTGGGGTTGCGCAGGCAGTCCAGCACCACGGCCAGCACGGCGGGCAGGTTTTCCTTGGCCGTTTGCACCGACACGTCGGTGCTCTGGCCGCCGCCGTAGATGCGCACCTGGGCCTTGGCCTTGTCAAAAGCGTCGCGGATTTGCGCGTAGGAGCGGGTTTTGGTGCCGCGCTCCAGCATCGCGGCCGTCAGGCTGGCCAGCGCGGGCTTGCCCGTCAGGCTGGCTTCGTCGCCGTAGCGCAGCTTCAGCTGCATGTTCACCGCGTTGCCGCGGGTCTGCTTGGGCAGCAGGGCCATTTTCACGCCGCCTTCCGGGCCGCGCTTGGTGCGAGCGTCGATGTTGGCGGGCGTGGCGTCGAACACTTCGCCGGCGGCCACGGGGGCCTCGCCCTTGTAGCCGTTCACCAGGGCGGCCACGTCGGGCGTGGCGGGCACGGTGCTGCGGTCGGGTTTGGCGTCGGGCTCGAACAGGCCCACCGTGCGGTTGCTGGGCTTGAGGTAGGCCGCCGCCACGCGCTGCACGTCGGCGGGCGTCACCTTGCGCAGGTTGTCGCGGTAGAGGTACACCAGCCGCCAGTCGCCGCTGGCCACAAACTCGCTCATGGCCAGCCCCACCTGCTCGCTGTTTTGGAATAATAACTCGATGTCTTTCAAGCGCTTGGTTTTGGCGCGCTCCACTTCTTCGGCCGTGGGGGCCTGCCGGGCCACGGCGTCGAGCGTGGCCAGCATCACGGTGCGGGCCGAGTCGAGGGAGCGGCCCTGGCGCACTTCGGCGTAGAAATAGGCGAAGCTGGCGTCGTGCAGGGCCGGGGCATAGGCCCACTGCGAAGCCGCTTTCCTGGTCGCAATCAGGGCCTTGTAGAGGCGGCCCGAAGGCTCGTTGGTCAGCACGTCGAGCAGCACGTCCACCGCCGCGTAGTCGGGGTGGGGCCCGGCGGGCACGTGGTAGGCGGCGGCCACGCCCTGCACGTCGCCGGGGCGGCGCAGCGTCACCTGCCGCTCGCCGTCCTGCGCGGGCTCGGTGGTGTAGGTGGGGGCCAGCGTGCGCGCCGGCCGCGGCACGGCCGCAAAGTACTGGTTGACAAGCGCCAGGGTATGGGCGGGCTCGAACTTGCCGGCCACCAGCAGCACTGCGTTATCGGGCTGGTAGTACTTCTTATAAAACGCCTGGAGGCTGGCAATCGGCACCCGCTCGATGTCCTCGCGCGAGCCGATGGTGCTTTTGCCGTAGTTGTGCCACAGGTAGGCCGTGCTCAGCACGCGCTCCATCAGCACGCGCTGGGGCGAGTTCTCGCCGGCCTCGAACTCGTTGCGCACCACACTGAACTCGGTGTCGAGGTCTTTTTTGGCGATGAAGGAGTTCGCCATCCGGTCCGATTCCAGGTCCAGGGCCCACTTCAGGTTGTCTTCGGTGGCGGCGAAGGTTTCGAAGTAGTTGGTGCGGTCGTAGTAGGTCGAGCCGTTGGGCGAAGCCCCGTGCTCGGTCAGCTCCTGCGGGATGTTGGGGTGCTTGGGCGAGCCCTTGAACACCATGTGTTCCAGCAGGTGGGCCATGCCGGTTTCGCCGTAGCCCTCGTGCCGCGAGCCCACCAAGTAGGTCATGTTCACCGTCATCGTGGCCTTCGACGGGTCGGGGAACACGAGCACCCGCAGCCCGTTTTTGAGTTGGTACTCGGTGATGCCTTCCACCGAAGTCATCCGGGTCATGCCCGCGGGCAGGGCCCCGGTTTGGGCCCGGGCGGGCCCGCCGGTCAAGGCCAGCGCGGCCACGAACAGGCCGCGCGCTAAAAAGTTAACAATCCGCATGGGTTGGAGAAAAGGAGTGAAAATCAGGATTATGCCACGAATTAAACAGCATAGCCCAATAATTCAACGCCTGCATATAGCTAAGCGTATACTTCCCTTCTCCGACTGCTGTTCCGACCACTGCCGGGGCCCTACTTCAGCGTCTGCGAATACGCCACTACCTGCGCAATCTGGGCGGCGGTGAGCTTGGTTTTAAACGCCGGCATTTTACCAAGACCGTTGGTAACAAGGTAGGTACGGCCAAAATCGTTGAGGTTGCTTTTGGTGAGGTCGTGGGCCCCGTTGAGGCCCAGGCGGCCGTTGGCCCCGTGGCAGCGCACGCAGTTCTGCTGGAAAATAATTTTGCCCGATAGCACGGGCGGCGCGGCCCGCAACACAGCGGGGGCCCCCAACAAAACGAGCGGTAGCAAACGGATCATCATACACCGGTAACAAAGATTGCACCCGCAAAGGTCGGCGCGACGGCGGGGTTGTTCCGACCTTTGCCGGACATTGAGTGAATGCATGAGTGAGCGATTGATTGAATAAAGGGCGTATGGCTTTATTATTCACCCGTCCATTTACCACGCACTCATTCACCTATTCGCTGAATGCGCGTCGCCATCGTCATCAACACCAGCTGGAACATCTGGAATTTCCGCGCCGGCCTCGTCCGGGCCCTGCAAGCCGCCGGCCACGAAGTGCTGGCCATCGCCCCGCCCGACGACTACTCCGCGCGCCTCGAAACCGAGCTGGGCTGCCGCTACGTGCCGGTGCGGATGGAAAACAAGGGCACCAACCCCGCCAAAGACGCCCAGCTCACCCGCCGCTTTTACAAAATTTACCGGCGCGAAAAGCCCGACGTGGTGCTGCACTACACCATCAAGCCCAACATCTACGGCACGCTGGCGGCGCGGCTGGCGGGCGTGCCCAGCATCAACAACGTCAGCGGGTTGGGCACGGTGTTCCTCGTCCCCAACCTGGTGAGCCGGGTGGCCCTGGGCCTGTACCGGGTGGCGTTCCGGTTCCCGAACAAGGTGTTTTTTCAGAACGCCGACGACCGCCGGCTATTCGTGGAGCGCGGACTGGTGCGGGCCGAAATCGCGGGCTTGCTGCCCGGCTCGGGCGTGGACACGGCCCGGTTCCGGCCGGCCCCGGCGTTCGGGCGCAACGCGCCGTTTGTGTTCCTCATGGTGGCGCGGGTGCTCTACGAAAAGGGCATCGAAGAATATTTTGAAGCCGCCAAGCTCGTGCGCCAGGCCGTGCCCGGCACGCGGGTGCAGCTGCTGGGGGCCCTCGACGAGGCCGGCGGCGTGGGCGTGGCCAAGGCTGTGTTTGAGGAATGGCTGCTGGCCGGCGACATCGAGTACCTGGGCCGCTCCGACGACGTGGCCGCCCACTTGCATCGCGCCGACTGCGTGGTGCTGCCCAGCTACCGCGAAGGCACGCCCAAAACCTTGCTCGAAGCGGCGGCCTGCGGCAAGCCCTTGGTAACCACCGACGTGCCCGGCTGCCGCGACACCGTGCGCGACGGCCAGAACGGCTACCTCTGCCAGGTGCGCTCGGGCCCCGACCTGGCCGCCAAAATGCTGCAAGTGCTGCGCCTGGGGCCCCCAGAGTTGCAGCGCATGGGCCAGGCCAGCCGCGCCCTGGTCGAAGCCAAATTCGACGAAAAGCTGGTGCTGGCCCAGTACCTGCAAGCCGTGGCCGCCCTGCCACAACCCCGAAAGTAACCTGTTTCTCAAGCGCTATCCTATAATTTTGCGGTTCTATGCAAGTCAAAAAATTCGCCATCGCCGGCCCTATCGAGTTCGTTCCCCGCTTGTTTGGTGACCCGCGCGGGGTGTTTTACGAAACCTTCAGCGCCCGCCTCATGCAGGAAGCCGGGATTCCCAACGGCCTCGATTGGGTGCAGGACAACCAGAGCAAGTCGCAGCCCGGCGTGCTGCGGGGCCTGCACTTCCAGCGGCCGCCGCACGCCCAGGCCAAGCTGGTGCGCGTGGCCCAGGGCCGGGCCCTCGACGTGGTGGTGGACGTCCGCCGCGGCTCGCCCACCTACGGCCAGCACGTGGCCGTGGAGCTGAGCGCCGCGCTGGGCAACATCTTCTACGTGCCCGTCGGCTTCGCCCACGGCTTCGTGGCCCTGGAGGAAGACACGCTTTTCCTCTACAAATGCTCCGACTACTACGCCCCCGCCGCCGAGGGCGGCTTGCTGTGGAACGACCCGGCCCTGGGCATCGATTGGGGCGTTGAAAACCCAACGATTTCGCCCAAAGACGCCATTTTGCCCCGGATGGCCGACTTCGATAGCCCTTTTTAGCGCGGCGCGGCCCGAAAACTAGCGGCCCCCGGCCCCCTGGAAAGCGGGCGCGAACACGGCCTGGGCAAATTCTTCGATGGTGGTGGGCGTGGTGTTGGCCGCGGTGCGGGGCTCGCTCACCATCGCTTTTTCCTCGTTCATGGTGCGCGTCATCTCGTCGTAGAGGTCGGCCATGCTCGCGCTCAGGCCCGCCTGCATCATGCCTTGCTTGGCATCGGCGTACGAAAAAGGCACGTAGGGCAGCTCCGGCCGGCCGATGGCCCGCCCGATGGCGGCCGTTGCCTCCTGTTGCGAGTAGTTGCGGGGCCCCAGCAGGTAGTGCACCGAGTGGTTTTCGAGGGGCCCGCCGCCGAGCAGCTCGGCGGCTTTGGCGGCAATGTCCTGGGTGGCCACCATCGGGAAGGCCAATTCGGGGCGCAGGGCCGAGCCCGCGATGCCCAGGTGCTGAATCAGGCCGATGTTGGCCAGCAGGTTTTCCATGAAATACGCCGGCCGCAGGTGGGCCACCGCGAGGCCGTCGACGGCGTTGAGGCGCGCTTCCTGGTGGTGCACGCCCACCACGGGCCCGGTGCCGCTCGGCTGGTCGGCCCCGATGCTGCTCAGGTGCACCGCCTGCCGGAGGCCCGCCGCGCGCACGGCCTGGGCCACGGCTTCACCGACCTGCTGCATGTGGGCCAGCACGTCGGGGGCCGCCACGTTGGGCGGAATCATGAGGAAGGCGGCATCGGCTCCGCGCAGCGCCTGCGTAAGAAAGGCCGCGTCGTGCAGGTTGCCGGCGGCGGCTTCGGCCCCGGCTTGCCCGAGGGCGTCGAGGCGGTCGCTAGCACGGGCCACAGCCGTGACGCGGTGGCCCGCGGCGAGCAGTTGGTGCACGAGCCGGGTGCCGATGTTGCCCGTGGCACCGGTGACGACAATGTGTTTCTGAGCCATAAAATCAAGTGAGGATTGGTGATGAAACAAAGATGCAGGCGTAACTTCGATTTTCGCAAGTACTTACTAAAGAGTAGGGTACTTACCAAAAGCACAGTTTCATTGACAACCAATCAATAAATTTTCATGGAAAAGCTAACCAAACAGCAAATAGCCGCTGCTCGCCAAGCGGTTGCCCCGGCCCCGTGGAGCGTGCAGTGCCCGGTGCGCGCGTCGCTGCGCGTGCTGGGCGGCAAGTGGAAGCTGCTCGTGCTTTCCTACTTGTTCGAGGGGCCCCGGCGTTACGGCGAGCTGCGCCGCCTCATGCCCGAAATCACCGAAAAGATGCTCATCCAGGAGCTGCGCGAGCTGGAGGCCGACGGCATTGTGACGCGGGTGGTGCAGCAGCAAGTGCCCCCGCGGGTAGACTACAGCCTCACCGAGCGGGGCCAGCAGGTGCGCCCGATGTTCGAGCAATTGGTGGGCTGGGGCACCGACTACCTAGGAGGCGGTCCGGTGGCAGCGGGGGCCGCCGCGGAGCTGGCCCTGAGCCGCTAGAACGCTTTCATGCTTCATGTACCAGGTTAAAAGTTGAGAGTTAAAAGTTAAAAAATTATTTATCTAGTTTTTAATTTATACCTCTCAACTTTTAACTTATTCAAAAACGTACGCTGATTTGAAAACCGGCTGTAAGAAGCGCCGGCCAGCGCTACAGCAGCCCCGCCAGCGATTTCGGGGCCCGCCGACACTCCTTCGGGCAACGCCAGGCCGGCCACAGCTCGTCACTGACCACTCGCAGATGCTTGCCGGCACCCCTGTTTGGGCCCTGGTGGGCGCTACTTTCGCAACACGAAGGGCCCCAGCACCAGCGCGTCGAGGCCGGAGCGGAGGTAGCAGTCGAGCGCATCGGCCGGCGACTCCACCATTGGCATGCCGTTCAGGTTGAAGGAGGTGTTGAGCAGCACGGGCACGCCGCTGTGCTGCTCGAAGGCGAGCAAGAGCTGGTGAAACAGCGGGTTATCGGCGGCCGACACCGTTTGCAGGCGGCCGGTGCCGTCGTCGTGCGCCACGGCGGGCAGCAAGGGCTGAGCGGCGGGACGCAGCGGAAATACCTTCTCCATAAAGTAAGCTGTTTCGCCGGCGGGCAGGTCGAAGAACTCGTGCTGGCGCTCTTCCGGCACGGCCGGCGCGAACGGCCGAAACGCTTCGCGGTACTTGACGTTGGCGTTCACGCGCGCTTTCACGTCGGGCCGCGTGGGGTCGGCCAGGATGCTGCGGTGGCCCAGGGCCCGCTGCCCCAGCTCGGAGGGCCCCTGGAACCAGCCGATTACCGCGCCCGCGTGCAGCAGCGCGGCCGTGGCGGCGACCAGGTCGGCGGGCTGCTCGTAGCGCAGCTTGCGGCGCTGTAGCTCAGCGGCCAGCTCGGCGTCCGCGTAGTCGCGGCCAAAAAAATTGTGTTGCGCGGCCCCGGTCGGGCCTGGCAGCCCCAGCACGTAGCGGTGGCCGTAAAGCGCACTGCCCACGCTGATGCCGGTGTCGTCGGGCGCGCCACCGACGAAGATTTGCTGGTACGGCGTCAGGCGGCGCAGCTTGCCGTTCAGCACCGAATTCATGAATACCCCGCCCCCCAGCACCAGGCGCGGCTGGCCGGTGCGGGCGTGCAGGTTGGTGAGCAGCTCGGCCACCACTTCTTCCGTGATGCGCTGCACGGCGGCCACGACGTCGTAGTCGCGCTGGGTGAGCGGGGCCCCCGCGGCCCGCGGGGGCCCCAGCAGCGCCACGAGCTTGGGCGAGTAGTAGTGGGGCGTAAAAAAGAGGAAGAACTCGAAGTAGCGCAGGTCCAGCTCGTAGTGCAGGCCTTCCACGCCGATCAAAGGCCGGAGCAACTGGTAATAAGTCCGCCAGTTGCCGCGCGCCGCCAGGGCCATCACCTTCCACTCCTCGCTGTTGGGCCGAAACCCCAGGAAGTCGGTGAAAGCCCCGTAGAACAAGCCCAGCGAGTGGGGCGTGCGGTTGGCCGCCAGCTCGACCAGGCCCGCCGGCCCGGCCGTGCCCAGCAAGCCGGTGGTCACTTCCCCGAACCCGTCGGCAATGAAAAAATCAGCCTCGGCAAAGCCCGAAGGCAGAAAAGCGTTGACGAAATGGGCGCGGTGGTGGTCCACGTAATGCAGGCGCGTGGCGGTGCCGTGCGGGCCCACGAGCAGTTGCTCGATCCGGTCCGCGCCGCCTTGCAGGGCGGCCATTTCGTTCAGTGTGAGCTGCGCGAGCTTGCCGCGGTCTTGCAGGGCCCCGGCGAGGTCTTGCCGGGGCTGCGACAGGTAAGGGGCCGGGTTCCAGCCGATGAACACGTCGGCAACCGCCTCAACCTCAAGCCCGGCCGCCGCGCAACAGTACCGAATGGCTTGGCGCGGAAACGAATTGTCCTGCTTAATGCGGCTGAGCCGCTCCTCGGCAACGGCGAATCGCACCTTACCGTCGGGGCCCAGCAAGCAAGCCGACGAGTGAAACCCGCTGCAATTAATCCCGAGGATGTATTGTGCCATAAAATTTAGTGAGCAATTAACAGTCAGCAGTGAGTAATGAATAGTGTGTAGTGAATAGTTATCGAGTCGGGCCTTACGCAAAAAAAAACCGACTCGATAACTGTGGACTGTTAACTACTAACTGATTACAGCAGCTCCACCAGCGTTTCCAGGGCCATGCCGCGGCTGCCTTTTACCAGCACCTGCCGGCCGGTGAGGGGGTGCGCGGCCAGCCAGTCGGCGGCTTCGGCTTTGGTGGCGAAGTGGTGGGCCCAGGGGCCCAGCGCCGCCTTGGCCCGGGCCATTTCGCGGCCCACCAGCACTACTTCGGATAGTGCCAGGCTGGCCAGCAGCTCGCCCAAGGCGCGGTGCTCGGCGGCGGCTTCGGGGCCCAATTCGAACATATCACCCAGGATGACCACTTTGTCTGCTCCGGCCGCCGGCCGCTCGGCGAAGCTGCGCAGCGCGGCGGCCATGCTGCTGGGGTTGGCGTTGTAGGCGTCGAGGATCAGCTCGTTGCCGCGGGCGGTGCGCAGCAGCTGCGAGCGGTTATTCTGAGGATTGTAGGCGGCCAGGGCGGCGGCCACGTCGTCAATAGGCACGCCAAAAAACCGGCCCACGGCGGCGGCAGCGGCCAGGTTGGGGAAGTTGTAGCCCCCGGTGAGGCGGGCGGCCACGTCGGGGCCGGTGGGGCCCAGGCGCAGGGCTACCGCCGGGTCGGCGGCGAGCAGGGCGGCGGGGTAGTCGTCGGTGGGGGCGGGGTAGGTGCGGCGCTGGGCCACCCTGGAAGCACGCGCCGCTACCTGCGGGTCGAGGGTGTTGACGAACGCCAAGCCGCCGTTATTCTTCAGATAATCAAATAACTCGCCCTTGCCCAGGGCTACCCCTTCGACTCCGCCGAAGCCTTCGAGGTGGGCCTTGCCGATGTTGGTGAGCAGGCCGTGGGTGGGGGCGGCCCACTGGCAGTAGGCCGCGATTTCGCCCCGGTGGTTGGCCCCCATCTCCACCACGGCAAAGTCGTGCTCATCTAGCCGTATTCTCAATAAAGTAAGCGGCACGCCGATGTGGTTGTTGAGGTTGCCGTGGGTGGCCAGCACCCGGAACTTCTTGGCCAGCACGGCCGTGAGCAACTCCTTAGTGGTGGTTTTGCCGTTCGAGCCCGAAATGGCCAGCACGGGCCCCCGGAACTGCCGGCGGTGGTGCGCGGCCAGCGCTTGCAGGGCCGCCAGCGGGTCGGGGGTGAAAAAATAACGCGCGGCGTCCCGGGCCGCCAGGGCCGGGTCGTCAACCACGGCCAACCGGGCCCCTTTTTCCACGGCCTGGGGCGCAAAGTCGGCCCCGTGGAAGCTGGGCCCGTTCAACGCAAAAAACAGGGTGCCCGGCTGGGGCTGGCGCGAATCGGTGCTGACGTGGCCGTGGGCGGCCAGGTAGTGGGCGTAGAGCGCGGGAAGGTCGAAGGCAGGCATGGACAGAAAAGTGCACCGGCCAAGCCTGGCCGCGACGCGGGGTAAATTTAGCCGTGAACTTTGTGCGCCGGCCGCGCCCTATTTTGCGTGGCTCGGTCGTTGGTGGAACGAAACCCGCCTTACTTTCTGATTTTTTGCTACTTGCCATGCTTCGTCGCTACGCCGTTTTGTTGCTGTTGTTGATGAGCGCCGGGGCCGTCCGCGCCCAAACGGCCGCTTTCGGGTTCGAGTACCGGGCGGCGGCCCCGGTGGTGGAAGGGACCGACACCCTGCGCCAAGCGTGGGCCGGGGGCTTCAACACGCCCCAGTTCAGCGCCATCGACCTGAACGGCGACGGCCACAACGACCTCTTCGCCTTCGACCGCCAAACCAGCCGCTGCTACACCTTCCTGAGCGCGGCCCAGCCGAACGGCAGCCGCCGCTGGCAGTACGCGCCCGACTACGAGGCCCTGTTTCCGCCGGACCTGGCGGGCTGGGCCCTGCTGCGCGACTACGACTGCGACGGCCGCCCCGACCTGTTCAGCTACGTGAGTGGGGGCGACATCCGGGTGTTTCGCAACGTGGCCGGGGCCGGGGGGCGGCCCAGCTTCCAGCTCGCCACCGGCCAGCTGCGCTTCACGGGGGCCGGCGCAGGCAGTAGCAACCTCACCATCGGTGGGTATAATATGCCGGCCATTGCGGACGTGAACGGTGACGGCAAGCTCGACATTCTCAGCTACGACTTCGTGAGCGCCAATTTTATCGAGCTGTACCTCAACAACAGCGCAGATGCCTGCGGGTCGGCCCTCGCCTTTAAGCTCGACACCAACTACTGGGCCCAGCTGCAAACCTGCGGCGGCTGCGCCGCCTACCAGCTGCCGGGCCTGGCCTGCCGGGGCAGCGCGGCCCGGCCCGACCACACCGGGGGCCACAACCTGACGACGCTCGACCTCAACGGCGACGGCGTGTACGACGTACTCGACGGCCGCGACAACTGCCCCGAGCTGGTGGCGCTGCTCAACCAGGGCACCAACCAGCAGGCGGCGCTCACGGCCGGCAGCATCCGCACCGATTTCCCGTCGGCGGCCAACCCGGTGCGTTTGGCGGTGTTTCCGGCGGGCTACCTGCTTGATGCTGATTTTGATGGCATCAACGACTTGGTGGTGGCTTCCAATACCCTCGACAACCGCCAGGACTTCGTGAGCCAGCGCGACAACGTGCGCCTGTACCGCAACAAGGCCGCCAGCGGGGCCCCGGCTTTCAGCTTTCAAAGCCAGGGATTTCTGACCAACGACGTAATTGACGTGAGCGAAGCGGCGGCCCCCACCTTCGGCGACATCGACGGCGACGGGCTGGCCGACTTGCTCATCGGCAGCTACGCCGACCGCGTGGCCGGGCAGTACCGCGCCAGCCTGACCTACTACCGCAACGTGGGCACGGCCCGCCAGCCGGTGTTCAGCCTCGTCACGCGCGACTACCTGGGCCTGGCCGCCAAGGGCACCGCGCCCAACCTGTTCTACGCCCTCAAGCCGGTACTCGTGGACCTGAACCGCGACGGGTCCCTGGACCTGGCCTATGCCGCCAACTACCAGAACGTCAATCGTATTTATTTCATCTTGAACACCGCCAAGGCCGGGCAGCCGGCGGTGTTCGACCCGGCCACGGCCAATTATTTCAAGCCGCAGGGCGCGGCGGGCAGCGGCGTGCTGCCGTCGTTCGTGGGCGACATGCCGTGCTTTACGGACGTGGACGGCGACGGCTACGTGGACCTGCTCCTCGGCACCGACGACTACGCCGAGCCGGGCATGGCCCTGCGCTACTTCCGCAACCAGGGCCCCAGCGTGGCGCTGGAAAACGCTTTCGTGGCCGTAAATAATGACCTGGGGCAAATTCGCGACGCTGCCAAGGCCCGCCCGTACCACCTCAGCCCCGCCGTGGCCGACTTCGACGGCGACGGCCTTCCCGACCTCGTGACGGCCGACAACGCCGGCACCGTCCGGTTTTTCAGCAACTACCGCACCTTGCTGGCCGGTCCGGCCGCGCCCCGCACCGACCTGTTTTGGAACGCCCTGCTGGGCCAGTACGAGGGCAACCGCCTGGGCCAGGGCCCCCTGGTGCGCTACGGTCTGGCAGCGGCCGATGTGAACGCCGACGGCGTGCCCGAGTTGTTCGTGGGCACCGAAACAGGCGGCGTCAGCAGCTTCGCCGTGCGCGGCCGGGCAGGAATACCCACCGCTACCCAGCCCGCCGCCACGGCCCTGGCCCTGGCCCTGTACCCCAACCCTGCCCACGCCCAGGCCACCGCCGAAACTGCCCAGCTCACCCGCGTATCGCTGCTCGACGCCACCGGCCGGGTGGTGCGCCCGGCCGATGCTCCAGCCCGCCAACACCTGCTGAGCCTGAGCAACTTGGCCCCGGGCCTGTACCTCGTGCGCGCCGAAGCGGCCGATGGCAGCGCCGCCGTGCAGCGGCTGGCCGTGCAGTAGCTGCGAAGCTGCGTCACCGAATGGCCGAACTTGTACCTGGTTCCGGGGTGAGCCGCCGACGTAGTCAATTACGCCCCAAGTACAAGATTCTCAGCGCGGGCATAAGATTTGCTGTACGTTGATTGGTGAACAAGTTTTGTGAACTGTTCCCACGCGTTTCAGAGGTGGCTCGCCCCAGCCGAGGGCGTCAACTGGATTGTGCAGTTAAACGAGCGTTTGATTAGTGGAAGGGTTGTTGAACAACCGGATGGCCACAGATTTTGCAGGGTTGAGGCATAAAGCGCTTAGCTTTACCCACCTACTTAGCCGCTTCCTTTTACTCATGCTCCTTTCTCGCTCCTGGTTCCGGCTGCTGGCTTGCCTTCTTTCACTACCCGCGCTGGCCCAAACCGCGCCGCCCGTTACCGCCCCGCTCGACGTGGCCGCCGTAGATGCGGTGGTTGCCCACACGCTGCGCGCCTTCGATGTGCCGGGTATGGCCGTGGCCGTGGTCAAGGACGGGCAAATCGTGCTGAGCAAGGGCTACGGGGTCAGCTCCCTGAAAACCAAAGCGCCAATGGACGCGAACACCCTGGTCGGCATTGCCTCCAATACCAAGGCCTTCACCACGGCCGCGCTGGGCCTGCTCGTGGACGAGGGCAAGCTGCGCTGGGACGACAAGGTGACGGACCACATCCCGGAGTTCAAAATGTACGACCCCTACGTGACGGCCGAATTCACCGTGCGCGACCTGCTATGCCACCGCAGTGGCCTGGGCCGGGGCGAGGGCGACCTGATGTTTTTCCCCGACTCGACCGACTTCACCGCCAAGGACATCATTCACAACCTGCGCTATTTCAAGCCGGTGTCCTCGTTTCGCAGCAAGTATGATTACGACAACCTGCTCTACATCGTGGCTGGTGAAGTCGTGACGCGCATCAGCGGGCAGCCCTGGGCCGACTTTGTGGAAGCCCGCCTGCTCAAGCCGCTGGGCATGAGCCGCAGCGCCACCGCCTTTTTGCGGCTGCCCGACCCCACCAACGTCATCGACGCGCACGCGCCGGTGGACGGCCGGGTACAACTCATTCGCCGCCACCAGAACACCCTGGATGGCCCGGCCGGCGGCATCTACAGCAGCGTGGCCGATATGAGCAAGTGGGCCCTGATGCTGTTGGGCGGACCTGGCGCCCCCGCGCCCCTGCTAAAACCCGCCACGCAGTGGGAACTGTGGAGCCCGCAGACCCTCAAGCCCCTCGGCCCCGTCCCCACGCCCTACACTACCCACTACAATACCCACTTCGTGGCCTATGGCCTGGGCTGGAACCTGAACGACGCTCGGGGCTACAAGCGGGTATCGCACGCCGGTGGCCTGCCGGGCATGGTTACGCAGGTGCAGCTGGTGCCGGAACTGCGCCTGGGCATCATCGTGCTCACGAATCAGGAAAGCCTCGAGGCCTTGATGGCCGTTTCTAACACCCTGCTCGACCACTACGTGGGCGTGACGGGCCAGGACCGGGTACAAGAAATGCTCGACTACAAGCAGGCCGCCGCCGGGCAGACTGACCCGGCCCTAGCCACCGTGTGGAAGCAAGTGGCCGCCGCCCAAAAGGCCGCGCCCAAAAAGCCGGACTACGCGGCCTGCGTTGGCTGCTACCACGATGCCTGGCTTGGCGACGTGAGCGTTTTCGCTCAAGGCTCGCAGCTCTGGCTCAAGGCCAAACGCGCGCCCCGCCTCACGGGCCAGCTGCTGCCCTACCGCGGCAACACCTATGTGGTGCGCTGGCGCGACCGCAGCTTCAACGCCGATGCCTACGCCGCCTTCACCCTCGACGCGCAAGGCCGGGCCAGCAGCCTCCAGCTGAAGCCCGTCTCGGCCGCCACCGACTTTAGCTACGACTTTCAGGACCTGGACCTGCAGCGGGTCGTGGAAACCGCGACGACGGAGTAGCGGCGCGAGCCGCCAGCAACTAGCGTTTCTGCCATCCCGACAAATGAAACGAAGGAAAATTGCCGTGCGGCCAACAACCGGTTAGCTGTATGTTAAGCTAAAAACCTCGAGTTCAAGAAAATGGTCGTATAAACGAAAGTTTATGCCCTCTGGCAAGGCGTTTACAACGCTTGGACATATTTTGCGTTTCCTGCAGCGAACATCTAGCTGCCCGCCAGGGCGAAATCATCGCCGTCTTGCAGTGCCGGAAATACCTGGCGAAACTCCTGCAAATCAGCCCAGCTTAGCGTGCGGGTAAAGCAGCCCACCGCATTGCCAGCCTCGGCCAAATACTGGCCGCGCATGTCGAGCAGGGCCGAGTCGCCGGCGTAGGCGTGGCCGTTGCCGTCGGTGCCCACGCGGTTGACGCCGGCCACGTAGGACAGGTTTTCGATGGCGCGGGCTTGGAGAAGTATTTGCCAGGGGCCCCGGCGCACGGCCGGCCAGTTGGCTACGTACAACAGCAGGTCGTAGGGCCGGACGGCGGGGTTGCGGCTCCACACCGGGAAGCGCAAGTCGTAGCAAATGAGCGGGCAGATGCGCCAGCCGCGCCATTCCTCCACCAGCGGGCTCCGGCCGGCGGTGTAGGTGTGCTGCTCGCCGGCAAAGGTGAACAGGTGGCGCTTGTCGTAGTGCGTGAGGGTGCCGTCGGGCCGCGCCCACAGCAGGCGGTTGTAGTAGTTGTCGCCCTCGCGGATGATGACGCTGCCCGTTACCACGGCGTGGTGGCGGGCGGCGGTGGCGCGCAGCCAGGCCACGGTGGGGCCGTCCATGCTTTCGGCCTGGGTGGCGGCGTCCATGCTGAAGCCGGTGCTGAACATCTCGGGCAGCACAATCAGGTCGGTGGGCTGGCCGGGGGCCCCCAGCAGCGCATCGAAGGCGGCGCAGTTGGCAGCGGCGTCGTGCCAGTGCAACTCGGCTTGCACGAGGGCGACGGTGAGGTTGTTGGGCATAGAATAACGGAAGATACTTGATAGCTTGAACCGCCGCCTCTTTGCATTTGCTGCCCGGGTGGCCGCTGACCCAAACGGCCACGAAGGTCGCCGTTCCCGGATCAAATGGGAATAATTTGACCCTATGGGAATCGGTTTTCCCGTCTTGCAGGACCTTCGCTTTTGGCGGAATATTACAGAAAAAATCTATGAACTACCAACTGTTTGGCTCCAAAACGGGGTTGTGGGTGAGTGAGCTGGCGCTGGGCACCGGCATGTTTGGCACGGCCACGGGCTACGGGGCCGAGCCAGCGGAGGCCCGTCGCATCTGGGACGGTTACGCGGAGGCGGGCGGCAATTTTATCGACACTTCCAACGCCTACCAGCTCGGCGAGGCCGAACGCCTGGTGGGGGAGTTTCTGGGCTCCAACCGCGGCGGCTTCGTGCTGCTTTCCAAGTACACCCGCGGCACTACGGCAGCGCCTGCTTTGGCGCAGCTGGGCAACCACCGCAAAGCCATGACGCAGGCCGTGGAGGCCAGCCTAAAACGGCTGCGTACCGACTACCTCGACTTTTATTTCGCGCACCTGCCCGACGGCGTGACGCCCGCCGAAGAAATCGTGCGCAGCTTCGACGAGCTGGTGCGTGCCGGTAAAATCCTCTACGGCGGCCTGTCCAACTTTCCGGCTTGGCGCGTGGCCACGGCGGCCACCGCCGCCGACCTGCGCGGCTGGGCTCCGCTGGCCGGCATTCAGGTAGAATACAACCTTGTGCAGCGCACCACCGAGCGCGAGCTGTTGCCGATGGCCGAGGGCCTGGGCCTGGGCGTGATGGGCTACTCGCCGCTGGGGGGCGGGGTGCTCACTGGCAAGTACCGGCGCGGGGAGGCAGGCCGGGCCACGGCCTCCGCGGGCGGCCCGCCTGCCTCCGGGGCCCAAACCGGTGCCGTGCTGGACGCACTGGTTGCCGTGGCCGACGAGCTGGCCGCCAGCCCCGGCCAGGTGGCCACGGCCTGGGTGAAGGCCAAGGGCGTCGTCCCCATCGCCGGCCCGCGCACCCGCGCCCAACTTGACGATTACCTCGGGGCCGCCGCCTTGGTCCTGAGCCCCGCCAGCGCCAGCGCCTGGACGATGCCTCGGCCGTGCCGCTGGGCTACCCACACGAGTTGCTGGCCGCCCAGCGCGACGCACTCACCGGCAACCGCGCCGGCCAGGTGGCCTGGCCCACCCGCACGGTGGCCTAAGGCGAGCGGACCCATTTGCAGGGCCCCGGCTGCGGCGCTACCCCGGTACGGCCACCGGGGCCGGCGCAAACACGCGGTGCAGCCGCTCCTTGTGCGCTTCGCCCCACTGCCCCAGCACGGTGATTACCGGCAGCAGGGTTTCGCCAAATTCGGTGAGGCGGTACTCTACCTTTGGCGGCAGCTCCGAAAACACGGTTTTGGTCACCAATTCGTGGGCTTCGAGCTGGTTCAGTTGCATGTGGATGACCCGGCGGGTGGCCCGGGGCATTTTCTTTTGCAGCTGCCCAGGGCGGCTGGTGCCTTGGGAAATATGGTAGAGGAGGCCGGTCTTCCACTTGCCGCTCAGCACTTCCTGGCACAGGTGCACCCCGCACGCCAGATCGAGGGGGATTTTACGTTCGTACATGCTACTGATTGTTAAAATGTTATCAAACTGAAACAAGCGGAAGCGTCCGCAGCCGTTCGGCGGCCGCTTCCAGCGTTGGGGCCTCTTTTGCAAAGCAAAAGCGCACCAGCCCTGGGTCATAGCCGTCGTGGTAAAACGCCGACACCGGTACCACCGCCACGCCCCAGCGCCGGGCCATCTCCTCGGCAAACGCCACGTCGGGGGCCCCGGAAAGCGCCGCGTAGCCCGCCAGCTGGAAGTAGCCGCCCGGCACGGGCAGCAGCTCCCAGCCCGCACCGGCCAGCAGGCCCCGAAACAGGTCGCGCTTTGCCTGGTAAAACGCGGCCAGGCCCCGGGCGTGGGCGTCGCCGGGGTCAGCTTCCAGGGCGTCGGCCAGGGCGAGCTGGGTGGGCGTGCTCACGCTGAACGTGACGAACTGGTGCACCCGCCGCAGCTCGCGCGTGAGGGCGGGCGGGGCCACGCAGTAGCCCACCTTCCAGCCGGTGGCGTGGTAGGTTTTGCCAAACGACGAAAGCACGAAGCTGCGCTCGCGCAAGCCCGGATGCTCGCGCGCACTGCGCGGCAGAGCCCCGTCGAACACCAGGTGCTCGTACACTTCGTCGCTGAGCACCAGCGCGTCGGTGCCGTCCACCAGGGCTGCCAATGCGTCCCAGTCTTCGGCCGAAAACACGGCCCCGCTGGGGTTGTGGGGCGTGTTGACGAGCACCAGCCGGGTGCGGGCTGAGAACGTCGCCCGCACCGCGTCCCAATCGGGCCGGAAGCCGGGGGCCGGCAGGCGCACGTAGCGCGGCACGCCGCCTTGCAGCCGGATGGCCGGCCCGTACAAGTCGTACGCGGGCTCAAACACCAGCACTTCGTCGCAGGGCCGCACCACGGCCGCCAGCACCGCGTACAGCGCCTCCGTGGCGCCGGCCGTGACGGTGATTTCCGCGTCCGCGTCGGGGGCGGGGGCCCCCGGGCGCAGGCGGCCCACCTGCGCCGCAATGGCCGCCCGCAGCCGCGGCAGGCCCGGCATGGGCGCGTACTGGTGGCCGCCGGGGGCCAGGGCGTGGCGGGCCAGCGCCTCGCGCAAGGCCAGCGGCGGGTCGTAGTCGGGGAAGCCTTGGGCCAGGTTCAGGGCCCCGGTTTCCTGGGCCAGCAGGGTCATGCGGGTGAAGATGCTGGTGCCCACGTCGGGCAGCTTGGAGGCGAGCATTTTTTTAAGCTGTTAGCTGTTAGCCGATGGCTGCTAGCTTTTTGTTGTCGAACGCTATAAGCCAGCAGCTAAAAGCTGACAGCTTAACTACAAATAAATGGTGAACGTGGTGCCGGCGTCCACCACGCTGGCCACTTCGAGGCGGCCGCCGTGGCTCTGCACGATGCGGTTGACGAGGTAGAGGCCGGTGCCGGTGCCGTCGACGTGCGCGTGGAAGCGGGCAAACTGCTGGAACAGCTGCGACCCAAAGCGGTCGAGGTCGATGCCCAGGCCGTTGTCCTGCACCGTCAGCACGGGGCGGCCGGTGTCGGCGTCGGGCACAGCGCGCAGCACGATGCGCGGCGGCCGGCCGGGGGCCGCGTATTTCAGGGCGTTGCTGAGCAGGTTGAAGAGCAGGCTTTGCAAGTGGGCGCGCACGTAGAGCACGGCGGGGCATTGTGCGAAGTCGAAGGTTACGTCGGCCCGCTGGCGCTTCACCTGGTCTTGCACGCTGTGCAGAATGTCGCGCATCAGCGGCTCCAGCGCCACCAACTCGGGGGTGGCGGGGTCGGGGCGCTGGAGCTGCACCACAGCCGTGAGGTCGTCGATGGTGCCGTAAATCTGGGCCAGGGCGCGCTCAAAGTAGTCGATGAGCTTCACAGCGTCGGGGTCGCGGAAATACGCCGTGCGCGTCAGCTCCTCAAAAATGCCCGCCATGTTGTTGATGGGCTGTTTGAGGTCGTGCGAGGCGGCGTACACGAAATTGTCGAAGTCTTGGTTGGCGCGGGTCAGGCGCTGGTTCTGGTCTTCGAGCAGGGCCTGGGTGCGGGCCGAGTCGTCGACGTCGGTGCTCGTGCCGTACCAACGAATGAAGTGCCCCTGCTCGTCGTACAGGGCCTGCGCGCGGTGCAGAAACCAGCGGGCGGTGCCCGAGCTGGCCTCGCGGCACCGCGTGCGCAGCTCAAACTCTTGGCCGGTGGCCAGGTGCGCGGCCAGCGCGCTGGCGGCGGCCGGTCGCTCTTCGGGCACTATCATCAGCGTCCAATCCGAAACCTGGGCCTGGGCCAGGGTTAGGCCCGTGTACTCCACCCAGCGCTGGTTCACGAAGGTGAGCCGGCCGTCGGCGTCGGCCGCCCACACCAGGTGCGGAATGCTTTCGGCCAGGAAGCGAAATTCCCGCTCGCGGCGCACCAGTTGGTGGGTGAGGGTGTGCAGCTCGTGGATGTCGGTGTTGGTGCCGTACCAGCGCAGCACCTGGCCCCGGGCGTCGCGCGCGGGTTGGGCCTGGGCCAGCACCCAGCGGAAGGCCCCGTCGTAGCGCCGCAGCCGCAGCTCGGCCTCAAAAAAAGTACCCTGGGCCACGGCCCGGCCCCAGCGGGCCAGCGCCGGGCCGTGGTCGTCGGGGTGAATGGCCCGCCGCCAGTCCTGGCGGGCTTGCCGGGTCATGGCCTCGCCCAGGAAAGCAGCCGCGCGCTCGTTGAAATACTCCATTTGGCCGGTGGCGCTGGCCGTCCACACCTGTTGGGGCAAGTGCTCGGCCAGGCCCCGCAGCCGGGCGCTGCGGGGGCGCTGATCGGCTGCCAGGTGCAACTGGTCGCTCACGTCGAGCAGCCGCAACAACAGCAGGCCACCGGGCAAGTAGCGGAGCCCGGGCAGGGACTGCAGCGTGCCGCGCCAGTAGCGGGCCGTGGCGGGCGCGGCGGGGCGCAGGGCGGGCATCAGTGTCTGGCCTTGCCCGGTGGCCTGGGCCGTGGCCAGCGCCTCGGCCCATTCAAATGCCGGGGCCAGCAGTGCGCCGGCCGCCTCGCAGGCCGCGAGCAGGGCCCCCAGCGGCCGACCCGAAAAGTCTGCTGCCGGGGCTGGCAGCAGCGCCCGAAACGCATCGTTGAGGGCCTGCACCTGCCCGTCGGTCCCAAGCAAGGCGTGGGGAGCGGGCAAGGCGGCAAATACCAGCCGGAAGTCGAATGCGGAAGCGGGCGCAGCAGGGGTAGGCATTGCGGCAGCGGGCAAGGTGAAGCAGCGCCGAACCGGCACCGGGCCAAAGGTAACCGCTCGCCAAAATTTTTATCAGCACGGGCCGCGAAACAAAAAATGCCCCCGGCCAGTCCGGCCAGGGGCAAAAAACGGGTGGTCCGCCGTGCGGAACGGCCTTACAAAACCGGCTTCAGCAAGCGGGGAAATAGGGTGCGCACGTGCTCAACTTTGTGGGCCGATACACCGGCAATGTAGGGGTTGTCGGGGTGCAGGCGGAAGTAGCCCTGGTGGTAGTCTTCGGCGGGCCAGAATTGCTGGAGCGGCACCACCTGGGTCACAATTTTGCCGTCGTATTCCTTCGAGGCGTTCACCTTGGCGATGGTCGCTTCCACTGTTTTTTTCTCCTCGGGCGTGCGGTAAAACACGGCCGAGCGGTACTCCGGCCCGGTGTCGGGGCCCTGGCGATTGAGCTGGGTGGGGTCGTGCGAGGCCGTGAAAAAGATGTCGGCCAGCTGCTGGTAGCTGATTTCCTTGGGGTCGTAGTAAATATCGACGGCTTCGGTGTGGCCGGTTTCCTGGCCCGCCACCTGCTCGTAGGTGGGGTGGGCCACGGTGCCGCCCGTGTAGCCGCTCACCACCTGCTTCACGCCTTTTATTTCTTCAAATGCTTCTTCCTGGGCCCAGAAGCAGCCCCCGGCGAAGGTGGCCTGCGCCAGCCCGGCCGCGTTGGCCGGGGCAAAGCCGGCGGTGGAGCGCGCCGGCGTCGGCTTTTCGGCTTGCGCCTGGGCTTGCGGCGAGCCGCAGGCCGTGGCCCCGGCCAGCAAGGCGAGGCCGGCGGCCGTGTGCAATAGGTTTTTCATGGCAGTGGATTTTGGGAATGAAGTACGAAACAAGGCGGGCCGCCGGATGCGGACGGCCCCGACGGACAGACGGCCCACCGGGCGCATCCTTACAGCCGCTACGCACCAATTGGTTGCTGTTGGTTTGTCATGCCTCAACAAAATACGCCAGAAATAAGCTCCGCCTGCGGGCCCTGGCCAGCCTCTTTTCGCCGTCGCCTGGTCTTATTGGCGTAGCTTTGAAAAATACACTGCGCGCAGTCATTTACGGCCGTGCCTATTTCGCTTTTACTCCCTTCGCATGGCTTCAGCTCCCACCGCTTTTACCGAGGCCGCCGCCGCCGAGCCGCACCGCTCGCGCACCCGCCAGATTGTGCGGGCCCACCCGGAAGTGAAAAAACTCATGACCCGCAACCCCGCCACCTTCCTCATCGGGGCGGGCTGCGTGGCGGCGCAGGTGCTCATCGCGTACTTATTGCGCGGCCAGGCCTGGTACTGGACTATTCCGGTGGCTTACTTGGTGGGCGCATTTTTCTCGCACACGCTATTCGTGGTGATTCACGAGGCGGCCCATAACTTGGTGTTCAAGGGCTTGTGGAAGAACGTGGCCACCGGCATCCTAGCCAACTTCCCGTCGATTTTCCCCACGGCCGTCAGCTTCAAAAACTTCCACATCAAGCACCACGTGTTTCAGGGCGTGCACGAGCTCGACGCCGACCTGCCCGACTGGTACGAGGCCAAGCTGATAAAAAACTACAGCATCGGCAAAGCCATCTGGCTGTTTTTCTTTCCGGTGTTTCAGGTTATCCGCACGGCGCGCTGCCGTGAGGTGGCCGTCATCGACCGCTACGTGGTGGCCAACATCGTGGCCCAGGTGGCTTTTGATGTGGCCATTGTGTATTTTTTCGGCTGGACGGCCCTGCTCTACCTGTTCCTCAGCTTCTGGTTTTCGGTGGGCCTGCACCCGCTCGGGGCCCGCTGGATTCAGGAGCACTACCTCACCCTGAGCGATACCCAGGAAACTTATTCCTACTACGGCCGCCTCAATGGCGTGAACCTCAACGTGGGCTTCCACAACGAGCACCACGACATGCCCAGCATTCCGTGGAACAACCTGCCCAAGCTGAAGGCCGTGGCCCCCGAGTTCTACGAGCCGCTGCTGGCCCACACCAGCTACACCAAGCTCTTTTTCCGCTTTCTGTTCGACCAGGAAATCAGCCTTTACTCGCGCATCATGCGCAAGGAGCGCGGCACGGCCACCCTCAAAGACCAGAGCGTGCCGGATAAGGATTTGGTGTCGGCGTAAGAAATTTTCCTCATCAACCACCGAAAAGGACGGCCCCAGGGCCGTCCTTTTCGGTGTAAAAGCGCCGGCTATGCGCTGGCGTCGCTCTGCTTGGTGAACTGGAGGTTGAACACCAGCTTGATGTCGTCGCCTACCACGATGGAGCCGGCTTCCGTCACGGCCCCCCAGCTGAGGTTGAAGTCCTTGCGGTTGATTTTGCCGGTTACCTCAAAGCCGGCCTTGTGGCTGCCGTAAAAATCGACCGCCTCGCCGCCGTACTCCACGGCCAGCGTCACAGGCTTGGTGACGTCCTTAATGGTGAGGTCGCCGGTGAGCTGGTACGTGTCGCCGCCGGTTTTTTGGAAGCGGGTCGACTGGAAGGTGATGGTTGGGTACGTGGCTTCGTCAAAAAAATCCGCGCTCATCAGGTGCGCGTCGCGCTGCGGCTGGCCGGTATCTACGCTGTTCACAGCGAGCGAGAACTCGACCTGGGCGTTGGCGAACGTGTCGCCTTCGGCCTGGGCCGTGCCGGCAAAGGTTTTGAACGAGCCGGTAACGGTCGAAATCACCAAGTGCTTCACTTTGAATTGCACTTCGGAGTGGGCGGGGTCGAGCACCCACACGGTGGCGGTGGCAGTGGCATTGGGCATGGTAGAAAGGTAAAAAAGGTGAGGAGATGAACAACGAAGTACGGTGCATTTTTGAACGGTGCGGGTGCCAGAAGGTTTGCCTGGCAGTGCGGGCGTTACCTTTACACGGCCCCCGTAATTTTCCTGGTCCGCATGAGAAAAGAAATAAAAAACGCCTTTGGCAAAGTCATCATGACGGTGGAATACGAAGCAGCTAACGGCTGGGTATACAACAATTGGATGGGTTACCAGACCCGCGAAGGCATCATCACGGCCGCCAACGCGGGCCTGGAAGTCATTGCCCAGCACCGCTGCCCCTACTTGCTGAACGACAACACCCTCGTGCTGGGCCCCTGGGACCACGCCGTGGATTGGATTGCCCAGGACTGGACGCCGCGCGCCATCGCCGCCGGCCTCACCCACTTCGCCCACGTCGTCAGCCCCGAGTCGTTTGCCGCCCTCTCGGCCGAAGCCATGGCCAGCGGCATCGCCGGCAGCTTCCAGATGCGCATTTTCGGCAGCGTGCCCGAGGCCCGCGCCTGGCTGCGGGCGGCGCGGGCCACTGCGGCCAAATAGCCTAGCTAGGGCCCCACCGGGGCGCAGGCCGTGGCCGAAACGTTGCTCAGCACCAAGTGCGGTATGGAACTGGTTACGCCGTCGAAGACCAGGCATTCCCAGCCGTTCCACTGCCGTTTGGGGTCGTTGACGTAGGTGAAGTACAGGCGGCTGTTTTGCGTAAATAGTTTGCCGGGGGCATTCAATAGTTCGGAAGAATTGACCACCGCAACGACGTTGCGGCCTAACAGGCTGTCGCCGCTCGCCTGCGCTTTAAACCGGGCCCGTGGCAGCAGGGCGGGGGCCCCGATGGGATACGCCGGGTCTACATCAATCAATAGACCGTCCGTGCAGGTACCGCCCACTACCACGCCCGAATAGCACTGTGGCCGTACATCGGCGTCGTGCTTGCAGCCAGACAGTAAACAGAAAACCAAGCCAGAAAGCAGGAATAAGCGTTGGCGCATGGGGCGGAAATTCACGGCGGGCGGATGGATGAAATGAAGAGTCCCGGCCCGCGCCAAAGGTTGCAACCCCGCGCCAAACCTCAGCCGCAACTCATCGAAACTAAGTAGCTTGCCGGCCGGGGCCCTGGCGCGGAGCCAGCGGCTGGCCCGGCTTTACTACTGATGCGTCTATTGTTGCGTTGGGCCCTGCTGGGCCCCTTGTTGGCCGGGCCCGTGGGGGCCCAGAGCCTGCCCATCATCTCCCAAAATCCGCCCGAGTTGCGGTGGCAGGAGGTGCGCACGCCGCACTTTCGGGTGCTGTACCCGGCCGGGCTGGCGGCGGCGGCGCAGCGTACGGCCGGCCGGCTGGAGGCCGTGCACGGGCCCGACGGCGCCACGCTGGGCGTGCACCCGCGCCCGATTTCGGTGGTGCTGCAAAACCAAACCACGGTCAGCAACGGGTTTGTGACGTTTTTGCCGCGCCACGTCGAGTTTTTCACCACGCCCGAGCAGGGGCAAGGACTGGGCACGGTGGACTGGCTCGACGGGCTGGTCGTCCACGAGTTCCGGCACGTGGGGCAGTTTGAGAAGGCGCGCCAGGGCGTGGGCCGGGTGCTGGGGCCCCTGCTCGGCGACGGGGCCCTGGGCGTGGCGGCGGTGGGCGTGCCGCAGTGGTTTTTTGAGGGCGACGCCGTGGGCACCGAAACGGCCATGTCGCGCAGCGGGCGCGGGCGCATCCCCAACTTCGGGCTGGGTTTGCGCGCCAACTTGCTGAGCGGGCGCGTCGATACGTACCAAAAGGCCGTGAACGGCTCGCTGCGCGACAACGTGCCCGACTGGTACGTGCTGGGCTACTTCATGACCTCGTACCTGAAAACCCGCTACGGCCCCGACGTGTGGGCCCGCGTGCTGAACCGCTACTACAAGTTCCCGTTTTACCCGTTCTCGTTCTCCAACGGCATCCGCCGCACCACTGGCCTGCGGGTGGAGGAATTGTACCAGCGTACCGTCGCCAACCTCGACTCGACCTGGCGGGCCGAGCAGGCCGCCCGGCCTGCGCCCACGCTGGTGCGCGAGCTGGCCGGACAAGCCGACACGCGGGTTTTCACGCAGTACCAATACCCGCAGTACGTTAACGACAGCACGGTGCTGGCCCTGAAAACCGGGCTGAACAACATTGCGCAGCTGGTGCTGCTGGGCCGCCACGGACGTGAGCGGAAGCTGTTCACGCTGGGTCTGCTCAACATCCCGGAAATGCTGTCGGTAGGCGGCGGGGCCGTGGTGTGGCCCGAGTTCCGGCAGCAGCCGCGCTGGGGCCAGCGAGTGTATTCGGAACTGAAAATTCTGGACTTGCGCACCGGCCGCCTGCGCTGCGTGGGCCGGGGCGGGCGCTACGCCGCCGCGGCGCTGTCGCCCGACGGCAGCCGCCTGGTGGCCGTGCGCACCGGCGAGAACTACCGCCACGCGCTGGTGGTGCTCGACGCCCGCTCCGGGGCCGTCCTGCAAACGCTGCCTAACCCGCGCAACGACTTTTACCAGCAGCCGCGCTGGCTGCCCGACGGCCGCCGCGTGGTGGCCGTGGCCCTCAGCGCCGCCGGCAAAACGCTGGAAATCCTCGACCCCGCCACCGGCGCGGCCCAGCCGCTGCTGCCCGTGGCCAACGTGAACCTGACCAACCCCCAGCCCTGGGGCGACTACGTGTTGTACAATTCGCCGCAGTCGGGGGTAGATAATATTTACGCCGTTGGCGTGGCTTCGGGCCAGACGTTTCAGGTGACGAGCCGGCCGCTGGGGGCCTACCACGCGGCCGTGTCGCCCGCCGGCCGCCACCTGGCCTTGCACGACTACCGCGCCACCGGGGCCCGCGTCGTGGAACTGCCCCTCGACCCCGCCGCCTGGACGGCCCTTGCCGCGCCCGCCCTCGCCGACGCGCCGGGGCCCTACGCCGCAGCCCTGGCCGCTGGCGAGCCCGACGGCCCCCGCGTTGCCCGCCTGCTGGCTTCGCCCGATTCGGCCGGGGCCCGTTACGACGTGCGGCGTTACTCGCCGCTGGCCCACGCGTTTCGGGTGTTCAGCTACG
Source organism: uncultured Hymenobacter sp. (assembly GCA_964242665.1). Classification (GTDB taxonomy): domain Bacteria; phylum Bacteroidota; class Bacteroidia; order Cytophagales; family Hymenobacteraceae; genus Hymenobacter. Next base: position 121,124 of record CAXTBA010000002.1, read on the forward strand.
GCGTGGTGCAGAGCCCGGCCGGCAATGCGGTAGGCGTGGGCCTGCGCTCGCAGGATTATTTGAGCACGACGCAGGCCTTCGCCGGCCTCACCTACGACCAGACCGAGCGCACGTTTGCCGCCACCGGGGCCGTGAGCTACCAGGGGCTTTTTCCGGTGCTGGATGTGGAGGGCAGCTACGGCGGGCGCGACGCCAGCCTGCTCTACAAAGGCCGCGTGCTGCGCGACCAATGGCAGGTGGCGCGCCTGCTGGCCGGGGCCCGCGTGCCGCTGGTGCTCACGCGCTCGAAGTATTTGCAGGCCCTTACGCTGGGGGCCTACTACCTCCACGAACAGGTGCACGGCTACGACCTGCCCGTGCGCCAGCTCTCCGAAACCGGCCCTAATACGCCGCTGCACGCTCTGCAAACGTACCTGGCTTACGCGAGCCAGCTCAAGCAGAGCGCCCGCGACGTGGCCCCGCGCGGCGGCGCGACGCTGCTGGCCACCTACCGCACCACGCCCTTCCGCACCAACCTGCAAGCCACCCAAATTGGGGCCCAGGCGTCGGTGTACCTGCCCGGGCTGGCCCTGCACCACGCCCTGCGCCTGCGCGGCGGCTACCAGTACCAGCGGCAGGACCAGTACAACTTCGGGGCCGCCATCTCCTTCCCGCGCGCCGAAACCGACTACATCAGCTTCGACCGCCTCGCGGTGGGCAGCGCCGATTACCAGCTGCCGCTGGCCTTCACGCACCTCGCGCTGGGCCGGGTGCTGTACATGCAGCGGTTTCGGGCCGATTTGTTCGCCGACATCGCCCAGGGCAGCAGCGTGCTACCGGTGTCGGATGCGCCCGGGGCCCCCACCGCCCGCTTCTACCAGCACTACCGCAACGCGGGCGTGGATGCGCTGGTGCTCTTCAACGTTTTCCACCTGCGCACGCCCATCGAGGCCGGGGTGCGGGTGGCGTACAGCAGCTACTTGCAGCGGTGGGTGGTGCAGCCGCTGGCCTTCAACGTGCGGCTGTGAGGCGCGCTAAACCGACAACGCCTGGCCACAAGGGCCAGGCGTTGGGGCAAATGCGGAAAACAAGGTTATCGACGTGGCGCGGTTGGCGCGGGGCGCTGCCCCGTGCCGACTACTAGCGGGCCTCCGGCCCGCAATCGTTGAACGGTGGCAACGGGTCGGGCTAGGGGGCGGGCCCGAGGCCCGCAGGTACCTGGCACGGGGCAGAGCCCCGCGCCAACCGCGCAACCGCAGCAACGTGCTCAGCCCGCCTTGGGCGCCGCGCTTTTGGCGGCGCGGCGGGCGGTGGAGTTGGGTTTGCGGGCCGACTGGTAGGCGGCGAAAAACGCCGCGTCCTTGGTTTCGTAGCGGGTCAGCTGGCGGTCGATTTGGTCTTGCAGCAGGGCCTGGGCTTCGCGGTAGTCGCGGGCCAGCGTCTTGGTGCCGGCGGCTCCTTCGGCCAAAGCGGCGCGGGGCGTGGCCTGCTCCTCGGCAAACTTGGTGAGCGCGTCGCGCAGGGCCTGGAGGTCGGCGGCCGACACGTCGTGCCCGGCCAGGGCCGGGGCGTGCTCGGTGGCCCGGTCGAAGAGGATGCGGCCGATGCGGATGAGGTCGGCGTCGGGCTTGCGGCCGAGGCCGCGCACGGTGTAGTCGGCGGCGGCTTTGAGCGCGGGGTCTTCGTGGTCGGGGTCGGTGGCGAGGGCGTAGAGGGCGGCGGCTACGTCGCCGCCCCGGGTGGCCAGGGTGTCGCGGGTTTTCTGTTTCACGGCCGTGAGGCCCCCAGAGGCCGGCTGGCTGGCCTGGTTCTCGGGGTTGAGGCCGGCCACGAGGCCCGCGAACTTCGCCACGGCGGCCTGGAGGGCCTTGTTGGCGGCGTAGGCTGCGGCGTGGCTTTGCAGCACTAGCAGGGAGGCTTTGAACATGGCCAGTTTGGCCCGTTGCTTATCGGTCATCAGGGTAATCGGTAAAAGAGATAAAAAAAGATAAAAAATGCCGCCGGCCCACTGCCGGCGGCGGTAACTGCAAAGAAGCGGTTCGCACCGCGACGTCTCCGGCACCTGACGGGATGGCAGGCGGCAGCCGCCGCAAAGCCCCAGTCGCGCCCGCGCCGCCCACTGCCCCGACGTCATGTCATAATGCCGTGCTTGCGACGGCCCCGGCCGTGCCTGCGAACCCTTCCGCCCTGCGTGCGATGCCTCCGGCCACGCTTGCGACTGCTGCTGCCACGCTGGCGACCACTGCTGCCGTGGCCGCGAAGGCCCTGGCCGCGCCTGCGAGTGCCGCGGCCGGGGCCGCGGGCCTTCCAGAAACAAAAAACAGCACGGCGGCCAACAATAAAAGAAGGGTGGAAAGGGAAGCGGAAAGGTAGAGAGGATTTGAGGGATGGCCCGCCCGCCGGGCCAGCGGCTGGCAAACCGACTTAATTTGTAAAAAATGCAACAGCCCATGCCCACCCGCGCTCCGGCCCCGGCCGTGCCCCGCCTCACCTACCTGCGCATCAAAAACTACCGCGCCCTGCGCGACGTGGAATTCCGCGACCTCACCCCGCTCAGCGTCTTCATCGGCCCCAACGGCAGCGGCAAATCCACGGTGCTCGACGCGCTGGCTTTTTTGGCGGAAGCGGTGAGTGGGAATTTAGAAAAGGCTTGGGAAGAGCGAAACCGATTCAAGGGAATGCGGACGCGGGAAATTGACAATAAAATTCAGTTCGAGGTAAAATATTCGTTGAATGATAAAGACACCTTGCATTATCAATTGAATATCGATGAGTCGGATGATAAAGTTTATGTTGCCGATGAGACCCTTACTATGCTTGGTAGAAAGTCTATAAAAATATTTGACTTATATGATGCTAGATCATTCCCTCAAGGCTTTGATAACACCTTTAAACAAAATTTTTATGAACATGATATGACTTCAAAAGTATCCAGTGCTCATTCGTCAAATCCACTCTTAGCTAAAATTTTGTTCTCCACTGGTGCAATAGAAAAAACGTTTTATTCAGCACGTCATATAGCAGAATTAATTACTTCTTACCGCTACGTCAACCTCACCGATGACCACCTTAAAGGCTACTCCGATGCCGGGCCCCGCGAGCGGATTTCCGCCAACGGCGACAACCTGCCCAATGTGCTCTACTATCTGCACCTCAAGCACCCCGAAGTATTAGCGAAAATCACGGCGCAAATGCGGCGCTGGGTGCCGGCGCTGGCCGACATCGTAACGGAAATAACCTCCGATGAGCGGCTGCTGCTGCGCTTTAAGGACGCGCCGTTTGAGAAGCCGCTGCCGGCGCAGTACATGTCGGCCGGCACTATGCGGCTGGCCGCCCTGCTCACGCTGCTCTACGAGCCCGACGCCGCGGGGCTGCTGGGCATTGAGGAGCCGGAAAACGAGCTGCATCCGCAGCTGCTGCCCCGGCTGGCGGAAGAATTAGGCAAGGCCACCGAGACGCGGCAGCTGCTGGTGGCCACGCACTCGCCCGCGTTGCTGAATGCGCTGGAGCCCGAACAGGTGTGGATTTTGCACCGGGGCCCCGACGGCTACACGCAGGCCACGCGCACGGCCGATATCCCGCACGTCAAGGAAATGGTGGAGGACGGTTCGCCACTGGGATATTTGTGGACGAGCAATGCCTTTGCGGTGGGCAATCCGCTGGCCCCGCTTTCTGCCGCTCCCGATGCACGTTGAGTTTTTGCTGGAAGAAGAATCAGCCGAGGCGGCGCTACGGCTGTTGGTGCCCCGACTGTTGCCCGATTGCACGCTTCAATTTATCCCGCACCAGGGGAAAAACGAATTGCTGAAACGCTTGCCAGGGCGTTTGAAAACGTATGCCCGGCGGCTGCCCGCTGAACCAGCGCTGCGGGTAGTAATCATGATGGACGCGGATGCCGACTGCATGGCCCGCAAAACGGCGCTGGAGCAATTGGTAGCCGAGGCCGGGTTGGTAACAAAAACTGCGGCTGCCGGCCGGCCATTTCAGGTAATTACGCGCTTGGCGGTAGCAGAACTGGAGGCGTGGTTTCTGGGCGATCCAGCCGCCATTCAAGCAGCGTACAGCCGGGTACATCCCAAACATTTCAAGGGTATTCACGCCGTTCCCGACGAAATACCCGACGCTTGGGAAACGCTGCACCGACTGCTGCAAAAGGGCGGCTATTACACGGCCAGCAAAGCAAAAGTGGAATGGGCGGAAACCATCAGCCAGCACCTCAACCTGAGCCCCGGCCATAACGCCTCCGCCAGCTTCCACTATTTCTGCCAGGGGCTGGCGGCGCTGCGGTAAAGAACATGCGCTGCTGCGTAACGCAGCTTCCCGCCGGGGCCCTGGGGCAAAGACTGAAAGGATTAAAAGTGCGTTCTTAACTGCAATTCATAACTGTTGTTACGCGGTTGGCGCGGGGCTCTGCCCCGTGCTGGCTACCGGCGGGCCTCGGGCCCGCAATCGTTGAACGATTAGCCAAGGCATCGTTCTGGGGTGCGGGCCAGCGGCCCGCCAGTAGCCGGCACGGGGCAGAGCCCCGCGCCAACCGCGTGTTCCCCGCTGCAATTTTTAATTCATTTATTACTCAGCGCGTACGTCACGGCCAAATAGTACAGCCCGCCCACGCTGGGGCCCCCGAGGTACGACACGTAGTAATTGTTCAGTACGTTGCTCGCCCCCAGCTTAAAGCGCAGATCCGGCGCGGGCACAGTGTAGCTGATCTGGGCATCCAGCGTGTTGTATGCCGGCACGTCGCCGTTCACCAAAAACGTTTGGGAATAGTAGTGCTGCTGCCAGCGGAAATTGACGCCAAAGCCGAAGTTGCCGACGGCTTTCTCGTTGCCCAGGCTCAGGTTGTAGGCCCAGCGCGGGGTGTTGAAGCCGTCTTCCAGGCCGTCGCCGTTTTCGGTGCGGGCCAGGCGGGCCAGGGTGGCGTTGCCGCCCACGAGGTAGCCGCCGGCCAGCTCGTAGCGCAGGCCCAGCGAGCCGCCGTAGTTATGCACCTGGCTTTGCGAGTTGGTCCAGAGGCGGTAGCGGGCCTGGCCCGCACGGGCGTTGAGGGCCGTGGCGACGGTGTTGAGGTCGGCCCCGGTGGTGATGGGCACGCCGGCGCTGGTTTGGGGCACGTAGGCTTCCACTTGGGCAATGAAATCGCGGTAGGAATTGTAGTAAAAATCCGCGTCGAACAGCAGCCGACCGCCCGGCCCCAGGGCCGTCTTGTACCCCGCTTCGAGCGAGCGCACGTACTCGGGCTTGATATAAGTGTAGGGGTTTTTGACCAGCAGGCCCTGGTTTTGGGCGACGGCGAGCTGGGTTTTCTGGGCCGGCGTGAGCGTGGTAGAAGCGTTGGCGTTGGCAGTGCTCACCACGGCGGCCGTGAAGCGGTCGATGCTGCTGCGCAGGTAGCTGTTCTCAAACACGCCGTTCGACATCACCCGCAGCCCGCCGATGCGCTTTACCTGCCCGCTGTTCACGTTGCTGAAGCCCTCGAACAGGCTCGGAAACCGGTAGCCGCTCTGGTAGCTGAGGCGGAAGTTCTGCCGCGGCGTGGGCGAAAACACGGCCGTGAAGCGCGGGTTGAACCGGGCGCTGAAATAGTCGCTTTTGTCCACCCGCAGCGTGGCCGTGAGGCGCAGCTTCTCGGCAAAAAACCGCCCGCCGGCCTGCACGAAGCCGCCGGTTTTCGAGTACAATAAGTTGTCGTTGAGGGGGTCTTTGCCCGGCTCGGGGTTGATGAAGTAGTTGCCGTCGGGCTGCACGATGTAGGTGCGGTGGTCGGCCCCGGCCAGTAGGTCGAGGCCCGCGGGCAGGCGGTGGCCGCCGCGGCGCAGGGCCTCGGCGATGTTCACCTGCGCTTCGCCGTGCAGCAGGTTGGCGCGCACGCGCAGGGCCGCGCCCACGTCCCAGTTGTTGATGTCCTGCAACTCGTTCAGCTTCTGCGCGAATACGGCCGTGCCCGGCTGGTAGCGGCCGGCGTCGGCGGCGTTGCGGGCCGCGGCCTGCGCCTGCGCCAAGGATTGGCCGCCGGTGACGGCCGCGTTCCAGGCGTTCGTGAAATCGGTTTTCCACCGGGCATCGGGCTTGAAGTTGCGGTCGAGGTTTTCGCCCATCGAGCGCAAGTTGTAGCTCCGGCCGGTGTTTTCTTCGGTGAAGTACGCGCGGGCCTGCACCACGGGCGTAATGAGTTGCAAGGCGTGCTGCTGCAAGCGGTAGTTCTGGAGACGGAAGCGGTTCGAGCGCTGGTACACGTTGTCAAAACCCGCCACGCGGTAGGTGTAGCTCAGCTCGGTCGTGGGCGTGAATTTGTAGTGCAGCGCCACGTCGCCCTTGAGGGTCTTGAGGTTGTAGTTCACCAAATCCTGCTCTTGGTAGCCGGTGCGGGCCACCTGGAAGGTTTTGCCGCTCTTGGGGTCGGGGGTGGTGAGCAGCGTGTAGTTGCTGCGGTCCGACGACTCGTTGCCGTAGCTGCTCACCGGGTCGCGGGCCGGGTTGTCAGCCCCCACCAGGCCCACGCCGCTGTTGGCACTGGCGTTGATGTCGGTCTGGTCGTGGGCAATCCAGTCGTAGCCGCGCAGGTAGGTGCCGTTGATTTTGAAGGCTAATTTATCGGGTATCAACACCTTGGCAAAGCGCACGCTGGTTTCGGAATATGCCTTGGCCTTGCTGCTGGGGTCGCTCACGTGGTTGACGCCGGTTTTCTGCATCACGCTCAGTCCTTCGGAGCGAAACGGGTTGCGGGTGCTGAAATTGGCCAGCCCGTTCACGGCGTTCAGGCCGTAAAGCGCGGAGGCCGTGCCCGGCACCACTTCCACCGACTGAATATCCAAATCACTCGGCCCGAGCACGTTGCCAATCGGCGCGCCGATGTGCGGGGCCTGGTTGTCGATGCCGTCCACCAGTTGGGCGAAGCGCACGTTGGTGGTGTTGGAGAAGCCCCGGGCGTTGATCACCTTGAAGCCCAGGCTGGGCGTGATCACCTGCACGCCCTTGAGGTAATCGATGGCGTCGAAAAACGACGGGGCCGGCGTGAGGCGCAGGGCCCGGGGGTTGAGCTTTTCCACCGTCACCGGCGACTGCAAGATGCTCTCCTCCACCCGCGAAGCCGAAACCACCACCTCGTTCAAATCCACCTTTGCGGTGTCGGGCCGCGCCGCGCCGCGCGGGGCCCCCTGGGCCGCCGCGGCGCGGGGAAGCAGGGTTTCAAGAACAAAAGCCGCGGCGGCCACGCCCCGCAAGCAACGTAAAATGTGTGCCATACCAGTTGGGAAAGAAGGGTTTTTTACCGTTATATTTTTGCAAACATAACGATTGGCACAATTAATTGTGTAGCGTACCGCTGCTCCGGGCGGCCGGCTTTTTGCCGGCCGCCCGGTAATCGCATACCCGTAATCGTAGCAATGCTGCTTGCAGCGATTAGCGGGCGGCCGGGAAAAGCCGGCCGCCCGCCGCACTTATTCGGCAAGCCGCCGGGTTTCGTCCGCCAAAAACGCCTCGAACCGGGCCTGGATGGCTTCGAAGGCGGCCAGGGCCCGCTCGCCCTCGGCGGTGAGCAGGGCCCCGCCGCCGCTTTTGCCGCCGGCTTGGGTGGCCACCAGGGGCTGCCGGGCCTGGGCGTTCATGGAATGCACCAGGTCCCAGGCCCGCTTGTATGACATGCCCATCGCCGCCGCCGCCCGCGAGATGGAGCCCGTGGCCCGGATGTGGCCCAGCAATTCGAGCCGGCCGATGCCCAGAAACCGGTCGCCGGGGCCCTGCACCCACACGCGGCCGGCGAGGCGGTAAGCGGCGAGGTCGGGGAGCAGCGCTTTCATGTCCACAATTTTACGCACGAGCCGGGGGCCCTGCTCACACAATGGCCTTCTCGGCGGTGACGTCGGCGTCCACCACCGGTTCTGCTTTCACCCGGCCGATGATGTAGCGCAGGCCCTTGTCCTGGCTCCAGTAGTTCCAGGCCCAGGTGAAGGCCACGGCGATGCGGCTGCGGAAGTTCACCAGGGCCATCACGTGCACGAGGCTCCAGGCCAGCCAGGCGATGAAGCCGCTGAGGTGGTACTCGCGGCCAAACAGCGGGATGTCGGCCACGGCGCGGTTGCGGCCGATGGTGGCCATCGAGCCCTTATCAGAATACACGAACGGCTTCAGCGGCTGGCCTTTCAAAATGCGCATTAAATTATGGCCCAGCAAGTTGCCTTGCTGGATGGCGGGCTGCGCCACCTGGGGGTGGCCCTCGGGGTAGGCAGTGTTTTTCATGACGGCGATGTCGCCGATGGCAAACACGTTGTCGTAGCCGGCCACGCGGTTGTGCTCGTCCACCTGGTAGCGGTTGCCGGGCAGCAGGCACGCCGGGGCGAGGCCGTCCACCGGGGCCCCCGTCACGCCCGCCGCCCAAATGAGCGTGCGCGTGATGAGCTTTTGGCCGTTGTTGAGCGTGGCCGTGTAGCCGTCGTACGACTTCACCCGCGCGTCGAGCCACACCTGCACCCCGAGGTCGCGCAAATCTTTGAGGGCCTGGGCCGACGCCTCCGCCGACATGCCCTTGAGCAGCACCGGCCCGCTCTGCACCACGTGGATGTCCATCTCCCGGAAATCCAGCTCGCGGTAGTCTTTCGGGAACACGTGGGCGCGCAACTCGCTCAGGGCCCCGGCCATTTCCACGCCGGTGGGGCCCCCGCCCACAATTACGAAGTCAAGCAGGCTGTTGACTTTCTCCATGTCGCCCATTTGCAGGGCCTGCTCAAAATTGGCCAGCACCGTGTTGCGCAGCTCCAAGGCGTCGCTCACGCTTTTGATGGCGATGGCGTGGCGCTGCATCTCGGCGTCGCCGAAGTAGTTGGCGGTGGCCCCGGTGGCCAGCACCAGGTAGTCGTAGCGCAGCAGGCCGATGCTGGTTTCGACCACCTGGGCCGTGGCATCGACCGACTGCACCTCGGCCAGGCGGAAGTAGAAGTTTTTCTGCCGGGCCAGCGTTTTGCGGAACGGGGCCACGATGTTGTCGGGGGCCAGCCCGGCCGTGGCCACCTGGTAGAGCAGGGGCTGAAACGTGTAGTAATTGTGCTTGTCGATGAGCACGACCTGCACCGGCGCGTTGGCCAGGGCCTGGGCCAGCGCCAGACCCCCAAACCCGCCCCCCACGATGACCACCCGCGGTTGGCCCAAGTCGTCAATTTTCGTCAGTCCTTCCATGCCGTAAAGATGCGACCGGGCGCGACATGCAGCGGTACGCGCCGAACTCTTTCGCCGCTGCCCCGCGTTAGGCCGGCATTCCGCCGCCTTATAACCGTGCTTGCTATGAAGTGTTTGTTGTTTGCCCCGCTGCTGCTTGGCTCCGGCCAACTGCCCGCCGGCACCGCGGGCCCGGCCGCCGCGCCCCGGGCCGAAACCGCTTCCGTAACGGTGGTGGTCACGGCCCTGGTTTCGACGGAATCGGTGGTGAAGCTCAATTTCTACAACGCCCCCGAGAAGTTTCTCAAAGACGGCCAGCAGGCGTTCCGGCTGGTGGTGAAGCCCAACGGCCAGCACGAGATTTCGGTGCCCGTGGAGCTGGCCAAGGGCGAGTGGGCCGTGGCCCTCACCCAGGACACGAACAACAATGACTTGCTCGACAAAAACTTCCTGGGCATCCCCACCGAGCCCTTCGCGTTTTCCAACAACGTGCGCCCGCACCTGTCGGCTCCCAATTTTGAGGAATGCAAGTTCATGGTCGACGGCAGCGGCAAGGTGGTGAGCATCAAGCTAGTGAAATAAAGTTGTGCCGGCTCATACCGGGCGCGTCTGGCCGTCGCCGCGCACCAGCCACTTGTAGCTCGTCAGTTCTTCCAAACCCATGGGGCCCCGGGCGTGCAACTTTTGGGTGCTGATGCCGATTTCGGCCCCCAGTCCAAACTGGGCCCCGTCGGTAAAGGCCGTGGAAGCGTTGGCGTACACGGCCGCCGCGTCCACGCGCTGCAAAAAAGCCTCGATGTGGGCCGGCGTTTCGGAAATAATTGCTTCGCTGTGGCGCGAGCCGTGCCGGGCGATGTGGGCCAGGGCCCCGGGCAGACCGGGCACGGTTTTCACCGCCATCTTCAGGGATAAAAACTCGGTGCCGAAGTGCGACTCGTCGGCCGCGGCCAGCAGCGCGGCGGGGTAGTGGCCGGCCAGCGCGGCGCGGGCCGGCGCGTCGGCAAACAATTCGACGCCGGCTGCGGCCAGCGGCGCCAGCAAGACCGGCAAATCGGCCAGGCGCTCTTCGTTGATGAGCAAACAGTCCAGGGCATTGCACACGCTCACGCGGCGGGTTTTGGCGTTGGCGATGATGGCGCTGCCCTTGGCCAGGTCGCCGCTCGCGTCGAAATACGTGTGCACCACGCCGGCCCCGGTTTCGATGACCGGCACCCGCGCGTTCTGGCGCACGTAGTCAATCAGCCCCTGGCTGCCGCGTGGAATCACCACGTCTACAAATCCCACGGCCCCGAGCAAAGCCTCCGTGGCAGCGCGGTCGGGTGGGAGCAGCGTGGCCACGGCCAGCGGCAAGCCGTGGCGGGCCAGCACGGGCCCGGCCACGGCCAGGGCCGCCGCGTTGGAAAATGCGGCGTCGGAACCGCCCTTCAGCAGGCAGGCATTGCCGGTTTTCAGGCACAGGGCCAGGCTGTCGAAGGTCACGTTGGGCCGCGCTTCGTAAATGATGCCCACCACGCCCAGCGGCACGCGCACCTTGCTCAGGTGCAAGCCGTTGGGTAAGGTTTTTTCGCTGAGGTGCTGGCCCAGCGGCGAGGGCAGGGCGGCCACGTTCTCCAAATCGGCGGCGATGCCGTGCAGGCGCTCGGCGGTGAGGCGCAGGCGGTCGTGGCGCGGGTCGGCGGCAGGCATTTGGGCCAGGTCGCGGGCGTTTTCGGCCAGCAGAAAAGGCGTGGCTTCGCGCACGGCGGCGGCCAACTCGCGCAGCAAGGCATCGGTGGCAGCGGGCGGCAGGGCCCCCAGCGCGTAGCTGGCTTGCTGGGTGGCGGCGAAAAGGGCGGGGTAGTCGGTGGCGGTGGCAATCATGAGCGGATGGGGGCAGTGGGGCGAAAATTACGCCGCGGCCCGGCGTGGCGGCCGGGGCCCAGGGGTGGGGTCCAACGGCTGTTTCCAGCGGAGCAGTTTGAATGGCATAGCTTTACTGAATGAAATTGCGCGTAACCTTTGCGGACGTTCACCAGGAGTACGGCCGGGATTTGGCTGCCGCCGGGCAGGTTCTGGTTTACCGCTTGGAGGACGTGGCGCGGCCCGTTTCGTTCCCGCACCTGCGGCGCGACTTCTATAAAATAAAGCTGTTGTGCAACGTGCAAGGCATTTTGGGCTACGCCGACCAGCGAGTTGCGGTGCAGGATTGCACCTTGATCCTTGCCAACCCCTTGATTCCTTACTCTTGGGAGCGGCTGGCCGGCCACGAAACGGGCTTCGCCTGCTTGTTTACGGAAGAGTTCTTGCCGCCGTCGCTGCGCACCGCCAGCGTGGCTGGCTCGCCGCTGTTCCGGGTGGGGGCAAGCCCGGTGCTGTTTCCCGGGCCGGCGGAAGTGCGCCGGCTCAGCAGTCTTTTCGAGCACCTGCTGGCGGAGGCACAGTCGTCTTATGTCAACAAGAACGAGCTGCTGCGCAACTACATACAAATTATTTTGCACGAGTCGCTCAAGCTCGCGCCGGCCGCGCCCTTTTACCAGCCGGGCACGTCCGCTGCCCGCCTCAGTGCCCTGTTTTTGGATTTGCTGGACCGGCAGTTTCCCATCGCCTCGCCGCAGCAGGTGCTGCCGCTCAAAAACGCGAACGAGTTTGCCCGGCAACTGGCCGTGCACACCAACCACCTCAACAAAGCGCTGAAGGACGTAACGGGCAAAACCACCACCGCGCACATCGCCGAAAAAATAGCCGCTGAAGCCAAGGCATTGCTGCGGCACAGCGACTGGAGCATGGCTGAAATAGGGTACTGCCTAGGCTTTGGGCACGCGCCTAACTTCAACAGCTTCTTTAAAAAACACACCGGGCAATCGCCCAACCACTACCGCCGGCTGCCAGCGGTGCTTTCATAAGTTATGGATTGATTCGCATAACCTGGCCCAGCCGCTGGCCGCGACCTTTGCCTTCCTCAACCACCCACTTAAAAAGGTAGCATCATGGAAAACGGAATAGCAGGCAAGGTCGTCGCCATCACGGGGGCCAGCAGCGGCATTGGCGAGGCAACGGCGCTGTTGCTGGCCAGCGCCGGGGCAAAAGTGGTGCTCGGGGCCCGGGGCCCCGAACGCCTGGCGGCGCTGGCGGCCCGCATTGCGGCGGCCGGGGGCGAAGTGGCCCACGTCCCCACCGACGTGCGGCGGCGCGCCGACGTAGACAACCTCGTTCGCCTGGCCACGGAGCGGTACGGCCGGTTGGATGTGCTCATCAGCAATGCCGGCGTGATGCCAATTTCGCCCCTCGACGACCTGCGCGTGGCGGATTGGGAAGATATGGTGGACGTTAACCTCAAGGGTGTGCTGTACGGCATTGCCGCCGCGCTGCCCCTTTTCCGCCAGCAGGGGTTCGGGCACTTCGTGAACACGGCGTCCACCGCCGCGCACAAAACGGTGCCGAACCAAGCGGTTTACTCCGCCACAAAATTCGCCGTGCGGGCCCTGTCCGAGGGCTTGCGCCAGGAAGCCGGCGAGCACCTGCGCGTGACCGTTGTTTCGCCTGGCTTCGTGCGGACAAACTTTGCGGAGGGAGTGCCCAACCCGGACGTGCGGGCCCAGCTCGAAGCTGCCCGCGACGCGTTTGCGCTGCCGCCCGAGGCCATTGCCCGCGCCATTGCCTTCGCCATTGCGCAGCCGGCCGGCGTAGATGTAAGCGAACTAATCGTTCGCCCCACGGCGCAAGGCTAACGGCGGAGGCCCTGCCCCGGGGCCCCTACGCGTCGGGGTTCAGAAACAGATAATCGTAGTGCACTAGAGCCCGCCGGTGCTGCTGTCCCAGCCATTCCAGGGCCTTGTCGGCCCCGTATTCGGCAATGCCCAAGGCAAAAGCCCGGCCGCTGGCGTCGTCGGCCAGCCGCACGATGTCGCCTTTCTGGAACGTGCCTTCGATGGCCACCACGCCCACCGGCAGCAGGCTGCTGGCGTGGCCGGCGGCCGTGAGGGCGGCGCGGGCCCCGGCGTTCACGCGCACCACGGCCTGGGCGGCGGCCTGGGCGTGGGCCAGCCACTTCTTCTTGCCCGAGGCTGTTTTGCCTGGCCGGAACCAGGTGCTGACGGCCGTGCCGGCAAGTAGGGCGGGCAGGATGCCGTCGGTGCGGCCGTTGGCGATGTGCACGCCGATGCCCAGCCGGGCCACCCGCTGGGCCATGTGGCACTTGGTGAGCATGCCACCGCGCCCAAACTGCGAGCGTTGCGCCGTGACGAACCCCGCGAACCCGGTGGCCCCCGGCGCAATCTCGCGGATCACCTGCGCGCCCGGGGCCCCGGGGTCGCCGTCGAAAATGCCGTCCACGTTGGTTAGCAGCACCAGCGCGTCGGCGTTGAGCTGGGCGGCGATGAGGCCGGCCAGCTCGTCGTTGTCGGTGAACATCAGTTCCGTGACGGCCACCACGTCGTTCTCGTTCACGATGGGCACCACCTGCTGCTGGAGCAGCTCCAGGAAGCAGTTTTGCATGTTCTGGTAGTGTTGGCGGTCGCGGAAATCCTCCTTCGTTACCAGCACCTGGGCCCCCAGCAGGCCGTGGCCGGCCAGCAGCTCGGCGTAGAGGCCCAGCAATTTTACCTGGCCCACGGCGGCCAGCACCTGGCGGCTGCGCACGGCGTCGGTTTTGGGCGGCAGCGTGAGCAAGCTGCGCCCCGCCGCCACGGCCCCCGACGATACCACGATGATTTCCAGGCCCTGGGCGTGCAGGGCGGCCACCTGGGCCACCAGCGCGGCCAGGCGGCCCAGGTCGGGCAGGCCGTTGGGCCGGGTGAGCACGTTGGAGCCGATTTTGACGACGAGGCGGCGGTAGGGCAGGGGCATGGGCGCAAAAGTACCGGCCGGGGCCCCGCTGGTCCACCAGCGCAAAACAGATGGGCCCTGATCAATCCAAAAAAATTATTAAAATTGTATATTTATTTTGTCATGCATTTATGTTTTTTCGCGGGCAGTGAACTCTCGTGGTCTGGCGTCCTCGCCCCGGGGCAGTCTGCGCCGCGCCCAGCAGAGGGCGTGGGTTGCGTTCCGCGAAAACCAGGCGGCTTACTTTGGGGCCCCGGAAGCCCACGACAACCCTTTGTGGTGCTACCCCACCGCTCCGAAGCCCGGGTTTCCGATTATCTACCCTTTCGTTATGAGCATTTTTGCCTCCGTTGAAGTGCGCGCCGCTGGCGGTACTCGGGAGCAGGCGGGCGGCTTCCTCCGGGTCCCGGCCTTTTTTTCTGCCTGGTGGGCGGTGGGTGGCGCGGCCGAACCGCCGCTGGGCGTGCCGCTGCTGCGCGCCTGGGGCCCCGTGCCCGCGGGGTGGCTGGCGGTGGCGGTGCTGGCCGGCGGCCTGCTTTACTGGCTGGGCCGGCACCGCCGCACCCGGCACGGGCACGAGCACGACCGGGCGCGGCAAGCGCAGATCCGCAGCAGCATCGCCGCCGACCTGCACGACGAGCTGGGGTCGCTCCTGATGCGCATCCACGTGGAGGCCGAATCGATGCTGGCCCCGGATCACGATGCCCGCCTGGAACGGCTGCTGGCCAACACCCGCGCGGCCGCCTCGGCCCTGCGCGACGTGGCCTGGGGCCTCGACGCCAGCGCCGACACCGTGGGCGCGCTCCAGGACCGCATGCGCGACCTGCTCGACCAGCTGGCCCTGAGCACGCCGCTGCGCACCACGCTCGCCACCGAAGGCCTGGACGCCGCCGCCGCGCTGCCTCCCCGGCTGCGGCAGGATGTTTACATGGTGTTTAAGGAAGCCACCACCAACGTGGTGCGCCACGCCGGGGGCGCTTCATACCTGGCCACGCGGCTGTACCGGCACGGCCCCGGCCTGGTGCTCGAAGTGGAGGACGACGGCGCGCCCGTCGTGCCGGCCGGCCGCAGCGGCATGGGGCTCCGCAACATGGCGCTGCGGGCCCAAGCCGCCGGGGGCCGGCTCGAAGCCGCGCCGCGCCCCGACGGGCCGGGCTTCCGAGTCTGGCTGTGGGTGCCGCTGGGGCCCGGGGGGCCGCCGCCGGGGCGGGCCCAGCGGCTCAGATAAGGCCGCGCACGTGCTGGCTGAGCAGCTGCATGCGGCTGTTGACCTGCATTTTGCGGTAGATGTGCTTGACGTGGGTGCGGATGGTGAGGGTGGCCAGGTCGAGCCGCAAGGAGATTTCCTTGTCGCTCAGCCCGTCTACGATGCCCTGTAACACCTGCCGCTCGCGCGGGGTGAGCAAGTCGGAGTGGGTGGTGGGGGTGGGGCGGAAGTGCGACAGCACTTTGCGGCTCACGGCCCGGCTCATGGGCGCGCCGCCCCGGGCCACTTCCAGCACCGCGGCCTTGAGCTGCTCCAGCGGCGTGAACTTGGCCATGTAGCCGGTGGCCCCGCAGCACAGGGCCTGGTAAATGTGCTCCACGTCTTCGTAGGCCGTGAGCATGATGATTTCCATGGCCGGGTACCGCTCCTTCAGCAGCGGCAGCGCCTCGGTGCCGCTGATGCCGGGCAGCCCGATGTCGAGCAGCATCACCTCGGGCACCAGGGCGTCGGCGAGCTGCTCCAGCAGGTCTTCGATCGAGTACGCGTCTAAAACGTCGTGGATTTCCGGCTGCTGAATGAAGTAGCTTTTGAGTGCCTCCAACACGCTCGTGTCGTCCTCCACAATAGCCAGCGACAACGATACCATAACTCAAATAAAGTATTGATTTGCAAATATTTATAGCATTTGAAGCGTCCATTTCGCTCCCGGTGCAGGGCCCTGCCGGGCCGTCAAAAACCCTTGGAAAATGACGCCGGAAAGCGGCCCCGCAAAGCTAAAAACCACCGTAAAGGGCCCCAAGCACAACACCTACCCCATATGTGGGTCGGAGCGGCGGGGCCCCGCCTCGCCCGTCGTTGCCCGCTAACGCCTGCCCACCCGAAACAGTTTGCTCACGCCCTGATTTGGACCGGCCGGCCCCGAAAATTATCGTCCGTGCGCGGGGCATGACCCGCAAATAGGGTAGGTCTTTCGTGCAAGCGGCGGGGACCGGGGTCGGAGCTTTGCCACACGCTGTACCACTTTATAGTGCAATTCAATAGAAGTGGCTTATGGTCTTGCAAAGGCACTAATCAGTCGCTTTAACAGATAATCGTAGTTTTTACTTTCTAAGTACAATTCGAA
The DNA here is from genome assembly GCA_964242665.1 of uncultured Hymenobacter sp. Lineage (GTDB taxonomy): Bacteria > Bacteroidota > Bacteroidia > Cytophagales > Hymenobacteraceae > Hymenobacter. The sequence goes on from CAXTBA010000002.1 coordinate 137,386, forward strand.
TAAAATTAGTTTTATGCAAAATTTTATACAAATTATCTATCTGCCGATACTGCTCGGTCTCGCCACTTGCGGCCGGTGCCTGCGGGCGTTGCCGGGGGGCAGCAAACGGGCAAGCATTGGCTTATTCTTCTTTTTGCTGGCGCTGAGCGGCCCGCCGGCCCGGGCCCAGCAGGGCAAGACCGGCACGGGTACCATCACCGCCGCCGGCACCGTCGTCAATACCTATACTTTCCTTGCGACGGACGCGGCGGCCGGGGCCTCCATCATCACGGTGAGCAACAGCGCGCTGACGGGCGGGGCCTTTGCGGGCAGCCTGGCAACCGGCGACCTGCTCATGCTCATCCAGATGCAGGGGGCCACCATCAACACAACCGTTACGAGCAGCGCCTACGGGGCCGTCACGGCCTACAACAACGCGGGCCGCTACGAACTGGTAGAAGTGAAAACGGTGCCCACCACTACTACCATCACCCTGCAATGCGGGCTGGCCAACAGCTACACGGCCACCGGCAACGTGCAGGTAGTGCGGGTGCCGCGCTACACCACGCTCACGCTCAACGCCAATACCAGCATCGTGGCTCCGGCCTGGAACGGCAGCGTAGGCGGCATCGTGGCGCTCGAAGCACAGGGCAACGTCACGCTCAACACCGGGGCCGCCATCAATGTGAGCGGCCTGGGCTTCCGGGGCGGGGCCCTCCACAACTTATCCACTATCCCCAACGGCGGCACCAGCTATGCCAGCACTTCAAACTTACAGGGCGGAGAAAAGGGCGAATCCATCGCGGGTAGTGCGGCTACCTACGACGGGCTGACGGGCCGCTACGGGCGCGGGGCCCCGGCCAACGGCGGCGGCGGCGGCAACACCCACAACGCTGGTGCCGGCGGCGGGGCCAACGCCGGCTCCGGCACTTGGACGGGCACGGGTATCCCCAACCGGGGCACTGGTAATGTGTACGACAACGCCTGGAACCTGGAAGGGACGGGCTTCGCGACCTCCAACTCGCCGGGCGGGGGCCGGGGTGGATATAGCTATTCCGTTAATAACCAAGATGCCAGTGCCGTTGGCCCTGGTAACACTGCTTGGGGCGGCGACGGCCGCCGCAACCAAGGGGGCCTGGGCGGCCGCCCGCTTGATCCGACGAACCGCTTGTTTTTTGGCGGCGGCGGCGGGGCCGGCGACGAGAACGACGGGGTGGGCTCGGCCGGTGCCAACGGCGGCGGCCTGATTTACCTCCTGTCGGGCGGCAGCCTGGGCGGCACCAGCGCCAGCCTGCTGGCCAACGGGGCCGCGGCGGCGGCGGCAGGCGTTAATGATGGGGCCGGCGGCGGCGGTGGCGGCGGCACGGTTGCCCTGAACGTTGCGGGCACCATCGCTGCCGGGGCAACGGTTGCGGCGGCCGGCGGGGTTGGTGGCAACGTTAACACCGGAGGCAACGAGGCAGAAGGCGGCGGCGGCGGCGGCGGCGGCGGCTACGTCAGCGCCGCCGTGGCGGTGCCCACGCTTACCGTAGCAGCGGGGGCCAACGGCGTCAGTGCTTCGGGGGCGGTGACGGAATTTCCGCCCAACGGGACCACCGGCGGGGCCCCCGGCACGACGAGCGTGGCAGCGCAGCCCGGCCAGTGCACCGTCGTGGCCGATGTCACGACGGCCCTGAGCGGCCCCACTACGGCCACGGTGGTGGGCGGCGTGGCGGGCCCCTACACCGTTGTCTTCACCAACAATGGCCCCGACATTGCGGCCACCGTGACGGGCACCGCCACGTTGCCCGTGGGGGCCACGATGACAGCGGCGCAGGTTTCGGCGCTGCCCCCGGGGGCCACCTACAACAGCAGCACCCGCGTCATTAATTTTTTGGGGACGCTGGCGACGGCGGCCAGCGGCGCGACGGTGACGCTGCAATTCAGCTTCACGGCCCCGGCCACGGCCTCCACGGTCACGCTGACGAGCAACGTTACCACCGCCACCTCGCAGGGGGTGAACGCCAGCCCCGACGCGGCCACGCTCAGCCTGCCGTTTCAGAACACCACGAGCTGCGGGCCTTCGTACTTCAACAACGCCGCCGTTTACAGCGGGCTGTCGGCTGATTACTATTCGGGTTACTACAACGACGCCAAAACTTATTTTACTTCAAATACGGCCAAACTGAAGCGGGTGGAAGCCGCTCCGAACTACGCGACCAACACCGACTTCGGCGACCTGACGACCAGTGGGGCCTCGACTTCCACCGGCCCGGTGAACCAGACGTTCAGCGCCCTGTACCGGGGCAACCTCAGCGTTGCCACGGCCGGCTCCTATACCTTTTATTTGACGGCAGATGACTTGTCCAACTTGTTTCTGGACGGGGCCGCCCTTTCTTACACGAGCAGCCCGGCGTTGGCCGTTGCCGCTTCGGGCACCGTGTCGGTGGCCGTGAATTTGTCGGTTGGCCCGCACAACCTGGCCGTGCTCTACGGTGCCAACGGCGCGACCAGCCTTCTGAAGCTGGAGTACTCGAGCACGGCGGCGGGCATCGCGCGGCAAATAATACCGAGCACAGTGCTGTGCGCAGGCCTGTCGAACGTGCCGCCGATTGCCGTAGCGCCCAGCACGGCCCCGGTGGTGCCGTACAACGCGGGGCCCACCGCGATACCCGCGCTGGCCGGCACCGACCAGGACGGCTCGGTGGCCAAGTACGCGGTGGCCCTGCCGGCCGCCGCGCAGGGCGTGCTGTACGTGAACGGGCAGGCGCTGAACGCCACCAACTTTCCGGGCCTGATCCTCACGGCCGCGCAAGCCGCGCAACTCAGCTTCGCGCCCACGAGCGGCTTTGCCGGGCCGGCGTCGTTCACGTTTTATGCCATCGACAACGCGGCTCCTTCGGGCCAGTACTCGAACGATTTCGCTACCTACAACATCACGGTGAGCGCCGTGGTAGCCTACGCCCGCACGGCGCAGATTCTGCTCAATACTTACAGCGATACCCAACTGGCCGCGCCCCTGGCCGCTGCGGGAACGGGCACTGTTGCTTCTTATAACGTAACGGTGCTGCCCCCGGTCGCAACGGGGGTGCTCCGGCTAGGGGGCACGGCCGTGACCACGGCCACCGTTATTCCGGCCGCCAGCGCCGGCAGTCTCACCTTTGACCCGGCCGCCGGCTACTTTGGCACCGCCGTGTTTCAGTACACCGCCCAAGACAACAACGCCGCCGTTTCGCCGGTCGTCACCTACGGCATTCCCGTGGCCAAGGCCGCCTGCGGGACGGGCGCGGGCCAAGCCAATAACCTGGCCTTCTTCTCGCGCACCGTTGGCGAAGACTGGAAAGCGGCCCGGACGGCTACCGTGGGGGGCGTGACCGTCACGGCCAATCCCACGGGCTCACCCTACACGGCCTCGGCCGGCACCGTCAATACGCTCGACATTGAGGACTTGGCCACGAAGCCCGGCAAGGGCTTGGCGTGGACCGAAGACTACAGCTCCAGCACCGCTACGGCTTCCGTCACGTTTACCTTCAGCCGGCCCGTGGCCAATTTCAGTCTGACGGCCAGCAACATCGACGCTGGAACGGGCGTTACCGACCAGCTGCTTATCCAGGGTTACGACGCCAGCAACAACCTCGTCGCCATTCCCAGCGCCAACGCCGCCACTGGCGCGACCAACTCTTTCAACAACAACACCTTTACCGGCACGGCCAACGACCCCGGGCTGGCCAGCAACAACGTGCTGGTCACCTTTCCGTCGGCCATTACCCGGCTGGTGCTGACCTATAGCAACACAACGGCCCAGGCCGATCCGGCCGCCCAGACCATCGTGTTTCCCGCCTTTGCGTGGTGCGCCCAGGCGGATATTCAAACCACTCTCTCGGGCCCGGTCCGGGCGAAGGCCGGTGCCACCGTCACGTACACGGCCACCACGCTGAACGTGGGCGGCGACCAGGTGAATAGCATCACGCCCACGGTGCAGCTGCCCACGAACCTGGCCGGTGTGACCGGCGGCAGCTACGTTTCGGGCACCGGCCTGCTCACACTGCCGGTCATCAGCAACCTGGCCGCTGGGGCCTCGGTGGTGCAGACCATCACTTACACCATGCCCGCTACGGTGGCGGTGACGGCGACGTCCAATTTTACCGCAACGGTAGATGACCCGGTGGCCGCCAACAATACTTCTACGATCACTACGGCCCAAAACCGTGCGCCGGTGGCCAACGCCGTGACCAATGCGCCGGCCATCCTGAGCAGCACTACGAGCCAGACCAATATCGCCCCCTTCAACGCCAGCGACCCGGACGCCAGCGCGGGCAACACGACCATCGTATCGTATACCATCGCGTCGCTGCCCACGGCGGCGCAGGGCACGCTCTACGTCAACGGCATGGCCGCTACCCTGAACCAGGTCATCACGGTGCCCACGTCGGCGACGCCCGCGGCCCCGGGCTACCAGCTCTCGTTCGTGCCGAACGGCACGTTCGGCGGCACCGCCACCTTCACTTATAAAGCCACCGACGACGTGGGGGTGGACTCTAATACGGCCACCTACAACGTCCCAGTGACGGCGGGGGCCGACCTAGTGTCAATCGTGAGCGGCTCGAATACCGGCGTCGAAGGCCAGTCGAAAAACTATATCGTCACGACCACCAACAACGGCCCGGCCGCGGCCACCAACGTGGTACCTACTATCACGCTGTCCAACAAGCCGACGTTCAGCAGCGTCACCGTTACCAATGGTAGCTACGATCCCACCACTGGCATCGTCACATTCGCTCCCGCTTCGCTGGCCAGCGGGGCCAACGTGGTGAACTCGGTGACGCTGGTGGTGCAGCCCACGCCGCCGAGCTTCAGCGTGACGGCGGCCAACACCAGCGCCACCGCCGACCCCACGCCGGCCAACAACAACGGCACGGCCCCGGCGGCCATCATCGTCGTGACCATTTCGGCCATCGGGCCGGCGGGCACGGCCAGCGCCTGCGCCACCCCCGGCCGCGACGGCTCGCCCACGCTCACCGCCAACCCCAACACGTACTACCCGGCCGCCGACCAGACCACGGCTGTCAACGCGACCTCCTTCGCGGTGAGCGCGGCCACCGGCAGCACCCTTACTCCCATCGCGGCCGGCGACCTGCTGCTGGTCATCCAGATGCAGGGCGCAGACATCGACGCCACCAACACCGATTCTTACGGCGACGGCGTGGCGGGGGGCCTGGCCACCAATAACCTGGTCAACGCCAACTTCACGGCGGGCCAGTACGAATACGCGGTGGCCGCCAGCGCCGTGCCCATCGGCGGCGGCACCATTACTCTGACTACGGGCCTCAAAAACAGCTACCAGAACGCCAGCGCCAACGTGGGCTTGCTGGTGGGCCAGCGGCGCTTCCAGGTGGTGCGCATTCCGCAGTACCAGAACCTGACGGTGAGCGGCACGGTGGCCCCCAGCGCATGGGATGGCAAAACCGGCGGCATCCTGGCCCTGGATGTGACGGGCAAGCTCTCGTTTGCGGCCGGGGCTGCGCTCGATGCCTCGGGCAAGGGCTTCCGCGGTGGGGCGGGCCAGAAGCTCATCGGCACCACGGGCCTGACCGGCACCGACTACCGGGCCCCGGCCCCGGCCAGCGCCACCACCACGGTGGGGGCCCACGCCTCGAAGGGCGAAGGCACGGCGGGCACCCCGCGCTACGTGAATAATGGCACGGCCTTGTTTGACACGGGCGTGGACGGCTACCCCAACGGCAGTTCGGGTCGCGGGGCCCCCGGCAACGCCGGCGGCGGCGGCACCGACGAGAATCCCAGCATCAACGTGCGCAATACCGGCGGCGGCGGCGGCGGCAACGGGGCGCGAGGGGGGCGTGGGGGCAACTCCTTCAACACCAACCTGCCCGTGGGTGGCGAGCCCGGCGGCGGCTTTAATGCACCGAGCAGCAGTCGCCTCATCATGGGCGGCGGCGGCGGGGCCGGCACAGAGGACAACAACAGCGGCTACCTGAGCAGCGGGGTGGCAGGCGGCGGCATTGTGCTGGTGCGCACCGGTTCGGTGGCCGGCTTCGGCACCGCGGTGCTGGCCAATGGCGCGTCGGCTAGCAATGCCGTGTCGCAGGACGGCGCCGGCGGCGGCGGGGCCGGGGGCTCCATCCTGATAACGGCCAACAGCGCGGCCACGTTGGGCAGCATTTCCCTAGCTGCCAACGGTGGCAATGGCGGCTCCAACACCTCCTCTACGGCCGCTCATGGCCCGGGCGGCGGCGGCGGCGGCGGCATTATTTTGTCGAACGCTACCGCCGCCAGCACGGCCGTGGCGGGCGGCAGCAACGGCGTCACGGTTGGCAACGTGCCCTACGGGGCCGCTGCGGGCCTGCCCGGCATTGCCAACGGCCAAATCAGCAACAGCATCGCTAACAGCACGGCGGGCATCAATTGCAGCACCGACGTGACGGCCACCCTGGCGGCCCCCGCGGCGGCGGCCAATGGCCAGACGGTGAGCCTGTCGGTGGTGTTCGCCAACAACGGCGGCGCGGACGCCGTTACTGTTACCCGCACCGTGCTGCTGGCGTCGGGCGACGCGACCAACCCCGTAACCGGGGTGGTTGCGCCGGGCAGCAGCAGCATCAGCGCCCCTAACGGCACCACCGGCACGGTTACCATCACCTACCCGGCCATCTCGCCCCTGGCCGCCGGGGCCAGCAACACGTTTGGTATTTCTTATACCGCGCCCGGCACCGCGGCCGTGACGAATACCGCGACCATTGCCACGGCGTCGAGCGAGCCGGTGACCAGCAACAACACCAGCGCCGTAACTACGACCATTACTGGCTTTGCCGATATAGTAGGGGTTATTTTCGGGCTGTCATCGTCCACTACGGGCCGGCCCACGGCCACCTACGCCGTGGCGTTTGCCAACAACGGCCCAGCGGCGGCGGCCAACGTGACGCGCACCGTGACGCTGCCCGCCGGGGCCACCCTGACCACGGCCCAGCTCAACGCCCTTACCGCCCAGGGAGCCAACTACAACGCCGGTACCCAGGTCATCAATTTTGGTACCTTGGCTACCCAGAACAGCCGCGATGCCAAGGTATTCGAGTTTAGTTACATCGCCTCGAACACCGGAGGCACCACCAACATCGTTAGCAACACCACCACCACCACGGCCGAGGACGCAAGCGGCGGCACCGGCGCGGCCACCGCGCCCGACACGTTTGCCTTTGCGGTGACCAACAACTCGTCGGCCGATGTGGCCACGACCAGCATCACGGCGGCCACCGCTACGGTAGCGCCCGGCCAGCAGGATTCGTTCACGGTGAACTACGCCAATAACGGCCCCGGCGACGCCACTAACGTCCAGCGCTCTGCCGAGCTTACGCCGGGCCTTAGCGTTGTGTCCGTCACCGGCGGCGGAACGTACGACGCCGTAACGGGCCTCGTGTCTTACCCCATCATTGCGACGCTGCCCAACGGCGGCACGTCCGCGTCCACCATTACGTTTGTGGCCCCCGCCACGGGGCCGGTGAACATCAGCGGCACCATAAGCACGGGGTCTGGCACGGTGTCAGCGGGTAATTTCGGCAACAACCAGGCCACCGCCAGCATTGCCGTGGCCCCGGCGGCCGACGTGGCCACCACCATCAGCGGTTCCACGGCCGTCGTTACCGGCAACTTGGTCACCTTCACCGTGACCACGGCCAACAACGGCCCTTCGCCGGCCGCGGGCGTGGTGCAAACCGTGCTGCTGCCCCGCAGCCTGACCGGCGTGTTCTTGTCTAACAACGGCAGCTACGACGGCGGAACGGGCGTCGCGACGTACCCTGCCCTGCCGGTGCTGGCCAGCGGCGCGCGGGTGAACAATACCGTTAGCTTCAACATGCTGGGCTCTGACTTCACGGCCTCGGCGGCCGTGACTGCTACCACGGGCCAGGCCGCCAGCACGACGGCCAACGACGCGGCCACGGCGGCCGTGACCACCTCGCTGGCCACCACCGCCAACAAGGCCAACGTGTACACCACGCTGGCTTTCTCCGACAAAAACGTGGTTCCCGGCGCGGCGGTGACCTTCACCGTTGGCACTGGCAACAGCGGCCCTAATGCCGCCCTCAACGTGGTGCAGCAGCTTTCGCTGCCCCCGGGCCTGAGCGTGACCAGCGTTTCGGGCGGCGGTACCTACGACGCGGCCTCCGGCCTGGTGAGCTTCCCGGCGCTGGCCAGCCAGACCAGCGGCACCAGCGTAACCAACACCGTAGTGCTGACGGCCCCCGCCGTCGGGCCCCTGGTGGCCGTGGCCAGCGTGGTGGCCGCCACTTCCGACCCGGTGCCGGACGACAACGAGGTGAACCGCAATGTTGACGTCATGGGTATGGCCGATGTGGCCACTACCCTCGTGGGCCCGGCCAGCGCCTCGGCAACTCAAGTCGTGACGTTTACCGTCTCGACCATTAACAACGGCCCGGCGCCGGCCACCAACGTGGTGCAAACCGTGTCCATCCCCGCCGGCTTCGGCGCGGCGGAGGTGACGGCCAGCGGCGGCGGCTTTTATGACCCCAGCATCGGCGCCATCACCTGGCCGGCCGTGGCCTCGCTGGCCGCGGGCGAAGTGCGTACCTATACCTATACGTACGTGGCTCCGGCCGTCAAATCGGCCGACGTCAACAGCCCGAGCCCGCGCACCGTCCTGAGCCTGGCCACCGCAACGTCTTCCAGCCTCGACGCCGTCACGGCCAACAACCGGTCCGCCGTCGCCACTGATGTTAAGTGGAACGCCAACGTGGCCGTGGCCGTGTCGGGGCCCACCACGTCCATTGTGGGCAACCCGGTCACCTTCACCATTTCGACCATCAACAACGGCCCGGCCCCGGCCCTGAGTGAAACCACCACGGTGCGCATTGCTACCGGGCTGCCCAGCGTGGTGGCCAGCGGCGGCGGGGTGTACGACATCACCACGGGCATTATTACTTTCCCCGCCGTCACCAACCAAGCAGTGGGCGTAACCGGGGCCGTGACGAACACCATCACCATCATCGTGCCCGACCGGCCCATTATCGGGGTGGCGGCCGCAGCCAACGTCCCGGCTACGTCCAACGACCTGGACCTGACCGACAACGCCGCGGCCCTCATCATTCCGGTGACGCCCCGGACCAGCACTCTGGTGGACCTGCGCACCACGATAGCCGCCAACCGGACCTCGCAGCAAGCCGGCCGGCCCGTGGTGTTCACGGTGACGGCCACCAATACCAGCGCCACCACGGCGTCGAACATGCGCGAGCGGGTGACCCTGCCGGCCGGCCTGAGCAGCGTCATCGGCACCAACCCCGACGGCAGCACTTTGCCCGGGGCCTACGACGCCGCCAGCGGCGTGGTGACCTTCGCGCTGGCCAGCGGCCAGGCCCCCGGCACCGTGCTGACGTACACGGTGACGGTGAACGACCCTAGTAACGACCCATTGGTGGCCACGGCCAGCTTGAACGGCAACTTCTCGGACCCCGCGCCCGCCGACAACGCGCAGGCCGTGAGCGTGAGCATCGTCCCCGTGGCCGACGTGGCCACCCGCATCAGCGGGCCGGCCACGCTGTTGCCCAACAGCTTGGGTACCTACAGGGTGCTGACCGTTAACAACGGCCCCTCGCCGGCCAGTGCTGTGGTGCAGACCGCGCAGCTGCCCACCGGCCTCACCGGCGTCACGGTGTCGGACGGCGGCAGCTACGACGTTGCTTCGGGCGTGGTCGTTTTCCCCACCATCGACACACAGGCCGTGGGCAAGGCGGGCGAGGTGACCCACACCATCGTCTTCACCTTTCCCACCACGGCCATCACCATCGGGGCCACCGTGAGCAGCGGCACGACTGAAAATGCGGCCACTACTGCCAACAACACGTCGAGCCAGGCCACTGCGCTCACAAACATGGCCCCGCTAGCCAACACGCGGGCCAACTCGCGGCAAAGCCCCATCGGCAACACCGCCGCGCCGCTCACCATCTCGGCCCTCACCGGCCTGGATTCTGACGGGTCGCTGGCATCGTACACCATCACGGCCCTGCCGGTGCCGGCATCGGGGGTGCTCTTGCTCAACGGTGCCGCCGTTGCGGTGGGCCAGACGGTTAGCCTTGGCGACGCGGCCAGCCTCGCCTTCGACCCGGCGGCCACGTTCGCGGGCAACGCCTTCTTCGGCTTTACAACCACCGACAACCAAGGCGCGGTTTCGGTGCCAGGGCTTTACACCATTGCCATCGGCCAGGACAATGCCTCGGTGTACACCAACGCGCCCGCCAAGGGCGGCAACGCCAATCAGTACCAGAACGGCGACGTCATCGCCAATGCCTTCGACGCCAACGGCGGCACCTACAACGCTGCCGCAGCCGTGGCCGACAACGGGCTGCGCACCGTCACCCTCAACAGCGCGCTGCCCGCCGGCCTGGCCCTGGACCCGGTTACGGGCCAAGTAACCGTGGTGGACCGCACGCTGCTGGTGGGCGGCACCTACCCGGTGAGCGTCACCACCGTCGACGCCAACGGCGGCGTTACCACCCAGGCCGTGCCCCTGCAAATCGGGGCCAATCCCTTGCCTGTGGAGTTGACGCGTTTCGAGGCCAAAGCCGTGGGCGCGGACGGGCAATTGAGCTGGGCCACGGCCCAGGAGCACGACAACGCCGGCTTCGGGGTTGAGCGCTCCTTCGACGGCAGCCGCTTCGCGCGCCTGGCCTTCGTGGCCGGCGCGGGCACCAGCACCCAGGCGCGGGACTATGCCTTCGCCGACGCCGGCGTGGGCCGCCACCCGGGCCCGGTGTACTACCGCCTCCAGCAAACCGACCGCGACGGCGCGGTGAGCTACAGCCCGGTTCGGACCATTGTCTTCCCTCCGGCTCCGGCCCCTGCCCCGGCCTACAGCGTTTCGCTCTACCCCAACCCGGTCGAGACGCACACCACGCTGGACCTAACGGCCTTGCCCGCCGGCACCTACCAGGTGGCGGTGGTGGACATGGCCGGCCGCCGGGTGCTGGCCCAGGACCTGGCCGGGGGCCAGGCCCACGCCCTGCCGGTCGATGGCCTGCCCAGTGGGGTTTACGTGGTCCTCGTCCGTGGCGGCGGCCTGAAGTTTACCCAGCGCATGATCAAGCAATAAGGAGTGCTGGCTTGGTCCGTTGCTGAGAAGCGCCCCTCCGCCGGAGGGGCGCTTTTCGGTACTGCCTGCCCACCAAAGGCCGGCCGGGCATGACCCGAATATTGGGTAGGGCCCGGGCTTGGCCAATGGCCTGCGCCGTCGGAGATTTATGCCCAATAGAAAACCATTGAGTCTGAATTCCTTTCGTTGGTTTACGCTTCTTAAGCGCTTGCCCAGAACAAAACGGGGTGCTTTTTATTAGTTGTTTGTTGTCTGTTATTGATTGTCAGTCAAACATTTGTGGAATCAGTGATTGGTGATTTGTTTAGTGCGGGCCGGGCGCCGCGCCGCCGCTGATTTTTAGGGGCCGGCCCCGGCGGCTCAATACAGTTGCGTATTTTATCTGCCAATTTTATCCGCCAGAAATTTATTCACGACCGACTACTATGGGGCCCCCCGATGAGCTTGATTTTTTAGAGAATATGATGCGCTACGCGCCCGACCTGGTGTGCGTGGTTGGCGCGCAGGGGCAGCTGCGGCGCGTGAGCGCGGCGTGCCAGCAGGTGCTGGGCTACGCCAGCGACGAGCTGGTGGGTAAATCGTTTGCCGACATCGTGCACCACGACGACCGCGCGGCTGCCTTGGCCGCGTGCCTGGGCGTGGCGCGCCCGCTAGCCGCGCCCGCGGCCTTCGAGTGCCGCTGCCTGGGCAAGGCCGGGCAGGAGGTAAGCGTCGAATGGTCGGCGTTTGGGCCCCCGGCCGGTGAGCTGGTGTTTTGCCTGGGGCGCGACGTGACGCAGCAGCGGCAGGCCGTGCAGCAAGCGCTCGGGCAGGAAGCGCTGCACCGCACGCTCATCGAGCACGGGTTCGACATGGTGGCGCTGATCGACGAGAAGGGCGTGTACATCTACGTGGGCGGCTCCACTTCTAAATACCTGGGCTACTCGGCCGAAGAAATGGTGGGACTAAACGGTTTCGACCTGATTCATCCCGACGACCTGGCCCGGGTGCAGGCCCAGTGGAGCGAGCTGAGCACCCGGCCCGTCGTGACGTTGGCAGATTTCCGCTTTCGTACCGCCGCCGGGGAGTGGAGATGGATTGAAACCACCGTCAGCAACCAAATGCATAACCCCGCCATCCGGGCTTATGCCATCAGTTCGCGCGACACGACGGAGCAAAACCGCCGCGCTTTCGAACTGGCTGAGAGCGAGCAGCGGTTTCGGCTGCTGTTCGAGAACAACCCTTCGCTGGCCGTCTTCCAAGGCGCCGACGGCGTGGTGCTGAACGCCAACCCGGCCTTTCTCGCCTTCGTCGGCAAGCCCAAGCCGGAGGTGGTGGGCCGGCCCCTGGCCGAGCTGCTGCCCCCCGACGTGCGTCTTTTGATCGAGCAAAAGCGCGCGGAAGCGGCCGGCGGCCAGGAAGCGCATTTCGAGACCGCGGTGCTGAACGGGAAAGGCGAGAAAAAAACGCTGAGCGTCAGCATAGTGCCGCTCGTGGTCGATGGGCAGATGATCGGCGTCCACCTGGTGGCGCAGGACATTACGGAGGTTATCGCCGCCCAGTGCCTCATCAAGCGGCAGGCCGAGCAGCTCACCGCCACCCTGGAGAGCATCACCGACGCCTTTTTTTCGGTCGATAAAGACGACAACCTGACGTACCTCAACCGCGAAACCGAGCGCATCCTCCAAGTCAACCGGCAGGACTGCCTGGGCCGGAATATTTGGTCGGTCTTCCCCGAAGAGTTTGCGGAAATCTACGCCCGGAACCACCAGCATTCCGTCGAGGCGGGCAACACGGCGCATTTCGAGGCGTTCTCTACCCATTCGAACCGGTGGCTGGATGTGAAAATTTTTCCTTCCCCGGAGGGCCTGTCGGTGTATTTCTCGGACATAACCGACCGGATAGAAGCCGAAAAGCAGCTGAAGCTACTGGCCCTGGTGGCCCAGGACACCGACAACGGCGTCGTCATCACCGACGCCGCCGGGGTTACCGAGTGGGTGAACGCGGGCTTCACCAAGCACACGGGCTACGAGCTGGCCGACGTGCTGGGCAAGCGCCCCGGCGAGGTGCTCCAGGGCCCCGAAACCGACCCGGCCACGGTGCAGCACATCCGGGAGCGGATGAAGCGGCAGGTGCCGTTCTCGGCCACCATCCTCAACTATAAAAAGTCGGGGCAGAAGCTGTGGTACGCCATGGACATCACGCCCATCCGCAACGACGCCGGCGAGCTGGTTCAGTTCATCGCCATCCAGCAAAACATCAACTACCGCAAGGAAATCGAAGCCAGCCAGGCCAAGATGACCCAGGACCTGTACCGCCACAACCGCGACTTGCAGCAGTTCACCTACGTCGTTTCGCACAACCTGCGGGCCCCGCTGGCCAACGCCCTGGGCCTGGCCACGCTGCTCACCAAGATGGACAAGAACACCGAGTCGTTCGACGTTTCGCTGGCGCACCTGCGCAAGAGCATGGGCCAGGCCGACACCGTGCTGAAAGACCTGAACGTGGTGCTGGCCATCCGCGACAAGCAGGACGCGCTGGAGCCCGTGCAGGACGGCCTGCTGGCCGAGGTGTGCCAGCAGGCCATCGTGGACCTGGAAGAGGCCCTCGCCCAGTGCGGCGGCCAAGTGAAGCTCGACATCGAAGACGGCCTGGCGGTGCGCGGCAACCGGGCCTACCTCTACAGCATCTTCTACAACCTGCTGTCGAACTCCATCAAGTACCGCGCCGACGAGCGGGCCCTGGAAGTGAAGATCGAGTGCGTGCGCGGGGAGCGCGGCGGGGCCAGCATTTCCTTTATCGACAACGGTTCGGGCTTCGACATGTACAAGGCCGGGTCCGACATTTTTCAGCTCTACAAGCGCTTCCATACCAACCAGCGGGGCCGCGGCATTGGCCTGTTCCTGGTCAAGACCCACGTGGAAGCCATGGGTGGAAGAATTGAGGTGGCCAGCGGCGTGGATTTTGGCACCCGCTTCCTGATTCATCTCGACAAGTCCTGATATCCGCTGCGTATACTTATTCCGATATGCTTACCTACATCATCGATGATGACCTCATCAGCCTCTACCTGACGGAGCACATGCTCCGGATAGAAAAATTCTCGGCCGACATCCTCACGTTCCTCTCGGCCGAAAAGGCGCTGACCTACTTGGTCGCCCGCCTGGAAACCGACGCGCCCGCCGTTATTTTCCTCGACCTGAACATGCCCGTGATGAACGGCTGGGAGTTTCTGGAGGCCCTGAAACCCTACGAATTTGAATTGCGCGACCGTTGCCGCATCTACATCCTCACCTCGTCGCTGGCCCCGGCCGACACGGCCAAGTCCAGGGAATACGCCTTGGTGACGGGCATCATCCACAAGCCCCTGGATGAGGAAGAAATCCGCGCCATCCGGGCCCTGATGCTGAACGAGGTGGTGCGCTAGCTACGCCGCCACCGGCTCCAGGGCCCGCAGCTGCTTGTCGATGAAGTCGATTTCCTCGAACGAGAGCGGCACGTCGATGGCCCGGGCGTTTTGCACGGCCTGCTCGGGGGTGCGGGCCCCCACCAGGGCCACCGCGATGCCGGGCTGCGCCAGCGTCCAGCGCAGCACGAGCTGGCCCAGGGTGGCGTTTTTGGTTTCGGCCAGGGGCCGGATTTTGTTGAGGAAGCCGTTGACGCGCGCCACGCCCTCGGGCCGGTAAAGCGGGTGGCCGTTGCGCACATCGCCTTCGCCAAAGGCCTGGCCGGGCTTGATTTTGCCCGTTAGCAGGCCCAGTTGGAGCGGGCTGTACGCCAGAATGGCTTTGTCGTGCTGCTGGCAATAGGGCACCAGGTCTTGCTCAATGCCGCGCTTCAACATGCTGTACGGCACCTGGTTCGACGCCAGCACGAGGGCCTTCCCGGCCTCTTCCATCTGGGCCACCGAGTAGTTGCTCACGCCCACGGCGCGCACCTTGCCCTGCTCCACGAGGCGCAGCGCGGCTTCCATCGTTTCGGCGATGGGGGTGGTGACGTCGGGCCAGTGCTGCTGGTAAAGGTCGATGTAGTCGGTGCCCAGCCGCCGGAGGCTGGCTTCGCACTCCTTGATGATGCTGTCGCGGCCGGCGTACTTGTACACGTCGAGGTCGCGGCCGGCGTTGTCCTTGCTTTTGAAACCAAAGTCGCCTTTGGCCAGGTCCCAGCGCATCCCGAACTTGGTGAGGATTTGCACCTTGTCGCGGGGCAGGCTTTTGATGGCTTCGCCCACGATTTCCTCGCTCAGGCCCTGCCCGTAGATGGGGGCCGTGTCGATGCTGGTCACGCCCAGCTCGTAGGCGGCGTGGATGGCCCCCACGGCGTCGTTTTGCTCGGTGCCGCCCCACATCCACCCGCCGGCCGCCCAGCTGCCAAACGTGATGCGCGACACGTGCACGCCGGAAACGCTCAGTTCTCGAAATTCCATAAAAAGCAGCGGTTAGTAGACGAATGGCCGGCCCCCGGGGCCCGGAATAGTACCCGGTTTCCGCTGAAAACGTTGCCGCGCCCGGCTTTCTTCCCCAGCGTCGGGGTTCTGATCCCCAACGTCAGAGTTCGAAACCTCAGCATCGGGCTTCGGATCCCCGACCTCGGGGATCAGAACCCCAACATCGGGCTTCGGAACCTCAACGTCGGGCTTCGGAACCCCGACGTTGGGGATCAGAACCCCAAAATTGAGGTTCCGAAGCCCGACGTTGGGGTGAGAAACTGTTGAATCAAGCTTCCAAACCGCTAAATCATGAATCAGGCTTTTGCTTTTGGGCTTTTGATCCGCAAAGTCGAATCCGGGGCTGTCCTCCGGTTCGAGCGCATCGGGGAGGGGCCCGGCCGGCGCGAACATTCAGGGCCCGGTTGCGTGTTGTGGATGGCCGCCGGCCCCCGGCCGGCAGCGCTCAATTCGACCCCAGCCGCTTAGGTTGGTCACCCTGTAAACTCCTGTTCTATGAAAGTTGAAATCTGGTCCGATGTTGTGTGCCCGTTCTGCTACATCGGCAAGCGCCGCTTTGAGGCGGGCCTCGAACAATTTAGCCACCCCGAAGCGGTGGAAGTGGTGTGGCGCAGCTTCGAGCTGGCACCCGACTTCGCGCCCGTGCCTGGCCAGAGCACCTACGAAGTGCTGGCCGCCAAAAAAGGCGTGCCCGCCGCCGAAGGCCGCCGCATGAGCGACCACGTGGCCGGCGTGGCCCAGGAAGTTGGGTTGCAGTACGATTTCGACCGCACCGTGCCGGCCAACACGTTCCTGGCCCACCAGCTCATCCACCTGGGGGCCCACCACGGCCGGCAAGACGCCACCAAGGAGCGCCTCATGGCTGCCTACTACACCGAAGGCCGCGACCTGAACGACGTTGAAACCCTGGTGCAGCTCGGCACCGAAGCGGGCCTCGACGCCGCCGAAATCCGCCAGGCCCTGGCCGCCGGCACCTACGCCGAAGCCGTGCGCTACGACGAGTACCAGGCCCAGCAAATCGGGGTGCGCGGCGTGCCTTTCTTCGTGTTCGACGACAAGTACGCCGTGTCGGGGGCCCAGCCAGCCGAGCTGTTCACCGAAGTGCTCGACAAAGTGTGGGCCGAAGCCCAGGCCACCCGGCCCGAGCTGGTGGCCGTGTCCGGCAGCGCCGAGGGCCCTGCCTGCGGTCCCGACGGCTGCGACTAAAGTTCAGTTAAAAGTTAAAAGTGAAGAGTTAAAGGCTGACTGGATTGGCTTTTAACTCTTCGCTTTTAATTTTTAACTCTCCCTTGGCCGCATCCTTGCTAGCTTTCAGCAATGAACGCATATTTCCCCCGCAAAAGCTGGGCGCTGGGCTTACTCGTCGGCACCGGCCTGTTTGGGCTTACGGCCGCCCAGCCCCGCCCGCCCGACGAAAACATTCTCCAGCGAATTGCCCGGCAGGTGAGCACGTACTACGCCGCCATCTTGCCCGAAAAAGCCTACTTGCACCTCGACCGGCCCGTGTACGCCACCGGCGAAACCATCTGGTTCAGCGCCTACGTGGTGGACGGCCTGCGCCACCAAGCCGATTCGACGAGCCGGGTGCTGTACGTCGATTTGGTGTCGCCCGAGCAAAAAATCGTGGCCCGCCGCACCCTGCGCCTGCAAGACGGCCGCGCCCACGGCGACCTCGACGTGGCCGACACCCTCGCCGCCGGCAACTACACGCTGCGCGCCTACACCAATTGGATGCGCAACGCGGGCGACAATTTCATCTACAGCCGGCGCTTGCAGGTGTGGGCCGCTTCGCCCTACACCGCCGAGCCGGTGCCGCCCATGGCCTCTTCGGCTTCGGCCCGCAAAGCGACCCCCGCCGCGGGCCCTGCCCCGGCGGCCCGGCCCGACGTGCAGTTCTTTGCCGAGGGCGGCACCCTGGTGGAGGGCCTGCCCGCCGTGGTGGCCTGCAAAGCCACCGCCGCCACCGGCCGGGGCGTGGACGTGCGGGGCCAGATTTTGGACGAGCGCAACGCCGTGGTCGTGTCCGGCTTTGCCACCGCGCACCTGGGCATGGGTCATTTTGCCTTCACGCCCGCCGCTGGTCAGCACTACCACGCCCACCTCACCCTGCCCGGCGGCGGCACCGTCGATTACCCGCTGCCGTCCCCGCAGGCGAGCGGCTACGCCTTGCACGTGGCCGACGCCGGGGCCGAGTACGTGGTGGAAGCCCGCTACCGGGGCGCGCCCGGCACCGCCACTCCGGCCCCGGCCATGCTGCTGACGGAGGTGCGCGGCTTCCTGGTGTACATGGCCCAGCGCCCGCTCGACGGCCCCGGGCCCGCCACCTGGCGCGTGGCCAAGGCCCGCTACCCCAACGGCATCCTGCACATCACGTTGATTGACGCGCAGGGCACGCCGCAGGCCGAGCGGCTGGCCTTCGTGCAGAACGGACCGGCCAGCCTGCCGGCGGCCCTCACGCCCGACAAGGCCAGCTACGGCCTCCGGGCCCCGGTGCAGCTGCGCGTGCGCGTGGCCGACGCGGCCGGCCAGCCGGTGGCCGCCCGGTTGTCGGTGGCCGTGGCCGAAGCCAGTCTGGGGGCCCTCGACCCCACCGCCGAAACCATCGCCTCGAACCTGCTGCTGACCTCCGACCTGGTGGGCTACGTGGAGGGCCCCGGCTACTACTTTCAGAACCAAACGGCCGCCACGGCCCAGGCCCTCGACGACCTGCTGCTGACGCAGGGTTGGCGGCGCTTCGTGTGGAAAGACGTGCTGGCGGGGCCGCCCTTGGCTCCGCGCTTTTTGGCCGACCAGGCCCTGTCGCTGGGCGGGCAGGTGCTGAGCGAGCACGGCTACCGGCCCATGGCCAACAGCCAGATTACGTTCGTCGAGACCCGGCCCGTGCGCCAGGTGGCCACCGGCACCAGCGACGCCAACGGGCGCTTCCGCTTCGTGGGGTTCGATGGGCGCGACACGGCTGTGGTGACCCTGCAAGCCCGGCGTGCGCAGGGCGGCTCCAACGTCGTCATCCGCCCCGACGCGGGCCCGCCCCTCACCGGCCCGCCGCTGCCGGCCTTGCCCGCGCCCCCGCCCGCCGTGGCCGCCTACGTGAAGCGCAGCCGCCAGCAGCAGGCCGACGAGCACGAGATGAACCCCGACCTGCACCCGGCGGTCGTGGTGCGCAACATCCTGCTCGGCAACGTAGCCGTGACGGCCAAGCGCGTGGCCGTGCCCCCCGACGATTCGCGCCGCCTCTACGGGGCCACGGGCGGTACGGTGGTCGATTTCACCGACATCCCGTCGGCGCAGTCGGGCCTGAACATCCTGCAAGTGCTGCAAGGCCGCGTGGCGGGCCTCACCATCACTGGCAGCCCGCCCAACATGCAGGTGTCGCTTCGCAACGGGGGCACACCGCTGTTTATTCTGGACGGTCAGAAAGTTGACATCGACTTTATTTCTACCCTCACTTCCAACGACATCGAAGCCGTGGAGGTCTTTAAGGGCACCGAAGCGGCCATCTTCGGCGGCAGCAACGGGGCCATTGCCATCTACACCAAGCGCGGCGATTCCAAATACAAGGGGGCCGACAAGGGCCCCGCGCCGGGCATTGCCCTCGTGAAACTGCCCGGCTACTACCAGGCCCGCGAATTTTACGCGCCCCGCTACGGGGCCCCCACGCTCACCGCCCCCGGCCCTGACCCGCGCCGCACGGCCCTGTACTGGAACCCCGACGTGCGCACCAACGCCGCCGGCGAGGCCACCATTACCTTGTTCACCGCCGATGGTGGCGGCACTTTCCAGGCCGTGGCCGAGGGACTGACGCCCACCGGCCAGCCCGTGCGCGGCACGGCCACGGTGGTGGTGCAGGGCAAATAAAAAACGGGTCCTCCGCGCTGCGCGGAGGGCCCGTTTGAAGGTTAATGGCGTCCGACTAGTGTTTCGCGCCCGGCTTGACGGCGCTGTTTTTCGGCATCGACTGCATGTTGTCGCTGCCGGTGGCCCGGCCCTGGCGGGTTGCCTTGGCCGTGGAACTGGAACGCGAGGCCCGGTTGGCTCCCGTGGCGGGCGCGGTATTCACCTTTTGGCCGGGCTTGGGGCCGGTGCTCACCGGGCCGTTGGGCGCGGCGGTGACGGGGTCGCCCGTCACGGGTTTGTGGTTGGTGGGGCCGGAGTTGCTTCCCGATCCCGGCGCTTGCGCCGAAGCAGTGGCAGCGCCGGTAGCCAGCGCGGCCATAAGAAAGAGTTTTTTCATAAAAATGCGGAAGTAAAAATGTGGAAGAGAAAATGGGAGAGAATTATCCTTTCTTATGACGGTTCAGCGGCCGCTGTCGGCGCGAAATCGTTGTTTAAACCCTATTCCGGGCCAAATGTTCGGCTTCGACTGGCGGCGGGGCATCGGCTGCGATTGCCCAGGCGGGCCAATAAAAACGCCAGCCCGGTAGCTACCAGGCTGGCGTTCGTTAGGCCTTTAGGCATTTAAAAGCTAGCCGGCCTTGTTGAAAACGGCGTGTTCCAGCCGCTGAAAACGCGCTTCGTAAGCGGTAAGTATTGGAAATTTGCGTTCCAGCTCGTCCGTGCGGTTCGCGTTGTAGCTCATCAGCTCCAGCATTTTCATCTGGGTTTGCAGCAACTTGTCCAGCTGTTCGCCCTGTGCCATTATTTGGGCTCCTTGCTGCAGCACCTGGGCACTTTGCTCCTCCATATGAGCGCCTTGCTGCTTAATTTCCACCAGCACCGCGTCTTGCAGCTCCTCCATTCGGGTCTGGCGGGCATCGGATATTTTCAAAATGCCGATAATATCGTCAATCTGGCCGCTTTGCCGGTCCATTTGCTCGGCCTGCCGGTCCATTCTGCGAAGCAGGTCGGCCAGCATGGCTTCAATCTGACCGAATCGTTCGTTGCTGTTCATGGGGTAAAAATGCTAAAATCCGTCGCCAAGATACGGCCCGGGGCCCTACGCTTCTACCAGTTCGGCGCTGCCCAATTCGGCCAGCACTTTCTTGGCCTGCTGAATGGATTTTACCTCCTCGAACGTCACCACGAGCTGCTCCTTGCGCTCTTTCATGCTGGCACTGCGGGCGTGGGTTTGCACGTAGTTGAGGATGTCGCCAAACTGGTCGCCCTGGAAGTAGGCCTGGTGGTCGGGGCCCGCGGGCAGGTAGCCTTTCAGCGTGTCGCGCTTCAGCGTGAGCTTGGCAAAGCCCAAACGGCCCGCCTGCCAGCGCAGCCGCACCAGGTCGGCCAGCTGCTCCACTTCGGCCGGCAGGGGCCCGAAGCGGTCCACCATGCTGGCCAGCAGCTTGCGCAGGGCCTCCGGCTTCTCGGCCCTATCCAGCTTGGCGTAGAGCTGCAAGCGCTCCGACACGTTGCTCACGTAGCGGTCGGGTATTAGCACTTGGCGGTCGGTTTCCACGCTGCACTCGGCCACGCGGGCGGCCCCGGCGGCCTGTTGCAGCCGCTGGTTCGAGTCGCCCAAAAACAGGTCTTTGAACTCGGTTTCCTTCAGCTCGCGCACCGCCTCGTCTAATATCTGGTGGTAGGTTTCGTAGCCCAGGTCGTTGATGAAACCGCTTTGCTCGCCGCCCAGCAGGTTGCCCGCCCCGCGAATATCCAGGTCGCGCATGGCCACGTTGAAGCCTGCGCCGAGGTCCGAAAACTCTTCCAGCGTGCTCAGGCGCTTCCGGGCGTCGGCGGGCAGGTTGGCCACCGGCGGCGTCAGCAAGTAGCAATAGGCCTTGCGGTTGGAGCGGCCCACGCGGCCCCGCATCTGGTGCAGGTCGCTGAGGCCGGCCAGGTGCGCGCGGTTGATGATGATGGTGTTGGCGTTCGGGATGTCGAGGCCGGATTCGATGATGCTCGTGCTCACCAGCACGTCGTACTCGCCCTCCACGAACTTCATCATGCGCTTTTCCAGCAGGTCGCCTTCCATCTGGCCATGGGCGTAGGTAATCTTCGCATCCGGCACAAGCCGCAGAATCACGCCCGCCACTTCCTCAATATCCTTGATGCGGTTGTGCACAAAAAACACCTGGCCGCCGCGCTTCAACTCCCGCGATACCGCGTCGCGGATCAGGATTTCGTCGTACACGTGCAACTCGGTTTGAACCGGCTGGCGGTTGGGCGGCGGCGTGGCAATGACGGACAAGTCCCGGGCCCCCATCAGCGAGAAGTGCAGCGTGCGCGGAATTGGCGTGGCCGAAAGCGTGAGCGTGTCCACGTTCACTTTCAGCTCTTTAAGCTTATCCTTGGTCTTGACGCCGAACTTTTGCTCTTCGTCAATAATCAGCAAGCCTAGGTCTTTGAACACAATGTCCTTGTTGGTAAGTCGGTGTGTGCCAATCAGAATGTCGGTTTTTCCCTCGGCCACGCGTTGCAAAGTTTCTTTGATCTGCTTCGTGCTCTTGAAGCGGTTCACGTATTCTACCGTCACCGGCAGCGTGGCTAGGCGGTCGCGAAACGTTTTGTAGTGCTGCATCGCCAGAATGGTCGTCGGCACCAGCACGGCCGCCTGTTTGCCGTCGGCCACGGCCTTGAAGGCCGCCCGAATCGCCACTTCCGTCTTGCCAAAACCCACGTCGCCGCAAATCAGCCGGTCCATCGGGTGGGGTTGCTGCATGTCGTGCTTCACGTCCTCAGTGGCCTTGGCCTGGTCGGGCGTGTCTTCGTAAATAAAGCTCGATTCCAGTTCGGCCTGCATAAAACCGTCCGCCGAAAACGCGAAGCCGGGGGCCGTCTTGCGCTTGGCATACAGCCGGATAAGGTCGGCCGCGATGTCCTTCACCTTCTTCTTGACGGCCTTCTTTTTGTTCTCCCACTCCGGCGAGCCCAGCTTGCTCATGGTGGGCGGGGCCCCCTCGGCTCCACTGTACTTGGCAATTTTGTGCAGCGCGTGGATGCTGACCGTCAGCACGTCGTCGTCGCGGTACACCAGTCGAATGGCTTCCTGAACTTGCCCATTGATATCGACTTGCGTCAACCCTGCAAACCGAGCAATTCCGTAGTCCTGGTGCGTCACGTAATCGCCCGGTTGCAGGGTTCTTAACTCGCGCAGTGTAAGGGCTTTTTTCTTCGAAAACTTTTTCGTTTCCTGGGCCCGGTAATAGCGCTCGAAAAGCTGGTGGTCGGTGTACACGGCTAGCCCGAGCTGCTCGTCTACGTAACCTTCGCGCAGGGCCATCAGCAGGTGCTGAAACTGCACGTTGTTGTCAATTTCGTCGAAAATCGTGCGCAGCCGGTCGGCCTGCCGTACCGTGTCAGCCACGATAATGGTGGTGAAATCGCGCACCTGGTTTTCGCGCAGATTCTTTGCCATCCGCGGAAATTCCTTGTTGAAGCTTGGCTGCGGCTTGGCGGTAAATTGAAACGCGTCGGCGTTCTTGAAATAAAACCGCTTACCGAATTCTACCACCGCGAACTCGTCGAGCGACTTCTTGAAATTTTTGCCCGACTCAAACAAATCGGCCGGCTTGCTCACGATTTGCACCCCGCCGCCCTCGCCCAGCATTTGCTGAAAATTGGCCTCGGCTTTTTCGTACAGTTCCGTCACCACATCCAGCGTCTGGCGCACGTCTTTCAGCCACAAGCAGGCCGTATGGGGCAAAAAATCAAAGAAAGCCTCCCGCTTTTCCTGCAACAATTTCGTCTGCACGTTCGGGATAATGCTCACCTGGGGCCGCGCCTCCACCGACAATTGCGTCTCGGGATTGAACGTACGGATGCTTTCAATCTCGTCGCCAAATAATTCGAGCCGAAACGGCAGGTCGTTGGCGTAGCTGAACACGTCCACGATGCCGCCGCGCACGGCGTACTGCCCAGCCTCATATACAAAATCCGTCTTCTCAAAATCGTATTCGGCGAGCAGCTCGCCCAAAAAATTCACGTCCAGCTTGTCGCCCGCCTTGGCCGTGAACGTGTTCTTTACCAAGCTCTGGCGGTTGATGACCTTCTCCGTCAGGGCCTCCGGATAGGTTACGATGAACACGCCCTGGCCGGCCGCGCCGCCGCGCACCGTGTTGAGGCGATTCAGGGCCTCGGCGCGCATCAGCACGTTGGCGTTTTCGGTTTCGTCGAACTGGTAGGGCCGCTTGTACGGGCTCGGGAACAACAGCGCCTCGGCCCCTTCGGGCAGCAAGTGTTGCAAATCGGCCAGAAAATAGGCCGCTTCCTCCTTGTCGTGCAACACAAATACGTGCGCGTGCTGCGGGTTAGCCGCCGCGGCGACCACCACGGCATCCTGGCTGCCCACGAGGCCGCGCAGGTGCAGGCGTACGCCGCCGGGCTCGGGCTTGGCGGCTCCGCGCAGGCGGGCCGCCAGGGTTTGAATCTCGGGCGAAAGGCGGTATAAACGAAGAAAATCAGCTACTTGCACAATAGACAGGGCTAGGCGGAAACACGTAAAGCAGCCCGGCCGGAACAGGTTCCGGCCGGGCTAGGAGACTAAATACACCCAGGGGCCAGCGAAGGTTTCCGGCCGTACCTTGCTGCCGGAAAAAGTAATTTAGCTGCTCCACCCGTTATGGATAACAAGGATTTGCCTCTGTGGCCGAAATTCTCATCGAGATGCACGAGGTTAGAACTGAAATAAAAGAAATGCGCGGCGACATAAGCGAGTTGCGCAAAGACGTAAATGAAATGCGCGGCGACATCGGAGAGATGCGCGGTGACATTGGGGAGATGCGCGGCGACGTCAAGGGCCTACAGACGCACATGAACTATGTCGGCAATCAAATCGGTAGCTTGGTCAATCAGATAGAACGCAACCGAATAGATGCCAAGCAGGACATTGACCGCCTCATCCACGCCATATCGGTAAATATGGGCCAACTGGTAACCCATCAGGTGGATGCCCGCATCGTCATCAAAGACCACGAAACGCGCATCAGCCGCCTGGAGCAGGGCGAATAGTCCAGCGTTTGCAAAAGCTCGCCCTAGCTTTGCGGTGGACTTTTTTGATTTGATTTTTTCCGTGCGCGGCTCTTCTCACTTGGCCATCGGCCTCATCACGGGCGTAGCCATTGCGGGCCTGGTGCCGGGCGTACCGTTTTCGCTGCCGGGCGTCGCGCTGGCCGGCTTTTCGGCCCTGGCCCCCGACCTCGACCACCCCGAAAGCCGCCTGAGCCAGCGCCTGGGCTTCGCGCAGCACTACGTGCGCTGGGCCTTTGTGGCTACGGCCCTGGGGCTGGCGGCGTACAGCTACCTGCAGCTGCACGTGGGCGGCGGGCAGCGGCTGTACTACATTATTGCCCTGGGCTTTGGGCTGATTGGGGCCGGCCTGCAGGGCGGCTCGGCGCGGCGGCTGGCGCTGCTGTTCACGGGGCTGGCCGCCGGCGTGGCGGGCCTCTACGTCGAGCAGGTATGGCTTAGCCTGCTGGGGGCCTTCGTGGCCCTAGCCCCCTTCACCAGCCACCGCTCGTGGACGCACACGGTGTGGGCCACCGCTTTCTGGACTTACATCGGCTACCTGGCCGAGCGCCACTTGGGCTGGCGCGGCGTGGCCCTGTTCGCGGGGGGCGGCTACGTCTCGCACCTCGTGGCCGACAGCCTCACCAAAGCGGGCGTGCGCTGGCTGTTTCCCCTGCTCGGCTACGCCTTCAAAATTCCGCTTATTCGCACCGGTTCGGCCACGGGCAATGTGCTGGAGGTAAGTATCTGTGCCGGCTACGCGCTGTTCGTGCTGGGCCTGGTGATAAGTAAAATTGGATTTTAGGAATTATTATTTGTGAATCTGGTGAAAAAGATATGGGCAATCGGTTGCATTAGTCAGCAAGGTCTGTTAGCTTCGCAGCGGATATATGCGGAGTTGAGGCAGGTTATCGCCGTTTATGCACTATATTTCTGTGTTATTGACGGGCTTATTGGCTTGGGTGGTTTGCTTAATTACTCACTTATACTATAATTAACGGCCGCTTAGGCCCCTCAGTCCCGGCTTTTGCCCTCGGCTGCTTCCTACTTGCTCAACCAACTCGTTCTGCCTTGCGTCGCTGCCTTTGCGCAGCGTAGCCGGCCTCTGTCCGCCTTTTTTTACTTAACGTCTCTCATTTACTAATTACTTTACCTACCATCCGCATGAACCAGATGAATAGCCCCCTGATTCGCGTCGGCGTGTTTTACGACGGCAATTATTTTTTAAAAATCAGCGACTATTATTATTTCCAGCACGAGCGCAAAGCCCGCATCAGCCTCGAAGGCCTGCACGAATTTATTCGCCACCAGGTTGCCGAAGAAGAAGACGTGGACGTGCGCCTGGCGCAAATCACCGATGCCCACTTCTTCCGGGGAAGGCTGTCGGCAACCGAAGCGCGTGACAAAGACCGCCTGTTTCACGACCGCCTGCTCGACGATATTTTGATGAACCTGGGCGTGACCACGCACTACATGCCCCTGAAAACCCGCGACGGCCGCTTGCAGGAGAAAGGCATCGACGTGTGGCTCTCACTGGAGGCCCTGGAGCTGGCCCTGCACAAAACCCTCGACGTGGTGGTGCTCATCGCCGGTGACTCGGACTACGTGCCCCTCATCCGTAAGCTCAACACCGTGGGCACCCGCGTGATGCTGCTGAACTGGGACTTCAAGTACGAAGACTTCAAGGGCGAAACCCGCGTGACCCGCGCCTCGCAGCAGCTGCTGGAGCAGGTGACCTACCCCGTGGCCATGCACGCCGTCATCGACCGGGGCCTTGCCGCCCAGGACGAAGTGGTGGAAGCCTTGTTCGTGAGCCAGTCGGAGCCGGCTGCTTTTTCGCTGGGCTCGGCTGCTTCGCAGGCCGCGGCCGCTGCGGCCAAGCCTGCCCGGCCGACGGGCCCCACGGCCGCCGGCCCCGTGGGCACCGCCGGCATGAGCACGATCAAAAACCTGAAAAACGGCTTTGGCTTCGTGGTGATGCCGCCCAACAACCTGTTCTTCAGCTACGCCGACCTCACCGAAGGCGATTTCAACGACCTGCGCGAGGGCGACTGGGTAGAGTTCACGGTGGGCCGCAACCACCGCGACGAGGACTGTGCGCGCAATGTGCGCAAAGTGGCCGCCCCGCACCTGGGCGACACCGATGACTACGAGGCGGACCCCGCCTTGCGCTCGGTAACCGCCGAATTATGAGTTGTATGATACTCTAAAAGTGTATCAATAATAAGAGCAAAGCCTTAAAATCAACCAGTAGCAAATGCTGGGTCGATTTCAAGGCTTTGCTTTTGTGGTTTAGGTATGGTCCGACTGCGGCCGCTGGAGCAGCTGCGCGAAGTCGCGCTTGTCGGCCGGGTAGCGGTTGAACGTGCCCAGGCCCCGGGCCACGGCCACGTCGGGCTGGCCGGCGGCCGTGCGGTACACCACGCAGCTGCTCACCAGCAGGCGCTGGCCGGTGTGTTCCACGCGACCCTCGGCCCGCAGTTCGTCGTGCAGGTGCACCGGGTGCAGGTAGTTCATCTTGAACTCGACCGTCGACACCAGCTCCTGAGTCGTGAAGGCGAGCGTGAGGGCCGCCGCGCCCAGGGCCGCGTCCATGAGGCCGGCCAACACCCCGCCGTGGCAGGTGTTGGGCGACGATAAATGCGCCGGCAGCACGCGCATTCTGTAGTCGGCCTGGCCGGGGCCCAGCACCGCCAGGGCCATGCCGTTGGCGCGGCCGTAGTGGTTGATTTGGTTGTACACGGCCACCATCGCGGCTAAGTCAGAAGAGGGTTGCATATTAAAAGGAAAGAACAAATGCCGAAAGCCCGGCCGGTGGGGCAATGCTGAATGCCGTGGAACCAGGGCCCTGGTTCCGGTGCAAACCCAAGCTTGGCCGCCCGTGAGGCCCTACACCAGGGCAACGCCCCGCAGCGGGGCGCGTACTACAAGCCGCTTTCGGCGGGCGGCAGGGCGGGGCGCAAAGATGCAACCGGGTCGCGGCTATCTTCGCGCCTGGCGGTGGCGTCTTCATCTCTTCTTCAAACTAATTTTTCGGCATGGCTTCCTTCGACATTGTGAGCAAAGTGGACCCGCAAACCCTCGAAAACGCGGTAAATACGGCTCAAAAAGAAATGCAAACCCGCTACGACCTGCGCGATACCAAAGGCGGCATTGAACTGAACAAGAAAGAAAACACCATCCAGCTGTCGTCGGAGAATTCGATGCGTGTGAAGGCCCTGGAAGACATCCTGCTGGGGCGGGTGGTGAAGCAGGGCATCGACGGCACGAGCCTCGACTTCACGGCCGACGAGCAGCCCAGTGGCCAGCTCATCAAGAAGTTAATCAAGGTGCGCGCCGGCGTGGACAAGGACACGGGCCGCAAAATCATCAAAGCCATCAAGGATGCCAAGCTGAAAGTGGAAGCCCAGATGCAGGACGACCAGATTCGCGTCACGGCCAAAAAAATCGACGATTTGCAGGCCGCCATTGCCGTGCTGCGCCGCGCCGACCTCGGCCTGCCGTTGCAATTTGTGAACATGAAAAGCTAAAAAATGTGAAAAATGAGACGATGTGGAAACATGGAAAATAATTGATTTTTAACTTTTTCATTTCCCACATTTTCGTATTTCTACATCATCACATTTAAAAAAGAATGTACGATTTCTCGGCCTTTGGGCACTTGCAAACCTGGATTAGCTTGCTGACCCTCACGTTCTTGGAAATCGTGTTGGGTATCGACAACATCATTTTTATTTCCATCGTCGTCAACCTATTACCGCGCGAGAAGCAGCCGCGCGGGCGCACCATCGGCCTGTTGCTGGCCCTGGTGTTCCGCATCGGGCTGCTCACGAGCATTTCGTGGCTGGTAAACATGCGCAACCCGCTCTTTACCTTGCCAATAGCAACGGCGGACGGACCGTTTGGAGTGACGGGCCGCGACTTGATTTTGATGGCCGGGGGCCTGTTTTTGCTTTATAAAAGCACCATTGAGCTGTACGAAAAGCTGCAAGGCCACGACGACGACAGCGCCGGCGTGGGCAAAGCCGGGGCCACCATGCTGGGTGTGATCATTCAGATCATCATCATCGATATCGTGTTCAGCTTCGACTCCATCCTCACGGCTGTGGGCCTGGTAAGCAACGTGTTAGTGATGATTGCCGCTGTGATTTTCGCGATGGGCATCATGCTGGCTTTCTCGGGCGTAGTGGCCGATTTCGTGAACCGCAATCCTACCATCAAGGTGCTGGCGCTGTCGTTTTTGGTGATGATCGGCGGAATGCTCGTGTTGGAGGCCGCGCACCAGGAGGTACCCAAGGGCTACGTTTATTTCGCCATGTTCTTCTCGCTCGGGGTAGAGCTGCTGAACATGCGGATGCGAAAAAATGCCGACGCCGTGCAACTGCACGACTCGCAGTACGAGTAGGGTTTTTTAGCTATTAGCTGATGGCTTGTAGCTGTTAGCTTTTGTTCAAAGCACTGAAAACAAAAGCAAACAAGAACACCGCCAACGGCTATAAGCCATCAGCTAAAGCAGCAGCTTGGTCCAACACGCGCTGCTGGGCCAGGGCCAGCAGGCGACGGTTTATTTCGGGCCGCTGGGTGCGGTAGAAGGCATATTCTTCGGCCGTGAACAGGGCCGTGACAAGGCCGGTGATGGTGTAGCGCAGCTTGACATTGCGGCTCAACAATTCGGTGAGTAAGCGCTGCTGCGTGGTAGCGTCGGCCGGGGCCAGCGGGATGTGGTGGTCGTGCACGAAATCGGCCACGGCGGCCAGTAGCAACTCATTTTGCAGCTTCAGCACAGGGCGCAGCGTGGCGTGCAGGAAATCGCCGACGGTGCTGGTGGCGGCTTCGGCGGGCGTTTCGGTGGTCACCAGGGGGCGCAGGGCGCGGAGTTGGCCGTCGGGGCGGGGAAAATCGGGCATGGCTTTCATTAGCTATTAGCTGATGACTGTTGGCTTTTAGCTCTTTTTCAGCTTTATCACTGATTAACAACAGCCTGGAGCTGAAGTCGTCCTGGATTTTTCCGATTGACTCCAATGGTAAATCGAAAAAGGCAAGGGCGGGTATGCTGGTGAGATATTGTAAATAAAAAGCTAACAGCTAATAGCCATCAGCTAATAATTCAAGACATCACGCCGAGCTTCACCAGTACGTCCCAGAGCACCACGCCGGCCGCCACCCCCACGTTCAGCGAGTGCTTGGTGCCGAATTGCGGAATTTCTACTGCCGCGTCGCACAAGGCCAGCACTTCGTCGTCGACGCCGAACACTTCGTTGCCCAGCACCAGGGCCAGCGACTGGCCCTGGGCCGGTTGAAATTGTGGCAGCGGAATGCTGCCGGTGGCTTGCTCCACGGCCACCACTTGGTAGCCGGCTGTTTTCAGGGCCCCCACGGCGGTGGCCGTTTCGGCGGCGTATTCCCAGGCCACAGCGGTTTCGCTGCCCAGGGCCGTTTTGGTGATTTCGCGCTGTGGGGGCCGCCCGGTGATGCCGCAGAGCCAGATTTTTTCGAGCGCAAAGGCGTCGGCGGTGCGGAACACGGCCCCCACATTGTGCAGGCTGCGCACGTTGTCGAGCACCAAAACCACCGGGCTTTTGGGTGTACTTTTGAAGTCGGCCACCGCCACGCGGTTCAGCTCGGCCATCGTGAGTTTTCGCATGGCCAAAGGTAGGAACGTGCCACGGCGCGTTCCGTGTTTGGAGCGGGGCCCCGGCGTCTATCAGCTGTCCATCAACGGCGAAACACGCTGGGGCCCCGCTAACTTATTCCAACGATTGAACGCGCCGTGGCGCGTTCCTACCAGTCACGCCGCTTTGTCCGCTCCCAAAAAAGAATTCGTCATCAAGTCGGTGGGCCCCGACCACTTCACCGCCGCGCCGGTGATCGACACGCCCCTGATGAAGCAATACTACCAACTCAAAACCCAGTACCCGGGCGCGGTGCTGCTGTTTCGGGTGGGCGACTTTTACGAAACCTTTGGGGAGGACGCCGTGACGGCCAGCCGTATCCTCGACATTACGCTCACTAAGCGCGGGGCCGGCACGCCCAGCGAAGTGCCGCTGGCCGGCTTCCCGCACCACTCGCTCGACACGTACCTGCCCAAGCTGGTGCGGGCCGGCCAGCGCGTGGCCATCTGCGACCAGCTCGAAGACCCCAAGCAAGCCAAAGGCCTGGTTAAAAGAGGCATCACCGAGCTGGTGACGCCCGGCGTGAGCCTGCACGACAACGTGCTGGAGCGCCGCGCCAACAATTACCTGGCCGCCATCCACTTTGGCAAAACGGAAGCCGGCATTTCCTTCCTCGACATCAGCACCGGCGAGTTTTTGGTGGCTCAGGGCGACATCGGCTACCTGGGCAAGCTGATGCAAAACTTCGGGCCCGCCGAAGTGCTGTTCTGCAAGAAAAGCCGGGGCGACTTTGAGCGGCATTTCGGGCCGGATTTCTGCACGTATGCATTGGACGAGTGGGTGTTCGGGCCCGACTACGCCCACGACACGCTCACGCGCCACTTCCGCACCACCTCGCTCAAGGGTTTTGGGGTGGATAACCTGAAGGAGGGCGTCATTGCCGCCGGCTGCATCCTGCACTACCTGGCCGAAACCAAGCACGCCAACCTGAGCCACATCGCCAGCCTGGGCCGCCTGGAGGAAGACAAGTACGTGTGGCTCGACCGCTTTACGGTGCGCAACCTGGAGCTGATTCAGGCCCAGCACCCCGGCGGCGTGCCGTTGATTGACATTCTGGACCAGACGCTGACGCCGATGGGGGCCCGCCTGCTGCGCAAGTGGGTGGTGCTGCCGCTGAAGGAAGTCGGACAGATTCAGCGCCGCCTTGACACCGTGGGGGCCCTGGTGGCCGACGAAGAATTGCTGGCCGACCTGACGCAGCACCTGCGCCAAATCAATGATTTGGAGCGCCTTATCAGCAAAGTGGCGGTGCGGCGCGTCAACCCCCGCGAGTTGCTGCAACTCGCCAGGGCCCTCGAAGCCGTGGAGCCCATGCGCGCGCGGCTGGCCGCCTCCGGCGTCCGGGCCCTCGAAAAATTGGCCGACCAGCTCAACCCTTGCCTGGCCCTGCGCCAGGAAATCCAGGCTAAGATCAAACCCGACGCGCCCCTGCTCACTAACCAAGGCGGCGTGCTGAACGATGGCGTAGACGAGGAACTAGACGAGTTGCGCGGGCTGGCCTTTTCGGGCAAAGACTACCTGTTGCAACTGCAAAGCCGCGAGCAGCGCAACACGGGCATCTCGTCGCTGAAAGTAGCTTATAACAAGGTGTTTGGCTACTACCTCGAAGTGACGAATGCCCACAAAGACAAGGTGCCGGCCGCCTGGATTCGCAAGCAGACGCTGGTGAACGCCGAGCGCTACGTGACCGAAGAGCTGAAAACTTACGAGGAAAAAATCCTCCATGCCGAGGAGCAGCTGTTCGTCATTGAGCAGCGCATCTACACCGATTTGGTGCTGAGCGCGCTCGATTCCGTGCCCCAGATCCAGCAAAATGCCCGCGCCATCGGCATAATGGATTGCCTGGCCAGCTTCGCCCTCACGGCGCGCCAGCACCGCTACGTGCGGCCCGTGGTGAACGACGGCGCGGTGCTCGACATCAAGCAGGGCCGCCACCCGGTGATTGAACGCCAGCTGCCGCCCGGCGAAAGCTACATCCCCAACGATATCTGCCTCAACCAGACCGAGCAGCAGATTGTGGTGATTACGGGCCCCAACATGGCCGGCAAATCGGCCCTGCTGCGCCAGACGGCCCTCATCGTACTATTGGCTCAAATCGGCTCGTTCGTTCCCGCCGAGAGCGCCACGGTGGGCATCATCGACAAGATTTTTACCCGCGTGGGGGCCTCCGACAACCTGAGCAAGGGCGAAAGCACCTTCATGGTGGAGATGACTGAAACTGCTTCTATCCTGAACAATCTCTCGGATCGAAGCCTGGTTTTGATGGACGAAATCGGGCGCGGCACCAGCACTTACGACGGCATCAGCATCGCCTGGGCTATTGTGGAGCACCTGCATAATAATCCGAAAGCGAAAGCTAAAACGCTCTTTGCCACCCACTACCACGAGCTGAACCAGCTGGCCGACGATTGCCCCCGGGTACGCAACTACAACGTGGCCGTGAAGGAGGCCGACGGCCGTATCCTGTTTTTGCGCAAGCTCCAGCCCGGCGGCTCCGAGCACAGTTTTGGCATCCACGTGGCACGGCTGGCCGGCATGCCCACCTCGGTGGTGCTACGGGCCAACGAAATCATGCACCACCTCGAAGTGGAGCGCACCAATGCCGGCGTGGACGCGGAGGGCCCCACCGAATTCGACGGCGTGCTGGCCGGACTCGACGAGGCCCCCCAGCCGGCGCAGCCCAAGCCCCGGGCCACCTCGGCCGTGGCCACAGCCCCGCGCGCCCAACTCCAGCTGAGCATGTTCGAGCCCGGCGACCCGGCCCTGGAACGCTTGCGTGAGCTGCTGCAAAACCTCGACATCAACACCCTCACGCCCATCGAAGCGCTGCTAAAACTGAACGAATTGAAGCTTGCGCTGGGCCCCGCGTAAATTTTTCGGCCTGAAAATGAAGCCGCAAGCCCCGCCAGAGGCAAATTTTCAGGCCCAGCCCTTGGCCCGGGCCCTAATCCCATTACCTTTGTGAAACCATTAGCCGCTACGCCAGTCGTTGCGGCCCTCCTGCGAGAGTAGCTCAGTTGGTAGAGCGCGACCTTGCCAAGGTCGAGGTCGCGAGTTCGAACCTCGTCTCCCGCTCCAAGTTCGAAGAAAGACGTTGCTTTGTCGGCAGCGTCTTTTTTGTTTTATGCCGCTCTTCTTATGGCCGCCACGCGGAAATGCTTCAGCACGGACGACGAATTTCGGCGGGCAGTGGCCGAAAGCTTATCCGTTCGGCAAGTGCTTACCTGCATCGGCCTGGTGCCGGCCGGCGGCAACTACAAAACGGTGCATAACCGCATCAAACTGCTGGAGCTGGACACCAGCCATTTCACGGGCGCTGGGTGGAACGTGGGGGCCCGCTACCGAATGCTTGGCAAACCTTTTTCGTGGGAAGGCATTTTGGTTGAAAACTCAGCATACACGTCCACTTTCCGCCTTCGGAACCGTCTGATTACCGAAGGTTTAAAAGAAAGCCAATGCGAAGCGTGTGGGCTGACGGAGTGGTTAAACCAAGCCATTCCGTTGGAGTTGCACCATGCCAACGGTGTGAATAATGACCATCGACTTGCTAACTTGCGACTGCTTTGCCCCAATTGCCACGCGCTGACCGAAAATTATCGGGGCAAAAATCAGGGTCGCCGCAAGGTAACTGCTTGAGCCAGAGTGGTGAAATTGGTATACACGCGACACTTAAACTGTCGTTTCCGCGAGGAAATACGGGTTCAAGTCCCGTCTCTGGTACAATAACCGACAACCGGAAGACCCGGAAAACAGCTTCTCGCGTCGCAGAAGCGGTTTTCCGGGTTTTTTGCGTTCGGGCCAATCGGTAGGAACGACGCTTCATGTGGGATGTGCGACGCGAGTCACGCCCCCTATTACGCCCCCTACTTATTATGACTACTCAGTTCGTGTTGCGCACTGATAAGAAAGACAGCTCGGGCCGCTGCCCGGTGCACCTGATAGCCTACTTCGACGGGCTGCGCCTAAAATGCGCTACCGGCGAAAAATGCAAGCCTTCTGAATGGAATGAAGCGCGGCAGCAGTTCCGAGCTGGTTTTACTGGCGCGGAGGAAGCCAATGATTTTCTGGACATGCGCGCCAAGCAGGTAGGCGAATGGTGGCGCAAGGTGCGTGCTGCCGGCGGGACGCCTACGCTGGCTGGGCTGAAAAATGCCTTGCGGCCGGTGGCTGAGCCATTGGCTGCGGTAGCAGTACGGCAGTCTATCACGGTGCTGAACGATGAGCACCGGGACGCCCTGCGGGCGCGTGGCTACGCCAACCACACGCTGCGGCAGCGTAAGATGCTGGGCAGCTGGCTAGCCGGCTTCGAGCAGCACCGAGGCGAGCTGCTGGACCCGACTACCTATGACCTAGCCACGCATGACCGGCTGCTGAGCTACCTGCGCTTCGAGCGGAACCTGGCGCAGAATACGGTGGCCTCAGCGGTGCGGGGGTTGAAAGTGCTGCTGCGCTGGTGCCGTGAAGAGCGGGCAATGAGCGTGCCCGTCGAGCTGCGCAAGCTGCAGGGGCGGCACGCGGATGTACTCAAGATGTGGCTGTCGGCCGATGATTTGTCGGCGCTGGCGGCGGCCGTATTGCCTGAGTACCTAACGCGGGTGCGCGACGTGCTTTTGTTTAGCTGCTATACGGGCCTGCGCTACTCTGATGTGTGGGCTTTGCAGCCGGGTAACCTGCAGGAGTGGGATGGGGGCCGGATACTGCGACTGGTGCAAACCAAGACGCGCACAGGGGTTAGTATTTACCTGACGCAGGAGGCAGGGGCCATTCTGGACAAGTATCGCGGCGAGGATGAGCGAGCGCGACTGCTGCCGGTGCTGGCTAACCAGGTGATGAACCGCTACCTGAAACGGGTAGGCAAGTACGCCGGGCTGACCGCGCCGGTGGTGGTAACGGAGCAGGTAGGCGGAGAGATAGTAAAAAAGTCGGTACCCAAATACGAGCTGCTGACCACGCACACGGCCCGGCACACCTTCGCTACGCAAAGCCTGCTGCGCGGGATGCCGGTGGAAGTGCTGCAGAAGGTGATGGGGCACGCCAAAATTCAAACCACGCTCATCTATGCCAAGGTGGTGGAAGACTTGCAGCACCAGACTATGCGGCGGGTGTGGGAAGGCAACGGTGCTGGCGCGGCTGGCGGCGCGGTGCTGTCGAAGACAATCTGCGCGGTCGAGACGGTAGCGGCCTGACCGGGGATAAGGGCTAGCGCGAAGCGGGGTCGGCCTACTGCCGGCCCCGCTGTCTCGTCCGGCTGGGGCTATACATCACTCACTTGATGTATGACCGAAACCGAGCGCGCCCCACGCCGGGCCAAGAATGAGAATTATGCTATTGCCTTCCGCCAGGAGGCCGTGCGGTTAGTAGAATCCGGTTTGTCGCAGCGGGAAGTAATTCAGCGCCTGGGCATCAACCACGCCTCGCTGCAGGCGTGGCTGAAACAGTACGGCACGGCCGTATATTCCCAGATGCGCCGCAAACTGTTCACCCCCGCCCAGAAGCACCAGGTTGCGCGCGAGCTGCTCGACGGCCGCTTGAGCGAGGACGAGGCCCTGCTCAAGTACGGCCTGCGGCTGAAAAGCACCTTACGCGAGTGGGTCGCCGCTTACCAAGCCGCGGAGGCCGTGCCCCCCAGCGTACCGTACCCGCCGGCCGCGCCGGGCGAAGCCGCCGGTCTGGCCGCGCAACTGCGGCAGGCGCAGTGGCAAATCGAGGCGCTGCACACGCTCATCGACCAGGCGGAAGCCACCTATAAAATTGACATCCGAAAAAAGGGTGGTGCCAAGCCGTCGAAGTAATGCGCCGGAAGTACCCGCACGTCGGTGTGGGCACGCTCTGCGGGCTGTTTGGCAAGACCCGAAACGCATTTTATGAGCACCAGCGCCGGGCCACGGCGCAAGCTCTGCTCGACGGGCTGGTGCTGGCCCTGGTGGCCGACATCCGCGAGGCCCTGCCCCGCCTGGGCACGCGCAAGCTGTATTTTTTACTGCTCCCGCAACTGGGCGAGCACGCGCCGCGCGTGGGACGGGACTACCTGTTTGCCCTGCTGGCCGGCCACGGCCTGCTCATCCGCCGCCGCAAACGGCGGGTGGTGACCACCCAAACGTGTCTGCCCCTGTTTCGGCGGCCGAATCTCATCGAGCACCTGACGGTGAGCCGGGCCGAGCAGGTCTGGGTCAGCGACATCACCTACGTGCGCCTGCTCAGCGGCTGGAGCTACCTGAGCCTGATTACCGACCTGTACTCCCACAAAATTGTGGGTGCCTGCCTGCACCCCGACCTGTCGGTGCGCGGTACGCTCGCGGCCCTGCAGCAGGCCCTGGCCGCCCGCACCCAGCCGCAACGGCCGCTGATTCACCACTCTGACCGGGGCCTGCAGTATGCGGCCCGCGAGTACGTGGGCCTGCTGGAAAGCCACGGCGTGGCCCTGAGCATGACCCAGCACGGCGACCCCTACGAAAACGCCGTGGCCGAGCGGGTCAACGGCATCTTGAAAGACGAATTCGGCCTGGGCGACACGCTGCCCGGTTTTGCGCAGGCCGACGCGCTGGTGGCACGGGCGGTGCGGGCCTACAATGACCTACGCCCGCACGGCAGCTGCGACTTCCTGACCCCGAGCCAGGCCCATGAGCAGCAAGGGCCGCTGGTGCGGCGCTGGAAAAATTACTATCAGCCCGCCGCCAGCCCGCCCCCCACTTGACACCCGACCCAAGCGGCGGAAACAAATCCGCGGCTTATCTTCCTCACCTGTAAAGTCCAATCCGGATTACCAACCCGGCCTGTAAAGTGCAGGCCGGATTATCTCTTCCACCTGTATAGCCATAGCCGGACGAGACAATAGCCATAGCCGGACGAGACACGCTTCGCCATACCGTTGCCATACTCTAGCCATACTCCAGCTATGCTCGAACTACGGGCTAGCTGACCGCTGGCTACGCTGCCCTTTGGTTCAGGGCACGGGAAACTTCGGCCTCGGGCAGGCCGGTGAACTGGCAGAACTCGCCTATGCTGACATAGGCGCCGGCCGGCTTACCCAGCTTGGCGCGGATGCGCTGCAGGAGGCGCTTGCCGGCGGTGTACTGGTTGCCGGTAAGTTGGGCCGCCTGCTTGGGATAGATGCAGACCTGGAGCATTGTGGGGCTTTTGGGGTATAGTTGGCAAGACGAATATACAACCGCTAAAACCGGGCCGTAGGTTCGGGGCATGGTTCGCAAACGACTTATTTCAACGCTGGTAGGGGTAGGGCTGGCGGGTGCGCTAGCGGGGTGCCTGGGAAACCGCCCCGACTACCTGGCCTCGTCGCTGACGAGCCGCGCCGCTGTGGCTGCGGAGGCGGCCCGCGTGGTGCGCGTCATCGACGCGGATACCTACATTTTGCTGTCGGGGTCGAGTACCTACCGGCTGCGGCTGCTGGGGGTGGATGCCCCGGAGCATGACCAGGCATTCGGGCCCCAGGCCACCGACTCGGTGGCGCGGCTGTTGGCTCCTGGGCGCGTGGTGCTGGTGGCCAGGTCGGGCCTGGACTTGTACGGGCGCACGCTGGGGGCGGTGCTGCTGCCCACGGCAACGGTAGCCGCAGCGGGGCGGCCGGTGCCGCTGGATTCGCTGCTGGTGGCGCGCGGCTGGGCCTGGGCCGCTGACCCCGACCGCCGCGTGGCGGGGCGGGCCCCGCAGCAGCTGGCCGCGCAGCAAGCGGGCCGGGGCTTGTGGAAATGCGGGGCGGCCGGGGCCGTGCCGCCCAAGCTCTGGCGCTCTTTAAATGCGCAAAATAAGCGGCGCTACCGGGATACTTGCTCCTGGTAGCAGCGCCGCAGAACGAAAGCAAGGGGCTTTTTTCCTCACCTCATTATTTTCATTAGACTATGGCTACCCAAACTGGTATCCTGGGCTTACAAGGCACGGTGGGCGGCCTTGGGTTCGCCAAAGACGGCTCGGTCCGTCAAAAACCCGCTTCCAACAAAGCGACCTTCAACTCGGCGGCCTCGCTGGCCCGAACCCGCGAAAACGCCTCGGAATTCGGCCGCGCCGCTTCGGCCGGCAAGCTGCTGCGCGACTCGCTGCGGGTGCTTATTGCCGCCGCGTCGGACTCGAAGATGGTGAGCCGCCTGACGCAGACCATGCGCACCATCATTGGCATGGATGAGGCCAACGACCGCGGCGAGCGCGCTATTGACAAGGACAACATCGGCGCGTTGATGGGCTTCAACTTCAACCAGGGCGCGGGCATCGGGCAGGCGCTGTTCTTCCAGTACGCCGTGACCGGCGCGGGCTCGGACGTGACCATGCGCATTCCAACGCTGAACCCGGCTACCGACGTGGTGGCGCCGCAGGGCGCGACCCACTTTGAGTTGCTGTACGGGGCGGCCTCGCTCAACTTCGAGACGGGCGCCTACCAGGTGGCAACCGTGGCGGCACCGCTGGGCATCATCGCCCTGAACTCGGCGGCGCTGGCCAACCAGGCGCTGATAGCCTCCTTCCCGGTGGCCCCGACGGCCGACGAGGTGGTGGTGGGGGTGGTGGGCATCAACTACTACCAGCAGCTCAACGGCAAAAACTACCCGCTTAACAACAACGCCACGAACCCGCTGGCGATAGAGTACGTGGCCTAGGGCGGAGTTATGAGTTAAGAATTATGAGTTGGCTATTGCGCCGCTTATCATGCTGATTCTTAACTCATAATTTTTTAATTCATAACTCATAATTTACTGGAAAGTGGCTACTAGAACTCTTTATCAGAAACAGGCCGACAAGCGCACGAAAACGGCGCTCAAGCTGCGGGCGCGCTGGGACGCAAAGGTGCGCAAATACGCTACGGCGCTGGTGAGCGCGCTAGCCGGCGCGGCCGATGGCAAGGCCCGTCTAGACCGCATCAACCTGCTCTACGGCGTGGACATTTCGACCGAAACGCTGCTGGTGCACGCGG
The DNA here is from genome assembly GCA_964242665.1 of uncultured Hymenobacter sp. Classification (GTDB taxonomy): domain Bacteria; phylum Bacteroidota; class Bacteroidia; order Cytophagales; family Hymenobacteraceae; genus Hymenobacter. The sequence goes on from CAXTBA010000002.1 coordinate 176,352, forward strand.
TGCGCACGGCCGGCCTCAGCGGCTCGCTCAGCACGGCGATGGGGGAGAGCACGCCGGGCGAAGAAGTGCAACTCTTCAACCCCACGGCCGACGGCAACGGCGGGGCGGTGCTGGCGCTGGAAGCGCTGTTCGGGGAGCTGGTCGCGGCTAGCCCAACGACGGGCGGCGGCGCGGCAGGCGGCGGTACGACGGCGCCCGTCGAGCACGACGTGACGCTGAACGGGCCGGAGGCCTCGGAGCGGGGCGTGACGCTGGCGGCGTCGGCAGGCGACGCGCTGCTATTCTACTCGCTGGGCAGCGGGGGCTCGGCGGCGGCCTCAATGGACATTGCTATTGGGGGCGCGCAGGTGGCCTCGGTAGCCTACCTGGACCGCTACACAGGCCAGCCGTTCAGCTTCATCCACAACGGTGTGACGCGTAACAGGACGTTTGCCCCGGCGGTCAACTTCTAAGCCAATGGCTTAGCGAAACAAGTGGCCGGTCTGGCGTGCTGCCGGGCCGGCCTTTTTTTTACTTTTTGATTTGTGAACACCATGAGCACCATCAGCAAGAATTTGTCGGGCTTTATTTTCAACGGGGCGGCGCTGGCGATGGCCTCGGCGCCGTGGAAGGGCAACGTGCGGGCCATTTATGGCTTCAACTCGGCAGGTAACGGCTACCAGGTTTTCAAGCCGGCCAATCAGTTTAACTCGCTCACGCAGCTCGTGCCCGACGGCGTGTACATTGTGGACGCGGCCACCACGGGCTTTGAGTTGCCGGGGGCCATGCTCACGGCTAACACACCGGCGGTCGCCGCGGCCGTGCTCAGCCTGGATAGTTTTACCCACAATTTTTCGGGCGGGTACGACAACATAACGTTGCACGTGTCGTCGCCGGATGCGACGGATAAGGAGTATCTGCTCGTCTTCAACTCGCCGGGAGCTTATTCATACAAGCTAACGGTGGGCGATACTATCAGCTTGTCGGTGCCCAGCGTGTCGGCGGGGCAGGTCGTGACGCTGACGGCCGTGGCGCCCTCGGGGGCCCGAGTGGTCCACCAGTTTACGGTAGGGGAAGCAGCTACCTAGCAGTTGCTGTTGCCACCACAAATAAGAAGCCGGCACCCTACTTGGGGGCCGGCTTTTTTGGCTTCGAGGCTGTCGGTATCTGATGTGCGCTACCGCTAGCTTGGTAATCATGGGTGAAGCGGACTTGCCGCTTTTGATATTTTGGGCTTTGCCGGGCGGCCGTAGCGCTGCCCCCCTTGCGGCTGTTTCACTGGCTGTAGGAGACGCAGAATGCTTGTATGTTGTCGGTGCGGGCAGGGGTTCGGTCGCTTGAGCGGGGGCATTGCGATGTTCGGGCTGGGCGACCTATTTGAATCTTACACTCATTGGTTTGATTCTTATTAGCTGCCTCATCTGCACTGCCAGACCTTTGCGCTACTACCTGCTACTTGCCTCGGGCATTACTTCCCTTGCCAAACGAGCGTCGTGCAAGCCGCGAAGGCGGTAGGCAAGTGTGTGGGTCGCAGCAATTGAGCACCATCAGGATGACTACGCGAGGGTTTAAGGTTTACCAGGTAGATACTGCTAGCGGTCCGGTTCCGGCTGGTAGCCGGCGGGACTTTTATACGATTTACCTGCTTACCGGCCAGCATTATCTACGGGGTGCTGACCAGGAAATGGCCCTGGATGGCACGTGCCTGGTCTTCGGTAGCCCGTGCCATATGAGGGCTTTGGAGGGGGTAGCAGCTCGCCAAACGGGCTATGCCTGTCTGTTTACGCAGAAGTTTGTTCAAGCGAATGGTCATGCCCGGAGCGGGGAGCAGTGGGCGTTATTCCACGGCACCGGCACCTGTTCTTTCTCGTTGCCTGACGAGCAGGCCGCCTACCTGACTACCGTATTCGAGAAGATGCTGGCCGAGCAACAAACCGCCTACCTCTTCAAACGCGAGCTGTTCAGCAGCTACCTCCAACTGGTCATCCACGAAGCCCTGCGCTTGCGGGCGCCCAAACGCCTATTCCGCTACTACTGCCAGCCAACTCAGCCGACGGGCCTACCGGTCGGCAACTGGGGAAGCCGGCGGCGCCACCCTGCGTAGTATTCCTGCTTTTGGAATCGGGTCCCCGCGGTATTCGGTCCTTAGCCGTAACTGACCAGTAGTCCGGTGGCACGGAGTAAGTGGGGGTGCTTCGGTCGGCTAGAGGTCAGTGAAAACTATTTGAATTGTATACTAATTGGTTTGATTAGTTTTTCCTGGCCGTGCAGCAGGGCCGGACCTTTGTATGGTAAATCCAACGCCGTTGGGCATGGGCTGAAATAAGGGCTCCGCTCAGCTGCATCGAAAGGGGTAGCATCGGCATATGCTCTTTTACTCATCATCTTAGGTAGAAAAAATGCAGACAGTCGAATTAAATAACGGGGTGAAAATGCCTCTGCTGGGCTTTGGCGTGTTCCAGGTGCCGGACCCCGCCGAGTGTGAAAACAGCGTGGTGGCCGCCATCGAGGCCGGCTACCGGCTGATTGACACGGCCGCTTCTTATATGAACGAGGAAGCCGTGGGCCGGGCCATCCGGCGCAGCGGCGTGCCGCGCGAGGAGCTGTTCATCACTACCAAGCTCTGGGTGCAGGACGCCAGCTACGAGGGTGCCCGGCAGGCGTTTGAAACGTCCAGGCAGAAGCTGGGGCTCGACTACCTGGACCTCTACCTGATTCACCAGCCTTACGGCGACGTGCACGGCGCGTGGCGGGCCATGGAAGAATTGTATAAAGCGGGCCGCATCAAAGCTATCGGCGTCAGCAACTTCACGCCTGACCGCCTCATGGACTTTATCGTGCAGCACGAGGTGAAGCCGGCCGTAAACCAGGTGGAAACCCATCCATTCCACCAGCAGGTGGCGGAGCAGCAGTTTATGGTAGATAATGGCGTGCAGATTGAGGCCTGGGGCCCGTTTGCCGAAGGAAAGAACGACCTGTTTCACAACGAGCAACTGAGCAGTATTGCCGGCAGGTACCAGAAATCGGTGGCGCAGGTGGTGCTGCGCTGGCTCACGCAGCGGGGGGTAGTGGCCATCCCGAAGTCGGTAAAACCTGAGCGCATGGCCGAGAACTTCAACAGCCTTGACTTCGAGCTGAGCCCAGAAGATATGGACGCCATCAAAACGCTCGACACCAAGGCCAGCCTCTTCTTCGACCACCGCGACCCCAACATGGTGAAGTGGATAAGCGAGCGCAAGATTCACGACTAGGCCCGGCGCAGCTGCCGGTAGCAGTACCGCTACCCTACACTCTCTACTCTTACTTTATTTAGCTATGGAAAAGCGCACATTGGGCCGCAGCGGCCTAGAAGTATCGGCCCTTGGTTTGGGTTGCATGGGCATGAGCTTCGGCCTGGGCCCGGCGGCCGACAAGCAGGAAATGATAAAGCTGCTGCACGCGGCTGTCGAGCGCGGCGTTACCTTCTTCGACACGGCGGAAGTGTACGGCCCGTTTGCCAACGAAGAGCTGGTGGGCGAGGCGCTGGCGCCCTTCCGCGGGCAGGTTGTTCTGGCCACCAAGTTCGGCTTCGACATCGACCAGGCTACCGGGCAAAACCTCGGCGGCCTGAATAGCCGGCCCGCGCACATCCGGCAGGTGGTGGAAGGCTCGCTCAAGCGGCTGCGCACCGACGTCATCGACCTGCTTTACCAGCACCGGGTAGACCCTAGCGTGCCCATCGAGGACGTGGCCGGCGCGGTGAAGGAGTTGATTCAAGAAGGCAAGGTGAAGCACTTCGGCCTCTCGGAAGCCGGCGCGCAAACCATTCGGCGGGCCCATGCCGTGCAGCCGGTGGCGGCCTTGCAGAGCGAGTACTCGCTGTGGTGGCGGGAGCCGGAGCAGGAGATTCTGCCGCTGCTGGAAGAGCTAGGCATCGGCTTTGTGCCCTTCAGCCCGCTGGGTAAGGGATTTTTGACAGGTAAAATCGACGAGAACACGCAGTTCGACAAGTCGGATTTCCGCAACACGGTGCCGCGCTTCGCGCCGGAAGCCCGCCAAGCCAACCAGGCGATGGTGGAGCTGCTGGGCCGCGTGGCGCAGGAAAAGCAAGCCACCCCGGCCCAGGTTGCCCTAGCCTGGCTGCTGGCTCAAAAGCCCTGGATTGCGCCCATTCCGGGCACCACCAAGCTGCACCGCCTAGAGGAAAACCTGGGCGCGGCTAGCCTCGCGCTGACGGCCGACGACCTGCGGGAAATCGACGCGGCAGCGGCCCAGATTACGGTGCAGGGCGCCCGTTATGCGGAGGCTCAGCAGAAAATGGTCGGCCGTTAAGATGTTAGAAGGGAGCCCTACCGGAGGGCTCCCTTTTCTTATTTACCTTACCCTGGCCGTTGAATTACTTACGTGGTAAGGTTTTTCGCGTATTACTCTTATGAACCCTCAAGTAGCAGCCCCTACGGTCCAGGCCGTCAACTCGCATCAAGCGGTAACGGCCCAAGAGTTGAAGCTCAAGGGCTTCAAGGCGTATGAGGTGGACACGGCGGTCGGCCCGAGCCTGTCGTTTCGGCGGCGGGACTTTTACAAGGTGGCCCTGGTGACCAGCCACTGCACCGTGCACTACGCCGACCGTAGCATCGAGCTGAACGGTACGTGCCTGATGTTTGCCAACCCGCACATTCCGTATTCCATTGAGCTGCACGACCCCTTTCTGAGGGGCTACTCCTGCCTCTTCACGGAGGCCTACATGCGGGAAAACGACCGGTCGGAAAGCTTGCAGCAGTCGCCGCTGTTCAAAGTGGGCGGTACGCCTATCTTCCACCTTAGCGAGGAGCAGACGGCCTACGTGCGCAGTATTTTTCAGAAAATACTGGCCGAGCAGGGCACCGATTACCTGTACAAGGGCGACTTGATTCGCACGTATATTCAGCTGCTCGTCCACGAAGCATTGCGGATGCAGCCCACGGAGAGCTTTGTACAGCACAAGAATGCGTCGTCGCGCATAACGGCTATGTTTCAGGAGCTGCTGGAGCGGCTGTTTCCGGTGGAGAGCCCCGACCAGACCATGCCGCTGAAAACCGCCCATGATTTTGCCGACCAGCTGGGCGTGCACATCAACCACCTGAACCGGGCCGTGAAGGAGGTCACCGGCAAGCCCACCACCGCGCACATTGCCGAACGGGTCGTCGGCGAAGCCAAGGCGCTGCTACACCATACCTCGTGGAGTACGGCCGAAATTGCCTACAGCCTGGGCTTTGAGTACCCCACGTACTTCAACATTTTTTTCAAGAAGCACACCGGCACTACCCCCCAGGCCTTCCGGCGGGATACCTGAGCGCGGGGCTCAGTAATTTACCCCGACGCCTCTTGATTTTAGGTAGCGCAGCTCGGGGGTTAGTGCTGCGGCTGAGTCGGGTTGGTAGTCGATTTAAGTGGCCTGGCCAGGTGGGAGAACGTGAGCGAGCCCAGCTTCCATTTGCCGTCCTCTTTGAGGTAGACCTCCGTCACCATAAAAGGGTTAACTACTTCATTGCCCCCGACCACGGCTACCAGGTCAAGGTCATTCAGCAGAATGGCGGTGTTGCCGAAGACGTTCACGGCCGCGGCGTAGACTTCGGCTTTCTTATACCAAATCATGCCCCCTTTAATAGTAGTCAGCTCCTGGTCTTTGCCCCAGCTGCCGCCCATGTGCACGAAAACGCAGTTTTCTTTGAAAAGCCCGGTTAAAGCCGCTACGTTTTTGTCGGCCATCCAGGTCCATTTGGTTTTGGAGAGCGCCAGCACTTCCTATTCCTCTTTGGTAGAAGCGGTGGGGGTAGGGCTTGGTAGTTTAGCCTGCGCGTAGGATTGCCGGAGGCCTATAAAAAGCAGACACGAAGCCAGAAGAGCTGTTTTCATGGGTTTAGGTGGGTTGCTGTTTGAAGGTTGATTTTTGCGGTTATGCTGCTTACTTCACTCGGCCTGAACCAGTGCAGCTCGGAAGGCTACAGGCATTGTTTTTACTTCTTATTCAGCAGGTTGATTCTTTTCAACCACGCCATTACTTGCTGCTGAACCCGCTTTTCCTTATTCCCCTGCATGACGAAGAGCACGCCGTCGCGCTCCACGCCGCCGCGGGTGGAAAAGCCTTCCAGGACGGTGCTTCGGGGAGCCAGCGCCTTGACGGTTTCGAAGCTGCTGCCCACGCCGTAGCCCGCGTTGGTGTTGAACGGCACCACGGTTTTCCCGCTCAGGTCGTACTGGGTTAAGAAGCTTTTGATGGGCGGCGGCAACTGCATTCCCCAAGTGGGGAAGCCCACAAAGACGACTTCGTATTGCTGGATATTTTCAATGCGCGTGCGCAGCGGCGGCAAATAGCCGGTTTCGTTTTCGCGGACTACCTGCTGCACCGTGGCCTGGTAGTTAGCCGGGTAGGGCTTTTGTAATTCTAACGCTACCAGGGTGCCCCCTGCCGCCTGCTGAATGAAGCCCGCCACGGCCTTGGTGTTATTCGCGATAGGAACACAATCAGCACGTTGCGGGGCCTCAGGGTAGATTTCACCGGCGTCTGAACGTTCGCTCTTTGGGCGAAGGAATGCGCTGAAATCACCAGAAAGTACCCCATTAGCAAGCGCATCATGGCAGCTGGGAACTGCCTTACGCTTTGTAGTTAATGGTTCTGCTGATTCGGCATCTGATGCGCGCTGCTGGCTGATATGACCGCCTAGTTACTAGCGCGGTATTCCGCGTCCGTTACCCGCTTTAACCAGATAGTTTTCCCTTTTTTAGTGGGGGTCGTGGCCAGGTAGGCGAAGCTGCTCTGGGGGGCGGCCCCGTGCCAATGCTCGACGCCGGGCTGACATTTGATGACCTGGCCTTTGTGCACCGTTTGCCGGGGCTTGCCGCGCTCCTGGTAGTAGCCGGTGCCTTCGGTAATCAGCAGGATTTGGCCCGCCGGGTGAATGTGCCAGTCCAGCTTGGCGCCGGGCGCAAAGGTGGCCGTAGCAATGCTGTAGGTGAAGACGCTATCGGCTGTACTTAATTCGTTGAGCCAGACCGTGCCGGTATGATTATCGACGGTGGCTATTTCCCCTTTGGGAAAAATGGGTGCTTGTTGCGCGGCGGCCGGCAGCAACAGCGCAAGCCAGAATAAGAAGATGGACCCGATTTGTTTCATGAGTTGCTTGAATGATTAGTACGCCGTTTGGGCTTGTTTTTCAGCAAAGGACAGGCCCTTGCTTTCCGTTAAGTAAAAGATGATGAACGTATTAGCGGAGGTTGCCCGACGTGACGGCTTTTTCAACTGCGTCCAATCGCGCCTTTTTGGGGTCGGGCTCGCCGACGGCAGCGCCGTCGGGGCGGAACTCCAGGAGTTGGTTCTGCTGGGCGTCGTACCGGGGCCAGGGGGGTAAGCCCTGGCTATTGGGGTTGCCGGTCTTGGCAAAGTTGGCCCAGTAAGTGTTCATCCGCGTAGCTACTTCCTGGTCTTTGGGGGCCGCGGGGGAGCCGTTGGGGCCACGAGGATTACCGAATACGTAAGGAATTTCGGACGCATGGGCCGCGCCATACCGCATATACTGCTGCATCGAGGGCGCGACGTAGGCGAACAGATAGAGGTAGGCCGGCTGGCCCTTGGCGGCAGCCGCTTTGGCCGTGAAGCGGGCCGGCTCGGCCCACACCTTGTCGGTGTTAACCAGCGTGAGCAGCTTGGCTAGCTCCGTGTTGCCCGCCGAGTCGTAGGCCGCCACGGCTTCGGCCTTCGTGCTGCCGAACAGCCCTAGCAGCTGCTCCTTGGACGTGGCATTGACGAAGCCCGCGGGCACTTCGGCGCTGTTGGAGCCGATGATGATGGGCACCTGCGGCGCCCGGCCGGCTCGGTAGGCACTTTCGGCCGTTTCCACCACGAGCTTGCCGTCGAGAATGGGGCCGGAATAGGTGGGCGGCCCACCGGGGCCCGCCGTTTCCTGGCCGTCGTCCACCACCTCGGCCGCGCTGAGGGCCCGCAACTTGGCCAGCGCCGCGGCGTCTGTCCCTTCGATGTGATAGCGCTTGGCGAAGTTTACGCCCATCGCTTCCGCCGATACGGGGTAGTGCACATCGGCATTTTCCCGGTTGAGGGGCCGCCCGGTGAGCACGCCATCGCGCCCGCCCCCGGACTCGATAATGGCTTTGTGGAACAAGCCTTTCGCAGCGGGGATGGTCAGCAGCGACTGCACGGAAACCCCGCCCGCCGACTCGCCGAAAATGGTCACGTTGCGGGGGTCGCCCCCAAACTCGGCGATGTTCTGCTGAACCCACCGCAAGGCTGCTACCTGGTCCATATAAGCGTAGTTGCCTTTGGGCTCGGTGGGCTTTTCCTGGCTCAGGGCGGGGAAGGCAAAAAAGCCGAGCCGGCCCAGCCGGTAGTTCAGGGATACCAGCAGCACGCCCTGCCTGGTAAACGCGGCGCCGGTGAAATCAGGGCCCCCGCCGCTGCCGAACACAAACCCGCCGCCGTGAATCCAGACCAGCACGGGCAATTTCGATTTCTTCGTGGCGGCAGCCGGTTTCCACACGTTGAGGAACAGACAGTCTTCGGCGGAAGTCTTCGACAGGCCCGAGCCGCGGGGCCAGCCCACCTGCGGACAGTCCGCCCCGAACTTGGTGGCATCGCGCACGCCCTGCCACGCGGGGTAGGGCTGGGGCGGGCGCCACCGATTGGCGCCGACCGGAGCTGCCGCGTAGGGGATGCCTTTAAAGCTGGCCACCTCGCCTTCCGTCACCCCGCGCACGACGCCGGCGGCCGTGCGAACCGTGGGCATAGGTTGCTGCGCCTGCAAGGCGTGGGTAAGCAGTAAGGCGAATCCTAGAAGTAATTTTTTCACGACGCGCTGGTTTAGGTGGGTAGGGCTAGGCTTTGGGGGCCGCTTCAACGCCTGAGAATTGGAGCACCATCGGCGGCAGCCGCTCACCTTGGACCTGGATTTCGGTTAGCTCGGTATTGAATTGCCCCAGCTCATCGGCCGTGAACCGGGCGGCATCCGCCCCGTTGTTTTCCAGCAGGTGGGCTAGCTGCGTGGTGCCGGGGATGGGCACCACCCACGGTTTCTGGGCCAGCAGCCAGGCCAGGGATACCTGGGCGGGCGTGGCTCCTTTCCGGGCGCCCCAGGTTTTGAGTAACTCCACGAGGGCCAGGTTATGGGGAAGATTCTCCGGCGAGAACCGGGACTCTCCCCCGCGAATGTCGCCGGGTGCGAACCGGGTTTCGGCGTCGAGGGCCCCAGTGAGAAAACCGACGCCCAACGGGCTCCACGCGACGAACCCGATGCCGAGTTCCTGGCAGAGGGGTAGGACGGCTGCCTCCGGCCCGCGCCAGAGCAGGGAGTATTCGTTCTGAATGGCCGTCAGTGGCTGCACGGCGTGCGCGCGCCGCACGGTTTGCAGGCCGGGCTCGGACAGGCCGTAGTGTAGCACCTTGCCCTGCTGGATGAGGTCCTTGATGGTGCCGGCCACGTCTTCGATGGGCACCGCCGGGTCCACCCGGTGCTGGTACAGCAGGTCGATGCGGTCGGTGCGCAGGCGTTGCAGCATGTTATCAACCACGACTTTGATGTGCTCGGGCCGGCTGTTCAGGCCTGGTAGCCGTTGCCCGGTTTTCTGGTCGATGTTCCAGCCGAACTTCGTCTCAACTACCACTTTGTTGCGGAAGGGAGCCACCGCTTCGCCCAGGATGCGCTCGACCTCAAACGGACCGTAGGCCTCCGCGGCGTCGAATAAGGTGACGCCGTGATCGTAAGCGGTGCGGATGATGTGGAGCATTTCGGCCCGGTTGGGGACAGTTGTCTGGTAGGTCCGGCTCATGTTCTGCACGCCCAGGCCGATGCTGGAAACCTCCAGGGTGCCCAGCTTACGGCGGGTGCTCACGCGGTTTTTGGGGGTAGCCGCGCTGGCGGCGGCTGGGGAAGCGGCTACCCCAGTGGTTGGTAACAGGGCGCCTCCGGCCAGCAGCAAACCGGTTTTCAGCAGGTCACGACGGTTAAGGCCCACCGTCGATTTTTCAATTGCATGGTCCATGTTTCGTAAGGCAGGTTAGACGGATTGGTTTTCTGCCAGCTAGGTGCCCGCCAGCACATTGCAGCGGCTTCAACCGGCAGGCGGGGAGTAGCCGGTTGTGCGGGTCAGAAGTTAGCCAGCATTGCCCTACAAAGGTCTAGCCGCGCTGCCTGGGCTGAAAAAACTAATCAAACGAGTTAGTATATTATTCAAACACTTGGCCCACGCACAACCCCCCACGCTGCCTGTAGCATGGTTCTTCAAGGTTACTGCCCGTCATCTGGTTGATTAGCAGCATTTCGGGCCTATTCCGTACTAAATGCAACGCCCCGTACTGCCAAACGTGGCGGCACGGGGCGTTAGTGAGGGGCTTAGGTTGGGCAAGTAGGGCTCCGGCATCACGTTGCAGGCAGTCGAATTTGACGAGTGCCGGGGGTAGGCGCTGTACCCGAGTCGGCTGCGGCGGCGCTGGTTAGGGCGGACGGCTCAGGTGCCGGGAGGGGCTGCCCGTCGTGGCCCGGCTCTTCCCAGCGGTGCGGCAGCTTGGTGGCCTTGGTAAGTGCCGGGCCGCCTGCGGCTGCGGCAACTCGGGCGGCTGTGGCAATCTCGCGCTGGCGCTGCTCCTGAGTGAATTGGGCCAGCAGCTCGGTGAAGTGGGCTAGGGCCCCGGCGTGGGTACGGTGGGTGGTGCTGACCTGCACGGTGAAACCGGCCGGCTCGGTTAGAATGGCTAGCTCAGTAATCATAGGGGGCTTGACTGTTTTGTGCTTGGCCGGGCGGCCGTAGCGCTGCTCCTTGCGGCTTTTCTGCTGGTTGCACGGGGCGCAGAGCGTTTGCCGGTTGGCTAGCTCGTTGGTGCCGCCCCGCACGCGGGGCACGATGTGGTCGATGGTGAGATTTTCGGTGCTGCCGCATTTGGCACAGTAGGCCGGTAGCAGGGCCCGGATGGCTTTTTTGCGTTTGGTTTTGATGGGACAGCTCATTGCGGGGGGCGCTGGCGGGTGTTGGGCTGGCAGGTGCGGGCGACCATGACGAGGGCCAGGGTGGTGGCGAGGCCAGCCGCGGTAGCCGCCTGTTGCGCCCAGGCGGCGGCCATCAGGGCGCCAAGCAAGGTATAGAATAGGGTGCGTAGCATGGGGTTATGCTTAGTTGAAAGCCCGCGCCCAGGTGGGCCACGCCGGCGCCGGCGCCGGGGGCGCTACGGGCTGGCGCTGCTGGTCGGCGTGGGCACGCAGCAGCCCTCATACTTCTTGCGTCCCTGCGCGAGGAGGCCGGGGGCCGGCATTACCTCGAACCGCCACACCTCGAACGGGGCCTTCTTCTGCACCCCGATGATGAGGAAGCGAGCGGCACCCAGCAAGTCGGAGTATAGGGCAGCCTGGCGGTCGTAGTCGTATTTCTCGATGGTGGTGCAGAAGTGGGCGTAGTCGGGGCTGCTGGTGGTTTTGAAGTCCACGAGCACGCGGCGGCCGGTTTTGGGGCTGGTAATGAGCAGGTCGGGGCGCACCTTCACGACCAGGCCTGTGGCCTCGTGGGTGGCGGTGTGGGTTTGCTCGGCCCGGCCCCGGTAAAGCAGGTCGCGGCAGTAGCGCTGGCGGCGCACGGCGGCGGCCAGCTGCTCCAGGTTATCCCAGGGCAGGCGCTGCGCGGTGCGCTGGTACTGGGTGGGCTCCAGCACGGCGGTATGGAAGTGGCTGCCGAAGGCCAGGGCCTGCGGGTTGGGTAGGCGGCTGATGCCGAGCGTCTGGTTTTTGGTGTTGGTCAGGTCCGTGTTGCTGACGTAGGGCAGGGCGCGGTGCTCGTCTTGCGAGAGGCCGGCGTGGTGGCGGTGGTGCGTAAACATTTAACAGTTATCAATTAACAGTTAACAGAAAGGGTACTACTGGTGCTGGTCGAGGATGCAGGCCAGGCGCTGGGGCTCGTCGGCGCGGTGCAGCCAGATGTGGGAGCCGCCGCAGCCGACTTGGTAGACCGGTTCGGGAAAGAGCTGGCGCACGGCGGGGGCTAGGTCGCGCACGTCGGGCAGCGAGCCGGTGGTGGCGACGAGCTGGGCCAACTGTGTGAGGCGGGCGGCCTCGTCGGGGGAGCCGGCGGGCAGCTCCTGGCGGAGTTCGGGGAGTTGCAGCATGGGGCGTTAAGTAGAAAGCAGTGAGAAAATGGGTTTGAGCGACCCGCTGGTTCTGGCGGTAGCTGACGCTGTCCTTCGGTTGTCGTCGAGGCGGCCCGCCGAATCGGACGGGGCCAGCTGTGGCGGTGCTGGCCCCGTCCGGGTGCTACTCGGCGGCGGTGGCGGCTTCGAGCTGCGCGGGCTGCTCGTCGGGCTGGGGCACGGTGTAGCCGGCGCTGGTTTTGAGGTCGGCCAGGCCGGAGTAGGTTTCGGCCCGCCAGATGGGAAAGTCTTCGGCGAACTCGCATAGGGCCTGCACCTCGGCCGGGTCGGCGTTGGTGTAGCTGAACTGGGCGATGTAGTAGGTGGCCGTCTTCTCGTCCTTGATGGTCTGCTTTTTCTCGGCGGTCACTTTCATCTTCACGTCGGCCAGCGTCAGGTCGTCGTAGAACAGCGGCTCGATGAGCCGATACAGGTTTTCGACGCTGTAGCCGTGAAAGAGCACGGCGCACACGGCACCCTTCGCATCGACAAAGAAGAGTTCGGCCCACGTCTTGCGGCCCATGTTCAGGATATTGTCGGAGAAGATGCGCCAAGCCAGGGGCACGAATTCGAGCGAGTTGCCCAGCGGCACCGTGCCGCCGAGGTTGAACTGGCCGGCCTTGGCGTCGAAGCGCACTTGGCGCGGGTGGCCGGGCAGGTAGCGGAAGCGGCTGGTTTCGGTCAGCTCGCCGCTGGCCTCATCCACCAAAGCGGTGAGGTAGGCGCGGCTGGGAGTGGGGGTAACGGGTGCGGCCGGGGCGGCTACTGCGGCGCTAGCGGCGGTGGGTTTGGTTGCCATTGGGGCGAGGGTTGGGAAAGAAAAAAGTGGGGCCAGTCGTCGGCCGGCCCCGTCGCCGTTTGCTGCGTTGATTATTTGAATTGCTTGTCGTGGCAGAGGATGGCGCGGCCCACGATGGAATCGACGCCGCGCGCTTCGGGCTGGTGCTGGTACCAGATACTGTGATAAAAAGCAAGCTTTCAGCGGACGTTTGTTACTTTTAGGCTCCTTTAAGGAGGGCCTGGTGGGTTCATCCTGCGTAGCCTCGGCCTATCAAGCGGCTGGGGCTACTTCTTTTTTGACCAGGTGAGCCGGATGGAACTGTGGGTCGTAAGGCCGGTCATTTTTCCAGAGCGAGTAGCACAGCAGCAACAGCTTGCGCATGACGGCAATCACGCCGGGCTTGCCGTTGGGCTGCCGGGTTCGCAAGCGGGCATAAAAGGCCATCTGCTGCGGGTTGTAGCGCAGGCTGCTCACGGCCGGCAGGTATAAGGCCGTGCGCAGGCGCACATTGCCTCGATGCGAGATGCGCGTGGCCCGTGCGGTCGTTCCGCTTTGTCGCTGGGCGACGTCCAGGCCAGCATAGGAGGCCAGTTGCCGTTCGTTTTCGACCAGCACGAAGCCGCTGGTTTCGGCCACCACGACAACAGCCGTCGCCAACCCAATGCCCGGCACGCTGGTCAAATGGGCCAGCTTGCGGGCCAAGTCGGGTTCGCTGGCCAACACCGCTGCCAGGTCCTGGTCCACGGCGCGTTGCTGCTGCTGGACTAAGGCATGCTGGGCCGTCAGGCGCGCCACGGTGCGGGCTTCCGGCTCGTAGCTGTGGCGGCAGGCATGTAGCCGAGCTTTTAGGCGGGTCGCTTGCTGGGTCAGGCCCTGGCGCTCTCGCGTGAGGGCCCGCAACCGGCGCAACGCGGGGGTGGGCGGCTGCCAGGCCGGCAGCTGACGTTCCGGGCCCAGGCGGCAGAGCAGGCGGGCGTCAAGCTGGTCGGTCTTGCTTTTTAGCTCCGTACTTTGGGCGAAGTGCTTGGCTTTGTTGGGCAGCAACACGCTCAGCGCTTGGTGCTTATCGGCTAGAAAATAGGCCAATCCTTCGTAGTAGACACCGGTAGCCTCCACGACGAACCAGAGGGCAACAACCACTTGCTGCTGCCGGGCGGTCCACGCCAGCAGGTCGATGAAGCCGACTAGGGTGTTGTCGAAGGTGGCCTGCTTACCGAAGCGTAATTGCTGCTCCGCATCGAGCCGGCCGAAGCAGGCCACAAAGGTGTCTTTGGCCATATCGATGCCAACGACATACTTCAGGGGTGGGGAACTGGGGCGGGTACTAGCGCGCATAACCGACAGGGGAAAAGTGGAGAAAACAGCCAGTCAGGTTTTTACCGCAACTCGTCTCGTACAATGCGGGATGCCGGTGGCCGTGGGCCAGGGCTCCCTCCATACTGTGCAGTCTTCAGACAAAAACGGGAAGCGGGGCACCGTATCTGGCACTCAAGGTCAGCGCCACAGGGGCCGCCTTTAGAGGTAAGTGGTGCCCCCGCCTCCTTTTCTGGCTGCCTTTCACGGAAAGGCGCTGCAATCATACGAGAGGTAGGTAGCCAGCAGGTTGAGGTAGGCGGGGTGGCGGAACTTGCCTTCGTCGTCGATTATCAGAATCAGCTCGTCGGTGAGGCGCACCACGTCGACGGTGCGGCAGTCGAGTAGACGGTACAGCTCGGCCAGCTTGAAGCTGCGGCCGTTGCCGGGGCTGACGGGCTGGGGCTCGGCGCTGTGCGGGTCGAGCAGATGGGGTTGGTAAGTGGTAGCTGTTTTGGGCATGGGGGTAAGGAAAGCGGGGCCGGCGCTGGGGCCGGCTCCTGAGTGGCTAGGATTGGTAAGCGGCCAGGGCCGGGTAGGCGTGGGCGCTGTCGAGGAAGAGCTGCACGGCGGCGGCCAGGGCTTCGTAGCAGGTGGCCCCGGTGCCGTGATACTGGCCGGGACAGCCCGCACCGACGGGCGTGCTGATGGTGAGCGAGTAGCGCGCACCCTGGGCGCTGGAATAGCCGCGCACGGTGCAGCCGGGCAAGGGAAAGCAGGCGGCGGCCAGCTGCGAAAAGCTGGGCTGAGGCGAACAATCATGGCGAAGGGTAGGGCGGCCCGCGCCGACTAGGAGCGCGGGCCGGGTGGCTAGAGGAAGCCTTGCCAGCGGCAAGGGTCGGTGGCGGGGTCGTCCAGCGGGTCGGTGGAGCGGGGCGGGGCTAGGTAGTAGGGGCGCCGGGGCGCGGCGGCAGCCTGCGCATCGAGGCGGGCTAGCAGCTCCAGGCACCGGGCGCGCTGCTCGGCAGCTGAAGGGGCCGCCCCCTGAGCGGGAGCGGCCGGCGGGGCGGCCGGGCTAGACATGGGCAAAGCAGGCGCAACGGCTGGCCGCGTCGATAGGGCCCGCGCAGAAATGACAGATGGCAACGGACTGGCGCACCTGGGCAGCCCTACCGGGTACGACCCCGAAGGGCTGCCAAACCAAATGCGAAGGCACGCCGCCGGCTAGCTGCACCGCGCGGGGGTACCACTCGGTGGCGGGGCCGGGAATGGAAGGAAGCCCACAGTAGCGGCGGTCAATGGTGCGCTGGGCGAAGGTGCCGAAAGCCGAATCCCGGCGGCGGCAAGCGGCCAGGGCGGCAACTGTGCGGGGGCAAAGGGTGTGTAGCATGGGCTGTAAGGGTTAGCCGATGAAGTGCACTGCGGTGCGGGCCGGGCCCTGCACGCGCCGCTGGCGCGAAGCGCCGGGGGCCTCTCCCCCGACTACTACACAAATATACGTACTAAAATAGTATAATGTACACCTTAGTGATAAAATAAGTTGTCTTTAATGTGTACCATAATACACAAAATAGTTGTAACTTGTAGTATGAAAAATGTACAAAAAAGTATAGTAGCTGCTAGTGGGCTGGTAGTGGCGGTAGTGGGTAGCCGGGGCCTGACGAAGTGCGCCACGCTGCTAGCCCGGCTGGCGCAGCTGGCCCCCGCTGAGGTGGTGAGCGGCGGCGCGGCTGGGGCCGACACGCTGGCGGCGGCCTGGGCGCGGGCCCACGGGGTGCCGCTGCGGGTGCTGCGGCCCGACTACGCCGCCCACGGGGACGCGGCGCCCCACGTGCGCAACCGGGCAATAGTGGCCGCGGCCGATGTGGTGCTGGTGGTGTGGGACGGGCAAAGCCGGGGCACGCTGAGCGCTGCCCGCGCCGCCGTAGCCCTGGGCCGGCGCTGCGAGTGGCTGGCCGCGCCCGCACCCAGTGCCACGCCGGTGCCGGGCGGGCTGGGTCTGTAGGCCTGCCCCCGCTGGGGCTGCCGGTGGCCGCGGGGCCCGCCGCTGCGGGCAGGGCTGGCCACCGGCGCGGGAGGCCCCGACCCGACAACCCACTGAATGCCCATGGCCAGGGGGGGCGGGGGCCGGCCGTGAGGCCCCCGGTGCGCGCCGTAGGCCGCACAACTCGCCCGAAGGGCACCTTATGAGGGGGTAGCGGCCTTTTCCTGGCTGCGGAACCCGAGGCAATGCAAAGCGGAGCGGAGCATGGTACGGGGGGCGGGGAACTCCCCGCTGGACACTCGCCCGAAGGGCACCTTATTCAGCCAGGGGCCGCTACCGCCGCTACGGAAACCGGCGCAGCACTGAGCCGCGCCCTGGCTTTGTCACTGCCGACACTGCCGCTACTCCAGTCTACTCGCGGGTAGTGCGTGAGGGGCGGCCAGTGCCCCAGAGGGGTCCCCCGCGTATGGGAGGTGGCGACCAACGGAAGCCGGCGACCTTGCGCATGGGCAACCTGGGCCGGTGCGGGGGGCTGGCGTCAGGGTTTGGTGAGGGTGGTAAGCGGAGGCTGAACCCGAACGCAGCAAAGCGGAGAGAGCGGTTCAGCCGGAGCGCCGGGCGGACCTGGGTGCCGAAACCGCTGCTGCTGACGCAACCCGGAGCGGGTAGGGAGAGGCTGGCCGAACGCAGCGCCGGGTGTCCGGCCGTGGGGGCTTGTGGGTTGGGCCGGATGCCCGGTGCGGAGTGAGGGGGGCCGGGGCGTGGGTTTGCGGTAGGGGCGACCTGCCGACCAGCGGGAGGCTGGGCGGCCCGCTGGGGTGCATTGGTGAGTAGCTGCTGTCACCGCTGCGGCGGTAAGCGAAGGGGACGCCTGCGGTGGGTTGTGCGGCCGGGCGTCCCCCGAAGCGTAGGCGGGCTGGAATTATCGAGTATCCCTGTCACGGCTGACTGCCGGCTGAGCGCGGGCCGCCTTTTCCGGCGGCTGGCGCGGGGCGGTGGGCCTGCGTCGGGGTTGTGTCACTGGTGGCGGGGCCGACGCTGCCTGACGCGCCGGGCAGCTGGTGGGGTAGGCAGGCGGCGGGCTGCGGTGGGCTGTGGCAGTAGTATCGGGGCGGCTGGGAGAGGCTGGCCGACCATAGGAAGGCGGGCCGGAGCGGTGGGTTGCGGTAGGGGCGGGCTGCGCATTTTTTGGCGCTGCCTGGCCTGCTGACGGTTGGTAGCTGCTGCATCGAAAGTCGCTGGCGGAGTGCGCAAGGGATGGTAGCCAAGCGACCGAAGGGAGCTGCCCGCAGGGCCGAAGCGCAGCGGGGTAGCGGAAATGCGCATCAAGCATTTTTCGCCCGACCCCCGGAGCGACTAACGGAAGCGGAGGGGGATGCGCCCTTAATAATGCAATTGAAGTCTCTCCCGAAAAGAAGTAGCCGAATGTTCTTGCGTTGCGTATGTTTGTACTAAAGTGCGTTTCACTATTCTACTTTAGTAAGTCATGTTATTCAGCAGTTCCAAGCTGGGGCATATCGGCCAGATGCTCACGGTATTCGGGGCCTGGGAAGTCGGCAGCTCGGCTTTTACCCCGCCTACGGCCAATGAGATTGAAACCTTCGTGCACATCGTGGTGCAGGTGGTGGTGGGTCTTGTCACGATTTATGCGACGGTGCGGAAGATGTTTCAGAAGCCGGAAACGGTGGTGAAACTGCCGGCGGTCGGGGCCGTGGTGGCGCCGCCCGTTGCGCCTGCGCCGGTCGCTCTTATCCCTAGCGATGCTGGTCATGTCGCCGAGTAAGTCCGCCGTTGGAACTGCGCCTGCGGCCTTGAAGCCCGTTCGGGTAGCGCCCGTGCTGATGTCGGCGGGGCAGAAGATTCAGGCGGCGCGGCTGGCCCAGGCAGTGCCGAGCCTGGCGGCGGCTTACTCGCAGGCGCTGGCCCGCTGGCTAGGTGACCCGGTGTTGCGACTGGTTGGGTTGCCCCTCATCACTGAGTGCTACCGCAGCCCCGAGCGGCAGGATGAGCTGTATGCGCAGGGCAGAAGCAAGCCGGGGCCCATCGTGACTTATAAGCGCGGGGGCGAATCGAACCACAACAAGCGGCTGACGCCGGCGCTGGACGTGGCCTTTCTGCTGGCCGATGGCGAGTTATCGTGGTCGGGGCTGCTGCTGAGCAAGTTTGCCCGGCTGATGAAGGCGGCCGATGCGCGGGTGCATTGGGGCGGTGACTGGCCGGGGTTCAAGGACCGGCCTCATTTCGAGGTGTTGAGCTGAGCCTCTGGCTGGGCCTACCTCTATTTCATTTTCTTCACCTCTTTCCTTTTTAATCGATGAAGCTCTGGCAAATACTCGTTCACGCGGCCGTCAATGTGATTTTGCAGCTCGTAGACAAGAAGCACAACCAGGCCGGCAAATAGCTGGCTCCTGTCCAACCATTTTAAGCAACGAGGCCAACTAGCCGGGCATGATGCTCGGCTAGCTGGCCTCGTTGTTATAACGGTTATCGTATGAAGGCTGCTTTTAAGTTCAGTGCTGGTACTGATGCGTCAAGGTCTCTATAATTCAGACTTTTATCGCTAGTTAGGCGGCTTGATTCAGTGATTCTTTAAACCGGCAGTTATATATGCCCAAGTTGAAGCTGATTTTGCCATGTTGCTGGCTCTCGTAATCCCACGGTTGCGACTCACCAAATGAACAATTCAATCATCTTCAAACATGAAACACATCTCCTCCTTAGGCTCTCTGTTAGTATGCGTTTCATTGCTAAGTAGCTGTGCTGGCTATAAAGTGCTTCCCGCTGAGACTGATGCAATTAAAGCCTCAGCGCAAGAAGGCCTTCGGTTTTATCGTCCACAACCTTATCTAATCATAAGCGCAAGTGCGGAAGCCCCGGCTACGGCCTCTGGTAAAGCTCCAGCCGGTCAAGCTGAGGTTGGACTGACTTATCAAATAGTCTATTTGCCGGATTATACAAAAGGCTATGTCCTACAAAGGAAAGGTGGTTTAGGAACGGTTGATGCTTCAGCAAAATTGACTTCAGGATGGATGTTGACCGAGCTAGGTGTGAAGACTGATTCTCAGTTGCCCCAGACGATTGAAGCTATTAGTAAACTTATTCCAACACTTATACCTGCTCCGACAAAAGCCACAAAAGCTGGAGGCGGCGGCGCAACGCTTGCTGATATCACTGGATTATACCAAATAAGGTTTGAAGCTGGTAGCAATGTGTCAGTTCTGGTAAAAGTCAGAGAATGAATGATTGTCGCGACAATTATTTAAGGTATTAAGGAATAACTAAAATTTTTTCTCTTTTTAATTCAGTGTAATCATGTTTCAGACCTTCTTAAACAAATTAGCAACATTAGCGCTAGTGTTTTTGCTTTTTGGTGGCTGCGATGCTAAAAATAATAGGGCATCACGTGAAGCTAAAAACGTGAAGGTGCCTGATGCTACAGTAGACACTAATAAATCATCGGGAACGCCCGATTCTGCTCCTTCCTCGTCTTCGTTAGCCGACTGGACAGTATTGATTTTCATGAATGGTGATAATAGTTTAGAGGATGACGCCTTGCGAGATTTTAAAGAGATAGCACAAGTTGGTAGCAGACCGCGCATGAACGTAATTGTACAATTTGACCGCTCCCCGGCGAAGGATTTAGCTCCTAATACCGCAGAATACAATTGGGATAGAACTCTGCGTTTCAAGATGACGCATGGGCTCATACCAAGTAAAGATTCAGCTGTGCAGGATATGGGTGAATTGAATATGGGCGACCCTAATGTCCTAAAAAGCTTTGTTTCATGGGGAAAGGATAAATATCCGGCGCAGAAATACATGCTAATTATTTGGAACCACGGGCAAGGATGGCGTTTGATGCTTGCACAAGCTCAAAAAGAAGGCCAACGCGCTCTTGCTGCTAAGCGTGCGCAAATAGCACGAGAGGACAAAATGCAACCGATAAGCGCGGTGATGAGCACCCGAGCTACTAACCGTTTAGCGCCACTTGACCGGCTTCAAAGCGTACCAGTTCCTAATGTAAGTACGTTTAAATCCATATCCAATGATGACACCAATAATGATGTGCTTTATAACAGCGAAATGCAAAGCGCTTTGACTGGCAGCAACTTAGCAGTAATAGGTTTTGATGCGTGTTTAATGTCTATGGTCGAAACCGCGTACGCGCTTCGACATGTGGCTAAAGTAATGGTCGCCAGTGAGGAACTGGAGCCAGGCTCTGGTTGGAAATACGATGACTGGTTGAGCAAATTGGCCGTAAAACCAGGGGTTGGCGCTGAGGATTTGGGTAAGATATTGGTACGGTCTTATGAAAAGCAGAATCAGAGCCAAATGACACTTGCTGCGGTTGATTTAACTAAAATAGAACAGTTAGCTGCAAGTTTATCGTCAATGTCTGAATTTCTGAATTCACGAATACCGGCTTTTGCTACAGTTCTAAAAAGCGCCCGCACATCCTGTGAGGCATATGCTCCAGATGTAGTCACTTACATTAGTCCAGGAGTGGAACGACCAACATTCCAGCATATCGACATAGGCCGTTTTTGCGCTCAAGCCGCTTTGTTAAACACAGACCCTAAACTCAAACTGTTATTAACACAAGTACAGAATGACATTCGGAGCTGTGTATTGAGCTATTATGCCAGCAATGATAGAAAAGGACGCTTTGGCAGTACTGGCCTTGCGATTTACTATCCGGAACGTAAGCTCTTTTTTGATAATGATGATTTTGGTCGGTTAGCTTATCTAAGAACGAATGATAACTATCCAGTAGAATTTGTTACTACTCAAAAGTGGCCTGATTTCTTACAGCAATATTTTGCAGTTGTAAACTGAATCGTCCTACGTCATTAGTAATGTTATTAATTCTAATACACCCTTCAGTTCTGAATAGATGGCGCGACCGCTGCGCAAGTTAGACTCATATAACCTGCTACGTGTCACTTCCATACTCTGTCAGCCATATGGGTGCTACTAGTTACCTTGGTTTGTCGCGCGCATATTTGCGCTGTATGTCCAAAGAGCCAAAGTTTATACGTGATGCCCGCCGCGCTATTGAGCAAGAGGCGGAGGGGCGACCAGATGCAGCTACCTACGCAGAGGCTGGTAATGCGGCGCTTAATATCGTGTTAGCTCACTATCTCGCTACGCCTGTTCTGAATCCGGGATTGGTGGCGGATGAGCGACTGGCTCACCAGCGGGAGCACTATGAGCGTCTGCTTCAACAATCGGCTGACTTACTGGCCGAAGAACGTCGGGCTAGCGCTCGACTTCGTAAGGTTAGCAGCGAGACGGATAGCGAAACCGGACTGCCGCTGGCTGAGGCACTATGCCGTGCCCGCGACCAAGTGAAAACTGCCCGTTATAAGCTGGAGGTAGCAGAAGCGGCGATACGGTCTGGTTCGCCCCCTATTGGAAAGAGTGCTGCCAACGCCCGCCACGAGCGCACGCTGGCGGAAAACTTGCGGCTGGCGGGGCGAGTAAGAGAACTGAAGACGCTACTCAGTACCTCCTAGCCCGGCTGCCATCTTCTCAAACGCCTCATTTTTGTGGCTAGTACGCGAGTGCCGTTGCGGCCAGTGATGCCGTCCAACAGCTACTATTAGTTAGTAGTGGCCGCAGGGATTTGCTCTTGCACCACCACAAACAACGGGGCCAGCTGACCGGGCGTGATGCTCGGTTGGCTAGCCCCGTTTTCGTGGCGGTGGTATTTATAAACAGTAGCTAACGCGCTCGACGTGGTTTGGCAGCGGGGGCAGCTGCCAGCTCGGCGGGGGCGAAACTAGATTGGGACTTGCGGGCGAAATGCTCGCTAGCTTCGGCCAGGTGCGCGGCGGTGAGGGCTGGGCTGAGGGCGCGTAGGCGCTCTTTGACCTCGTGCATCAGTTTGATGGCGGCCAGGCGCTCGGCGGGGGACTGCGCGGGGTGTTGCATATAGCTGATGACAAGGTTGACCCGAAGTTACACGCCTTCTAAGGAGAGCCGCTCGAAGGCTAAGCCGATATACTCAGGTGTTAAGACCTTGCGCTTACGGGCGTTCCAGGCGCCGACGGCCTGCACCAGCGTGGGTACATCGTGAGCCTCGCGGGCATCAAGTAAGTAATCGACGGTGGCGAGGAGTTCCATGCCTAGGGGCGATTCGAAACCTTCGATAAGAGTAGTAAGGTGGGCTACCTGTTCTTTCTGCTGGTCGGTGAGGTGCTGCGCGATGTAGGCATCTACCTCTGGAAATTTCTCTTCCATCAGCGTCAGCTCGGCGAAGGGCTTGGCTTCTTTGTAGGCCATGCCACGCAGGTAGGCACCATCCATGCGCTGAAGCACGAAGCTAAGGTTGTGGGCGAAGGGGCCATATTGGGCCTTCTCAAAATTTAGCTTTAGCGGCTCGCCCAGGCGCTGTAGAAAGTAGGCCAGCTTTTGCACTTCAATCAGGCTCAGGCTATAGCCAAGCGACGAATAAGCTCGCATAGCGGCCAGCAGCATGGCTCGGGAAGGGGTCAGCTTTTGAGCGTCGGCGGTAGGCTGGCGCTCACGCTTAGAGACAGTATCGGATGGCTCGTAGAGGTAGATGGGAATGTTAACCTCAGCAAGGGACTGCTCGATGATGGGCCGCACCTGGCTCCAATTTAGGCCACCATTACCACAACCTAGCGGCGGCATGGCCACTGAGGTGATGCCACGCTCCGCCATAACACGTTTTAGGTCTTCGAGGCCTTCGATGATATAGTCGATGCGAGAGTGCTCCTTCCAGTGACGCTTGGTAGGAAAGTTGATAATAAAGCGCGGCCCAACTAACTCGTGCGTTTCGGTGACGAACATTTCGCCTACGCGGACGCGCTGCTCTTTGCAGGCTTGGCGGTAGAGGCGGTAGTTGAGGTCGAAGGCTTCCTTGAACTGCAGAGCAATGCCTTTGCCCATGACACCCTCGGTATTGATGGTGTTGATGAGGGCATCGGTGGGAGCCTGGAGCAGGTTGCCTTCGGCGGTGGTAATCATGGGTGACGGGGTGGGCAAAGCAACTTAATAGTACCAAGCGGGCACTTCGCGAACGGGCAGCGTGAGGCCGGCCTGCTGCACAATCTGCTCAACCTGGGTACGAATATGGGTATTGTAAACAGCAATTCCTACCAAAGCATTCACGGGCACAAACTGATGAACGAGGAATTCGGCTTGTTTGTGACGCTGCAAATTGGGATTTTGCAGGGTGGGCTTCCACTTATCGGCGTAGATATCGGCCCAGGCTAGGCTAGCCAGGTCGGCGGGGCTTTGGTGGAAAGAGGTGAGAATTTCGAAGGCGTGGCCGTCGGTGAACACGAAGGGCAGGCCCAATTGCTGAATATGCTGAACGTGGCTAAGCAGGTAGATAATCTCGGACTGGGGCTGGTGGCGGCCGATGCGGTAGAGCATAGGGCTGCGTGGGCCGAGGTAGAAGGGCACGTAGTCGTTGAGGAAGCCGCCGGGCGGGAGCGGCACGGCAATGCGGTTGCGCCGGTCGGTGAGGCTAGCGTCGCCGATGTTGTGGTAGGTAGTGGTGGCTGGGGTAGAATGGTTGCGGCAGAAGATACCATGCCGTAGCGTGGCCAAGAGATTATCGAGGTGAGTAATGCGGTAAATGCGCGTAGGAATGGGCTGGAGCATTTCTACAGTTTCTTAAGCACCGTGGGGTCGATGTAGAAACCTTGGGCAGATAACTCATTGGCTAGGCGCCGCCGCCAGCCACCGGCTTTATCGTAGGACTCATAAACCACACCGTGGAAGTCGCTGGGCTGTTCGAGGCCGGAGCCGGCTACTAGGACGAAGACATTTTTGCGGCCGAGTAGAGCTACGAAGTAGCCGAGTTCGAGCACTACATTTTGGCGGGCGCGAGGCGAGAGCTTGGGGGCGGTTTTGCCGACTCGGAGGCCGCCCATGTCGTCGGGGCTGAATAGGACGACGGCGTAGCCGCAAGCACGGGCCTCGCGGTCGAATTTCTCGATGATGGTCTGGCCCTCGTTGATTTCTTCGTGCAGGACGATGCCGTCGATGCCGAAGCGGTTGAGGGTGGCTTGGGCTTCCTTGCGCATGGCTTCGTCGCGGCCGTGCACGATGAAGACCTTGCGGCTTTCATTATCGACAGCTTTGAGGGTGCGCAAGAGGCTGGTGCGGGCAGTGCTGAGGGCAGCTAGGGGCAGGCGGGCGGGGCCGCCGAAGCCGTTGTTGCTGGGGGCTTTGAGCTGGTCGGCCAGGGCGACGAGCTTCTTTTGATGGGCGGCACCGCGGGCCAGCTTGGCTTTGTCGAGCAGGCCGATAGCAGTGGTGGCCGCGGCGGCCAGGGCTTTTTGGGTGGCTTCGTCGTGGGTAGGGCTTTGGTAGTAGCCTTGCTTAGAATTGGGAGCTTTGGGCAGCAAAAGGGCTTCCACCTTTTCGCGTAGCGCCTGGAGTTTTTTGCGGTCCATCAGGAAAGTGAGCGTTGATTTCTGCCTTATGGACAGCAGGCAAAGCTACTAAGGCGGTTGGCAGGGTAGCGCAATTGGTTATCAGTTATTAGCAACGCCGCTACCTTCGTGCCACTACCTAACGTCCAGCTTGTCATATGAAGCAGGGCTTATTTGCAAAGACTTATTACGCAACGTGCTATACACCGACTTTGAAACTCGCTGGCTGAAATCGGGCGGCGCGGAGCGGGCCAACTATGGCCTGTTTCTGACCGACCTCTGCGACTTATTGGACGTGGCCCGGCCCGATGCTACGACGGATGACCCCGCGCAGGATGCCTACGTGCTGGAGCGGGCCGTGACGTTTAGCACTAGTAGCGCGAGTGGCAAAAGCAGTACGGGGCGCATTGACTTGTACAAACGTGGGTGCTTTGTGCTGGAAACCAAGCAGGGCACCGACACGCCCGACCAGCAGGCCAAGCTAGCGAAAGCCGAGCTGGGGCTGCCGGCGGATAAGCGGCGCAAGGGCCACGCGGTGCGAGGCACGGCCAAGTGGGGGCAGATGATGGAGGCGGCTCGCCAGCAGGCGCTGGGCTACGTGCGGGCCCTGCCCGGCACCGAGCCGCGGCCGCCGTTTGTGGTGGTCGTGGACGTGGGCTACTGCCTGGACTTGTACAGCAACTTTGCGGGGGTAGGCGACAACTACGTGCCCTTTCCGGACTCGCAGCGCTACCGGCTGCGGCTGGGTGACCTGGCGGAGGAAGGTGTGCGGGCGCGGCTGCGGCAGCTCTTTACCGACCCGCAGCAGCTAGACCCGAGCCGGCGGGCGGCGCAGGTGACGCGGCAGCTAGCCGGGCAGCTGGCGGCGCTTTCGGCGCAGCTGGAGCGGGCGGGGCACGCCTCGGACGTGGTGGCGCAGTTTCTGATGCGCTGCCTGTTTACGATGTTTGCCGAGGATGTAGCGCTGATTCCGAAGGACTCGTTTTCGGAGCTGCTGGCGGCGTATGCGGCCACGGCGGAGCTGCGGGCGCTGCTGCCGGATGCGCTGCAAAGCCTGTGGCACACGATGGATAAGGGCGGCTTTGCGCCGGACTTGAAAGCGAAGCTGCGGCGCTTTAATGGGCAGCTGTTTCATGAGGCGTCGGCCCTACCCCTCAATGCCGACCAGCTGACCTTGCTGCGCGAGGCGGCCAAGGCCGACTGGGCGGAAGTGGAGCTGGCCATTTTCGGCACTTTGCTGGAACGGGCGCTGGACCCGAAGGAGCGGCACAGCCTGGGGGCGCACTACACGCCGCGCCGCTACGTGGAGCGGCTGGTGGTGCCGGCCGTGGTGGCGCCGCTGCGCCGGGAGTGGGCGGGAGCGCAGGCAGCCAGCGCCCGACGCCTGGAGGAGAACAAGCCCAAGGAGGCCCGCGAGGAGCTGGTGACGTTTCTGCGGCGGCTGACGTCGGTGCGGGTGCTGGACCCGGCGTGTGGGTCGGGTAACTTTCTGTACGTGACGCTGGAACACCTTAAGCGGCTGGAGGGGGAGGTGCTGACGGCCATCAACAGTTACGGGCAAACGGGTCTGCTAGACCTGGGCGGCGGCACCACCGTGAGCCCGCGGCAACTGCTTGGTTTAGAGTTAAATCCGAGAGCTGCAGCTATAGCGGACGTTGTGCTTAAAATTGGCTACTTACAATGGCATTTGCGTACTCACGGATTGACACAACTTGCAGAACCTTTACTTGACGAATACCAAAATATTCGCCAGCAAGACGCTGTGTTGGCTTCCGATGCCTCCATACCACGGTTAGACTCTCGCGGCAGAGCCATAACACGCTGGGATGGGTATAGCACTAAAGTGCACCCTATAACTGGCCAACAAGTGCCAGACGAGGCAGCCCAAGTAGTAGTACTTGATTTATCCTAACCCAAGGCCAGCAGTCTGGCCAGCAGCCGACTTTATTGTCGGTAATCCACCCTTTTTAGGAATGAAGCGGATGAGACTTGCGCTAGGTGATGGTTACGCAGAGGCCTTGCGCAAAGCTTACGCGAACCGAGTGGCAGAATCAGCTGACCTCGTGATGTATTGGTGGGAGCAGGCGGCTGAACTAGTGCAAAGCGGTCAAGCTGAGCGATTGGGCTTTATTACCACTAATTCTATCACGCAGATTTTTAATCGTCGAGTACTCGAGAATTACTTAGGTAATTCCAAGCAGCCACTGTCACTCACGTTCGCTATACCAAACCATCCGTGGGTAGATAATGCGGACGGGGCTGCCGTTCGCATTGCTCTTACAGTAGCTCAGGCAGGCAACATGCCTGGTACATTGGCAACTGTATTGCGTGAGTACAATGGAGACGATGGAACTACTGAAGTTGAATTTGCCGAAACCGAGGGGCTAATTAATGCGGATTTATCTGTAGGCGCTGAAGTCGCAACAGCTCTATTGTTGCGCGCCAACGCGGATATTGCTTTTCTAGGCGTAAAGTTTTATGGACAAGGGTTCGTGTTAGGTGCCGCAGAGGCTGAGGCATTGACAGCTACTTCTAGTGCCACTTTGGTCAAACTTTTTGTAAGTGGTCAGGACTTAACGCAGAGACCACGGGGCTTGTCAGTAGTAGATGCCACTGGCCTGACTGCAGAAGACCTAGCTGAGCAATATCCACAAGCCTACCAGCGGTTGCTCTTATATGTTAAGCCAGAGCGTGACCATAACCCACGAGAGGCTAAGCGCAAGCGCTGGTGGTTATTTGGGGAGAATCAACCAGGAATGCGCCGGGCTGTGGATAACCTAGCACGATACATTGTGACAACCGAAACCTCTAAGCATCGATTCTTTCAGTTTGTGCCAGGTGACTGGGTCGCTGAGGGTACGGTAGTAGTAATCGGCAGCTCTGATGCGTATCATTTAGGCATTCTGTCCTCTCGAGCACATCTAGTATGGGCATTAGCAGCCGGCGGCACCTTAGAAGATAGACCGCGCTACAATAAAACCCGGTGTTTTGACCCATTTCCTTTCCCTACCCCTACCGAAGCCCAACAAACAGAAATTCGCAAGCTAGCCGAACAGCTCGACGCCCACCGCAAGCGTCAGCAGGCGCAACACCCCACGCTCACCCTCACCGACCTCTACAACGTGGTGGAGAAGCTGCGCGCCGGGCTGCCCCTGACGGCTAAGGAGCAAGTGACCCACGAAAACGGGCTGGCCGCTGTGGTGCTGGAGCTACACAAGCAGCTCGACGCCGCTGTGGCCGACGCCTACGGCTGGCCCGTCGCCCTACCCGACGCGGAGTTGCTGACGCGGCTAGTGCAGCTGAACCAGCAGCGGGCGGCGGAAGAAGCGGCAGGCACGGTGCGCTATCTGCGGCCGGCCTACCAGGCCCCAGAGGGCACGGGCAGTGAGCAGCTGTCGATGAGCAGCGGGCTAGCCACCGAAACTGTCGATGTGGAGGCTACCACAGCCCGGCGCGAGTGGCCGGCGGGGCTGGCGCAGCAGATGCGGGCCGTGCGCGAAGTGGTAGAAGGCAGCTCGGGCGGGGCGCTGACGGCGGCGGGCGTGGCCGGCTTCTTTGCGGGCAAGGTGCGGGCTGGGCAGGTGCAGCCGCTGCTGGAGTCGCTGGCGGAGCTGGCGCTGGTGCGGGTGGATGCGGAGCACAATACCTACGCGGCGTAACTAATTTGTCTTTAATGAATCACTTGGGCGAGTAACTCAAACTAGGTATGGAAACACAGGATAAGGGATTGCAGGGCGAAGAATTCGTGAATGAATTGGCGTACTCCTCTTTCCTCAAGTTTTGGTGTTATCCAGGCCCAAAAGACGAGCGTGGGGATAAGAAGGAAATTGCCGACTTACTGATACTGTTTAAGAATAACCTGCTTATTCTATCGGTGAAAAACTATGAGTTTAAGGGGCTGTATGATAGATACTTTAGAAGGACGCTTGAGAAGGCAGTCAGCCAAGTATATGGAGCCGAGAGAAAGCTATTAGACAGTAAGCACGAGGTATTTATCAAGCACCCAGATAGGGAGGTAGAGCAGTTTTTACCAGCCAGCTATGATGTCGTTCATCGAATAATAGTCAATCTGGGAGACAGTGTTCAATTCTATCCGTCAAGCTCCTTGACCAAAGCGGGGAAGTTTGTGCATATTCTAGATAAGGAGGCTTTCAAGGTCATTATTGAAGAGCTTGACACAATACCAGACCTAGTTAAGTACTTGCAAGACCGGGAGAGGGTATTTGCTGGCAAGGATGTGCTGATAATGCCTGGGGAGGAGGATGCGTTTGATAGCGAGACGGCCAAGCAATTTTTTGAATACACCACTGACAACCTCTTTCCCGGTGAGAAGACTTCCATCTTGATTTCGGGTACTGAGTACGACCTACTGGCGACGTATTTGGAAAACGATAAGAAGTTTCCAGATTACTTCTCTTCCTCAGAATACAATGGAGGCTGGTTTCAACTTGATGGTGCCTGGGAGTATTATCAAAAACGGGAAGAGGTCATTCTGAAAAAGAAGCATGACCGGTATAGCTACTTCGTTGATGAGTTTGTTCGGAATGAAATCTTAATCGATGTAGATGATTTCAAGCTTGATGTTGCCAAGGAATTATTGTCATTAACCAGATTTGAAAGAAGAATAATAGGCCAAGGATTCTTCGGTCTTTTTGAGGAGAATAAGAATAAAGGTGCCTGGTATATGGCGAGGAGGCACGGTAAAGTTGCTGACTTGCTGGTATCGTTTATTATCTATGGTCATGAGATGAAGCCGGAAGTAGTTGATACTTGCCTGGAATTGGCTTTGGAAGGATACTCTTTATTTGAAGGGTATAAAACGAGTAAGTCCCTGTTGATTGCGGCCAATAATCGCCTTACGCAATTCAAGTTTGGCTATATGCGCGATATCAAAGCATCTAGCAAGGAGGACGAAGAGCGAATCAGGCACGACTTGGATAAGCTTAATTGGTTTCAAAAGCCACAGCTAGTGAACTACTCTATCAAGGAGTACCCGGATAGTTGAGAGGATAAAAGACAGATAATTTAAGCTGCTAATGGCGAAAATGGTGTAGGCCTCGGCCCTCGAATGACTGTTGGAATTGCGCGAAATCATAGGCCACGAAAGCCAGGCCCTGGGCCTGCTTTAGCTCGTTCAGGAACTTGCGCTGGTCGTCGCGTAGCGTGTCGCGGCCGGCCTTCACTTCGACGCCGACGAACACGCCGTCGGCCCGCCGGAAGCCGATGATGTCGGGCACGCCGTTGCAGCCCTGGGGGTTCTTTTTCCAGCGGCCGGTAGCGGGGTCGTAGATGCCGGTGGTGTTCTGGCGCCACACCTTGAAGCCGTGTTTGGTGAGGTAGGCGATAATGGCGGTGGTAATCTCGCCGGAATTGAGCGTGCCGAAGTCCAGCGGCAGCTGGTCGTGCTTCTGGGCTAGGGGCATGGTACTTCGACAAAAGAGCCGATGGCGACGAGGCGGGCGACTTCGGCGGCGCTGGTTTCGTAGGGTGGGCTGAACAGGCGGGCGTGCACGGAGCGGCGGGCCTGCATGACGGTAGCGCGCCGCAGCCGGGTGGCGGGGGTAGTGGTGACGCGATAGAGGCTGCCGCAGGTAGCGCGGTAGTAGACAATGGTATTCACGGGCTACTTGGTGAGTTTGGTGGGGTAATCGCGGTGCGGCCGTTGCTGGGCGCCTGTGCGTGCTGGCGCTTCTCTTTCGGGGTGATGAGTGGATGCTTTGGGCCCGGGAGGCAGCATGGTGCTAGGAAGCGCGGTATTTTTTCAGAATGGCGCGGTCTTCGGCGGCGTTGCGCTTGTCGATGCGCTTCTGGGCCTCGGGGCCGGGCTGCCAGTTTTTGCGGGGCTTGCGCTCGGTGGCCTGGCGCACCTGGGCCCGCTGCTGCTCAGCCTCCTCGGGGGTGATGAGGCCACGGCGGGCCTTTTGGTTGGTGATGGTGAGCTTTTGGCGCAGGCTTTCGGCGTTGGGGTGGTCGGCCGGAATCTGCTGGGCCACGTTTTGCAGCATCCGGGGGGCCGCCTGGCCGAGCAGCTGCACGTCGGCGGCCTGCTGGCTGGCCCCGGTGGCTTTGCGGTCGAGGTGGCGGCTTTCGAGGTAGGCTGCTTTTTTGTCGAAATAGTCCCGAATCAGGCGGTACAGCGTGCTCACGTCGAGCGCCTGGTAAAACTTGGTGCCGTTGGTGCGGGCCTCCTTCAAGGCCAGAATAAAATCCTTGAGGCTGTCGTGGGTGTAGGTTTCGGCCAGCGTGTCGGCCAGCTCCAGCAGGTCGGCCGCGTCGGGCTTTTCGGGCACGCGCAGCGAGTCGACGAACGCCCGCAGAATTATCACCAGCAGCTTCACTACCTCGCGCGGGCCCAGGGTGCGATTGAGCTGAAAAATCTTGGGGGCGGTGCTGGCTACCTCGCGGGTGAGGCCCACGCTGATGTCGGCCAGCATCTCGCGGATGGCGGGGGTAGTGGCGCGGGCCAGCTCCCTAGTCGTAGCGGCTGCTGCGGTAGCCACCAGCTGAGCCTCCGGGGTTGGGTTGGTCGGGGCCGGCGCCGTCGAAGCGCTGGACGTTTGGAGCGAGTTTGAGGCGGTTGTCGGCGGCATCGTTGAGCATGAATCGGCGGGCGGTGGCTAGCCAGTCGCGGCGGGTGGGGGGTAGGCCGGTTTTCTTGTCGCGCCAGGTGTCGACCAGCTGGTGATAGTGGGGCAGGTCGGCTAGTGCGTAATCGGTGCCGGCGAAGGCAGCCACGAAGACGGATAGGGGGTAGATGGCCGACTGGCAGAAAGGCACCTCGGGCAGTGGGCCCCGCCGGCGCGGCTCACCGCGGCCGTGCCCGGTAGGGGGAGCTGTGGCAGCTGCGCGGATGGTGTCGGCCTGTACCCCCTTCTTTTTTGGCGCAACTTTTTTTTTGGGGGCTGCGCCTGCCCCGGAGGGGTCCCTCGGCTGGCAATCGTCGGCCGAATCTTCGACCAGGCCTGAAAGCCCTTCGTTGACTGGCGAAGCCCCCTTTATTTTTTTTGTGGCAGCGGCGGCGGTGCCGTTTACTACTACAGGAGGTTTACTCTTAGTACTTCGTTTACTACCTATAAGGAGTGCTTGGGGCACTTCTGCCTCCGATAGAAAATCTACCGGGGGCACTTCTGCCACTGGTAGGGGGTAGTTACCTGGGGCAGAAGTGCCCTCGGTAGGCTCGGTTTTATCGGGGGCAGAAGTGCCCGCGGTAGGTTGGTTTACCGGGGGCAGTTCTGCCCCTAGTAAATCGGCTAGAAAACAGCGGCTGGGCTGGTGGCGCGACTGGCTGGGCTGGTAGGTGAGCAGGCCCCAGGTTTCAAGGTCGTAGAGCGGTAGGTTTTGCGGTTGCCGATGTGGGCCGTGCTCATCAGGTGCTCGTGGTCGAGGGCCAGCGACTCGGGGAAGCGGTTGGCGTTCCACTCGAAGAACAGGGCCCAATACAGGCTGACGTGAAAGGGCGTAGCGTCGGGCTGCCGGGTCAGCTGCTCGTGGGCGGCGCGGGTGTGCTGGATAAAATTCATGGATGCCCGGTTGTAGTGGTGCTAGCCGTCGAGCCGGCCGCGTGCGCGAGGCCGACCGGCGGCGGCCGGCTTATGCTGCGGCGCGGTGGTAGCGGCGGGGGTAGGCATCGAGCGCGGACTGTTTGAAGCCCCATTCTTTTTCATTGAGGCGCACCCCTTTGATGCGGTTTTTGCGGCGGGCCCGGCGCAGCGCCTCGGCCGAGAGGCCGATGTAGGCGGCGGCCTGCTGCACGTTCAGCACCTCGTCGGGCGGGGCGGCGGTGGCCAGGGCGCGGGCCGCTTCGGCCTGCTCCAGGCGGTCGAGGCGGGCCGTGAGCTGCCGCCATTCGGGCTCGGGAATAATGAGGACGTGCTGCATGGCTAGGAGGCGATTTTGGCGGAGCGCTGCTTTATCAGCTCGCGGCGGTCGTGCTCGGCTTCGGCGGCCACCAGGAAGGCTTCTACTAATTCTTTTCGGCCGCTGCGGCCGTTTACTACCTGGTACATTGTGGACCGGCTGACCTTGATACCCTGCTCGGCAAGTGCGGCAATAGCGTCCTTCACAACGGTTTGGCCGGGGCCTAGTCGTTCGAGGACTTTCTGTAGTTCGGTGGGTTCTTTTGTATTTTCGTGCATACCCGTGTGTATTTTAGTTGTAGTTGCGTACATTTGTGAACAAACGCATTGCTTACTAGCACAAACATACATGCACGGCGGTGCAATAGTGACACCTAAATACACTTTCTTATGGAAGCGAATGCCACTGTCACCGACCGAATAAAGATGCTTCTACAGCATTACAGGCTGAATGCCAATAGTGTAACACAGAAGTTAGGCTACTCTACCACCAGCAAAATGTATAAAATTTTGCAAGGTGCTGAGCCCAGTTTTCCTACTCTGGTTGATTTCCTCAAGGTGTTCCCGGATGTGTCGAGCGACTGGCTATTGCTCGGGCAGGGGTCGATGTTGCGAGACGGTGCTGCTGCTGCCGCACCACCCCAGGATGTGCCCGCGCCTACCAAAATAGCAGCCCCACCCAAGGCTGTAGTGAACCACGAGCCCAACCTGCACGTGCTGACGGTGACCGTGGACAAGGACGGCGATGAGAATACCGTGCTGTTTCCGCGAGAGGCCCAAGCTGGCTATCCTACCCGCATGAACGACGCGGTATATCTCCAGGATATGAAACCCTATTTTATCCCCGGCTTTGAGGGGGGTAACTACCGGGCGTTTGAAGTGGACGGGCTGAGCATGACGCCCACGTTCGGCAACCGCGACATTGTGATATGCAGCTTCGTGGACCGCTGGCACCTGCTCAAGCCCTGGGAATGCTACGTGGTGGTGACGCAGGAAAACCTGCTGCTCAAGCGCATTGGAGACGTTATCACCGACCGGCGCGGGACGGTGGAGCTGTTTTCGGATAATCCGGGCTACGACCCGTACCGGCTGCCGGTATCGGACCTGGTGCAAATCTGGCAGGTGCGGGGCTACCTCTCCACGGCCGTGCCGCCGCGGCCCGACCGCCACGGGCACCTGCTGGAGCGGCTACAGGAAGTTATCGAGCTGCTGGGCCACGATTACCACGAGGTGCGCCGGTATTTGGACGAAAGTGCCCAGGCCGCGGCTGCGCAGCATAGGGCCTCGCTGCCTGCTTAAATGAGGGATAAGGGGCAAACGCCCCCTATTACGCCCCCTACTGAAATAGAATAGATGTTGCTTTTGGTGTAAGTGACTGATAGTAGATAGTTTACCGAGTCTTCCGGGTTTTAGGTTTAGTCACCGTCTCTGGTACTTTCGAAAAAGCCCTTTCTAACGGAAGGGCTTTTTTATTTTTGATCGGACGCCTGGGGCCCGATGGCGTAATTTGCGGCCTAACTTATATCCTTGCCTATGTCGCCCGATACCAACCCGAATGCTTCCCTGCCCGACTACCCGGTGCTCATCCAGCGGGTTTTTGCCGAGATGGGCAAGGTGGTGATTGGGCAGCAGGTACTGGTGGGGCGGCTGCTGATTGGCTTGTTCACGGGCGGGCACATTCTGCTGGAGGGCGTGCCGGGCTTGGCCAAAACCTTGGCCGTGTCCACGCTGGCTAAAGTGCTGAACCTGCACTTTCAGCGGGTGCAGTTCACGCCCGATTTGCTGCCGTCGGACCTCGTGGGCACGATGATTTACAACCAGGGCCGGTCGGTTTTTGAGGTGAAGAAGGGCCCCATCTTCGCCAACCTCGTGCTGGCCGACGAAATCAACCGCTCGCCGGCCAAGGTGCAGAGCGCCCTGCTCGAAGCCATGCAAGAAGGCCAGGTCACCATCGGCGAAATTACCTACAAGCTCGACCGGCCGTTTCTGGTGCTGGCCACCCAAAACCCGGTGGAGCAGGAGGGAACCTATCCGCTGCCCGAGGCCCAGGTCGACCGTTTCATGTTGAAGGTTCACGTCGATTACCTCAAGAAAGCCGACGAGCTGGAGGTGATGCGCCGCATGGCCAACCTCAGCTTCCAAGACGACGTGCAACCGGTGCTGACGGCCGCCGACATCCACGGCATCCGCCAGCAGATCAACCAGGTGCAGATTTCCGAGACGCTGGAGAAATACATTATCGAGTTGGTGTTTGCCACCCGCCGCCCGGCCGACTACGACTTGCCCGACTTCGCCCAAGCCGTGCAGTTCGGGGCCAGCCCGCGGGCCAGCATCGCGCTGCACCGCGCCGCCAAGGCCGTGGCCTACCTGGACGGCCGCGACTACGTGCTGCCCGAAGACATCAAGGACGTGGCCGCCGATGTGCTCAACCATCGCATCATGCTCACTTACGAAGCCGAGGCCGACGGCATCCGCACCCAGAATTTGATTGAAGCAATTCTGGGTAAGGTGCCGATTAGCAGTTAGAGCAGTGAACAGTTATCAGCGAGCGGTTGGGGAGTGAATGGCATTTCAACTGCTCACTGTTCACGGACTTCAGCGCAGCTGCCGCTTGTAGAGCTGCACGGTGTTTTCCAGGCCCAGGTATAGGGCGTCGGCCACTAGGGCGTGGCCGATGCTGACCTCGTTCAACTCGGGCAGCTGTTGGTGCAGGAAGGCCAGATTTTCCAGGTCCAGGTCGTGGCCGGCATTCACGCCCAGGCCCAGGCGGCCGGCGTGCGCGGCGGCGGCCCGGTAGGGGGCCACGGCAGCTTCGCGGTTGGCAGCGTAGCCGCGGGCGTAAGCTTCGGTGTACAGCTCGATGCGGTCGGTGCCGGTGGTGGCGGCGGCGTCCAGCAAGGTCAAATCGGGGTCCAAAAAAATGCTGACGCGGCAGCCCAGGGCCTGCAATTCGGCCACGACTTCCTGCAAAAACATCTGGTGCTGGATCGTGTCCCAGCCGGCGTTGGACGTGAGGGCGTCGGGCGCGTCGGGCACCAGCGTTACCTGGGCGGGCCGCACCTCGCGCACCAGGGCCAGAAAATCGGGTGTGGGGTTACCTTCCACGTTCAACTCGGTGGCCACCAGGGCCCGGAGGTCGCGCACGTCCTGGTAGCGGATGTGGCGCTCGTCGGGCCGCGGGTGCACCGTAATGCCTTCGGCCCCAAACCGTTCGATGTCGCGGGCGGCTTGCAGCAGGTCGGGTCGGGCGTGTAGGCCGCGGGCGTTGCGCAGGGTGGCAATTTTGTTGATGTTTACGCTTAGCTTCGTCATGGAATTGGGTGAATGTGCTGCTGGCAAAAGGGTGGGCGCGTGGCCACCGCGAAGGTCGGGCCCCAGCCAAACAACCGGCGGCCCAGTACGGCCCGGGACCGGGATTACTTACGTTCGCCTGCCGTTTGCCGATGACCCTTAAAAACGCTGCCGGCCCGCTGCGCCGTAATCTTGCGGTTGCAACCGGGGCCCTGCGCCCCGCCGCCCCGGCGGCTATTTTCCAACCTTAACATCCGGTCCCATGCCCCTCAAAGACACCCTCGACGCCGCCATCAAGCAAGCCATGTTGGCCAAAGACAAAGTGCGGCTCACTACGCTGCGATCCCTTAAGTCGCAGATTATGCTGGCCGAAACCGCCGAAGGGGCCCACGGCGCGGCCCTCACCCCCGACGCCGAGCTGAAGCTGCTCAACAAAGCTGCCAAGCAGCGCCGCGACGCCGCCACCATCTATAAAGAGCAGTTCCGCTCCGAGCTTGAGGCCAACGAATTGGCCGAGCTGGCCATTATTGAAGAATACCTGCCCCAACAATTGTCGGAGGCTGATTTAGTCGAGCGTCTCGTCCACATCATCCAGCGGGTAGGGGCCCAGGGCCCGTCGGACCTGGGCAAGGTGATGGGCGTGGCCGCCCGCGAGCTGAGCGGCCAGGCGGATGGCAAAATGATTTCTCAAGTTGTCAGCAACCTGCTCAACAATACCAACCAGTAAGGGAATTATAATTGAATTATAAATTTTGAATTTTGAATTATAAATGTAGGCTCTTCCGCAAATTGGGTATTATGATGCTTTGGTTTGGAATGACAATTTATAATTCAAAATTTATAATTCAATTATAATTCAGCCCAATGAGTGCTATCGACCTACTTCTGCTGCTCGTGCTTGGCGTGGGGGCCGTGAAGGGTTTCCGGCGCGGGCTGGTGCTGGAGGTGGCCTCGCTGCTGGCCTTCGTGCTGGCGGTGGTGGGCGGGCTGAGCTTGCTCACGGCCACCGTGCCGGTGGTGCGCCATTATGTGGGCGAAGCGTACGGGCTGCTGCCACTGGTGTCGTTCGCGCTGGTGTTCGGGGCCATCCTGTGGGGCGTGCATTGGCTGGGCGGCTTGCTGAAAACGGCCCTGCACCTTACGCCCTTCGGGTTCTTGGACAGCCTGCTGGGCGGGGCCGCCGGCCTGCTAAAATGGCTGCTCGGCCTGAGCCTGCTGCTGCACGGCACGGGCCTGGC
Organism: uncultured Hymenobacter sp.; assembly: GCA_964242665.1. GTDB lineage: Bacteria > Bacteroidota > Bacteroidia > Cytophagales > Hymenobacteraceae > Hymenobacter. The sequence continues at coordinate 213,321 of CAXTBA010000002.1, forward strand.
GGGCTTGTCGCTGCTTTCGCCCAAGTTGGTGGCCGGGTCGCGGGTGCTGCCGCTGGTGCGGCAAGCCACGCCGCTGGCCCTGCACGCCACGGCCTACGTGCTGCCCGTGGCCAAAGGACTGCTCACGCGCATGAAAACAGCGTTTACAGGAAATGGGAAAGGGATGTGAGAAATGTGGAGGAGTTAAGAAGTGGGGGTGTGGAAAATCAAAGCCTAGGCGGTCTGAACAAAATCAAGCTCTGACTCAGAAACCAGCTGTACGCGCCGCTTTTGAGGTATTACGTGGCAGTTTCAAGGTGTTACGCGGCGGTTTTGAGGACTCACGCAATGGCTTTGAGAGCTTACGCGACGGTTTTGAGGTGTCACGCAAGGACTTTTAAAGCTTACGCAACGGTTTTGAGGATCCACGCGGCGGTTTTGAATACTCAAGCGCCCGCTTCCATTCCCTGCGCGTACGGGTTCGAAAGCCGTTTTAAAGACTATGATTCTGCTGCTCGACAACTTCGATTCTTTCACCCACACCCTGGCCGACTACCTGCGCCAGCTGGGGGCGGAAGTGGTGGTGCGGCGCAACGACGCCCCGCTCGCCGAGCTGCAACGCACCGCCTGGGACGGCATCGTGCTGTCGCCGGGCCCCGGCGTGCCGGCAGCGGCCGGGGTGATGCCGGCCGTGGTGGCCCATTACCACGCGTGGCTGCCCATGCTGGGCGTGTGCCTGGGCCACCAGGCCCTGGGCGAGTTTTTTGGGGCCACGCTGGGGCGGGCGGCGCGGCCCATGCACGGCAAAGTGTCGGATGTGGCCTGGGTGGCGGGGGGGGCGCTGGCCGTGGGCTTGCCGGCCGTGGTGCCAGTCACGCGCTACCATTCGCTGGTGCTGCGCGAGCCGCTGCCCCCAGCGCTGGTGCCGCTGGCCCGCACCGTGGGGCCCGGCCCGCCCGAGCTGATGGCCCTGCGGCACGCCACGCTGCCGCTGTTTGGGGTGCAGTTCCACCCCGAGGCGCTGCTTACCCCCGACGGATTGGCTATTTTGGCCAATTGGCTGCGGTTTTGTAACATTGCGAAACCCGGTTCCCCTGCAGCCGGTTAGGACTGCTTACATGGAATTACTCACCCACCACCGGCAAGGCTACGAATACGTCGATGAAGGCGAAGGCCCCGTGCTGCTGCTGCTGCACGGCCTGTTCGGGGCCCTCAGCAACTGGCACGAGGTCGTGGCCGCTTTTCGGCCGCGCTACCGCGTGCTCATCCCGCTGCTGCCCATCTACGACATGCCGCTGGCCCAGGCCGGCGTGCCGGGGCTGGTGGCCTACGTCGAGGGCTTCGTGGCGGCCTTGGAGCTGCCGGGGCCCCTCACGGTGCTGGGCAACTCGCTGGGCGGCCACGTGGCCCTAGTGTACACACTCAACAACCCCGCCCGCGTGGGCCGGCTGGTGCTCACGGGCAGCAGCGGGCTGTTTGAGGACGGCATGGGCGGCTCCTTCCCCAAGCGCGGCAACTACAGCTTCGTGCAAGAGCGGGTGGCTTACACGTTCTACGACCCCGCCGTGGCCACCAAGGAACTGGTAGATGAGATTTTTGACGTCACTAACTCTAACGCTAAGTGTTTGCGCATCATTGCCATTGCGCGCTCAGCACAGCGCCACAACCTGACCAAGGAATTGCACCGCATCCAAGTGCCGGTGCTGCTGGTGTGGGGCCTGAACGACACCATTACGCCGCCGTCCGTGGCCCACGACTTCGCCCGCCTGCTGCCCCGTGCCGAGCTGGCTTTCCTCGACCACTGCGGCCATGCCCCCATGATGGAGCGCCCCGCCGGCTTCAACAACTACCTGCGCCGTTTTTTGCGTAAGTCGGAGCCCGAGCCCGCCGTTCTGGCCTGACGCGGCAGCCCGGCGCAATTTTTGCGCAAGCCAAATGCCAGTTGCCCCCGGGGCCTGCCGCTTCCCGCTTTCGTTCGCTCACCCGCTTTCCCCACTGAAAACAGGTTGCCGGCTTCCGTTTTCTCATCCTACGTGCGGCCGCTTCGGCGTCGTGTGTTTTTCGCCCCGCCCGCCCATGCAAGCCATGCTCGCCGAAGATTTGCTCAACGAAATGATTCCGTCCCTCAAGGGCACCGACTCGCTGGGGAAGGCCGCGCGCTGGCTCGACGAGTTTCGGGTGGGGCAGCTGCCAGTGCTGGCCGAGCGCCAGTACCGCGGCCTGGTAACGGAGGCCGACCTGGCCGATTTCGAAAACCCTGACACCCTGCTCTCGGAGCTGCCGCTGGGTTTCCGCGAGGCTTTCGTGCGGCCCGATCAGCACTTTTTTCGAGTGGTGGAGATGGCCATTGAAAACAAGATTCAGCTCGTGCCCGTGGTCGGCGACGACGACAACTACGTGGGGGTGGTGACGGTGGCCGACGCGCTGGCGGCCTTCGGGCCCCAGACTTCGGCCCCCGGCCAGGGCGGCATCATCGTGCTGAGCATGGCCGAACGCGACTACTCGCTCTCGCAAATCAGCCGCTACGTAGAGGAAAACAATGCCAAGATTGTAAACGTCCACGTGATGCCCGACGAGCTGGACCCCTACCGCATCCGCCTCACCCTAAAGCTGAATACCGATAATATGGCCCGAATTGTGGCCACGCTGGAGCGGTTTGGCTACTTCGTGGCCGCGCAGTTCAGCGGGGCCGGCGAAGTGAGTGAGAACGAGCAGGAGCGCTACGACAGCCTGCTGCGCTACCTGAGCGTGTAGGGACGGGTGCTGGGGATTCTGCTGTTTTTGATGGGGCTGCTGGCCGGGCCGGGGTCGGCCCCGGCCGACACGCTGCCCCTGCGCGCCACGCGCGCCCTGCCACCCGTGGTGGTCCCCGTCGATACCCTGGTGCGCATCCTGCCTTGCACCGGCGCGGCTTCTCGCGCCCGCGTGGCCGTGGTGCTGCTGGTGGGTAACCACGTCACGCGCGAGCGAATTTTGCGGGCCGAGCTGGACGTGCGCGAAGGCGACACCCTGGCCCTGGCCGACCTAGCCGCCCGCCTCGAAGCGAACCGCCGCCGGCTGTTCAACCTCCAGTTGTTCCACACCGTGCTGGTGCAGGCCAGCTGCCAGGGCAACGGGCAGCTGGTGTTGCTGTTCGTGGTGCAGGAGCGGCTGTACACGTTTCCCGTGCCCATTTTTTCCATTGCCGACCGCAACCTGCGGGCCTGGCTCGACCGGCCCGACCGCTGGCGGCGGCTCGACTACGGCATCCACCTCGTGCGCAATAACTTTCGGGGGCGCAACGAATTGGTTACCGCCAACCTCCAGCTGGGCTTCAACCGTAAGTACGAGTTGTTTTATGAGGCCCCCGGCCTGGGGCGGGCCCGCCGTGTGGGGGTAGGGGCGGCCATCTCATTCGCCCAGAGCCGTTCTGTCGATTACCGTACCCTCGCCGACCGCCTGGTGGCCTACCGCGCCGACGATGCGTTTCCCGTGCAGCGGTTTTATGCCTCGGGCGGGCTGCGCCTGCGCCACACCGTGCAGTTCCTCACCGCTTTCGACGTTTCCTATCATCGCGAAGAGATTCTCGATTCGGTGAGGTTTTATGATCCCAACTATTTCCTGGGCCGCACCCAACGCGAGTTTCTCGATTTTAGCCTCGTCAGCACGCTCAACCAACGCAACACGTTCGCCTACCCACTCACCGGGCAATACGTCCAGGGTCTGCTCGTTCACCGCGTGTTCCTGAACCCCGGCTTGCCCGATCTTACCACGTTGCGGCTGGTGTACGACCATTATTTTTCGCTGGGGCACGGGTTTTATTATGCTTTCGAGCTAAACGGGCAGCTGCGCCTCACCCGGGCCCTGGCCTACGCCGATGCCCGCGCCCTGGGCTACGACGCGCTGGTGCGCGGCTACGACGCCTACGTGGTCGACGGCCGCCACTACGGCCTGGTGCAGCAAGGCCTGAGTTACCGGCTGTTTCGCGCCAGCGAAATTCGCCTGAGGGCCCTCAACAACCCGAAAGTCAATACCATACCGCTGGTGGCCTATCTGAATTTGTTTGCCGACGCGGGCTACGTGGTGGCCCCCGCCGCCCTGCCTGAGAATCAGTTGCCTAACCGGTTGCTGCGCTCCGTGGGCCTGGGTCTGCACTTGGTTACGTACTACGACCGGGTGTTCACCCTCGAATACACCCTCAACGGCTTGGGCCAAACCGGGTACTTTTTTCGTACCACTTTCCCGATTTAAAGTTAAGCCCGGGCCCACCTTCCAGGGCCCTGGCCCGGCAAAGCCAGCCGCCGGTGCGTTATTCGCGCTGGTTATCGTTCTCGTCCGCATGAAAATCGCCATCCTCGGCAAGCCCTTCGCAGAGGAAGCCGCCCCGGCCATCCAAGCTTTGCTCGACGACTTGGCCGCTCGCCAGGCCGAAGTGCGCATCGTGGAGGCCTTCCGCACCTACCTCGACAACACCCTGCGGCTGCCCGACAACACCACCAGCTTCCGGCGCGGCGACTCGCTGCGCGGCACCAACTTCGTGCTCAGCATCGGCGGCGACGGCACCCTGCTCGACACCGTGACTTACGTCGGGGCCCTGCAAATTCCTATTTTGGGCATCCATACCGGTCGTCTGGGCTTCCTGGCCACCGTCACCCCCGACGGCATCAGCCAAGCCATTGACGCCATTTACAAAGGCCACTTTGTGCTCGATGACCGCAGCCTGATCCGCGTCGATACCGACCCGGACGTGTTCGGAGGGTTGAATTTTGGGTTGAATGAATTTAGTATTTTAAAGGGAGACTCGTCCGCCATGATTGCCGTCCATACTTATATAGACGGTGAGTATTTAAATTCGTATTGGGCCGATGGCCTCGTGGTGGCCACGCCCACGGGCTCAACGGGTTACTCGCTCAGTTGCGGAGGCCCGGTAATGGTTCCCCAAACCAACAATTTTATCATCGCGCCCGTATGCCCCCACAATCTGAACGTGCGGCCCCTCGTGGTGTCGAACCAAAGTGTGATTTCCTTTGAAATTGAGGGTCGTAGCTCGAATTACATGCTCTCTCTCGACTCTCGTTCTATTTCCGTCGATGCCAATGTGCAGATGGCCGTGCGGCGCGAAAACTTCTGCGCGCGGTTGGTTAAGCTCAACCACGTAAATTTTTTAAGTACTCTGCGCAGCAAACTCAATTGGGGCCTCGACCGCCGAAATCCTGGGTCCGTAGTGAGTTAAGAAATTGTGACTCACTTGAAAGTTGGTCGCAAATTTTTTTTAGTTCCCTATAGTCTCTACTTTTGTAATCGCCTGAGAGTGCATTATTGGCATTTTTCTGTGTTCCTTCGCTTTCCGCTATTCACCTTTGTTGCCTTATGAAACATATCTTCACTTATCCTACTGCTTTGCTGGTGGGCTTGGCCTTACTCAGTTCTTCGCGGGCCGACGCGCAACAATTCAGTAAGCGCAAGCAGTACAATTCCGTTGGCTTTACTCTCAACGCTATGAACTACTTCGGTGACCTAGCCCCGAAGACCAGTTTTCCCAGCTTCCGTTTTAGCAACACCCGTCCCAACGTCGGTGTTAGCATTACCCGGCGCTTCTATCCCCGGGTTTCGGGGCGTTTGAGCTTGTCGTATGGCCGCATTACAGCTGATGACGCTACCGCTGCGAACGCTAACGACCAGAACGCCAAGTACCGTTCTAACCGTAACGCCAACTTCCAGAATGACATTCAGGAACTGGCAGGCGTGGTCATCGTCGACCTAATCCAGAACCGTAACAACTACTTGAAACGCCCCGACTTTGTGCCATATGTATTCGCCGGCGTGGCAGGCTTTCACCACAACCCACAGGGCCGTCTGGCCGATGGTACTTACGTCTCCTTACAACCTTTGAAAACTGAGGGCGAGTCGTATAGTCGGTTCCAGTTTTCGTTGCCATTCGGTGGTGGTGTACGCTACCGTATCAATCGTAACTTCGACGCCAGCTTAGAATTTGGTATCCGCAAAACGTTCACGGGGTATCTGGATGATGTAAGAAAGAACTATGCTCCCGACTTAACAGGCCAAGCTGCTTACTTCGGCGGCACTGATCCAGCTACTAGCATAACCAAGAGTAATAGTGGAGATTTTGTCGGCTTTAAACCCGGTGCCCAGCGCGGCCAAGGCAAAACCGACTGGTACACGGTGACGGGCTTATCAGTGAACTACATCCTGACGCCCCGCATCAAGAACCCGAAATTTCGTTAAGCAACGACGGCCGGCAGCCGGCCAATGCTTAGTGCCTTACTTAGTTTGATGGTAGTTAACACCTTTCGTTGCGCACTCCTTGTTTGTCTCGTGCAAGCAAGGAGTGCGTTTTTTTGTGCTTCGGCACAAGCGCAAATAGAGTCCCAGCGGACGAGTGAAGTGGGCCTGGGCCTAGGAGCGACCAATTACCGGGGCGAAATTTCGCCGCAGTACCAGTTCGGCAACAACCGCCCGGCCATTACGGCTTTCTACCGGCGCGACGTATCAGTACCGGTGACGTTACGCGGCAGCGTATTAGCCGGCCTGTTGCGGGCCGACGACGGCAGTGTAAAGGGTGCCAACGGCAGCGTAGCACCTTTGCAAGGCTACCGCGGATCCAACGTGAAAGGCAGCGTGTTGGAGGCCGCCGTGGCGATGGAGTACAACTTTATGGACTACCGCTCGCGCAAACGGAAAGTGCATTTTACGCCCTACCTGTTCATTGGTGTGGGAGCGTATTACGCCAACACGCGCACTCAAATGACCAACCAAAGTCTGGGAGCCAACTATAACCGTTCAGGTGGGCATTTCGGTATTGCCATCCCGGCCGGGGCCGGGCTAAAATACGCGCTGTCACAGCGCATCAACTTGGGCTTGGAGACTGGGGTCCGCAAAACGTTCAGCGACCAACTCGACAATCTGGGTGACCAGGACCCGTTGTTGGTGAATTCGCACGACAAAGATTGGTACTACTACAGCGGGTTGAGCATTTCGTATACCTTTTACAAGGTGCGTTGCCCCCCACAGTATAAGAACAACAAGAAGCTTTTGCAATGATTTGGGTCCGGCCCAAATGTCCGCCGCCGTACCAGTTGTGGATATGGCGGCGGTTTTTTGGTGTAAAATGCTTGTGCAAGGGCCCTGCGAGCAGCGCTCCCTGCCGGCAGATGCAACCGTCTTCGTAACTTGCGGCCTCTTATACCGAAACCGCAACGATGACCGGCCGAGCCGAAATCGACTCTCTTAATATTCCCGCGCACGTAGCCGTCATCATGGACGGGAACGGCCGCTGGGCCAAGCAACGGGGCGGCCTGCGGGTGTTTGGCCACCAGAGCGCCATCACGGCCGTGCGCGAAACCGTGGAAGAAGCGGCGCGCCTGGGCGTGAAGTACTTGACGCTGTACGCTTTTTCAACCGAAAACTGGAACCGCCCGGCCTTGGAAGTGATGGCGTTAATGCAGCTATTGGTGCATACCATCCGCCAGGAAACCCCGACCCTGCTCAAAAACAACATCCGCTTGCAGGCCATCGGCGACACAAGCAGTTTGCCCGCTGGTTGCCAGCGGGAGCTAGCCGAGGCCCAGGAAATGACCAAAGAGGGCACGGGCATGACGCTGGTGCTGGCCCTGAGCTACAGCGGCCGCTGGGATCTGGCCCAGGCGGCCCGCCGCCTGGCCACCGACGTAGCGGCCGGCCGGGTGCATCCAGCCGAAGTGAGCGAAGCCACTGTGGCCGGCTACCTTGCCACAGCAGGAATGCCCGACCCAGAGCTGCTCATCCGCACTAGTGGCGAACAACGCATCAGCAACTTTATGTTGTGGCAACTGGCTTATACCGAGCTGTACATCACCGATTTGCTGTGGCCCGATTTTCGGCGCGAACACCTGCACGATGCCATCCGGGCTTACCAGGGACGGGAACGGCGTTTCGGTAAGACAAGTGAGCAAATAGCTGTTTCTTAGTATTTTATCTAATTCATGATTTCGGTGCGTAATTTTTCTTGGTTTCTGCTGCTGGGGTGGCTGGTATTAGGTGGCTGGGGCACGGCGCGGGCCCAGGGTGTAGGGGCGCGCCCGGCCAGCGGCGACGAACCCAAAAAATACGTGCTGGGCGGCATCACTGTGAGTGGCGCGCGCTACCTCGACCCTAGCACGCTCGTTGGCCTGTCGGGCCTGAAGGTGGGCGACAACATCACCATTCCGGGCGAAGAAATAGGCAAAGCCATTCGCAAACTGTGGGCACAGGGCATTTTAGGTGATGTCAACGTCACCATCGCCCGCACCGAAGGCGATAAAATCTTCCTGGACTTTACCCTTAAGGAGCGGCCCCGCTTGTCAAAATTCACGTTCAACGGCATCAGCAAGGGCCAAACGGAAGAGTTGACCAAAAAGATTACACTTATCCGCGGCAAGGTTGTGACGGACGCTCTGTTGAACAACACCCGGGCCCAAGTGCGCAAATTCTACGTGAACAAGGGCTACCTCGATACGAAAGTAAATGTCATTCAAGTGCCCGATTCGTCGCTTTCCAATAGCGTGGCGCTGCGCATCAATGTAGACAAGGCCAACAAGGTCCGCATCCATGACATCGTGTTTGAAGGAAACAAAGCTTTCTCAGACGGCAAGCTGCGGGGCAAGCTGAAGAAGACCAAAGCGCGCAAGCCATACAAATTTTTGACATCGGGTAAGTTCCAGCGGTCTGAGTACGAAGAAGATAAGAAGAAGCTCATCGAGTTCTACAATAGCGAGGGCTACCGCGACGCGGCAGTCGTAAGCGATACTTTAGTACGTGATGCCAAAGGCTTAGCCTTGACCATTAAAGTAGACGAGGGCCCCAAGTATTATTTCCGCCATATTACCTGGAACGGCAACTACCTCTACGATGATAAAACGCTCTCAGGAGTGCTGGGCATCAAATCGGGCAGTCCGTACAGCAAGGAGATTTTGGATAAGCGCCTAAACTATAACCCGACCGGCCAAGACGTTACGTCGCTTTATATGAACGACGGCTACTTGTTTTTCACCATTGACCCGGTGGAGAAAAAGGTGGAAGGGGATTCAATCGATATTGAGATGCGCCTGAGCGAAGGCGTGCAGGCCCACATCAAGGAGATAAACATTGCCGGCAATACCAAAACCAGCGACCACGTAGTGCGCCGCGCCATTCGGACGCTGCCCGGCGACAAGTTTAACCGCGAGCTACTCATCCGTTCCAACCGTGAGCTGTCCACACTGGGCTACTTTGACCCCGAAAAAGTAGGCATCAACCCCATCCCTAACCAAGCCGACGGCACCGTTGACATCAATTACACGGTCGTAGAAAAACCTTCGGATCAGGTGACGCTCTCTGGCGGCTGGGGCGGCTATGCTGGCTTTATTGGTACGGTGGGCCTGGTGTTCAACAACTTCTCGTTGCGCAAGGCCAGTGCGCTTCACAACTGGACGCCAGTGCCGTCCGGCGATGGCCAGCGCTTGGCCTTGAATGTGCAGGCCAACGGATTTCAGTATCAAGCATACTCGCTTTCGTTTACGGAGCCGTGGCTGGGCGGTCGGAAGCCTAACTCTCTATCGTTTAGCTTGAACCGTAGTATTCAGCGTCTGGGTACCAACTTCGATGCCAACACCAGCGCTTTCATCAAAGTTAACAGCGCCAGCGTGGGTCTGGGCCGCCAGCTGCGTGTGCCCGATGACTATTTTACGTTAAGCAACTCGTTGTCGTACAGCCAGTACAGAACCCAAAACTATAACCAGCTTTCTAGTATTGCCGCAACTGGAACGTTTAACAACATTACCATCAACACGACGCTGGCCCGTAACAGCATCGACAACCCGACTTACACGCGTCGGGGCTCGTCGCTGAGCCTCAGCCTGAGCCTAACGCCGCCGTATTCCATCTTCAAGGGGGCCCACCCCGATGCTAACCAGTGGTTAGAGTTTCACAAGTGGATGTTCGACGCTTCGTGGTTTACGCCTATCGTGGGTAAACTAGTGCTTAACACGCGCGCTCACTTTGGCTTTCTGGGGTCGTATGGGTCGCGTGATATCGGGCCGTTTGAGCGCTTCAAGTTGGGCGGCGCGGGTTTGGGCTACAACGGCGGCGGCAACTTCCTAGTGGGCACCGATTACGTTGGCCTGCGCGGCTACGACGACCCCAACGCGGCTTACGCCATCCCAACCGCCCAACAAAACCAGAACGGCGGCACTGTGTACAATAAGTATGTGCTGGAGATGCGTTACCCCGTCAGCCTCAATCCGGCCGCGACGGTGTACGTGCTGGCTTTTGCCGAGGCCGGCAACGCCTTTGATACTTATAATAATTACAACCCTTATAAGTTATACCGTTCGGCTGGGGTCGGGGCCCGTATTTTCATGTCGGCATTCGGCTTGCTAGGGTTCGATTACGGACACGGCTTCGACCAAGTGGTACCGTTGCCTGGCACCACAACCAAGCAAGATCCTAACCATTTCCACTTCATCATCGGCCAGCAAATCCGCTAGTTCAGCGGCACTTGGCGGCCGTTTTCTTTGTTTGATGCGCATGAGAATAGCCGGTGTTTTGGGCGTAGTGGCGGGGCTGTTGCTGGCGGTGCCGGCGGTCCAGGCCCAGAAATTTGGGTGGGTCGACTCGGAGTTCATCATGGCCAAGATGCCTGAGTACGCCAAGGCCCAGCAGGAATTGAGCGGCCTGTCGGAAACGTGGCAGAATGAAATCGAGGCCCAGAAAAAAGACCTTGACCATTTGTACCGTACCTACCACGACGAGGAAGTGGTGCTGACGGAACCGATGAAAAAGAAGCGCCAAGACGAGATTTTGCAGAAAGAGCAGGCCATCAAGACTTATCAAAATAAGCAGTTTGGCTATGAAGGGCAGTTGTTTAAGAAGCGCCAGGAATTGAACAAGCCGGTACAGGATAAAATATTCGAGGCCATTGAAAAAGTGGCCAAGAAGAAGCAGTTGGCCTGTCTTTTCGACAAAGCCGGCGACCTGACCATGCTTTACACAAATCCTACCTACGATTACACCGAGTTCGTGCTGGAAGAGCTTGGCTTAGCGGCTGAAGACCGCAACCAACCCGGCCAAAAAGGCCCGGTGAAAACTGTGGCCCCGCCTAAAGCGTCGGCCACCGACCCGGCTTTCGAGTCGGATTCGGGCACCCCTGATAAGCCAGCCAGTACCAAGCCGGAACGCCCTACCAAGAAAAGCCCAAAATAACTACCTTTGTATCTACACTTTCTCTGACCCATTTTCCCTTGATGAATTCCGTGAAAACCCTCCGCTTGGCGCTGGCCGCCGCTCTGCTGACCGCTGGCACTCTGGCCTCCAGTTCCGCCCAGGCCCAGGCCCCGCTCAAAATCGGCTACACCAGCGTGCAGTACGTGCTAAGCCAGATGCCTGAAAGCAAGCAAATTGAGTCAAGTCTGAAAACTTACAACGATCAGTTGACGGCTCAGATGAAAAGCAAATACACCGATTACCAAACCAAGCTTGACGCTTACCAAAAGAGCGCCAACACGATGACAGACGTGGTGAAGGCCGACAAAGAAAAAGAACTGACTGGCTTGCAGCAATCCATCCAGGAGTTCCAGCGCAGTGCCGAGCAGTCGTTGCAGCAAAAGCAGCAGAGCCTTATCCGCCCGGCCCTCGACAAGTTGCAAAAGACTATTGACGACGTAGCTACCGAAAATGGCTATACTTATGTCCTTAACTCGGATGGCGACACTCCGACGCTATTGCACGGCCCCAAAGACGGCGATATTTCGGACATTGTGCTGAAAAAAATGGGCATCACGCCCACGGCCCCGGCACCGTTGAAAACAGGCCCCACGACCACTCCATCTGCCACGCCGACTGCTCCTACCTCGTCGGCTCCCGGCTTAGGCAAGTCGAAAATTAAAAGCAAGAAGTAAGCTAACTGTGCTTGTAAATCCGAAAAGCCAAGGCGCAAGCCTTGGCTTTTTTGTTGAAAAATCAGTCTTTCATCCCGACCATGAGCGAAGCCGAAACTGGCCCTGAGATAGAAAATGACGACCTTGAAGGGGGCGACGAGCTGTATGAGCACCACCGCGTTGTGGTGGACCGCGGCCAGGAAATGCTGCGCATCGATAAATTCCTGCTGAACCGCCTGGGCCATACCTCGCGCAATAAGGTGCAGGAGGCCATTCGGGCCGAAGCGGTGCAGGTAAACGGCCGCGTGGTTAAATCCAACTATCGGGTGAAGCCCCTGGACACCATCACGGTGACGCTGCCCGGGCCGCCCCGTACCGGTAAGGTACTGCCCGAGCCGATGGATTTGGTCATTCCTTACGAAGACGACGATTTGCTCATCGTAAACAAGCCGGCTGGGATGGTGGTCCATCCTGCGTTTGGGCATTGGGAGGGTACACTCGTCAACGGCTTAGCCTACCATTTAGCCGACTTGCCCACGGGCCGCAATGGTGAAGTCCGCCCTGGCTTGGTGCACCGCATCGACAAGGATACGTCGGGGTTGCTGGTTATCGGTAAAACAGAGTTTGCAATGACGCACCTGTCGCTGCAATTCTTCCATCACACCATCCAGCGCAGTTACCTGGCGCTGGTGTGGGGAACACCCAGGGAAGCCACGGGCACCATTCGCGGGCATATCGGGCGCAGCCTGCGCGACCGTAAAATACAGACTGTGTACCCTGGCGGCGAACAGGGCAAGGCGGCTGTGACGCACTACGAAGTACTGCGCAGCTACGGACCGGTAGCGCTGGTACGCTGCGTGCTCGAAACCGGCCGTACGCATCAGATCCGGGTGCATATGCAGCACCTGGGCCATCCGTTGTTCAACGATGCCACTTATGGCGGCAGCCGCATCCGCGTAGGGCCCAACACGGCCAGCTACCGCGCCTTCGTTGAAAATGCGTTTCGACTGCTGCCACGGCAGGCCCTGCACGCCCAGTCACTGGGCTTCGTGCAGCCTACAACAGGCAAGAAATTATTTTTCGAAACGGAGTTACCCGACGACTTTGCTGCGGCGCTAGCCAAATGGGAAGCTTTTAGCGCCCAGCAGTAAGAAAATCTGCCCGCAAAAAAGCCCCTTCGTAGCGTCACGACGGGGCTTTTTAATACCCTAACAGAGCCTAGGAATTATTTTTTCTTGACCGTGGTAGTGGTAGTCCGCTTGGTGGTAGCAGCGCGCGGCTTCGCATTGATAATGCTTAGCGCGTTAGAAGCGTCTTTGTTAGACGGATCGACAGCCAACACTTGCTGGAAGTAAGTGCTGGCACCAGCTTTGTCGCCTTTCACTTGCAGCGCGTACACGCCGAGGTAATAATTAGCCTCAATCAGGCCACTACGGAATTTTGTCGGATCTGCTCCTTCAGCTTTCGATAACTCGATATAGCGCTCGTAATAGGGCTTAGCCAATCCTTTTTTCGACTCCGGATCCAGGTTATTATTGGTACGGGCACGGGCCAGCACACCGGGGGCGTAGGTAGGCTTTGCTGTCAGGATGACGTTGTATACGCTGTCAGCCTGGGTATATTTCTTGGCGTTATCGTAGGCCGATGCCAGACGGAACACGTCCACCAAATCGCTTTTGTCAGGATTAGCGGCAATTTTTTTCTTAATCAGGCCAATGGCCCCTGAGTAGTCCTTGCTAGCAATAAGGGCCGAGGCAAGGTCATTCTCCAACTCCGCTTTTTTAGCAGGATCGGGTGCTGCAGCAATTGCTTTTTGCAAAATTGCGATTCCTTCACTGGCATGGCCAGTTCTCGTCAGTATACGGGCCTGATAAACATAATCTTCCGGAAGAATTTTACCGGCCGGAACCAGTTTCATGTACGTTTCCATCGCCGCGCCGGCCCCAGCATAATCACCAGTTTCGTACAATAGATACGTTTTCAGACGGTTCATGGTGAGGTTGTTGGGGTCGCTTTTCAACACGCCATTCACCGCCGTTAGGGCCTCGGGATACTTTTTGGTCAGGTATAGGAACGAAGCGTATTGCGCATCGGTCCGGGGCGATTTCTCCGACAGGCTCACAAACTTCTGGAACGAGCTGAGGGCTTGGTCGTATTGGCCGGCGTAATAATACATGTCGGCCAGCTCGCGATAGGCGGGAGCATAGCTTGGGTCCAACTCCACGGCCTTATTGAGGTTGGTCCGGGCTTCGTTGAAATTACGGGCCCGCACATTCAGTACACCCTTCTCGTAGTAAGCGGGAGCGTAGCTGGGGTTGGCCGTAGTAGCGCGGTCGAAGCTGTTCATGGCTTCACCACCGCCTTGGTCGGTGTGCAGATACACTTCGCCACGCGCCACCATCAGGGTAGGATCGTCCTTTCCCTTGTTAGCGGTTTGGGCATTGTTGACAAAGGTGAGGGCCTTATCAATGTTTTTTACGTCGTCCGTTTCGCCGTAAGCTTGGGCAATCATTGTCAGAATGCGGGCATCCTTGTTCTTGGTAGCTTTCGCAGCTGCATCAAACTGGGCATCGGCCGGAGCAATCTGGCCTTTAGCCAATAAAGCGCGGCCAGCGGCTACCTGCCCAAACGGGGTCGTGCCGCTAGCTTTGTTGAAATAATAAGCCGCTGAATCGGGCATATCCCGAAATTGGTAAATGCGGCCCAACTCAAACGCGTTTTCCGGCGTGCCTCCTTGGCCCAGCGAAGCGCGAGCTTCATTGTAGCGTTCGTGCTGAATAAGGGTCTCGGTGTTGCTGGTTTGGGCGGTGGCCGCCGTAGTGCCAGCTGCCAAAGCGGCGGCAGCAAGCAGGGGCTGTTTCCAAGGCTTGAAACTCATAGGGAGGGGGATGGTGAGAAAACGGAAAAAAGTTAAAAGTGTACGCAGAGCCCGTCACTAACGTTTGGGCGTGGTCACAACACGGGCTTGCATCAGGGCCGGTAACAAACCCGATTTTTGAAAAATCAATTGGCCATTCTTACCGGCTACAAACGAAGTAAATCCCGTGCCAAGTCCTGTACGGGCCTCCCGGTTGATGATGTATAGGTTGCGGCGCAACGGGTAATTCTGCAATTCGGGATACTGAGCCAATTGGGCCGGAGTTTTTTGGGCCAGGTTGACTTGATACGGCTGAATATAATCCTCAGGTTTGGGATGGGGACGGGCCGTAATGCTGGCCACCCGGACCTTGTTAAAAAACTTCATCGCCGCCGGGTCGTCATGGTCCGAAATCCAGTTTACCCCCACTACCCCAATAGCGTTGGGATGAGCTGCCACGTAATCTAGCAGCGCGGGATTCGATTTTGCCGCGAACACGCGGGAGGTCATAGCAACTCCCTTCGTGAGCGAGTCACGCACGAAGCGGGCGGTACTGCTCCGGTTGGCATCGAATACCACATTGATGTCACCCAGTTTTTTCTGGCCACTAATCTCGCTCCAAGTTGTGGTTTTGCCCGTGAAAATGGTCCGTAGCTGGTCGATCGTTAGTAGTGAGTCGGGATTAGAAGGGTGTAGTATAACAGCCAATCCGTCGATGCCGATGCGAGTAGTATGAGGATAAATTGTTTGCTTAGCGAAAGCTGCCTCTTCCTCCGCGTTCAACTCGCGCGAGGCCACGGCCACTTCTACCTTGCCATTGATGAGGTCCACCATCACGTTTTCCTCGGGCTCAAACTGCAACTTGACGTGCGCATCGGGGTACAGCTTGCCAAACGTATCGGCCTGCGCCTGCAAGATGGGGGCAAATGTTTCGTCGACCGCCACGCTTACGGTGCCGCTAGTAGGAGTGCTGGTGCCAACACCGCTGCCACCGCCGCCCGGTTGGCAACCGGCCAATGCCAGCAAGCCCCCAGTCGAAGCGGCAAAAAGGAGAGCAGACTTAGCGTTTAGGAAGTTCATCGTCGTTGGAAGCAGTGGAGTCACGAAAATAAGCCCGATAACCCCGTACAAAGCGGATTAACCCGTACAAGATAAAAAATAAGCCCAACAAACGCAACCGGTTGGCAGTTAAGCCAATCTGACTAAAATGAGTCATTGCGGGTCCACCGGGCTGGCCGGCGGTCCAAACCAGCCAAGCACCCATGCCTGCGTACACCAATGACATAAAGAGCACGAAGTAACGAACTAAGTGCCGTGGTGACCGGCCCAGGCGTTCTTCAGTAGTTGGAAGGTTGAACATAAACGGATGCCCAGAATAAACCGACAAAATCAGGTACGGGGCCTTAAAACTTGTTCCGGACGCCAAATAGTTCGGCTTCCTGATGGATCAGCTAATTAATGCGCAAGAAAACCAAGAATTACCCAGCTTATGACTTACAGTTCTTACCGATCTGTTACAAAACTAATTTGCTTGGGGCCTGATATGAAAAAACCCCGGCCGGGCTATCAGCTCCGTCCGGGGTTTTACATGGGGTTCTAAGCGTGAGCCGGGGCCGACAGTCTATTGAATCTTGAAGGTAATCGGCACGGTGAATGATACGCTAACAGCGCGGCCATTCTGCTTACCAGGAATAAATTTGGGTAGGGTTTTCACCGCCCGAATCGTTTCCTCGTCCAAGCCCGATCCTAGGCCTTTTACTACCTTCACATCCGAAACATCGCCCTCAGAGTTTACCGTGAAGCTCACAAAAATCCGGCCTTCTACGCCGTTATTTTGTGCCATACGGGGATATTTAGTAGCTTTTTGGATGGCAGCTACGATGGCAGCATTGCCGCCCCCACCGGGGAGCTGTGGCATTTGTTCCACATAGGTATAGACTTTGTTTTCTACTACCTCTTCTACCACTTTGTTGCCTTCGCCCGACAGCTCTGATAGGTCTTGCGAGTCGGTATTTCCTTTTACGGTTACCGTGGCTACAGCCTTATCCTTAAGTTCTTCCTGGTCCGGCACATCCTCCTGCTTCACTTCATTGTCCTTCTTAATCACCGGTGGGGTGAACTTGATGGTCGTGAGCTTGGGCGGCGGGGGCGGGGGGGCCTCAGGGGGTGGAGGCGGGGGCGGAGGCTTGGTGTCGTCCAATGGCGGAGCATCCATCAGCACGTTTTCCGTGAGGTTTTTCTTCACGTCTTCCTTGGGCTGGTGGTCCCGAACGTATTGTGCAATGAGCGGAAACGCCACCAACAAAACCAAAACCGCCGTAGCGATAATCAGTGAGCGGGTTACATTACGCTGGTAAAGCCGCCGAAGCACGTAAGCACCGTAAGACTTGTTACGGCCTTCAAAAACAATATCGTCCAGACTGGCCTGGGCAATCTGCGCGGAGGTCATCATAGCCCGGATGCTTTAATAAGGTCCTGATCCGATTTGGCGATTTTCACCAAAGCGTATTTGTGCTGGTTGGTGATATTCATCTCGTCAAGAATATCCACCATGTTCTTGTACACGGCTTTGTCGTCAGGCTTGATGAGAATCACCGTTTTCGGTTGAACCCGCTGGCGGTCGAGAATAACTTGCCGGATACCGTTGGGGCCGTAGTTCGTTACTTTTAAATCAGCTTTCGATTCAGCTGAGTTCATTCCGGCGTAGTAATACACCTTATTATTTTCACCCATAATAATGGTGAAAGCTTCGGATTCTTTGAGCTTGGTTTGCTCGTCTTCATTCTTTTCCTTCACCGGCATTGTCAGCTGCATCACGTTTGGCTTGGCAAATGTGGTGGTGAGCATGAAAAAGGTGAGCAGAAGAAAGGCCAAGTCCACCATCGGTGTCATGTCGATTTTGGTCGACATTTTCTTGGCTCGCTTCTTCCCACCTTTGCCGGAATCGGCTTTTTGTTGGACTTCTGACATGATTTCTAGCTACTAAAATGTACTAGTAAATTGCTATTTAAGCTGCTTATTTGCTCACCACCGGCTTGTTTTCCAAGTCAGTAATAAGGTTGAAGCGGTTGATGTCTTTCTCTTGCAGCACTTTAATTATTTGCTGCACGGTGGGCACATCGGCTTGGCCATCGCCTTTTATGGCAATAAAGGTCTGCTTGTGAAACAGGGCCAGATTGGCCTTGCGGGCTTCCATCACCCAGTCGATGAGCTGGTTGTTGAGCGAATCCATTGGGATACCCGGTTCGGACTTAGCGACGGCCTTGCGGGCATCAGCATCCATACTCAGCAGCGAACCAAGCTGTCCAATAGGTACCCCAAAGTTGGTCAGATTACCGAAGGCTTTGGTTTGGGCCGCGTTAAAGTTTACGCCATATTTAGCGCCTACTTTTTGCAGTGTAGCCACCTTGGTCTTATCATCGTCCACGCCGAAGAACACGCGCTTGTTTTTGTCTACCGTTAGCGTAATAACATTACTTTCTGGTAGCTTAATTTCTGACGTCGATGATGGCGTATCTACCACGACGGTTTCTTCGGGCGCGAACTTGGTCGTGAGCATGAAGAATGTCACCAGCAAGAAGGCCAGGTCCACCATCGGCGTCATATCAAGCGACGGCGAGGTACGGTGCGGTTTTACTTTAGGCATTGCGGGGCGGGGTTAAGAAGGGAAAAGCAGAACAGCAGCAACGCCGATCCCCTCATTTTAGTGCGCACGAATCTGCGGGCGGCCTAAGTGTTAGGAGCTTAGGCCGCCCGCAATTGGTTATGCTTGAGCCGGAACCGTTTGCTGGCCGTGCTGGCCGGCGAAGGTCTGGATGATGCTGAAACCAGCTTCGTCGATGCTGTACGTCAACTCGTCAATCTTGCTGGTGAAGTAGTTGTAAGCAATAATAGCCAGAGCCGAAGTACCAATACCAAATGCGGTGTTGATGAGGGCCTCCGAAATACCGCTGGCCAACTTCACTGCATCGGGCGAACCGGCTTGGGCTAGGGCCGAAAAAGCGCTGATCATACCGAACACCGTGCCGAGCAGGCCCGTCAGGGTAGCAATAGAGGCGATGGTGGAGATAATTACCAGGTTTTTTTCCAGCATGGGCAGTTCGAGCGCGGTGGTTTCCTCGATTTCCTTCTGGATGGCGAGTACTTTCTGGTCGGAACCCATAGAACGGTCACGCGCCATCTCGTTGTATTTCCGCAGGCCGGCCCGCACCACGTTGGCTACCGAGCCTTTCTGCTGGTCGCAGGCAGCAATGGCACCGTTGATGTCGTTGGCGTTCAGCTTCTGGCGCACGATGCGCACGAAACCTTCTATGCTTTGCGAACCTTTGGCTTTGGAAATGGTCAGCAGGCGCTCAATCGAGAAAGTGATTACGCACAGGAACATCGTAATTAGAATCGGTACAATATTACCGCCGCTGTATACAGTGCCCAAGAGGTCGCCAGGGATCGGGGCGTTGGTGTTAATGCCGCCTTGGAAGTGACTACCGTTGCCGAGTACGAACTTGAAAATGACGTAGGCGACGACAAAAGCCAGGACGATGACAATGACGGAGAACAGCGAGGCACCCCCGCTACTTTTCTCGGCGGCCTTAGGCGCGGCCGGGGTGTTGGGCCGGGGGCTCGTGTTCAGGGCAGTTTTCTGTTCCATTATTCCAGAGGATTTGGGTTGTAGGTTGGGAAGAAGTAAAAGAGTAGTAAAAAAGAAAAAACGAAGCTTGGTAAAAATGAAACGGACATTCTGCTCAGCCTCGGCTAGGTAGTTGGCTCGTTGGAAGCTGGGCGTAAAAAACTGTGGCCCAAATAAACCAAAACGGTGGTTCAACCGGACAAACCTAACCAAAATCTTCGGGGCAGCCAAAGAAAAGACCAATGAGGCGTGCTTGCGGCGCTTAATTGGGTGTGCAAGAAAGCTAATTATTTGCGGAAGATGCGTCAGGGGTGGCGGCTAGGTGGCGTTTGGCTGCTTCCCAGTACACGTCCATTTGCGCCAAGGATAGGTCGGTAAGGCGGTGGCCATCGGCGGCCGTGGCGGCCTCAAGGTATTGAAAGCGACTGATGAATTTGCGGTTGGTACGTTCCAAGGCTTCTTCAGGATTGATGCCGGCGAAGCGGGCAAAGTTGACGAGGGAAAACAGCAAATCGCCAAATTCTTCGGCCGCGCGTGCGGCCTGCATCTTTTCGGGCTGCCCGTGGCCGTACTCGGCCCCGAACTCTCCCAATTCTTCCTGCACCTTGGCCCACACCTGAGCGGGTTCCTCCCAGTCGAAGCCCGCGCCCCGGGCTTTTTCCTGAATGCGCATGGCTTTTACGAGGGCCGGCAGTGAGGTGGGTACGCCGCTGAGCACTCCAGCGTTGCCTTTTTCCTTAAGTTTAAGCTGCTCCCAGTTACGTTTTACAGCGGCTTCGTCGGCGGCCTGGGCGTCGCCGTAGATGTGTGGGTGGCGGAAGATAAGTTTTTCGCACTGCGCGTTCAAGGCATCGGCGATGTCGAAGGCCCCCTGCTCGGCGGCGATGCGGGCATAAAAGAGCAAGTGCAGCATTACATCGCCCAGCTCCTTCTTTAAATCGGGTAGGTCGTCGCGCAGAATGGCGTCGCTGATTTCGTAGGTTTCCTCGATGGTGAGGTGGCGCAGGCTCTGCAAAGTCTGTTTCTGATCCCAGGGGCATTCGGTGCGCAAACGGTCGAGCACGTCGAGCAGGCGGCCGAAAGCGGCCAATTGGGCCGGGCGGCGGTCGGGCCCCAGCAGGGCCCCGGAAGCAGGCGAGCGGTGTTCCATCGTTTCAAAGGTAATCCGTACCGGGCCTAACCCGGCGCGGCTGCGTATTTTTGTCCCTTCCCAATCCTAATATAATATTTAGTACTCAGTGGCCCTCATTAAATCCATTTCCGGCATTCGCGGTACCATCGGTGGTCCGGTTGGCCAAGGCCTCACCCCGCTTGACGTAGTGAAATATGCCGCAGCTTACGGCACTTGGGTTACGACTCAGGCCACGGCGTCGCGCACGGTTGTCATTGGCCGCGATGCCCGGCTTTCGGGTTCTATGGTGAGCCGCCTCGTGGCGGCTACCCTGCAGGGCCTGGGCCTCGACGTGGTAGACTTGGGCCTGAGCACGACGCCCACCGTTGAGATGGCGGTGACCGCCAAGCAAGCGGCCGGGGGCATCGTTCTTACCGCCTCGCACAACCCCAAGCAATGGAACGCGCTGAAGCTGCTCAACGCCGCTGGCGAATTCATTACCGAAGCCGACGGGCAGCAGGTGCTGGCCCTGGCCGAAAGCGAAGCATTTAATTTTGCGCCCGTTGCCAAGTTGGGCCAGTACAGCACCGACGACGATTTTCTGGCCCGGCACATTGCGGCCGTTGTGGCCTTGCCGCTGGTGGATGTGGAGGCTATCCGGGCCCGTAATTTCCGCGTGGTGGTGGACGCCGTGAATTCATCGGGCGGCATTGCCGTGCCGCAGCTGCTCGCGGCCCTGGGCGTAACAACCGTAGAAAAGCTGCACTGCGAGCCCACCGGCGACTTTGCTCATAACCCCGAGCCGCTGCCCGAGCACTTGCGCGACATTGCCAAGGTGCTGGAAAAAGGCTCGTTCGACCTCGGCATCGTGGTGGACCCCGACGTGGACCGCCTCGCGCTGGTGAGCGAAAACGGGGAGATGTTCGGCGAAGAATACACGCTGGTGGCCGTGGCCGACTACGTGCTGCAAGCCAACGGGGGCGGCAACACCGTGAGCAACCTCAGCAGCACCAGGGCCCTGCGCGATGTGACCGAGCGGCACGGAGGCCACTACGCCGCTGCCGCCGTGGGCGAGGTGAACGTGGTAACCAAAATGAAGGAAACCCAGGCCGTAATTGGCGGCGAGGGCAACGGCGGCATCATTTACCCCGAGCTGCACTACGGGCGCGATGCGCTGGTGGGCATTGCGCTGTTTTTGACGCACTTGGCTAAGTCGGGCCTGACCGTGTCTCGGCTGCGGGCGTCGTACCCGGGCTATTTTATTTCCAAAAATAAGATTGAGCTGACCCCCGAAATCAATACCGATGCGGTGCTGACCCAAATGGAAAAGCGCTACGCCAAGCAGCCGGTGAACACAATTGACGGCGTTAAAATCGAGTTTGACAAGGAATGGGTTCACTTGCGCAAGTCCAACACGGAGCCCATCATCCGCATCTACGCCGAGTCGGATTCGAACGCCACGGCCGAATACCTGGCCCAGAAAATTATCGCCGACATCAAAGAAATCATTGCTCAGTAAACGTTCGTTGCTAGCCTTAGCTTCTTATTATCAGCCCAATGCAGGTAGCTTATTTTGATAATGCGGCCACCACGCCCCTCGACCCCGAAGTGCTGGAGGCCATGCTGCCCTTTTTGGGCCAACACTACGGCAACCCCAGCAGCCTGCACGGGCCGGGCCGCCAAGTGCGAGCCGCCCTCGAAAACGCCCGCAAAACGGTGGCCCACTTGCTCGGGGCCGCCCCTGCCGAAATTGCCTTCACCAGCGGCGGTACTGAGGCCGACAACGCGGCCATTTTCGGCAGCGTGCGGGCCTTAGGTCTGCGCCACGCCGTCACCTCGCGGCTGGAGCACCACGCCGTGCTACACCCGTTGCAGGCCCTGGCCAAAGCCGGCGATATTGAATTGAGCTACGTGCGCCACGATGCCCAGGGCCGCCTCGACCTGTCCCACCTCGACGAGCTGCTGGCTGGCCACCCGCGCAGCTTGGTGAGCCTGATGCACGGCAACAACGAAATCGGTAACCTGAACGACATTGAAGCCATTGGGGCTCTATGTGCCCGGCACGCGGCCGTTTTTCACACCGACACGGTGCAGACGATGGGCCACTACCGGCACAATGTGCAAGCGCTACAAAACCATTTTCTGGTGGGCTCGGCGCATAAGTTCCACGGGCCCAAGGGCGTGGGCTTTTTGTATACCCGGCCCGGCACGTCCGTCGTGCCGTTCATCCACGGCGGTTCGCAAGAGCGTAACGTGCGGGCGGGTACCGAAAACGTGTACGGCATCGTGGGGCTGGCCAAGGCCCTGGAAATTGCTTACCGCGACATGGACGCCCACCGCATCCAGGTACAGCGGCTCAAAGACCGCTTCATCGACCAGCTGCGGGCCCGGGTAGCCGATGTGCAGTTCAACGGCTGTTCGGCCGATGCTGACCACAGCCTCTACACGGTACTTAGCGTGAGCCTACCACCGTCGGCCATCAGCGAAATGCTGCTTTTTAATCTAGACATCAGCAAGATAGCTGCGTCTGGTGGCTCGGCCTGCACCAGCGGGGCACAGGCCGGCTCGCACGTGCTCGAAGCCCTCGGCGGCGACCCCGACCGTGCCACCGTGCGCTTTTCGCTCAGCAAAATGAACACTGCCGATGAAGTAGACTACGCCGTGGCGCAACTGGCCAAGCTGTACCAAGCGGTTAGCGCTTAAGCAACTGCGTCTGAATACCCTGCAAGGAGAGGGCCCTGGAAAACAATGTTTTCCAGGGCCCTCTCCTTGCTCAATTATCAATTGCCTAGGGCGCAAGCGTAACGTGCACCGTGCGCATGCCGCCAGCCTGCTGCACTCGCAATAAATACAGCCCGCCAGGCAGGCCCTGAACGTCGAGCGGGCGCGTTGCGCCGCCGGTGGCCGACGGGTAGTGGCGCACCAATTGGCCGGTGGCACTCAGCAAATCGATGCTCGTGGGGGCCCCCGCCGCAGATAAGGTAAGGCCGGCGGGGCCACAAACGGGGTTGGGAAAAATATCCAATGCTGTTCCCGTGCCGCTTCCAGACCGCCCTGCCAACGCCGTTCGCGTGTAGTTCACGGCCAGCACCGGCGAGTAAACAATTCGTCCGCTGGCGTAGCGCAGGGCCAAGCGGTAATAGGCCAGGCCGAGCAGCGGGGCAGCGTCGGTAACGGCGTAAGCGGCCCCGGCGGCGTGGCCGGTAGCGGCCACGGTTTGCACGGTGGCCCAGCCGGCACTGGTGCCGGTGCGACTGCGCTGCACCCCAAACGAAGCAGTGTTGTGCTCGACGGTCGTGGCCCAACTCAGGCGCACAGAGGTTTCGGCCGGGGCGGCCTCGAAGCTGGCAAGCGCGATAGGCACGGCCCCGGGCAGGCTCACGGCGTCGCCGCGCGAGCAGCCGAATGCCCCGTAGGACTTGCCCGAGTAATTGCCCGTAACGTGGTCGATTTGATAAATGGTGCCGCCCTGGGCCGAAATGGCGTACACGTTGTGCAACTCATCGGTGAACATGGCCCCGATATTTTGGGTGCCCGGTGCGCCCGCTTGGTCGAGGATGGGCGCGGCCACGGCCGTGGTGTGGGCGACTGGCAGGGCGGCTGGGGCCGTGATGGTCAGGAGCTGGTTGGTGGCCCCGATGTAAGCCACCAGGTTGTCCTGGTCAGTGTTGTACACCCAATCCTGAAAGCCGCCGTCGGGGATGGGCGTTGTGCCGCCGCTGTTGAGGTAGGCTTCGCCCGTGCGCTGGTAAGTGGTGGACAGGGCCGCCGAGGCCGGGTCCGAAAGGTCGACTTGGTGCCAGGCGGGGGCCAGGGCCACCGTAGCCGCCGGTGCCGTGGCGAGCCCCGCCAGCGGCAGCACGCCCACATACATATGCACGTCGGCCAAGCGGTAGGCTTTGGTGACGGCGTTGTAAAACACCCGGCCCGTGACGCCGCCCAAATAATAGTTGGAATTGGCGTCGCCATCGCCCACAAAGTCAAGTACGAGGGCTTCGTCCATGTAAATTTCCGTGGGGCCCGGGGCCGACAAGCCCGTGGCCGGTACTGGCGGCGCGGCCACGGCCCCCAGGCCCGTGGCCGCCGCCGTGGCTAGGTCGATGCGGTAGAGGGTGGGCGCGGCGCTGGGGCCGGCCAGCAGCGCCATTGGGTTCAGCGGCTTCGATTGCAAACCGTAGATTACTGCTGGGCTGGCGGCGTCGTAGCCCAAGGCATTGACGACGATGCCATTGGCCCCGTCTTTAACCGGGCCGATGGGTGCTAGGGCCCCGGTGGTTAGTACCGATTGTAGGGTGGAGAACTGGTCGGGGCTGCCAGGGCACGGCGACGTAACGGCGAAACTGTTGGTCGGCAACTGCGCAAGCAGCCGGCTGCTACTCACAGCGAGTAGCATTATTGTAATAATTGTTTTCAAGCTGAGAAGGGTGATTAAGGACGGTAATATGCTTTTGGCACTACCAAGATAACATAAATTAATTCACTAGATAATTTTTGATATAATTTCAAATTGTATTAATTTGATAAATAGCGTTATTTGGATTTTAATGAAAAGCATTGGTGCGTGGGCTCACCACTTGCCGGTAGCACCCCCACCGCCCGACTGCCCGCCCCCAAATGCGAAGCCTTGAGCGGGAGCCGCCGGGGCCCCGTTGGCTTGGGCCACCACCAGCGTTTCGAGGTTGAAGTGGGGCGGGGCCTCGTCGCCAGCCGTAGCGGTGAGGCCGTGGCGCGGGGTGCGCAGATAGCGTAGCGCCGCCGCCGCGAGGGCCAGCAACAGGGCCCCAGCCAGCGTCGCGGCCACGGCCGGCGGCAACAAGGCGCGGTAGTAGCGCAGCGTAAACACCGAGAAGGCCACGGCCAACAACCCCAGCACCAGTACCAAACGGTCGTGCCGGCGCAGTCCGTAGTACAGGTAAGCCAGCGGTATCGCGGCGGTGAGGACGTAGAAAAGCGGCGCGAAGGGTATTTGCGGGGCGAAGGGCAGATGGCCCAATGCGGCATTGCCCTCGCGTACCACCAAGTAGTTGCCGCCCAAGTAAAAGGTGGCCAGCGCCAGGGCCTTCGCAGTCTGCAGGCAGGTGCGGTAATAGAGATAATCGGAGCTCTGGGCCAGGCGGCGCACGGCCAGGGCGGCCCCGACGGCCGCCAGCATGGCTACGAACGGCAGCAGCGCCGGCCCCGCCGCCGTCTGCAAAACCAGGTTAGCCGCCAGCGCTAAGTAGGTGATGAAGGCCAGCGCGGCGGCCAGCGGGTCGGCGTAGCGCACGGTGGCCGCGCCCAGCACCGCCAGCCCGTACACCAGAAATAGCCCCAGCCGGGGCCCCGCCAGCGAATCGGCCCCGCTACCCATCAACTGGGCCTGAACCCCCAGGCCCAGCAGCGCCAGCAAGGCAGCGTAGAGCAGCGCGTTATCGTGGCCGGCGTGGTAAGGGCGCGAGCCCGCGATGAGCAGTTCCAGCGCCATTAAAAAACCGCCCGCCGCCAAAACCAGCCCGGCGGTGAGCGCCGTCTCCGACTTTGAAGTATCCAGCAACAGCAAGAACAAAAAGCCCGCCGCCGTAGCACAGCCCAGCGCGGTAAAAAAGAACAGCACCACCCGCAACAGCCAGGCCGGCCGGTAGTAATCGAGCGGATTGGCGTCGTCAATGGCCGTGCGCTGGGCCTCGGTGAGTAGGCCCTGGCGGTGCCAGTGGGCGGCGGCAGTGCGGGCCGCGGCGTGCAGGGCCCAGGCGGGGTTGTAGGCTTTGAGGCGCATTCAGCGGGTAGGAACGATGCGCAGGATGCGCTTCATGTTGACGAGAAAAACCACCACGCCAGCGGCGGTAAGGGGGAAGTACAGCAGGCCCAGCGCCAGCCCGTCTATCAAATCAAATACCTCAAACAGTAGGTAAGAAATCCCCACGTAGCCGAATACCGCGCCCATCAGCAGGAACAAATACGACTGGGTGCGGCGCGCGTACCAGGCCAGGCCGGCGCACACGGCCAGTAGCAGCGGCAACGCCACCCAGCGCGGCACGCCGGTTTCGGCCGGGCCCAGAAACAGCGCGGCCGTGAGGGCCACTAGGGCCAGGTTGCCGCCCAGCGAGAGGTAAGCAAAAGCGAAATGGCGCTTGTGGTTGGTTAGGTCCGACCACAGCCCCAGGGCCCCCAGCGCCAGGCCCAGCCCAATGGCCGCCCCGCTGAGGGCCGCGTAGTCGTTGCGGGCATAAACAGCCAGCGGGGCCACGCTCACGCCCACCCACGAGGCCAGCGCCGTGATGGCCATCGACAACACCCCGCGGTGGTCGAACGCGTAGGCCACGCCGAAAAACAGCGCCGTGGGCAGCACCGCCGCCAGCCCGTAACGGGTGCCAAAAAGCTGGTACTGCGCCTGCAAATAGCCTTCGAGCCCCAAAAACAGCAGGCAGCCGAGCAGCAGCAGGTACTCGGGCAGCAGGCCCGGGCTGGGGGCCACACCCCACGTAAAAGCCGGCCGGTGCCGGGCCGCGTACGCCAGGCAGGCCCCCATAAGCGCCGCAATGCCGGCCACCACCACCCCGTGCCCGATGTGCTCAATGTTTTGGTAAATGAGCACCCCCAGGCCCCCGCTGAGCAGCGTGACGCCAAGGTAAAGCAGGGCCCGTAGCTCGTAGTGCAGCGAGAACGGGCGCTGGCGCTCGTAGTCGGCCAGGGCCGCAGCCTGGGCGGGTAGCAGCAGGCCACGGCCCTGCAAGTCGGCCAGCAGGCGTTCGGTCGAAGTGAGGGGCATAAGATGGAGAATAAAATGGGCAGCTTCTAAAATGTTCGGAAATATATAAATATGTGCGGAGAAGCGCCGCCGCCCACTGTGCGGCCCGGCGGGCCAACCTCGGCGGCTGGTTTGCGTTTTGGTGCGTTGAAGGCAGGGCTATCATCTTCCGACCCTTCCGCTGCCGTGGCCGAAATTCCAATTCAACGCAAAAAACCCCCGCTGAGCCCTTGGTTACTAGTGACCTTGGCCGCCGTAGTCCTTACACTAGGGGTATACTGGTTCCTGCGCCCCGCGCCGGCCGACGAACCCGCCCCACCGCCGACGACGGACAGTTTTGAGCCGGCAGCGCCCGCCGATTCACTGGGGCCCGCCACGGCCGCTGCGCGGCCGGACGCCGCCCCCGATTCCAGCACCACCCGGGGCCGCCTGCTGTTGCTGGTGCCGCAACTGTCGGCGCTGGCCGACCGCCCCGACCTGCGCGACGACGCCACCGTGCGCGAACAGCGCGACAACCTCACTAGCGCTACCGCACGCTTGGCCGACGGCGACGCCCGGGCCAACCTGCGCCCCGGCTTGGTAGCCGCCGCCAACCTGCTGCGCGCCATGCAGCAGAAAGCCTACCCGGCGCTGGACGAGCAAGCGGCCCGCCTGGTGCAGCAAGCCGGCCAGCTGTCGGGCCGCGACGGCACTGCCGCCGAGCAGCAGCAGAATCGCCGGTTTCTGCGCGCCGCTGCGGTCTTATTGCAAGCCGAAAACATCCCATCTACCCCAGACTAGCCGTATGGAACCTGCTATTACGCTGCGCCGCCTGCGCGACTTGCCCGATTTTGAAGTGGCCGACGGCCACCCCGACGTGCGCGGCTGGGCCGTGCGCGGGGCCAACGGCACGGCCCTGGGCACGGTGCAAGAGTTGCTCGTCGACCCAGCCGCCCAGCAGGTGCGCTACCTCGACGCTCAGCTCACCGGGGCCGTGCCCAAGCGCGTGTTGCTGCCCTTGCGCCTGGCCGCGCTCGACGCGGAAACAACCAGTGTGTTCGTGCCGGCCCTCACCGAGGCGGCCGTGGCCGCCTACCCGGCCTACGCCGAAGAGCTGCTGACGCCGGCTTACACTGCGGGCCTGCGCCGGGCCCTGGGCGAGGCATTATAGAACGGACTTTCCGCCAGTTGGTGGATGCAAAAAAAAGGCCGCTCCTTTGCAGGAGCGGCCTTTTGGCATTTCGGCAGAAAGCCGAAACTATTTCTTCACCTCGGTTTTGGTGGTCGTGGTGGTGGTGCCAGCGGCAGGAGCCGTGGTCGTGGTGCTAGCCTTGTCGGCGTTGTCTTTGATTGCGTCGCTGGTGGCTTCGCCGGCTTTCTTCACCGAGTCAGCTTTAGCGTCCAGGCTGGCGGCCTGGGCATCGGCGGTAGCCTCTACGGCGTCGCCGGTTTTGTTAGCAGCTTCTTCTTGCTTGCTGCCGCAGGAAGTGAAGGCGAGCGAGGCCGCGGCCAGGGCGAGGAACAATACGTTTTTCATCTTGAAAGAGAAGTTAGAAAAGGGTGAAATTTCGCTTTGGTGCTGGCAGCCGGCCGGGGCCCGCTGCCAAATTCACCGCTTTATACTTCCCCTTTTAAAAGGTAACCCCGCACCAAAAATTATTTTTTGCGAAACACGATGCCAATGGGCACGCCCGTGAAGTCGAAGTGCTCGCGCATCCGGTTCTCCAGGTAGCGGGTGTAGTTCTCTTTCACGTACTGCGGCAGGTTGCAGAAAAAGGCAAACACCGGGTTGTGCGTGGGCAGCTGCGTGGCGTACTTGATGCGCACCAGCTTGCCCTTGATGGCAGGCGGTGGGTACTTGGCAATCTCCTCCAACATCACGTCGTTGAGCTGCGAAGTCGGAATCTTGCGGCGCTTGTTCTCGAACACCTGCACGGCCGTTTCGATGGCCTTGTGCACGCGCTGCTTGGTAAGCACCGAGATGAACACGATGGGCGGGTAGGCAATCGGGGCCAGCTTCTCGTAAATTTTCTGCTCGAACTCCTTGGTGGTGTTGGTTTCCTTGTTCTCCACCAGGTCCCACTTGTTCACCAGAATGACGATGCCCTTGCGGTTCTTATCGGCCAAACTGATGATGTTCACGTCCTGCGATTCGATGCCGCGGGTGGCGTCGATGAGCACCACGCACACATCGCACTCTTCCAGGGCCCTCAGGCTGCGCATGTTAGCGTAAAACTCAATGTCTTCGCTCACCTTGGCCTTGCGGCGCAGGCCGGCCGTGTCCACCAGCACGAAGTCATGCCCGAACACGTTGTAGCGGCTCGAAATGGCGTCGCGCGTGGTGCCGGCAATGTCGGTCACGATGCTGCGGTCGGTGCCCAGCAGCAGGTTCACGAAGCTCGACTTGCCCACGTTGGGGCGGCCCACCACCGCGATTTTCGGGATGTCCGAATCCGGCTCTTCCTCGCCGGCCTCGGGGAAGTGGCTCACCACCTCGTCGAGCAACTCGCCGGTGCCGTGGCCGTTGGCGCTGCTGATGGCGAAGATTTCGCCGTCGCCCATACCCAGCGAATAGAACTCGCCGCTGCCATGGGCCCGGGCGTTGGTGTCGGCCTTGTTGGCCACCAGGTAAATGGGTTTCTTCTTGAGGTAGGGCCGCAGCACCTGGGCAAACTCCTCGTCGAGCCCGTGCACGCCGGCCTCGGCGTCCACCATGAAGAGCACCACGTCGGCCTCGTCGATGGCCAGTTTCACCTGCTTGCGGATTTCGCCCTCAAAAATATCGTCCGAGCCGTGCACGTAGCCGCCGGTATCAACCACCACGAAGTTCTTACCGATCCAGTCGCCGTGGCCGTAGTGGCGGTCGCGGGTCACGCCGCTCTCGTTGTCCATAATGGCCTTGCGTTGGCCCACAAGGCGGTTAAATAGAGTGGATTTGCCCACGTTGGGCCGCCCCACGATGGCGATGGTATTACTCATAAAAAGTTGGGGCCCCAGCCGCCGACCCGACCTAGATTCGGCAGTGTCCGGGGTTGTTTAATTAGAAATGGTCGGATTAGAAATGATCGGAAGATTTTTACAGTAAAGCAGGCCGTCATGCTGAGCGTAGCGCAGCGGAGTCGAAGCATCTCTACCGCATGAAGTATATCAATCATTTAAAAGTTAAA
This sequence comes from uncultured Hymenobacter sp., assembly GCA_964242665.1. Lineage (GTDB taxonomy): Bacteria > Bacteroidota > Bacteroidia > Cytophagales > Hymenobacteraceae > Hymenobacter. Next base: position 243,638 of record CAXTBA010000002.1, read on the forward strand.
TTAGTCAGCGGTAGAGATGCTTCGACTCCGCTGCGCTACGCTCAGCATGACGGCCTGTAGGGCCCTAAAAGCTAGGCACCAAGCACCACCAACCAAGCACTAATTACTGGTACCCGAACCGGCTCAGGGCCTTCGGGTCGGTGCGCCAGTTCTCATTCACTTTCACGTGCAGCTCCAGGAAGACCTTTTTGGCGAAAAACTTCTCCATGTCCTCGCGGGCCCAGGTGCCGACCTTCTTCAACGCCTCGCCGCCTTTGCCGATGACAATGCCCTTCTGACTGCTCCGCTCCACGTAGATGACGCCGCGAATGTGGATGATGGTTTCCTCTTCCTTGAACTCCTCAACGGTGACCTCGCAGCTATAGGGAATCTCTTTTTTGTAAAGCTTGAAGATTTTTTCGCGCACCATTTCGGCGGCAAAGAAGCGCTCCGGCTTGTCGGTTAGCTCGTCTTTGGGGTAGTACTCGGGGTGGACGGGTAGCTTTTCGAGCACTGACTCCAGCACCCGTTCGGTGCCAAAAGCATTCAGGGCCGAGATGGGTAGCACTTCAGCAGCGTTGGGCAACTGCTCGTGCCAGTAGGCCAGCTTGGCTTCCACTTCGGCTTGGTCGGCTTGGTCTATTTTATTGACCAGTAGAATGACGGGCGTGTCCACCATTTTGCGTAGGCGCTCTACCACGGGTTCCTCGTCGTACTTCTCGTAGATGTCGGTGACGAATAGTACTACGTCGGCGTCTTCCAGCGACGAGTACACGAACGACATCATCGCATTATGTAGTTCGTACTTGGGCTGGATGATGCCCGGCGTGTCAGAATAAATCAATTGGAAATCGGGCCCGTTGAGGATGCCAAGGATGCGGTGGCGGGTGGTTTGGGCCTTGCTCGTGACGATGCTCAGCCGCTCGCCCACCAGCGCGTTCATCAGCGTGGACTTGCCCACGTTGGGCTTGCCGATGATGCTCACAAAGCCGGCGCGGTGGGGCTTGGGTTCGGGGTTCACAGAGGGATGGTTTTGATAATGAGGCCGCAAAGGTACGGCTTTCGACCGCGATTCGCCAGGGCCCGGGAAGATTTGGGCGCTGGGCTGTTAGCTGCTGGTTTCCTTTGCGGTTTGCATTAGGGCCCTTCACCTCTGTTGTTATGCTTCCCCAGCCTACTGCGCCCAGCGCCCAACTCGAACCCGCCCACCCTGCCCGCCGCATCGGCGTGCTGCTCGTCAACCTGGGTACGCCCGACTCGCCCCAGACCAGCGACGTGCGCCGCTACCTCAACGAATTCCTAACCGATGCCCGCGTGGTGGACATGCCGGCCGCCTTGCGCTACCCTCTGTTCCGGGGACTGGTGGTGCCACTGCGGGCCCCCAAGTCGGCCAAAATCTACCGGCAGCTCTGGACCGAGCGCGGCTCACCGCTGCTGTTTCACGGCCTCGACTTGCAGAAAAAAGTGCAGGCAGCGCTGGGGCCCGGCTACGTAGTGGCCTTTGGGATGCGCTACCAGAAGCCCAGTATCGAAAAGGCGCTGGAAGAGTTGCGCGGTGCGGAAGTGGAGCGCATCGTGGTGCTGCCGCTGTTTCCGCAGTACGCTTCGGCCAGCACGGGCTCGGTGCAGGAGAAGGTGATGGACCTAGTAAAAGACTGGTGGATCGTGCCCAGCATCAACTTCATCAGCCAGTTTGCCACCGAGCCGGGCTTCATTGCCAGCATTGCCGCCCGGGGCCGGGCCGAGATGCACAAGCAGCACTACGAGCACGTAGTGTTCAGCTACCACGGCATCCCGGAGCGCCACGTGAAAAAGGGCGACCCCACCAACTACTGCCGCTTCGGCAGCTGCTGCAACTCGCTCACCGACCGTAACCAATACTGCTACCGCGCCCAGTGTTTCGCTACTTCGCGCCTAGTGGCCGCTGAGCTAGGCCTCGCCCCCGAGCAGTATACCGTGAGCTTCCAAAGCCGCCTGCAAAGCCGCCTGCGCGACCCTTGGCTGCAACCTTACACCGACGAGGTGCTCAAAGAGTTTCCCGCCAAGGGCATCCACCACGTGCTGGCCTTCAGTCCCGCCTTCGTGGCCGACTGCTTGGAAACGACCATTGAAGTAGGGGAGGAGTTCAAGGAGCTGTTCGAGGCGGCCGGCGGCCAACACTGGCAGCTGGTGCCCTCGCTAAACTCGGAGCCGCAGTGGGTGGATACCGTGGCAACTATGATTCGGCGCAGCTAGGCGGGCGCGGGCGGCCGGCTTTTTCGCCGGCCGCCCGCTAATCGTTGCCGTCGTTGCGAAGGGCCCCAGTGATTACCGGGCGGCCGGCGAAAAAGCCGGCCGCCCGGGGCAATCAATTCAGGCGGCGTTGCAACAGGCCGTCCACGACTTCGAAAAGCCGGCGGGGCTCGTAGGTGCGCCAGGGCAGGTCGTCGAGTTGTCCCCCGAAATTCACGTAGTTATCCACATTGTACTGGCGCATTTCGCGGAGCACGTGCTCCTGGAAGTTCACGCCGGCAATCCAGCCGTCTTCCACGTCCTCGAACCACTCGGCATAGTAGTCGTCTTCGGCCCCGTGGAAGTTGAACACGTTTTCGCCGATGAGGATGAACTTGCGGATGCCCTCGGCCACGAGCGGGTCTACGATGTGACGCTTGAGGTGCATCACGTCGTTCTCAATGGCGTCGTTCCACTCACCGATGAACTCGATAACGGCCACCCCGTCTTCATAATCGGCAAACAGGATTTTCAGGAACAGCGTTTCCGATTCCATGCTATCCCACTGCGGATGAATGAGGTAGCCGTAAATGTTGTTGGTGAAAAGCTCTAAGCTGTTTTCGACCCCGAAGAGCGGCGAATGCGGGTCTTCGGCAGCTGAATACTGCTCAATCCAGTTATAGTAGGGCTCGATGGTGTGCATGGCAAGGCAGGAGAGGAACGAAGTAGAAACGCGCCAAAGCACGCTCGGTTGGGCCGGGCCGGCTAAAACTTAACCCCGGCTTTCACCCTAACCCTTTGCCCAGGGCCCCGCGTTCCTACCCGCGCCTACGCCGGGCCCGGGGCCCCCAGCGCGGCCCGCACGCTGCCGTGGCGGGCCAGCAGCGCGGCGGCCTCGGGCTGGGCGATATGTAGCTCGTCCATCAACATCCGCTGGCCGCGCTCCATCAGCTTCTCGTTGGAGAGCTGCATATCCACCATTTTGTTGCCTTTCACGCGGCCCAAGCGAATGAATGTGGCCGTAGTCAACATATTCAAAGCCAGCTTCTGGGCCGTGCCTGCCTTGAGGCGGGTGCTGCCGGTGAGGAATTCGGGGCCCGTCACGACTTCCACCGGAAACTCGGCGGCCGCGGCCACGCCCGAGCCGGCGTTGCACACGATGCAGCCCGTGGCCAGGCCGGCGGCGCGGGCCGCTTGCAGGCCCCCAATCACGTAGGGCGTGCGGCCAGAGGCGGCGAGGCCCACCAGCACGTCATTTTCGTTGGCACCGTACGCCTGCAAATCGGCCCAGGCCTGGGTGGCGTTGTCCTCCGCGCCCTCCACCGCTTGGCGGATGGCCCCGTCGCCGCCGGCAATTATGCCCACCACCAAATCGGCCGGCACGCCGAAGGTGGGCGGGCACTCCGAGGCATCCACCACGCCCAGCCGCCCGCTGGTACCCGCCCCGATGTAAAACAGCCGGCCCCCGGTGCGCAGCCGGGCCACGGTGGTTTCGACCAGGGCCTCCAGCTGCGGCAGGGCCCTGGCCACGGCCAGCGGCACGGTTTGGTCGAGGCGGTTCATGCCGGCCAGCAAGGACGCGGTAGATAGGGTTTCGAGGTCGGTGAACTCAGAAGGTGCTTCGGTGGTCATCATCGCAAAGGATTATTTTAGCAGGCCCACGACGGGGAAATTGTCGAATACGTGAGCGTTGTGCGGGGCGTCTTTGTCCAGTTCGGGCGTCAGGTCCTGGCCGGCCCAGTGCTCGTAGTGGTTGCCGCGCTTCCACAGCCGCGAGCGGCCCACGTCGTAGATGCGCCCTTGGTAAGCCACCCATATTTCGTCGCGGTCCTGCCCGTTGCGCAAGGCCAGTTGGTTTTTGGAGTAAGTAGGCAGCGGCAGCGTAATACTTGTGTCCATCAGCATTATCCTAACAAAGCCTGCAACCGGATCCATCGCTCGGGCAAGTCGCCTTGCGAGGCGTGGAGGTAGTCCTCATACGAGCACGGCACCACGCGCTTCACGGCGCTATCGCCGAGGCTTTCGACCTCCATCCACCACTTTTCGGCGCGGCGCGACTTGTAAAACACCAGCTTGTCGGGGTTGCCGGGCAGCACCACGGTGTAGGTGAGGAAGCGATACGTGCCGAAGCCGGTTTCGGGCCGGCGGTGGTAAAAACCCTCGACAAAGTACCAGAGCATGGTGGCCAGCGTGGCGGCGGCCAAGCCGTAGGGGTCGTGCTCGGGCCGGTAGCCAAACAGGCCCAGCGACGAGAGTTGCTCGCTGTGGCCGGCGTACCAGCACAGCTGCGTGGCGTCGTCGTTGGTGAGGCCGAAGGGGTTGGCGGGCGCGTAGCCAGGCGCGTCGGTCCAGCGCAGCGCGGTCAGGTCGATGCTCAGGAAGTCGGCCTGGCGCACCAGCGGCTCGGCTTGGCGGCGGTCGGTGCGGATGGCCCCCACGCTCATCGTGTCGAAGTGCATCTTTTCGAGAGCCAGCAGCACTTCGGGCGGCGTCAGGTACTGTTGGTGGCCGATGTGGGCCAGGCTGAACACGTAGTTGGGCTCGTGCACGAGCAAGCGGCGCAAGTGGCTGGCTTCGGGTGCGGTGCCGGGGCCCGGCTCGGCCATGTCGGGGCGGGCGTCCACCACGGCGAAGCTCACGGGGCGCTCCTGGGTTTCGTAGGCCAGAAACTGGCCATAGTCGAGGTCGTGCGAGCCGCCCAGCAGCACGGGCACGGTGTTGGCGTCGAGCAGCGCGGCCACGATCTCGCGCAGCCGCTGGTAAGTGTCTTCCAGGGTAAGGCCGGGGCGCAAGTTGCCCAAGTCGACCAGCCGCAGGGCCCCGGTGCCCTTTTGTAATTGGTAAAACCGCTCGCGCACCCGGTCTGCCCCGTGGTAGCCGGCGGGCGGGGCCCCGGCGGCGCTGCCGCGCCACTCGTCGAGGCCGAGAATGGCGAGGTCGGCACCGCGCCAGTCGGGAAAGGTTTCGGTGAAGCGGGTGGCGTAGGCCGCCAGGGCGGTGGGGGTGGCCAGTAGCTCGTCGTCGGCGAGCGGATCAAAAAACAGGGCCAGGTTCATGGAAACGCAAAAGGGAAGGGGCGTAAAATTACGCCACCCGGACACGGTTGCCGCAGTATTTGCCCGGTTGGGGCGTGGCTAAAATTCGGCATGACGACTACTTGGCGCTTACTTACTGGAAAAGCTCGTTTATTTAACGACAATTTCAACCTGCCAAAGCTTTATCCCACCCGCTGATGGACGTTCGCCGCTCTTTCGATATCCTATCCCACCAACTCGCTACTGCTCCCCAACCCGACGCGCTGGCCGCCAAAATCGACGGCCACTGGACGCCCACCAGTTCCCAGCAAATCCAGGAGCAGGCCAACCTGGTGAGCCTGGGCCTGGTGGCCCTGGGCCTGAAGCACGGCGACAAAGCCGCCATCATCAGCATGAACCGCCCGGAGTGGCTGCTCGCCGATTTTGGCATTGCCCAGATTGGAGCCGTCGGTGTGCCGATGTATCCCAGCATTACGGTGGAAGACTACAAGTACATCTTCACCGATGCCGGCGTGAAGGCCGTGTTTGTGGCCGACACAAAGCTGTTCCATAAGGTGATGGAGGCCACCGCCGAACTCGATATCCCGGCTGCCAACGTGTTCACGTTCGATAAAGTGGAAGGGGCCCGCCACTTCAGCGAGCTGTTGGAGCTGGGCAAAAAGGGCAACCCTGCTGACCTAAAGCCTTTGAAAGCCGCCGTGCAGCCCGACGACCTGCTCACGCTCATCTACACCAGCGGTACCACCGGCCAGCCCAAGGGCGTGATGCTCAGCCACGATAACTTGTTGAGCAACTGCCGCAGCTCGCAGCGCTTCGTGCCCGTCACCAAAGATGACAAGGCCTTGAGCTTCTTGCCCTTGTGTCACATTTTTGAGCGCATGGTAACGTACCTGTACATGATCAACAGCGTGAGCATCTACTACGCCGAGAGCATGGAAACCATTGCCGACAACCTGCGCGAGGTGCATCCCAGCATCTTCACCACCGTGCCGCGCCTGCTTGAAAAGGTATACGACCGCATCGTGGCCAAGGGCCACGAACAAACCGGCATTAAGCACAAGCTCTTCTTCTGGGCCCTGGACCTGGGCCTGAAGTTCGACACCCAGAAAAACCAGGGCTTCGTGTACAATACCGAGCTGGCGCTGGCCAACAAGCTCATCTTCAACAAGTGGCGCGACGCCTTGGGCGGCAACCTGCGCTGCATCGTGAGCGGCGGCGGGGCCCTGCAACCGCGCCTGGCGCGGGTATTCTGGGCCGCCCAGATTCGGGTAATGGAAGGCTACGGCCTCACCGAAACATCGCCCGTCATTGCGGTGGGTGGCTACGAGCCTGAGAATAACATGATCGGCACCGTGGGGCCCCTCATCGACAACATGGAGGTTAAGATCGCGGCCGACGGCGAAATCCTTACCAAGTCGGCCTCCGTGATGAAGGGCTACTACAACAAGCCCGACCTTACTAAAGAGGTGTTCGACGCCGACGGCTGGTTCCACACCGGCGACATCGGCGAACTGGTGAACGGGCGGTTTTTGAAGATTACCGACCGCAAAAAAGAGATGTTCAAGACCTCGGGCGGCAAGTACATTGCTCCGCAAGTCATTGAGGGCAAGCTCAAAGAAGATCCGCTAATTGAGCAGGCCATGGTGGTGGGGGCCGACCAAAAATTTCCTGCCGCGCTGGTCGTGCCGTCTTTCGCCGACCTCAAAGGCTGGTGCAAGCGCCACGGCGTACCCGAGGCTTCTGACGCAGAACTTATTAAGAACGAGAAAGTTGTAGAGTTGTATGAGGGCCTAGTGAAGAAATACAACCAGAGCTTCGCGCAGTGGGAGCAGGTAAAAAAAATCGTGCTCTTGCCCGAGCAGTGGACCGTCGAAAGCGGCGAGATGACGCCCACCATGAAGGTGAAGCGCAAGGTGATAGCAGAGAAAAACAAGGAACTGATTGAAAGCCTGTACGGGTAGCAATTGGCCCAAGTAGGGGCACTTTGTCGTTGCGAGTGCCGCGTCTCGCTGCGTGGCACTCGCAACGACAAAGTGCCCCTACTTGGGCCAATTGTTATGCAAGCCTAACAAATTCTTTGTAAGTTTACCGCACTTATTCCCGCCCATGAAACCCGAAGAAACCGTCGACTACAACATCAAAGTGGCCTGGCACGCCATTTCGCGGATGTACAACAACCAGGCGGCCCAGAACGACATCACAACCAGCATTGGCTTTGTGCTGCTGAACATAGACCAGGAAAATGGCATTCCGGCCACCAAAATCGCGCCGCTGCTGGGCCTCGAAACCCGTAGCCTGACGCGCATTTTGCGCAGCATGGAAGAAAAAGGGTTGATTTATAAGCAGTCCGACACGCAGGATAAACGCTCGGTGCGCATTTTTCTGACGCCGCTGGGCTTGGAGAAAAAGGAAGTTTCGCGCCAGACCGTGCGCCATTTCAATCAGAAGGTGCGCGAGAAAATCCCGCAGGCGCAGCTCGATGTGTTCCTGAAAGTGGCCGCTCAGATCACGGGCATGATTGAGGGCAAAACGCTATTCGACGGTTTTGAGCTGAAGCCGCTGCTTCAGGAAAAGTCCTCTTGACCCCGTTTCTAATCTACGCATCCGCCTACCCACCCAGTCATCCGAACTGAATGAAACGAATCATCAAAAAAGTGGCCGTGCTCGGCTCCGGCGTTATGGGTTCGCGCATCGCCTGCCATTTCGCCAACATCGGCGTGTCGGTGCTACTGCTCGACATCGCGCCGAAAGAGTTGCTGCCTGACGAAGAAAAGAAAGGCCTCAAACTCGACGCGTCCGCCGTGCGCAACCGCGTTGTCAACAGCGCGTTGCAAGCTGCCATCGTTGCCAACCCGTCGCCGCTCTACCGTAAAAGCGACGCCAGCCGCATCAAAACTGGCAATTTCGACGACAACCTCAAAGAAATTGCCGGCTGCGACTGGACGATTGAGGTAGTTGTGGAACGGCTCGACATCAAAAAGAGCCTCTACGAGCGCATAGAACAGTTTCGTAAGAAGGGCACGCTCATCACAAGCAATACCAGCGGTATCCCAATTCACCTGCTGGACGAGGGCCGCTCAGACGATTTTAAGCAAAACTTCTGCGGCACGCACTTCTTCAACCCGCCGCGGTATCTGAAATTGCTAGAAATCATTCCGACGCCGGAAACCAAACCGGAAGTAGTTGATTTCCTGTTGCATTACGGCGATTTGTACTTGGGCAAAACGACCGTTTTGGCTAAGGATACGCCCGGCTTCATCGCCAACCGCGTAGGTGTATTTGCTCTGCTGGATGCCATGAAAGTGATGCAGCAGTTGGGCCTGACGGTAGAAGAAACCGACAAGCTGACGGGCCCCGTGATTGGCCACGCCAAGTCGGCCACGCTGCGCACATCCGATGTGGTAGGCCTCGACACGACCATCAATGTGGCCAATGGCCTGGCCCAGGGCCTGCCCAACGACGAAGCCAAGGACGTGTTTGAACTGCCCGATTTCATCAAGAAAATGGGCGAGAGCAAGTGGCTGGGCGACAAAACCGGCCAGGGCTTTTACAAGAAGGTGAAGGGCGAAGGCGGCAGGTCCGAAATCCATGCCCTCGACCTTAACACGTTGGAATACAAGCCGAGCCAGAAGGTGAAATTCGCCACGCTGGAAGCCACCAAAACCATTGAAAAGCTGGCTGACCGCTTCAAAGTGCTGGTGGCGGGCAAGGATAAGGCCGGCGAGTTTTACCGCCTCAGCTTCGGGGGCCTGTTCGCCTACGTGAGTAACCGCGTGCCCGAAATTGCCGACCAGCTTTACAAGATTGACGACGCCTTGCGGGCCGGCTTCGGCTGGGAGCTGGGGCCCTTCGAAACGTGGGACGCGCTGGGCGTGCAGGCCGGCATCGACTTGGCCAAGGCTGCCGGCCGCACCGTGGCCCCGTGGGTGGAAGAAATGCTGGCCGCCGGCCACACCACTTTCTACCAGGTAAATTCAGCCGGAGTACGCGAGTTCTACGACCAGCAAAGCAAGCAGTACCACTCCGTTCCAGGCGTCGAAAACTTCATCATTCTCGACAACCTGCGGGCCAGTGGCAAGGTGCTGTGGAAAAACGCGGGGGCCTCAGTCATCGACCTAGGCGACGGGATTCTGAACGTCGAGTTCCATTCCAAGATGAATTCGCTGGGCCAGGACGTCATACAGGGCCTGTTAAAAGGCGTGGAGATGGCCGAAAACGGCTACCGCGGCCTCGTGGTGGGCAATGATGGACCGAATTTCTCAGCTGGGGCCAACCTGGGCCTTGTCTACATGCAGGCCCTGGAGCAGGACTTCGACGAATTGAACCTGATGATTCAGCAGTTCCAGCAGGCCATGATGCGGATGCGCTACAGCAGCATTCCGGTGGTGGGCACGCCGCACGGCCTCACGCTGGGCGGCGGCTGCGAGCTGAACCTGCACTGCGACAAAGTAGTAGCCTCGGCCGAGTCCTACATTGGCCTCGTCGAGTTCGGCGTGGGCCTGATTCCGGGCGGCGGCGGCACCAAAGAAATGACGCTGCGCACCGCCGCCAAGTACGAGGAAGGCGAGCCGGAATTCAACCTGCTGCGCAATACCTACATGACCATCAGCACGGCCAAGGTTTCGACCTCCGCCGCCGAAGCCTTCGACCTGGGCTTCCTGCGCCGGGGCGACGAAGTGGTGGTGAACGCCAACCGCGTCATCGCCCAGGCCAAGTCCGCCGCTCTGGAGCTGGCCGACGCCGGCTACTCGCAGCCCAGCCAAAAAACTAACGTCAAGGTGCACGGCAAGGGGGCCCTGGCCATGTTCCGCACCGGGGTGTACGCCATGCAGCAGGGCAATTACATCTCGAAACACGACGAGCTGATTGCCAACAAGCTGGCCTATGTGATGTGCGGCGGCGACCTGAGCGCTCCGACCGAAGTTTCCGAACAATACCTGCTGGATTTGGAGCGCGAGGCCTTCCTGTCGCTGACCGGTGAACGGAAGACGCTGGAACGGATTCAGAGCATTCTCACAACCGGCAAGCCGCTGCGTAATTAATTGTTTCGCACAGAGTTGGGGGAGTAAAAAGGAGTTTTGAGGAGTAAATACTCTGTGAAACTCCTTTTCACTCTGCTAACTCCGTGCTAAAATTCCCTTAGGATCATGACCCAAACCGCCTATATCGTCGCCGGCTGCCGCACTGCCGTCGGCAAAGCCCCCCGGGGCGTCTTCCGTTTCACCCGCCCCGACGACCTCGCCGCCGAAGTTATCAAGCACCTAGTCAAGTCGGTACCCGCGCTGGACCCCAGCCGCGTTGATGACGTGATTGTGGGCAACGCTGTGCCTGAGGCCGAACAGGGTCTGCAAATGGGTCGGCTCATCTCGCTGCTGGCGCTGCCCATCAACGTGCCCGGCCTCATCGTGAACCGCTACTGCGGCTCGGGGGTAGAAACCATTGCGATGGCAGTGGGCAAAATCACGGCCGGCATGGCCGAGTGCATCATCGCCGGCGGCACCGAAAGCATGAGCATGGTGCCCACCGTAGGCTGGAAAACCGTTCCCAATTACAAGCTCGCCAACGAGCACCCCGACTACTACATGGGCATGGGCCTCACCGCCGAAGCCGTGGCCCAGGACTATAAAATCTCGCGCCAGGACCAGGACGAGTTTTCATACAACTCGCACCAGAAGGCCATCAAAGCCATTGCGGCGGGCAAGTTCAAAAAGAGCATCGTGCCCATCACGGTCGAAGAAACCTACCTCGACCAGGCCACCGGCAAAAAGAAAAACCGCTCTTACGTGGTGGACACCGACGAGGGCCCCCGCGCCGATACCTCGGTGGAGGCCCTGGCCAAGCTGCGCCCCGTGTTCGCCGCCAACGGCAGCGTGACGGCTGGTAATTCCTCCCAAACCTCCGACGGCGCAGCCTTCGTGCTGGTGATGTCGGAACGCCTGGTAAAGGAGCTGAACCTGGAGCCCATTGCCCGCATGGTCACCTACGCCACCGAGGGTGTGGACCCACGCATTATGGGCATGGGCCCCATCAAAGCTGTGCCGAAAGCCTTGAAGCAGGCCGGCATGAAACTGGAAGACATCGACTTGTTTGAGTTGAACGAAGCCTTTGCCTCGCAGTCGCTAGCCGTAGTGCGCGAGCTGGGCATCGATACCGAGAAGCTGAACGTGAACGGTGGAGCCATTGCCTTGGGCCACCCGCTGGGCTGCTCGGGGGCCAAGCTCTCCATCCAACTCTTCGACGAACTGCGTGACCGGGGCCAGAAATACGGCATCGTGACGGCCTGCGTGGGCGGTGGCCAAGGCGTAGCCGGGATTTATGAGCTGCTGAAGTAAATATAAAGTGGTCGGGCGAATTGTCCGAAGGACTTCGTCCGACCACTATGTTGCTGAACATTACAAATATGGCTGCTCACCATCGTCTGCTTAAGCTAGCAATTCCCTTGTTGCTGGGGATTATTAGCTTATCCTTCCTGCAAGCAAAATTGAGTCCGAGCTATAAACAGCATGCCTCAGTGGCGGCTATACCCAAGCCGAGCAATCTACTATCTGATTCCGCCGCTCATGATATCGAAGCTTTAACAATGCGGCGAGGAGTGGTTCAGCGTCGCCCCGGTGAGCCAGATACTAGCTTTTTAAGGCGCGTACTTCCAGTATCTTTTCTATCTGCATATAATAACTTGGTGGTCGCCCATGCGTGGAGGCCGACACCATTTGGTAAGCAGTTATTTTTTTCAGTTACAAATGGTGGTGCTAATGAGTATGACCTATTCTTGTTCATATTAGACCCTTTTCAAGATAATACCTACGCTGTACAGTCTTTTGATATGGGCAACATGGGCGACTTGACCACCGTGGCGGCCATTTTTTTCACTGATGTAGACCAAGATGGGCAAAAGGAATTGCTGGCGCTGAATGAATGTGATCTGAAAGAAACAGCTAAAGGTGATAGCGGTCAAACATTGTATGTGCACGTGCCGCATTATGAAACGCATGTTTTTCAGTACGTTGGCCTGAATAGATACGGGCACCCTCAGTACCGAGAGGACCGTACACCTCGCATTTATTTAGACGCACTGCCTACTGCCGCTGCTATTCGCCAAGCAATAATTAAGCATCAGTATAAGCTGCCTCAGCATAGGGCAGCCAAGCCCGCAAAATAAAACTGGCATCATGAGAAAACGGCTGCGTAAGAAACTTCGGCTACGGGAGTTTCAGGAAATGGGCTTCAAGGTGGAGTTTGATTTGAACCTGCCCGATATTGACGATGCGCAGTTTGCTTTCTGGAATAAATTGGTTGGAGTAGTAGAAGCTAACCACCTGCTGATGGGTGGTGGCCTGGATGACTTCTTTGTGCAAACCGACTCCCGCCGCTCTGCCACGGAAGCTGACCGTGAAGCGTTAGCTGCCTGGCTACGGCAGCAACCGGAAGTATCAACCGTTGCGGTGGGGCCATTAGTGGATGCGTGGCACGGCAGCTTTGATTGATAGCAAAGCTGATGATGCAAAAGAATACCTCTTCATCCGGGGTTTTCTTTTCGTTAAATAGTCGGCACGCCTAACATTTCTTAGTATCTTGCGATACTAAATTCTAGGGCCCTCTATTTTTCAAAATAGTAGGCGTGCCTAACACTTTTTAAATTTCAACTCCAATTCTTCACTCAACAACTGTTATGGAAGTATCTCAAAAAGCTGTCGTGAAGGGCGGCGAATTCATCATCAAGCCGACCGACGCGCAAGACGTTTTCACGCCGGCTGATTTCAGCGAAGAGCAGCGGCTGATGTACCAGACCTGCCTGGACTTCGTGGCGCAGGAAGTGACGCCGCTACTCGAGCGCCTCGACAACCACGAGGAGGGCCTCATGCGCGGCCTGATGGTGAAAGCCGGCCAGCAGGGCTTGTTCGGGGTGAGCATCCCGGAGCAGTTCGGGGGCCTGGACATGGACTTCCCCACGGCGCTGCGCGTGACGGAGGGCGTGGGCGGCGGCCACTCGTTTCCGGTGGCGTTTGCGGCCCACACGGGCATTGCCATGCTGCCGATTCTGTACTTTGGCACCGACGCGCAGAAGGAAAAATACCTGCCCGGCCTTACCGACGGCACCCTGATGGGAGCCTATTGCCTCACCGAGCCCGGCTCGGGCTCCGACGCGCTGGGGGCCAAAACCAGGGCCGTGCTGAATGCCGAAGGCACGCACTATGTGCTGAACGGCCAGAAAATGTGGATTACCAACGCCGGCTTTGCCGACGTGTTTATTGTGTTTGCCAAGATTGACGGGGAGCAATTCACCGGCTTCATTGTGGACAAAAACACGCCCGGCCTGAGCCTTGGCAACGAGGAGCACAAAATGGGCATTAAGGGCAGCAGCACCCGCCAGGTGTTCCTGACCGACGCGCAGGTGCCCAAGGAAAACGTGCTGGGCGAGATTGGCAAAGGGCACCTCATTGCCTTCAACGTGCTGAATATTGGCCGCATCAAGCTGGCCGCCGCCTGCCTGGGCGGCGCTAAGGGCGCGGCTATTCAGAGCATCAAGTACGCCAACGAGCGGGTGCAGTTCAAGCTGCCCATCAGCAAGTTCGGCGCGATTCGCTACAAGCTGGCGCAGCAGGCCATTCGGATGTACGCCGTGGAATCGGCAATCTACCGCGCCGGCGACGACATCTACCGCATGGAGCAGCGGCTGATGGCCGAAGGCAAGGGCAGCAACGAGGCCCTGCTGGGGGCCGCCCGCGAATTCGCCGTGGAGTGCGCCATGCTGAAAGTGGAAGGCTCGGAAGTGCTTGACTACGTGGTGGACGAGGGCGTGCAGATTTTCGGCGGCTACGGCTTCTCGGCCGACTACCCGATGGACCGCGCCTACCGCGACTCGCGCATCAACCGCATCTTCGAGGGCACCAACGAAATCAACCGCATGCTGGCGGTAGACATGATTTTGAAGAAGGGCCTGAAAGGCGAAATCGACCTGATGGGCCCCGCCCAGGCCGTACAGCAAGAGTTGCTGGCCATCCCGAGCATGGGCGAGAGCGACGACTCGCCGTTTGCCGCCGAGAAAAAAGCCATTGCCGGCCTGAAAAAAGCCATCCTGATGGTGGCCGGCACCGCTGTGCAGAAGTACATGAACTCGCTCGCCAAAGAGCAGGAAGTGCTGACCAACATCGCTGACATGGCTATCAAAACCTATGTGGCCGAAAGCACCCTGCTGCGCGTGGAAAAGGAAATCGCTACCAAAGGCGAGGAGGCCCTGAGCCGCGAGCTGGACATGGCCCGCGTGTACCTCTCCGACACCATCGACATCGTGGAGAAAGCCGGCAAGGAAGCCATTGCCAGCATGACCGAAGGCGACGAACAGCGCCTGCTGAGCATGGGCCTCAAGCGTTTCACCAAGGCCGACCTCTTCAATGTGAAGGACGCCCGCCGCCGCGTGGCCGCCGGTTTGATCGAAGCTAACACCTATATCTACTAAATCTGAACTACGGGTTTATCGGATTGGGCGGATTCGTCGGATTTTGTAAACGATTCATCTTTAGTGCGAAAGGCCGCTTCCAATTACTGGAAGCGGCCTTTTTGTTGATTAGTGGCAAACGAATTATTTCAGCTCCACCCGGTTCAGTTGCAGGGCGGCGGACCGCTTGTTGGGGCGGCTGATACCGATGATGGTTTTGGGTCCCAGCCAGGCCGTGAAATCCTTTACGTAGGCCAGTTGCTGATCGTCGGCCACGTTCAGCTTGAGGCGCTGCGGAGCCGACACGGCCCCGCCCACGGCTTGTAAGCGGCGCAGGTAGAGGTCTGACTTGGCGGCCAGGGTTTCGAGGGACAGCAACTGGATTTCCTCGCCGAATACGGCGGCCCGGAAGCCGATGCCGGTGTAGCTGTCGATGGCCGGGGCCGTCTGGTCTTTCACCACCAGCTTGTGCCAGCTCGGCCGGGCAAAGCTGTTGTAGCCGAACACGTGCAACTCCCGGGCGTGGACGGGCAGCTCGGGGCCCCCTTCTTCGTAATGGCGCTCGGCCAGCACCACCAGGTTTTTTTCGGAAGTCAACAGCAAGTCGGTCAGGTAGATATCCTCCAGGCGCTTGGGAGCTGGGATGCTCAGGGCCTGGCCCACCGTGGCCAGGTAAGCAGCATTGAACGGCACTTCATCGCTGAGCTTGATGTCGTTCTTATCAAAATCAAACCGCACCACCTTCAGGCCCGTCAGCTCGCCCGAATCGTAATCGGCCACGAGGGCGGCGGCGTAGAGTTGGCCGTCGGGCAGCAGCTTGAACCGGGCGTCGCGGATGCGGATGGTGTGGCCCCCGAAGATGCCGCCCACCGGCACTCCCAACACTGGCACCGGCGTGGCCTGCGCGGGCAGGTCGGGCGTGGCCGGGTAGCGGCGCACGGTAAGCTTGCTCATGCCGTCGCTGAGCATGGTTACGAGCTGCGCGCCGTCGTTGGCCACCAGCACGTTGGGCGAGAAAAAATCGCGCGTGGCCCGAAAATCATACGTACGACTCAGCATTTTGGCCAGCTTCTGGTCGAAGAGCGTGGCGTCGAGGGCCCTGATTTGTTCCTCGCGCGTCTGGTACGCGAAGGCCAGCAGGTGGGTGCCATCGGGTGAAATGGCCACGCCGGGGCGGCGGCTGCGGGCCGGGGCCGACACCAGCATCATCGGCGCGCCGGGCTGCCCGCCGCGCAGGGCCACCGGATGCACGGTCAGGTTTTGGCCGCCCTCGTCGGCGTGGTGCAGCACCACCCACGCTTGCTCGGGGCCCAGGCCAAAGGCCTCCACCGTTTCGCCGGGGGCCACGGGCAGGGCCGCGCTCCACTGCTTTTTCAGGGCTTGGTCGTAGCGCTCTACCGCGTAGCCGCCGTTGGCTTGGTGGGCCAGGATAACGAAGCCGCTGCCGTCGGCCAGCGACAGGGTTTTGATGGGTACCCGGCTGTCGTAGCGGTCGGCTCCCTGTTCGGGTTGGTAGCTGAACGGAACGGATTTGACTTTCTGGGCCCAGGCGGGCATGGCCCCGGCGCAAAATCCAGCCAAGGCCAGAGCAGCCCAGATATTATGTTTCCGCATTTGTTCAAAATAAGATTAATACCAGAAAGATAAGGTTCACGAGGGAACCATTTTGCCAAAAGTAATACCCGTTGTGGCCTTGGATGGAGCCGCTGCTCCGCGCCTCGGCTGCGCGGGTCGGTAACAAAAAATTAGCATAAGCACAACCTTGCAGGCATAACTTGCGTATATCGGCACCGTTTAAGGGTTAGCTTTGGAAACTAACCTTTTCGCTAGTCGTCGTAACTTACTGCTCAAACTATTACGCATTGATTCACACACTGATTGATTGTAAATATTTCAAGAATTATATCCTTCACGTCGCAAGGCGTATCACCTTATGAAGACTTTAGGAAAACTTTTTTTACTGTTGAGTTTCGTGGTGGTCGGCCGCTGGTCGCGGACCAATGCCCCGGCCTCCGTGGCTGCTGTTTCCGAACCGCTGGCCCCTGTCGCCCACCGCGCCTCCGATAGCAGCCAGGTGGTACTGGTCCGCCACACGGAGCTGGCCGGCTCACAACGACGAATTGACGCTCCCAGCGTATTGGCGCTGTTCTAAAATAAAAAAGCGGCCCCCGTTCAGAGCCGCTTTTTTGCGGTTTTGGGCTAGCTAATGCGGCTCCAGTTCACGGCCGTGGCAGGCAGGCCATCGATGTGGTGCCGAATGTTGCCGTTTTTGGGCAGTGCCAGGTCGGGGTCGTCCGCCAGCAAGGATTGGGCGGCGGCCCGGCTTTCGCTGAGGATGCGCCCGTCCTTAGCCAAATCGGCAATGAGCAGGTCGAGCACGCCGCTTTGCTGGGTGCCCATGAGGTCACCGGGGCCCCGCAGCTTCAGGTCGATGTCGGCGATTTCAAAGCCGTTGTTGGTGCGCACCATTGTTTCGAGCCGGGTGCGCGCATCCTTGCTCAGCTTGAAGCCCGACATCAGGATGCAGTAGCTTTGGTCGGCCCCGCGGCCCACGCGGCCCCGCAGCTGGTGCAGCTGCGAAAGGCCGAACCGCTCCGCGCTTTCAATCACCATTACCGACGAGTTGGGCACGTTCACGCCCACCTCAATCACGGTGGTGGCCACCATAATCTGGGTTTCTTTTTTGACGAAGCGGGCCATTTCGAAGTCCTTTTCCTCGGCTTTCATGCGCCCGTGCACCATGCTGATCTGCATCTCCGGGAAAGCCCGTGTCACGCTCTCGTAGCCGTCGGTGAGGTCTTTGTAGTCCAGGGTTTCCGATTCTTCAATCAGCGGATACACGATATAGGCCTGCCGCCCCAGCTGCACCTGCTGCCGAATGAACTCAAACACTTTCAGCCGATTGGCGTCGTAGCGGTGCACGGTTACAATGGGTTTGCGGCCGGCTGGCAGCTCGTCAATCACGCTCACGTCGAGGTCGCCGTACAGCGTCATGGCCAGCGTGCGCGGGATGGGCGTGGCCGTCATCACCAGCACGTGCGGAATTATATGCGGGTTTTTTTGCCACAATTTCGAGCGTTGCGCCACCCCGAAGCGGTGCTGCTCGTCCATAATCGTCAGGCCTAAATTGCGGAACTGCACCACGTCTTCGAGCAGGGCGTGGGTACCCACCAGCATGTGCATCGTGCCGTTGCGCAGTTGCTCGTGCAGCACGCGGCGGTCGGCCGTGCGGGTGCTGCCCGTGAGCTTGCCCAGGTGGATGCCCAGCGCGTCGGCGTACACCTTGAGGCCCATGTAGTGCTGGTCAGCCAGGATTTCGGTGGGGGCCATCAGGCAGCTTTGGGCCCCGTTGTCGGCCGCCATCAGCATGGCGATGAAGGCCACGATAGTTTTGCCCGAACCCACGTCGCCCTGTAACAGCCGGTTCATCTGCTGCCCAGCACAGAAGTCCTTGTAAATGTCGTGGATAACCCGCTTCTGGGCCCCCGTCAGGTCGAAGCTGAGGTGGTTATTATAAAAATCAACCAGCGTAGGTACTTGGTTGAAAATCTGGCCCGCCAGCGTCACCTTACGCTGGTCTTTCTGGCGCAACAGCTTGAGCTGGATGTAGAACAGTTCCTCAAACTTGAGCCGGAACCGCGCCGCCGCCAGCAGGTCCGGGCTCTGCGGAAAGTGAATCTGCTGCATGGCCTGGGCTTTGCCCATCAGCGCATATTGCTCGATCAGGGCCGGCGACAGCGTCTCGCCCACGTGCGGCAGCGCAATTTTTAGCAAGTCGGCCACCATGCGCATGATGGCCTTGCTGTCGACGCGGTGGTAGTTTTTCAGCTTCTCTGAAGTGTTGTACACCGGCTGCAAAAAGCTCTGGCCCGCTTTGGCCTCCGTCACTTCTTCCAGCTCGGGATGCGCCATCTGGGGCCGTCCGTTGAACATCGTGGGCTTACCAAATACGATGTACTCCTTCTGATTTTGCACCACTTGCTGCATCCACTTCAACCCCTTGAACCACACCAGATCCAGGTCGCCGCTGGCGTCGGTAATCGTAGCCGTGAGGCGCTGCTTGGGGCCCTCGCCCACGAGTTGGCGGTTGCGCAAAACGCCCTTCACCTGCACGTAGGGCAGGTCTTCGTGCAAATCAACGACGTTGTAAAACTGCGTTCGGTCGAGGTAGCGGAACGGGTAGCGCTGAATTAGGTCGCCGTAGGTGAATAGCCCAAGCTCCTTGCCCAGTAATTGCCCCCGCTGGGCCCCCACGCCCCGCAAAAACTCTAGTCGGGTACTGAAAAAACTCATGGTTTTTAGCTTTTAGCTGATGGCTATTAGCTGTTAGCTTTTCGATGGATGACTTGAATGATGCCGAATCAGCACGGAAAGCTAATAGCCAACGGCCATCAGCTAAGAGCTTACCTATCGATATTTCAACGTGTTCAGCATCTGCACCATATCCGTTTTTACGTATTCAATCACCGGAGCGAGCGAGTCGTTGGCGGTGGCGGTTTGAAAGTACAGGGCCCCGCGCAGGAAGTGCCGGGTGCTGTCGGTGGTGTAGAATTGAAACTGGCTTGGCACTTCGCCTTGCAGCTCAAAAACCGAGGCTTGCATCCCGTTGGGCATCTTCAAAACTCGCTCGTCAATAGCCGTGGCCTTCACCTGGTGCTTGCCGGTGAGCTTGCGGGCGTCCTCCATCATTTTGTTGTAGAGGCGCTTGTCGCGGGCCACGTCCATGTACGTAATCTGCACGTTGGCGTGGAGCTGCGGGTAGTAGATGTTGAGCCAGTGCGGCTGGGCCATGTACGACGAGTCGCGCTTCACCACCGCGTACCGCGAATAGGCGAACGTGTAGGGGTGGCCCCCCAGCAGCGGCTGGTAGCGGTGGGGCGGCAGCACGATGCGGTTGTAGCCCTTGGGCTTGGGGGTGAAGTCGGGCGCGGCCGTACACGCGGCCAGCAGCCCCAGGCCTAGTAACACCCAAACCCCATTCTTAACGAGCGACACCAAATGATTCATCAATAAAAAACGCGGAAATGCGCCCGGCCAAAATAATAAGCCAAAGGTAACCCTAGCCCCGGCCGTGTTCAACGAAAACGGCCCCGGCACAAGTGCCGGGGCCATCCTACTAAATTTAACGAAAGATGCCGCCGCAAAAGCGTCAATCCAAAAAAATCAGCTAAATCACGGTTAATCAACCTAATCAGCGGTCTAGAAAGGCAGCTGATCTAGTTCCGGTTCCTGCCGGAAACTGACCGGGGCTTCGGCCCCGCCGTTGGCCGCCGGGGTGCTGGTCGCACTGCCGGGGCGGGCCCCCAGCATCGAAATCTCGTCGGCAATGATTTCGGTGATGTAGCGGGTTTGCTGGTCCTTGTCCTGGTACTGGCGGGTGCGCAGCTTGCCTTCGATGTACACCTGCTGGCCTTTTTTGAGGTACTTGTCGGCCATCTCCGCCAGGCCGCGCCAGGCGGAGATGTTGTGCCACTCGGTGCGCTCCACGCGCGTGCCTTGCTTGTCTTTGTAGTATTCGTTGGTGGCCAGCGTGAAGTGAGCCACGCTCACGCCGCCTTCCAGGTGCCGCACCTCGGGGTCTTTGCCCAGGTTGCCTACTAAAATTACTTTGTTTACTCCGGCCATGACGGTAGGGGTTAAAGTGGTAAAATGCGTTTTACCTCGCAGAGATTAAGGTGCTGTAAAATTAACTGTTTCAAAAATATTTACCAAATATTTTAGTAAATAAATTTTAACTTTTGCCTAAATAATTGGCAATGAGCTGCGGCTTTGGCAGCGCTTCGATTTCAGCCAGCGTGTAAGCCTGCAAGCCGGTATCGAGCAGCGCGTTGGCCGGCAGGGCCCCGGCCAGCCAAACGGTGTGGAAACGCGCCTCCAGCTTCTGGTGGCTCAGCACATGCTTAAGCAAGGGCGAGGGCGCAGGCTCGGCCGCGTGGCGGGTATCGGGCCGGCCGCCCAGGGCCTCCACGTGGCGCAGCACTTCGGCCGCACCCAGCTCCAGACCAGTGGTTTCGACCACGGCAAAGTCATAGAGGCCTTGCCAGATGTCCTTTTCGCCGCGCTTCTTCAAATACATGGCCTCGCCGTGGCGCAACACCAGGTAATGCAGGTAGCGCACCCGCGCCGCTTTGGCCTTGCTTTTTACTGGCAGCAGCGCTACCTGCCCGTGCTGGAAGGCCCAGCAAGCGTGTTGCAGCGGGCAAAACAGGCAGTCGGGCCGCGCCGGGGTGCATTGCAGGGCCCCGAACTCCATGATGGCCTGATTGAAATCGGCGGGCGCGGTGGCCGGAATGTGTTGGTCGGCCAGGGCCTGAAACTCTTTGCGCGAGGCCGGCGCGGCGATGTCGGAGTGCAAGCCAAAAATGCGCGCCAGCACCCGGTACACGTTGCCGTCGAGCACGGCCACGGCTTCGTCGAAAGCAAACGAGGCGATGGCCGCTGCCGTGTAGGGCCCCACGCCGCGCAATTTCAGCAGGCCGGCGTAGGTGGTGGGAAACTGTCCGCCGTACTCGTTCACCACTTGCTGGGCGGTGTGGTGCATGTTGCGGGCCCGCGAGTAGTAGCCCAGGCCCTGCCACAGGCGCAGTATTTCCTGCTCGGGGGCAGCCGCTAATTCCTGCACCGTGGGGTAAGCGGCCAGGAAAGCCTCGTAGTAGGGAAGGCCCTGGGCCACACGGGTTTGCTGCAAGATAACCTCGGACAGCCAAATGGCGTACGGGTCGCGGGTGTGGCGCCAGGGCAGGTCGCGGTGGTGGCGCGGGTACCAGGCCAGCAGGGCGGCGGCCAGTATGGAGGGTTGGTGGGTAGGTTTAGCCAAAATTTTGAGGACGAATAAATTGGGTCCAGTGTTTGGTAGAAAGGGATGGTTGGGAAAAACCAAAAAAGAGGCTACCTTTGTGGCCCGATTTCATAAGCGAACCGCCTACCGGGCAAGGGCTTACGCGGAAAGCGGGATTTTCTACTGCCCAGATTCTTATTTTTTTACCCCTAAGTACCTAACCAACGTGACCAAAGCAGAGGTAATCGCCGAAATTTCGCAGAAAACCGGCATCGAGAAAGCAGATGTGTTGATGACCGTGGAGGCCTTCTTCAAAGTAGTGAAGGACTCGATGACCGAGGGCAACAACATTTATGTGCGTGGCTTCGGCTCTTTCGTCAACAAGAAGCGCGCCCGGAAAGTCGCCCGCAACATCTCGAAAAATACGTCGCTCATCATCGAGGAGCACTACATTCCGAGCTTCAAGCCGTCGAAAACTTTCGTGGCCAAGATCAAAAACAGCAAAAAAGTGAAGACCTCGGCCGCCAAAGCCTAGTTCCGGTTGTTAATTACTTGCTAACTACCGGCTGTGCCGCCGGCGTCTTTCCGCATTGGTAGGAAAGCCCGGCGGCCGGTTTTTTTCTATGGCTGCCTCCGTTTCCCGTCCTGCTGCACACCAAGTATTGGTGCTCGTCCTCGCCCTGGCGTTGATTGGTGGCCTGTTTGTGCTGCCCAAAGGCATCGTGAAACCCAAGGAAGGTAAAGCCGCTCTTACCCAGGACGCCGTTCGGACGGCCAACCGCGACGGTGGCGGCCCGGCCACCAACGGCTCCAAAGCCGACGCTTCTTCGGGCCCGGTGTCGGCCGAAGTAGGGCCCGTAACGCCGTCGGCGGGCCCCACGGCGGCCGCCCCGCACACCACTGCTACTGCTACCCAGCGTCAGGAGCTTAGCCGTTTGCTGGCTCAGTTTGCGGGGGGCGGTACACCGGTTCAGCGGGCCGCCACGGCTACTTTGCTGGCTCGCCGCTACGAGAACGTGCAACGCTTCGACAGTGCCGGCTATTACTACGAGCAGGTGGCCGCCACGCAACCGGGCCCCCAGGCCTTGGAGCAGGCGGCAGATGCTTATTTCCAGGCATTTAGCTTTGCGTCGTCTGATGAGCGCATCAAGCTGTTGGGCGGCAAGGCCCGGGATTTGTACACCAAGGTGCTGGCCAAGAACCCTAATAACCTCGACGCCAAAACCAACCTGGGCATGGCCTATATGGCCTCCGACAACCCCGTACAGGGCGTGACGCTGCTGCGCGAAGTGCTGGCCACCGACCCCAACAACGAAAAAGCGCTCTACGACCTGGGCATTCTGGCGGTGCAAAGCAACCAGTTCGACAAGGCCGTGGAACGCTTCCAGCAGCTGGTGAAGGTGAACCCGAAAAACGTGAACGGCCAATTTTATCTCGGCGTAACCTCGGCCCGGACAGGGGCCAAGGAACAGGCCCGGGCTGCCTTTCTGGCGGCCAAAAGCCTCAGCGCCGACCCGGCCCTGGCTGCTTCGGTAGAAGAGGAACTGGCCAAATTGAAATAAATTTAACTCATCCCCCAATAACTTAACCCACAAGCATATGCCCTGCGGTAAAAAACGTAAACGCCATAAGATTGCTACTCACAAGCGCAAAAAGCGCCTGCGCAAGAATCGCCACAAGAAGAAGTAAGCCGCCCCTCGGGTGCTTTGGCGGTCAGGCAGCTTTTTTGGAGCCGGCCGGCCGCCCATCTCTCACAGTAGCCTCCCGGATGCGGCGGGTATGTGCTTTTCCCGTGGCTCGCGAGGGAAGTCAGGACCGCTGGGTTCTGGCTTCCCTTTTGCCGGTTTTGGGGTATCGATGCCCGTCCGTTCGCCGGGGCTACTTTAACCAAACAAGACATTGAGTAATGAATTAGTGATTAATTCAACTCAGGAAGGCGAGCGGATTGCGCTGTTGCAGGACAAGCGGTTGATTGAATACCACTTCGACCGCAACGACACCAACTACTCGGTAGGCGACATCTTCCTGGGCACCGTGAAAAAGGTGATGCCCGGCCTCAACGCGGCCTTTGTGGACATCGGCTACGAAAAAGACGCTTTTCTACACTACGGCGACTTGGGCGAGCAATACTCGTCACTCACGAAGTGGGTGCGCGGCGTGCAAAGCGGCAAGGCCGGCGCGGCTGGCCTCGACCAGTTTACTTTCGAGCCACCCCTCGACAAGGTGGGCAAAGCTGAAAGCGTGTTCAAGAAAGGACAGCAGATGGTGGTGCAAATCATTAAAGAGCCCATCTCGACGAAGGGCCCCCGGGTGAGCACCGATATTTCGATGGCCGGCCGCTACCTCGTGTTAATGCCGTTCTCGAACACGATTAGCGTAAGCAAAAAAATCGTGAGCAAGGCCGAGCGTGATCGGCTCAAGCGCCTCATCGCCAGCATAAAGCCCGAAAACTTTGGCGTCATCATCCGCACTGTGGCGGAAGGGCGCGACGTGGCCGAGCTGGACAAGGACATGCAGGACATGGTGGGCAAGTGGGAGCAGCTGGCCGCCACGCTGCGCACCGCTAAGCCCGGCGACAAAGTGTTGGGCGAGCTGGGGCGCACGTCGTCGATGCTGCGCGACATGCTCAACGAGTCGTTTGACAGCATTATGGTCGATGCGCCGGCCATGTACGAAGAGATGCGCGACTATTTGCAGAAGATTGCGCCCGATAAACTCGGGCTGTTGAAGCTGCACAACACCAAAATCAAGATCTTCGAGCAGACGGGCATTGAAAAGCAGCTTAAAACGCTGTTTGGCAAGACCGTGACCGTGCCCGGCGGCGGCTACCTCGTCATCGAGCACACCGAGGCCCTGCACGTTATCGACGTAAATTCGGGCAGCAAAAGCAACCAGGAAAACGACCAGGAAGCCACGGCCCTGATGATTAACCTGCTGGCAGCTAAAGAAGTGGCTCGGCAGTTGCGCCTGCGCGACATGGGCGGTATCATCGTGGTCGACTTCATCGATATGCGTGCGGCTGAAAGCCGCAAGAAGGTGGAAGACGCCGTGCGCGACGCGATGAAGGCGGACAAAGCCAAGTTCACGGTGCTGCCGCTGACCAAGTTTGGGCTGCTGCAAATCACACGGCAGCGCGTGCGCCCAGCCGAAACCATCGTCACCGGCGAGGTGTGCCCCACCTGCGGCGGTACGGGCCGTATTTCGGCCTCCATCCAGGTCACCGACGACATCGACAACAGCATCGACGACTTGCTGGTGAACCAGAACCAGTCGGGCCTTACGCTGTCGGTTCACCCGTTTCTGTACGCCTACTACACCAAAGGCCTGGTTTCGCGCCAGATGAAGTGGTACCTGAAATATTATAAATGGGTGAAGTTGGTGAAAGACAGCAGCATGGGTCTTACCGACTACCGCATCGAAGACGAGCGCGGCGAAGAAATTCAGCTCCGTTCCATGGCTGCGGCCATGAGCAAGGTGCAAGACAGGGAGATAGAATTTACGGACTGAAATCGCTGATTATGCAGATTTAGGAAGATTTCGCTGATTTTTGTTATTTAAAAATCAAATAAAAGCCCCAATTGCATTCGCAATTGGGGCTTTTTGGTGAGAAAAATCGGCGGAATTCTTCTAAATCTGCATAATCAGCGATTAGAATTTTACTCCCAGGTCCAGCGCAAACACGTTGTTTTTGATGGTAACATCGCTGAATCCTCGGGTTTTCTCAAAATAGCGGTCGAGGTCAACCAAGCCGCGGTGGTAGCTGACGCCGGCCAGCAGCTTGGTGCTGTGACCCAGCTGGTATTCGACCCCAGTTCCTAGCAGTGCATTGACATCCAAAGCGAAAACGTGGTCTGAAGCGCCGGTTTCGTTGTTGTTATCGTAGGGATCTTTGTAGAATTTCTCGCCGTCGATGCGCGTGGCGATGGGCACGGCCACCGAGCCGCCCAACTGAAAATAGAGCCGGGTGGCTGGAGCTAATTCGTTGGTGAAGAGCTTGATGGTAGCGGGCACCTCCAGGTATTGGGCGGCAATTTTTTGGTTGACGCGGGTGCCGTTAGGCTGCGGAGGAACCCGTTTGTCTTGCTCAAAATAAGAGATAGTGCCGCCTTTGCCTGTCAGAAACAGGCCGGTGCTGATGGCGTAGTTTTCGCCGAAGAAATAATCCACGATAAGCCCGCCGCCGAAGCTGAGCTTGCTGTTTTCGCTGGTAAATCCGGTAGAGGAGGGCGATTCGGCCCGCAGGTAGGTGATGGACGGCGATACTTTGATACCGATTTCGACCTGAGCCGAGGCCGCGGTGGCACTGGCCGCGAGGGCCGTCAGGACGAGGAATAGTTTTTTCATAAAATGGGGAGCGAAAGAATACCGGAAAAGTTGCAGGCCCGGGCCTTGGTTGTGGTTAATTTTACCCAAAAGTAGAAACGCGTGGACAAGAAAAGAATTACCGGGTGCGGTGTATGGTCCGTTTTGCTGGCCGCCGGGTTGGCTCTGGCCGGCTGCGGCCGCAGCCAACAGGCTGGCTGCCGACCCGATGCCGCGGCCGATGCGCCGATGACCCCGGTGCGGGTGCAACACCTGGAGACATCATTTTTCCGGATTAAAGGCTCCGCCGGTGCGGTGGCGTTCATGAACGCAGAGCCAGCTTTTGCGCGCTTTTACTTGCAGCGGCGCACGGCCACCGACACAACGGGGACCACCGCCCTGGCCCACCTGGCCGCTGAACCGCACCTGCGCGAGCTGGCCCAGCAAACGGCGGCAGCCTTCCCCGACAGCACCGCGCTGGGGCGCGACCTGGGGGCCCTGTTCGGCCGGGTGAAATATTATTTTCCGGGGTTTCGGGCTCCGCGCGCCGTCACGTTTGTGAGTGGATTTGAGGGGAAAGACATTTTCGTGAACGACAGCTTGCTGGTGCTCAGCCTTGACTGGTTTGCCGGGCCCCGGGCCAAGTTTCGGCCCGTGGAACTGCCTAAGTACATGCTGCGCAACTACACGCCCGCGCACCTGATGCCGACGGTAACCCTGCGCGTGGCCACCAAGTACAACCGCCACGACCTGACTGCCAACACGATGCTCGACGCGATGGTGACCGGGGGAAAAGCGCTTTATTTTGCGGGCCAAGTGCTGCCTTGCGCGCCCGACTCGCTGCTGTTGGGTTACACGCAGAAGGAAATAATGGGCGTGACGGCCAACGAGGGTAAGGTGTGGGCCCACTTCTTGGAGCAAAACCTGCTGTATAACACCACGCCGTTCACCATCCAGAAATATGTGGGCGAGCGGCCTAACGTGCCCGAAATTGATGCCACTTGCCCCGGCCGCGTGGGCCAGTGGGTGGGTCTGCAAATCGTGCGCAAGTATATGGCCGACCATCCCGGCGTGACGCTGGCTCAACTCATGGCCGAGCGTAGCGCCCAAAAGTTGCTGAACGATTCGCACTATCGACCGAAAAGGCAATGAATGAATCGGTGAATGAGGGCATGAGCGATGGCTACACAGCCATTTCTCCGATTCACTCATTCGCGCCTACTTACCCATTCATTCATTGAACCCGTGCACATCGCCGTTTTCAGCCAGTACCACACCAATCCCGACTGCCCGGCCACCAGCCGGCACTACGCGCTGCTGGCTCACATCGCCCAAACCCACCGGGTGACGCTGCTGACCACGCCCGCTTGGCGTGGTCAGCGGCTGACCCAGGAGTTTCCGTGGGTTCCGGCCGGCGTAGAAATCCGCGAGGCTCGGGTGCCGTACCACAACCGGATGGGCCCCGCGCGCCGGGCCCTATCGTTTGCCCAATACGCGGCCTGGGCCGTGCGCGAAGGCTTGCGCATTGACCGGCCCGACGTGATTTGGGGCATTAGCACACCGCTGACGGCGGCTTGGGCGGCCGCGCGGGTCGCGCGCTGGCGGAATGTGCCGTGGGTATTTGAGGTGCAGGATTTGTGGCCCGCGTTTCCGGTGGCGATGGGGGCCGTGCCCACGGCCCTGGCTCGGCAGCAGCTGTTTGCGTTGGAGAAGCGGCTATACTTCAGCGCCCGACATATTTTGCCCCTCTCACCCGACATGGCGCGCTACGTGGTGGATTTAGGCGTCGAGTCCAATAAAGTGACGACCGTGCTCAACGGCACCGATCTCGACCTGGTGGCCCGGGCCACGCCCGCCGCCGTGGCCGCGCTGCGACGGGCGCAGGGCCTGGATGGCAAAAAAGTTGTGCTCTACGCCGGCACGTTCGGCCGGGCCAACGACATTCCTACGCTGGTAATGGCCGCCGAAACGGAGGCGGCCGCCGACGCTGATGTGGTGTGGCTATTTTTGGGCCACGGCTATTACGAACCGCTGGTGGCCGCCGCCGCCGCGCGGTGGCCCGGGCGCATCCGGCTAGTAAGCGCGCAGCCGCGCCACGCAGTGTTCGCTTGGTTCGGGTTGGCCGATGTGGCGGTGGTGTCGTTCCTGGCCCTGCCGGTGCTCGACGCCAACTCGCCCGCTAAGCTCTACGATGCACTGGCAGTGGGCACGCCGGTGGTCGTCACCAACCAGGGCTGGACCAAAACGCTTGTGGAGGCGCACGGCTGCGGCTGGTTCACGCCGGCCGGCGACGCTCCCCAGCTAGCAGCTTGCTTGCGCGATTTATTAGCCCAACCCGCTTCGCTACAAGCCGCCGGCTTGCGTGGACAGGTCTTAGCGCGGCAAGCGTTCGACCGGCAGCAGTTAGCTGCCGCCGTGCAGCAAGTCTTAGAAAAAGCTGTCGAACCAGTAGAAGGTAGGAGGAATAGCTAGCGGCTTTTGAGCTTTTGTGCTACGGAGTACTAGGTTTGGACGGCTTTGTACTGGCTCTTGGTTTCGGGGATGTTTTAGTGCGGGGCCCATTTAGGCCGGCCAGTGGCGCTACGTTTTTTTCAAAGTACAGACAGCCAAGGGACAGCGGACAAATGCCGCATTTGGGAGTGCGCGCTACGCAGATGTAGCGGCCGTGCAAAATCAGCCAATGGTGGGCCTTGGGAATGAGGGCCCCCGGAATGTGGCGGACCAAGCCTTTCTCAACGGCTAGGGGCGTAGTGGCGGTTTTGGGTACCAGGCCCAGGCGGTGCGACACCCGAAACACGTGGGTATCAACGGCCATAGCCGGCTGATTATAAATCACCGAGGCAACTACGTTAGCCGTTTTGCGGCCCACACCGGGCAAGCGTTGCAGGTCGTCGAGCTGGCTGGGCACTTCGCCGCCGAACTCTTCGGCCAGCATCCGGCCCAGGCCGGCGAGGTGCTTGGCCTTGTTGTTAGGGTACGAAATGCTGCGGATGAAAGGAAAAATATCTTCGGCCGAGGCTGCACCGAGGTGGCCGGGAGTAGGAAAAGCCGCCAGCAGGGGTGGCATTACCAGGTTCACGCGCTTGTCGGTGCACTGGGCACTAAGCACCACGGCTACAATTAGCTCGTAAGGATTGCTATATAGCAACTCGGTTTTGGGCTCAGGAAAGTGGGTGGTGAAATACTCAAGGAAGTAACGAAATCGCTCGGGACGTATCATAAATAGGGTATTGGCTCGGCCAATAAAAAAATAGCCATCCTGGGCGCTGCCGGCGGCAGTGCTCAGGATGGCAAAGGTCAGCGCAAACCGTATTTAGCTGCCGGCAGGAAACGTGCGCGCGTACTCCAGAATGCGGGCCGACACGGCTGGCCGGGGCTCGCAGCGCAGGCCGTCGAAGGCACGTTGGGCCAGTAGCAGATCGGCGCAAGCGGTGGCCAGCTCGGAATCGTGCAACAAAGCTTCTTCTACTTCGGGCAACGCACTAGCTGGCAATTCGTTGTATACGTAGCGCAGCAGGGTCGAATAGGGTAAGGTTTGAATCATAGTAAGGCGGGTTTACGGCCATTTTCTTCCGTAGGTTTATCAGCGCGTAGCGCATCCGGCCCAGGGCCGTGTTAATGCTCACGCCGGTGGCATCGGCAATCTCCTGAAAGCTCAGGTCGCCGTAGTGGCGCATGAGCAGCACTTCTTTTTGCGCCGTGGGCAATTCCTGGATGAGCTGCCGCAGCCGAGCGTGGGTTTCTTCGCGGGCCAGGGCATCGTCGGCGCCTTCTTCAGAGTGCGCAAGTGAGTTGGCAAGGGGGCCGTCGCCGTCGAGGCTGAGGTGGGGCGTGCGCTTGCCGCGGCGGAAAGCGTCGATGGCCAGGTTGTGCGCAATGCGGCACAGCCAAGGGCCAAACTTGCCTTCGTCGTTATAGCGGCCGCTTTTTAGCACGTGGATGGCTTTGATGAACGCATCTTGGAGCAGGTCTTCGGCCACGTCTTCGTCGCGCACGATGAGCAGGATGGTGGTAAAGGCCCGGCTTCGGTGCCGCTCAAGCAGCAGCGCGAAAGCGGATTCCTGGCCGGCCAGGTAAAGCGAAACGAGCGCGGAATCGCTCAGCTGCGTGGGTTCCATAAAGGACTACGGATAAGGAGAACGTAGAGCTTCGAACGATAGTATGCAGCTTAGATGAAAATAATTGAGTAGATACCAGCCGGGGCCAAAGGGTTGCAAGCACTGACCAATGCTTCCCAAATGTAACGGCACGGCGGTGGCATCCGCAAGGGCCGGAAAGCAAAAATGACAAAATATTTTTGAAAAGCCGCGCAACCTTTGCCGGAAATCCAACTGGGCCCTAGGCCCGATAGTGTGGCTTTCAACACTCGGTGCGTGCTAGCCAGGCATAGGCCGCAGCCTCGTCGGTAAAGGTAGCAATGCGGCAATCCGCGTCGGCAACGGAAATAAGGGCCGTTACGGGCCGTTGGGCGCGCAACGGTGATACCAGAAACGCCAGGCGCACCGGGGCCTGGTAGCGCCCCCGCAGCGACGGCGCAAAAGTGGTGCCGAACCAGGCGTTCACGGACGGCTCAACCACGTCTTCGCGGCGGCGCAGATCGAGCAGCCACTGATGGCACCGGGCCTCGTCGGCGACGGCCAGTACGGCCTGATAGCCTATTTGCAGCTCTTGGGGCGTGATTTCGCGCTGCCAGCGGGCAATGAGGGCCGGCAGGTCGGCGCGGTACACGAGGTCGAGGCCGTGGTCGAACATGAGCGTGAGACAGACGGGGCACTTATTGCAAGATATGGGCCTGCCGGGGATGTGACAAGCGCCACAGCAACTGAAAAAAGACGGGTTTACCTTTGCCCATCGGGGCACGGCGTGC
Source organism: uncultured Hymenobacter sp. (assembly GCA_964242665.1). Taxonomy (GTDB): domain Bacteria; phylum Bacteroidota; class Bacteroidia; order Cytophagales; family Hymenobacteraceae; genus Hymenobacter. The sequence goes on from CAXTBA010000002.1 coordinate 274,246, forward strand.
CGGCCCCACACTTCCGTATCCGTATGAGTCCTACTCCAACCGCTGCCCTCCATGACCCTTACGCGGCCCTGCGCCTGCCCGATTTCCGCCGCCTGATTACCGCCAGGGTGCTATTCACGGTTGCCACTCAAATCCAGGGCGTGGTGGTGGGCTGGCAGATTTTCAAGCTCACCAACGACCCGCTGGCCCTGGGCCTCATCGGGCTGGCCGAGGCCATTCCGAGCATCGGGGTGTCGCTCTACGCCGGGCATGTGGCCGACTCGGTGCGGCGCAAAAAAATTATCGTGCCCACGGTGGCGGTGCTGTTTTTGTGTGCATCCACGCTGCTGTGGCTCTCGCTGCCGGCCCAGCGGGCGCTGCTGCTGGGAGGGCACATCTACGTAGAAATGCTACACGCCACCTTTGTGTGGCCGCTGTATCTGGTGCTGTTTGTCAGCGGCATTGCGCGGGGCTTTTTGGGGCCGGCCATGTTCTCGTTCATGCCCCAGCTGCTGCCCGACCGTGGCCTGCTGCCCAACGCCGTGACGTGGAACTCAACCACTTGGCAGGTGGCCACGGTGGTGGGCGCGGCGGCCGGTGGGGCCCTACTCACACTGGGCCTCGGCGTGGCCTACGGCGTGGATACCGTGCTCGAAGGCTTGGCGCTGCTGCTGTTCATCACCATCGCCAGCCGCGAACTGCCGCCGATTGAGGGCGAGCGGCTGTCGCTGGGCGAGAGCATCATGAGCGGCACCAAGTTTATCTTCAGCAACCAGATTGTGCTGGCCGCTTTGTCGTTGGATTTGTTTGCCGTGCTATTTGGCGGGGCGGTGGCCTTGCTGCCCATCTTTGCTTCCAAGGAAATGCTGAATGTGGGGCCCGCCGGCCTGGGCTACATGCGGGCGGCCCCGGCCGTGGGCACGGCCCTGATGGCGGTGTGGCTCACGTTTTCGCCCATGCGCAAAAACGCCGGGCGCAAGCTGCTGTGGGCGGTGGCGGGCTTCGGCGCAGCCACCATCGGGTTTGCGCTCTCGCACAATATCTATCTCTCGCTGTTCATGCTATTCCTCACGGGCGTGTTCGATTCGGTGTCGGTGATCGTGCGCTCCACGCTCATCCACACCTACACGCCGGAGTATATGAAAGGACGCGTGTCGGCCGTGAACAACATTTTCATCGGTTCCAGCAACGAGATTGGGGCCTTCGAAAGCGGGGCAGCAGCCAAGGTGCTGGGCACAGCCCCGAGCGTGGTATTTGGCGGCCTGATGACGCTGGGGGTGGTGGCGTTCACCGCCTGGCGGGCCGACAAGCTGCGGACCCTGGAAATGGGCGCGGGCAAGAAGCCGGCCCCCGAATTACCGGAGCCTGAACCGGCTCAGTCGCAGCGCACGTAGGGCCGCAGCTTTTCCCAGTCGGCCGGCTTCAGGGTCGGAATCTGCTGTAAATCTTCGGGTTTATGGTAGGGGCCGTGCTGCTTGCGGTAAGCCACGATGAGGCGGGCCAAGCCCTTGCGGATGTACGGGTGCAGGTACAGCTCGTCGAACGAGGCCGTGTTCACGTTGACGAGCTGTGGGGCAAAGCCGGGCCGCACGAAAGTGTACTTGCGCAGGCTATCCACCAAATCGGGGGCGTCGCGCAGCACGAAAATCTCGTCCAGCTGCTCGCCCCGCACGTAGCCGCCGAGCTGGTTGCGGTACTGCACCACCCACTTGGCCCGCCCGGCCCCGATGCCGCGGATTTGCATCAGTTGCGTGGTGTCGGCCGCGTTCAGGTCGAAGGGCTGGAGGTGCAGGGGCTTGCGGAGAAACTTAGTATTAGTCGGGAAAGGCGGAAATTTCCCGGGGCCCCCGGCGGCGTAGGCCGTCTGCGGGCCCCGGGCCGGCAGTGCGTCGGGCAGTTGCATGAACGGGGCCAACCGCCGGTACACCGAATCTTCCAGCCCGTACATTTTCTGGATTTGGGCCTTGGCCCGGAAGCCGCCCGCCGCGTCGCGGTACTTTACGATGCGTCCGGCCACGAAGTGTGGCACGCCCCGCGCTTCCCAGCCTTCGGCCGTCAGGGCATTGGGGTCGAACGGGGCCAGGGCCACCTGTGCTATCTGTGGGTAGCGCGCGGTTCGGCCGACCGCGCGCGGGGCATAAGCGCGGCCTGGGGCCCGATTGCCAGCGAGGTCAGCGGCGAGTTGGTCGAGCCGCTGCTGGTCGGCCGCCGGCAGGTACTGGGGCTGGGCGGGGTGCCAGAGCAGCGGCAGCAGCAGGGCCCCGGCCAATATGATCAGCAGCACTACCATGCCCCGCGCTTCGGCCCGCGAGTAGCCCATGTAGCGCCGCACCCAGCGCAACTGGCCCGCCGTGGCGCGGCGCGGGGGACGCTTGGGGCGCGGGGCAACGGGCAGTGTGGGCATTCGCGGCAGCTTTGTTTGATAAGGTATAGCGAGCAAAGCTACCGACAAGGCAACTTCACCAAAAAATAAAAAGCGCCAGAGCCGGCCCGCTTGGCGGTTACTCCGCCGTCAATTCCAGCACGTGGCTGGTCAGGGCCGGGGCGTCATCTTCCGATAGACGCAGCCCAACCTGCATCAAGTAATCACCGGAATACGCCTGGCCTTGGTCGGCGAGGTTGGATTTGGTGCCGGGCACGAGGTTGGTTTCGGCCACGCGGTAGCGCCGAGCCGGGTCGAGGCCCTGGAGGCGCGCGCGCAGCACGGTTTCGTGGAAGCGCGTGTGCAGGTTGTAGGCGAAAAGCACGGCGTGGGCCCGGTCATCGGCCACGTACATCAGGGCCGGCTGGTTGCTCTCGTAGGGCGAGCGGAGGCGGTACAAGTCGCCTTGCCAGATGACGGGGCTCAGGCGTTTGTATTCCTGCACGGCCTGCTGGCTAAACGTCATTTCGGCCGGCGTGAGCTTGGCCACATCCACGTCGTAGCCAAGCTTGCCCATCATGGCCACGTCGGTGCGGAATTTCAGTGAATGCTGCGGGTTCCAGTTCGTGACGTGGCAGGCCAGCGTGAGCGAGGGGAAAAAGTTTGAGTAGCCCCATTGGATGAACACCCGTTCCACGGCGTCGGTGTTGTCGGAGGGCCAAAACTCGGTGAAGTATTTCAGGGCCCCGTAGTCGGTACGGCCGCCGCCGCCCGAGCACAGCATGATGGGCAAGTGCGGGTATTGCTGCCGCAGCCGCTCGCACACTTTGTAAAAGCCGCGCACGTAATCGACGTAAAGGTGCGACTGATCCTTGCCCAAAAACGGCGAATAAGCGTTGGTCATCGGCCGATTGCAGTCCCATTTCACGTAGGCCAAGCCAGGGTTTTGCTTAAATACATCCGCCACCGTATTGTAGACAAAGTCCTGCACCTTGGGGTTATTCAGATCAAGTACCAGTTGGTTGCGCGAAAGATCTTCGGCGCGATTGGGCAGCTTGAGAATCCAGTCGGGGTGCTTTTCGTACAACTCGCTCTTGGGGTTCACCATCTCCGGCTCTAGCCAAATGCCGAACTTGATGCCATTTTTGCCGGCCTCCTGCACCAAGTGGCCTAGGCCGTTGGGCAGCTTGGCGCGGGTGGGCTGCCAGTCGCCGAGGCCGGCATTGTCGGCGCTGCGCGGGTGCTTGTTGCCAAACCAGCCGTCGTCGAGCAAAAACAAATCCACGCCCAGCTTGCCGGCGCTGGCCATCAGGCCGTCGAGCCGGGGCTCGTTAAAGTCAAAAAACGTCGATTCCCAGTTGTTGAGCAGCGTCAGGCGGGGCCCGGTGCCGTCGAGCACGCCGTGGCGGCGGGCCCAGCGGTGCAGGTTGCGGCTGGCCTGGCCCTTGCCTTGGGTGCTGTAGGTGAAGATGAACTCGGGCGTAACGAACGCCTGGCCCGGCGGCAGCGTGTAGGCCGAGGCGTAGGGATTGATGCCCGCCGACAGGCGCAAGTCGTTCTGGTTGTCCAGTTCGAAGGCCAGGCGGAAGTTGCCCGTCCAGCCCAGCGTGCCCGCTAGCACCTCGCCGCTGGTTTCGTCGGCCGCCTTGCCCAGAGCCAGAAAAAAAGCTGGCGTCTGGTACATATCAGCCCGCGTGCCAAGCTTGCTGTCGATGACCTTGATGCCGCTGGTGAGCGGGGCCTCTTGCTGCCGCATCTCCTCGGCCCAGTCGCCGTGAAACTGCGTGAGCCAGTACTGCGAAGCCTGAAAGTGCAGCATGGCCGAGGCGTAATGATTTAACACCAATGCCTTGCGCTCTTGGTGCTTAATTTCGGTCCAGGTCTTGATAACGTCTTCTCGGACGTAAGCCGTGTAGTGCAGCAGCACTTCCACGGGGTACTTGGCATCGCGCAGGCGGACGGTGGTGGTGCGCACATCCTCGCTTTGCAGAGCGGTTTGCGCATCCACAAACAACAGCTCCAGCGACGGGTTGCCGTCGGCGTGGGTCAGGCCCACGGCGGGCTCAAACAGGTTGTCGAGCCCGGCGGGCACGTAGGCCTCGTGCCCGCCGGGCAAATGAGCGTAGTCAGCCGGGGCGGCCAGCCGGGCCCCCAGGTAGCTTTGGCGGAGGCGGTGGTCGTCGCCCACCGTCAACACAAGGCTCAAGTGCTGGGTTTCGACGACGAGCGGGGCCGGTGCTTGGGCAGCGGCTGGGTCGAAACGGACCAGCATCAGCAACAAAGCTAGGAGGTGGCGAGGGCGGTAGGCCATGCGGCAAAAGTGGCCACAAAGCCGCAAATAATTCTGACTGGGCCCCGCCCCGGCTGGTACTAGCTGCGCGCCCGGCCGCCGTAGCGCACCCCTTTGCGTGGAACCGCCCGCCGCACGGTCACGGGCAAAGGGGCACCGGGTAGCTTGGTTTGGGCGGCCACCCACTCACGAATGTCCTTTAGCGCTTCGGCCGAAAACGTGGGCTGCTGGGCCCCGTCAATCACCGTCCACTGGTCGGTGGGGGCCAGGAACAGGTGGTTCACGCCGTCGAGGCGCTGGGCCGTGGCCGTGCGGTGGGCGTGGCGCAGGGCTTTTTGAAGGGGCGTCATGTCCCGGCGCGCCGACACCTGAAGGTCGTCGGTGCCGTTGAGTAGCAGCACCGGGCACTGCACCTGGTTCAGGCGATTTTTGGGGTTGAAGTCGTAAAAGTAGCGCGACCAGGGCGAGGTGAGTTGCGCGGCGCGAGCGCGCGCCATGCCAGCGTCCAGGCCCGTATTGTTGCCGCTGAGCATGGCCGCCACTTTGGTGCGGGCCGTGGCGTTGTTAGCCGTCTGGCGCACCACCACCACCGTGCGCGCGAAAGCCGTCTGTGCGGCTTTCACCTGGGTAGGGTCGGCCCCGATCAGGCGCATGATTTCGCCCTGCTGTTGCAGCAGCACCTGGTAGCCGGGCTTGCCGTAGCCCGCCAGCGACACCACGAAGGCGGGCCCGCGGCCCGGGGCCCCGGCGGCCAGCAGGGCCACGTTGGCCCCTTCGCCGTGCCCAAGCAGGCCCACCCGCTGCGCCGACACCAGGGGCTGGGCCCGCAGGCAGGCCATGGCCGCCTGGGCGTCGCTCACCAGGTCGGCGGTGGTGGCGGTGGCGTAGGCGCCCTCCGACTTGCCCACGCCGCGGTCGTCGAAGCGCAGCACGGCCACCCCGCGCCGGGTAAGGTAGTCGGCCAGCTGCCCGAACATCCGGTAGCCCGACACCTCGGAGTCGCGGCTCTGGGGCCCTAGGTCGGAAAGCAGCGCCACGGCGGGGAAGGGCCCTTCGCCGGCCGGTACCGTGAGGGTGCCGCTCAGGTGCTGCCGGGTAGTAGGGTTCAAAAAGGAGACGTCGGTTTCGCGGTAGGGCGGGGCAGCGCGCAGCCGGGTGGTAGCCTGTTTCGACGCCGCGGCGCGCACCAGCACCAGCGGCGCGGTGAGGCCCGGCTGCGTCCAGGTGCCGCTGAGGCGGGCCCCGTCGTCCAGAATTTTGCCTTCGAAGCGGCTGCCGGCCTGCTCGATGCGCAGCGTGAGGTCGGTGCCCTTCAGTTCCACTTCCACCGGCATGCGGCTGATGCGCTGCTGCGGGGCGTCGAGGGCCGCGTAGTAGGTGCCGTTGCTGAGCGGTACGACGGTGATGATGAGCGTAATCTCGCCGCCGAGCAGTTTCAGGGGCCCTTTCCACTGGCCGTTGAGGGGCGTGGGGGCTGGCCCTGCCACGGATTGGGGGCCCTGCGCCAGCGCGGCTACTAACAATAAAGAAGCAAGTAAAAATTTAATCATGTAATAATTACAGTAAAGCCCTGCCTATAGGCGGTATCCGCAAATTTAGGCGATGAAAAGTGCAAGAATAGCTATTTGTTTACCTGTTTTTCGATGAATCGCGGCTGGGTGGCGACCGGGGCTAGGACAGCAGCGGCAAAGCCACCGACGTCCTTCCTTTGCGGCTGGAATTTTTCCGTCCGCAACCTTTTGCCCCCCGCCCACTGTTTGCTTATCTATGCCCAAAAATGACGCTTTGCAAGTGGCCGCCCCCGCGGCCGACCCGATTGACCAGCTCGACCCGCGCCAGTTCATCCTCATCAAAAACGCCCGGGTTCACAACCTGAAAAACCTGAGCGTGGCCCTGCCCCGCAACCAGTTCATCGTCGTCACGGGCCTTTCGGGCTCGGGCAAGTCGAGCCTGGCTTTTGATACATTGTACGCTGAAGGACAGCGCATGTACGTAGAAAGTCTGAGCAGCTACGCCCGGCAATTTCTGGGCCGCATGGACAAGCCCGACGTGGACTACATCCGGGGTATTTCGCCGGCCATCGCCATCGAGCAGAAGGTCAGCATCAAGAACAACCGCTCGACGGTGGGCACCAGCACCGAGATTTACGACTACCTCAAGCTGCTGTTTGCGCGGGTGGGGCGCACGTACTCGCCCGTGAGTGGCGAGCAGGTGCGCAAAGACAATGTGGCCGACGTGGTGGATTTTTTGGCGACCCAGCCCGAAGGCACCCGCGCCATGGTGCTGGCCCCGCTGCCGCCCCTGGTCCCCGGCCGCACCCTAGCCAAGGAGTTGGACTTGCTGCTGCAAAAAGGCTACAGCCGGGTGGTGCTGGGCGGCGAAACGGCCTTCATCGAAGACTTGATCGGCGAGGGCAAGCCGGAACCAAAAGGGGAGGTGTTCATCATGATTGACCGCGCCGTGCTGCGCCCCGATGATGAAGACTTGCTGTTTCGCTTATCCGACTCCGTGCAAACGGCGTTTTTTGAGGGCCACGGCACCTGCATTGTTGAGTTAACGGCTGGTAGTGAACAGGTAGCAGAAAAAGGCGAACCAAGCACCAGAACCTTCTCCGATAAATTTGAGCTGGACGGGCTAACGTTTGAGGAGCCCAGCGTTAACTTCTTCTCTTTCAATAACCCATACGGGGCCTGCCACACTTGTGAGGGCTTCGGCTCGGTGTTGGGCATCGACGAGGATTTGGTGATTCCCGACAAGAGCATGACCGTATACGAGGGAGCCATTGCCCCGTGGCGCACCGAAAAGCAAGGTGAATGGCTGAAACCGCTGCTGAAAAACGGCATCCGGTTCGACTTTCCCATTCACCGGCCTTACAGCGACCTGAGCGAGGCCGAGCAGCGCCTGTTGTGGACCGGCAACAAGCACTTCCAGGGCCTCAACGCGTACTTTAAATGGGTGAGCGAGCAGACCCACAAAATCCAGTACAGGGTGCTGCAAAGCCGCTACCGGGGCCGCACTGTGTGCCCCGACTGCCGCGGCACGCGCCTGCGCCACGACGCGCAGTACGTGAAAATTGATGGCCGCAGTATTGCCGATATCGTGCTGCTGCCCATCTCGGGGGCCCTGGAGTTTTTCAACAACTTGAGCCTGCCGGCGCACGAGATGAAGGTGGCCGAGCGGCTCGTGACAGAAATTACCAACCGCTTGGGCTACCTCAACCGTGTGGGCTTGGGCTACCTCACGCTGAATCGATTGAGCAATACATTGAGTGGCGGCGAAAGCCAGCGCATCTCGCTGGCCACGTCGCTGGGCTCGGCACTGGTGGGCTCGATGTACGTGCTCGATGAGCCCAGCATTGGCCTCCATCCGAAAGATGCGGAGCAGCTCATCGGCGTGCTTCGCTCGTTGCAGCAGATGGGCAACACCGTGGTCGTCGTCGAGCACGAGGAAAAGATGATGGAAGCCGCCGACCAGATCATCGACATTGGCCCCGAGGCCGGCAGCGGCGGGGGCCACCTCATGTTTCAGGGCACGTACCCGGAGCTGCTGCGCGACACCGGAACCTACACCGGCAAGTACCTCAGCGGGGCCCTGGAAGTGGCCGTGCCCAAGGTGCGCCGCCCCTGGCGCAACGCCCTGACGCTGACCGGGGCCCGTGAAAACAACCTCAAAAATGTGAGCGTGAAAATTCCGCTCGGTGTGATGACCGTCGTTACGGGCGTGTCGGGCTCGGGCAAATCGACGCTCATCAAGCGCATCCTGGCCCCGGCGCTGATGAAGCAATTGGGCGGCGGCGCGGGCGAAAGCACCGGCAAATTCGACAAGCTGACCGGCGTGCAGGGCCAGGTGTCGCACGTCGAGTTCGTGGACCAAAACCCCATCGGCAAGTCGTCGCGCTCCAACCCGGTGACTTATGTGAAGGCTTACGATGCCATTCGGACGCTGTTTTCGGAGCAGCCGCTGGCCAAAGCCCGGGGCCTCAAGCCGTCGCACTTCTCGTTCAACGTGGAGGGCGGGCGCTGCGAAGTGTGCCAGGGCGAGGGCCAGGTGAAAATCGAGATGCAGTTCATGGCTGACATTTATTTGACCTGCGAAAGCTGTGGCGGCCGCAAGTTCAAGCAGGACATTCTGGACATCAAGTTCCAGGACAAAGGCATCGACGACGTGCTGGGCCTGACTGTGACCGACGCCGTGCAGTTCTTCAAAACGCAGCCCAAAGTGGCCGAGCGCCTCAAGCCGCTCGAAGACGTGGGCCTGGGCTACATTCGCCTCGGGCAGTCGGCCAACACGCTGAGCGGCGGCGAGGCCCAGCGCGTAAAGCTGGCTTCATTCCTAACCAAAGGCGCTACGCTTCAGCAGGATAAAATTCTGTTCATCTTCGACGAGCCTAGTACAGGCCTGCATTTTCACGACATTGCCAAGCTGCTGGGGGCCCTCAATGCGCTTATTGAGCAAGGCAACTCGGTGCTCATCATCGAGCACAACGTGGACATCATCAAGTGCGCCGACTGGCTCATCGACCTGGGCCCCGAAGGCGGCCTGAACGGTGGGCACTTGCTGTTCGAAGGCACGCCCGAAGAGTTGGCCAAGCAGAAAGATAGCAACCACACGGCCCGCTTTCTGGCCGAAAAGCTAGTGGTGCCAGTGGCCGAGTAACAGCTAGCGGCCGCGCTGCATTTCCTGTCGCCGCATGGGCATTTTATCCACCGTGCCAAACAAATCGGCCGGCACCAGGGGCCGGGCGCTGGTGCGCTTGGCCCCGCCGTCTTTGCCGATGAGCACCACACCAAAAGCCGGGGGCCGCAGCCCAAGCTGCTGCGCAAAACGAATATCGACCGGGCCTGATTGATTATAAATCACACTTATCACCTTGATGTCGCGCTCCCGTAGTTGGTCGGGCACGGCGGCCAGCAGCTCTCGCTGGCGCTTAAAATCGGGCTGCCCGGCCGTGGGGGCCCCCACAAGCAGGACGCGCTGCTGCCAGCGGCTGGCATTCAGAGCTTGTTGCAGCGATGGAGGCGCAGGCGTTTGCGCCACCAGCTCCGGGGCCGTCAGCAGCGTGACGACAGCGAAAAAGACGTGTTTCATACGATACTTGACGATTCAAAGCCGTGTCGAATGTTGCTGAATAAGCTTTTTACGAGAAACAACTGAGCAAAACCAGGAACCGGAACAATGTATTGAGTGGATATGCAAATTAATTAATCATTAACGATACATTAGCCTGCCGAATGCCGCTGCTGGGCAAGTAAAATTTATTCTGGTTGATTGAGACGAGCGGCAGCCAAACCGGCGGGGCGGCCCGGCCCGTAGGTACTTATCATTGCGCTTCTTATCATGTCATCTTCCCACTCCCACTCGCCCGACTATTACGTAGCGGCCGAACATTCGGCATCCGGCCGCGCGTGGCGTTGGCTGGCTGCCGCCGCCGTTTTTGGCAACATATTCCTCAACTACTACTCCAATACCCACCCGCTGAACGGGCAGACGATGGGCACGGTGTCGGCCAAGTACCCGACGCTGCTTACGCCGGCGGGGTACGCTTTTAGCATCTGGGGCGTGATTTTTCTAGGGATGGCCGTCTACGCGGTGTGGCAGCTGCTGCCGGCCCAGCGGGCACTGTCGCTGCCCGACGCCCTGGCCAAACCCCTGGCCCTGGCCAACGTGGCCACTAGCACCTGGGTCGTATTGTTTGCCTACGAGCTGATTTTGCCCAGCGTGGGCGTGATGTTCGTCATCCTAGTGGCGCTCATTACCGCCTATGGCCGGGCCCGGCGGCGAGTGCTGGCCGGGGCCGCCCCGGCCTGGACGAGCCTGCCGGTGGCCTTGTTTCTGGGATGGATTTCGGTGGCTACGGTCATCAACCTCACCCTTGGGTTGCAGCAGTTGGGTTGGCAGACGGCCCCGGAGCTAAGTGCGGGGCTAGCGCTGGGCCTGTTGGTGGTGGTGGTGATGCTGGCGCTGGCCATAAGCCGGGCGTTTCAGGAAGTGGCGTTTCCGCTGGTGGTGGCGTGGGCCCTGGTGGCCATTTGGGTGGTGCAGCTGCGCGAAGTGCCCGAGTTGGGCTGGGCCGCGCTGGCGGGCGCGGCCGTGGCGGCCATTGGCGGGGCGGCGCTTTCGCGGGTGGGCAGGCGGCGGCAGCCTTGGGAAATCGCAACGGCCGCTGCCGAGGCCCTGGCCCACCGCAACCTCACCGCCAAGTAGTCCGGGCTGCCCAAAAGCCGGCATGGCGTGCGCCGCGTAGCTTTGCGGGGTCTCACCCTCACTCAGTCTTATGCGCCAGAACATCGTTGCCGGCAACTGGAAAATGAACCTCACTTACCCGGGGGCCCTCGCGCTGGCCGGCGAAATCACGGACTTGCTGGCCAGCGCCCTGGCCAGTGCCGCCCATCCGCAAGTGGTGCTGTGCCCGCCGTTCCCGTTCCTGGTTGGAGTGGGCGAAAAGCTGCCCAAAGGCGGCCCGTTGCACCTGGGGGCCCAAAATTTCCACCAGAAGGAAAGCGGGGCGTTCACCGGCGAAGTGTCGGCCCAAATGCTGGCTTCGGTGGGCTGTGAGTACGTGATTTTAGGCCATTCCGAGCGGCGGGAGCATTTCCGCGAAGACGACGCGCTGCTGAGCCAGAAATTAAAAGTGGCCCTGGCGGCCGGCCTCAAACCAATTTTTTGCGTGGGCGAATCGCTGGAAACCCGCGAGGCCGACGACACCTTTGCCTTCATTGCCAAGCAGTTGAAGGACGGTTTGTTCCACCTCAGCAACGAAGATTTTGCCCGGGTTGTAATCGCCTACGAGCCCATCTGGGCCATCGGCACCGGCAAAACGGCTACCAGCGCCCAGGCCCAGGAGGTCCACGCCTTCATCCGCGAGCAAGTCGCCCGTGCCTACACCGCCGAGGCGGCCCTGAACGTGTCCATCCTCTACGGCGGCTCGGCCAATGCCCAGAACGCCCGCGAGCTGTTCGGCCAGCCCGACGTGGACGGCGGCCTCATCGGCGGCGCTTCGTTGAAAGCCAAGGACTTCGTGGAAATTGTTCGGTCGTTTTAGTTGCCCAGCGGCCCCAGAACAGCCGTTGGGCGCGGCCTGCTTTTTGTCCGACGCTCGCGCCGCGCTTATTCACAAAAATGCCCTTCTGCTGCCGTGTTTTTCTCTGTCCTCGTTGCTTTTTTATTGACTGTGGGGCCAGCTGCCGAAGCGCCGCTTGCCGGTCGGGCACCAGTTGCCAGGGCCCCCAAAGGTTCCGTTGACCCGTGCAAAATCTACGGGTCCGTCTACCTGGAAACCGATCCTGCGCGGCGCTCCGGCTGCTTTGCCATCGTGTACGTGGAGCCCGATCCGGCCTTCGCCGATTTACAGGTATTCAAGGAAAGCAACAAGCTTTTTGCCGATAAAGCCGGGCTGTGGGCCGAAGCGCCCAACCGCGACTTTGCCGACTACGCGCTGTTCGTAACGCCCACCCGGGGCCTGGCCGATTTCACGATCCATTACACGACTGTTCGCTCCTTTGCGGGCTGCAAAACGGATTGATTTAAGAATTATGAATTATAAATTCTAAATGGTCTTAGGACGGCTGATTTATTGAAGCAAAAAAATTTATAATTTATAATTCTAAATTTATAATTCCCCTCATGGATTTTATTGAACTGACCGTTGAGGCCCCCCGCGAACTGGCCGACATTTTGGTGGCCGAGCTGGGAGAAGTGGGCTTCGACACGTTTGAAGACAACGACGCCGGCTTCTGCGCCTACACCACCGAAGCGGTGTTCGACCCTGATGCGGTGGCCGAAATAATGAGCCGCTACGAGGGCCTGGGCGAGCTGAATTATTCGCACCGCGTCATCACGCGCCAGAACTGGAACGCCGAGTGGGAGAAGAATTTTCAACCCCTCATCATTGCAGACCGGGTATCGGTGCGGGCCCCGTTCCATCCCAAGCCCGCGGGCGTGGACTACGACATCGTGATTATGCCGCGCATGTCGTTCGGCACGGGGCACCACGAAACCACGGCCCTGATGATTGAAAACCAGCTTGATATCGACCACCGGGGCTTGCGGGTGCTCGACATGGGCTGCGGCACGGGTATTCTGGCCATCATGGCCGAGCTGCTGGGGGCCCGCCAAGTGCTGGCCGTAGATGTGGAGCCCTGGACCGTGGAGAATGCCGCTGACAATGCCGCCGAAAACCAGTGCCACACCATCGAGTGCCGCCTCGGCGGGGCGGAGGTGCTGGCCGGCGAAGCGCCCTTCGACCTCATCCTGGCCAACATCAACCGCAACGTGCTGCTCGAAGACATGCGCGCTTACGCGGCCCTGCTGCCCAGCGGCAAACCCATTTTATTCAGCGGCTTTTACGAAGAGGACTTGGATAAAATAAAGAATGAAGCGACGCGCCAGGGCTTGGTGTACCAGCGCCACCGCACTTTGCGAAGCTGGGTATCCGCAATTTTTTTAAAGGCCTGAGTAAATTTCCCCTTTGTTGTGTATTTTATTTAAATAATTGACGGCAAGAGTATTATAAAACAATATGCCGCGCCGCTAGCACGTTTTCGCCGGTGAGTTGCGTTGCTGCGCTGGGCCGGCGGGCCGGCGCTTCGGGTACATATCGCGCCTATTTGCGAAATTGTAGCCCCGACGCTACGGCCAGTCTACCGAATTCCGGCGTGCGGCGGCTTTTCGATCGTTATTGATATGAGATATTTCTTCGTTGTGGCCGCGTTGGCGGCCGTGGTATGGAGCGGGGGCCGCCCGGCGGTGGCGCAGTCGGTGCCGGCAGCCAAAGCCCCGGTGGCCGCTCCGGTTCGGGGAGGGCACCTCTCGTCCGAGCCCGGGCAGTTTATGCTGGATGTGCAAGCCATGCTGGCCAGCACCAACAACGCCGCAGCGAAGGCCGTGGGGGCCCAGCTGCAACAGCAATGGGGCGGGGGCGGCTTCACGGCGGCGCAGCAGGCCCGCATCGTGGCGCTGTCGCAGGCCATGCTGGTCAAAAAGTATCGGCCCCGGCCCCAGTTCGAAACGTTTTTTCGGGCCCTGGTGGGCGGGGTGACCACGGCCAAGCTCAGCCCGCAGCAAATGGACCAGTACCTCGACGTACTGGGCCAGACGCTGGACAAAGAGCCGGTGACGGAAACCGATAAGTTCCTCATTGCCAGTAGCCGTTTCCTGAACGGTGGCTACCTCTACCGCTCGGGCTTCAACTCGCTGCGGGCGGTGGGTGGCACCGTGTCGTTTGCGTATTCACCCATCGCGGCCCCGGTTTCCAACTTAGAGTTTGGGGCCCCAGCCCCCGTGAAAGACGAACCGCTGCCAGCGGCTAAGCCGGCCGCCAAGCCGGCTTCGAAAGTCGCCGCCAAGCCGGTGGCCAAGAAAAAAAAGGCCAGCAGCGGCTGGGACACGTCCGACTTGTGGTCGTCGTCGGGCAGCAGTGGCTGGGGCGATAAAGACGACAGCAAGGCCGACGACGGCTGGGGGGCCCCCGTCAAGAAAAAAGCACCGGCCAAAAAAGCTGTAGCCAAGACGGCTTCTAAAACGCCATCGCCTGCCAAAACCGCTCCGGCCAAGCCCGCCGAAGCGATTGCCAATCCGGCTGATTTCGCGCCCAGCGCGGCCGGTTTCGAGCCCTCGGCCAGCTACGACGCTTACATGCCGCCGCCTACCCGGGGGGCCGTGCTGGTGGTGAAGGACGCTGATTTGTTCATGGCGACGACCGGTGACTCGGTGTTTTTGCGCAAGGTGAGCGGCACGGCAGTGCCCGGCACCAACCGCTTCGTGGCCACCGGCGGGCAGTTTGCCTGGACCATCAAAAACAACCCGGTGACCGCCGAGCTGGGCGGCTTCGACTTCGACCTGACGAAGCCCGAGTTTACGGCCCAGCCCGTGACGCTGACCTACGCGGCCCTGCTCGAAGCCCCCGTGAAAGGGGCCCTGAGCTACCACAGCGTGCGCCGCAAGCCCGGCGCGGCCGACAACGGCTACCCGCGCTTCATTTCCCTCACCAACGACGCCCGGCTCAAAAACCTGGGTGGCAACATTACTTACCGAGGCGGCGTGTCGCTGGCCGGGGCGCGCTTGCTCAGCGCGGCGCTCGACGGTTCGCTGGCTACGCTGCTGGTGAGCGAGGGCGGCCAGCGCAAGTTCCGGGCGGCGTCGCGGGCCTACATGCTCAGCGATTCGCTGATTACGGCCGCCCGGGCCGCCATCACCATCTACCAAGGGAAGGATTCGCTCACCCACCCCGGCATGCAGGTGCGCTACCAGCGCGACAAGCAACTGCTGCGCCTCTCGCGGGAAGACGGGCTCTACAAGAATACGCCCTTCAACGACTCGTACCACAAGCTCGAAATTCGCTCCGAGCAGCTCACCTGGGACCTGCGCAAGCCCACCATCGACTTTGCGGTGCTGACGGCCAAAAATCAGCAAACGGCTGATTTTGAGAGCCAGGAGTTTTACACCGACGCCCGCTACCAGCAAATCAAAAGCATCAACCGGCTGCACCCGCTGCAAATGCTGGTGGGCTACAGCCAGGCCCACGGCAATGCCCGCACCCTGAACGTAAGTGACTTGGCCACCAACCTCGGCACGGCCGAGGGCAACCTGCGCAGCGCTATGGCCGGCCTCGCCCGCGAGGGCTACGTGCAGTGGAACGGCCAAACCGGCGACGCTACCATCTTGCCCAAAGGCCTGCACTACGTGGCCGCTGCCCGCGACCGAAAAGATTACGACCACCTGGCCATCAAATCGTTGTCGGGATCCGGGCGCAACGCCACCCTCAACCTAGCCACCAACGAGCTGCTCATCCGGGGTGTGGACCGCTTCAATTTCACCGATGACTCGCTGGCCGTATACGTGCGGCCCGATAGCAGCCTGGTGCGGGTGGAAAAAAACCGCAACCTCAAGTTCAGCGGCACGGTGGTGGCGGCGGCCATGCGGTTCAAGGGTAAGGAGTTTGCGTTTGATTACGACGGATTTTACGTCGATATGGCCAAGATTGACTCCATCGTCATCCGCAGCCAGCCCAAGAAGGAGTTTCGCAAAAACGGCAGCGTAAAGCCCAGTGGCAAGCACTTCGACTTCGCCCTCACCAACCGGGGGCGCGTGTCGAGTGGGCGGCTGTTTTTGAACGACCCGCGCAACAAGTCGGGCCGCAAGAAAAAGCCCAACTTCCCGGCGTTCGACTCCCGCACCGGCTCCAGCGTGTTCTTTGGCAAGCAGGACGTGCTGGGCGGGGCCTACGACTCGACCGTGGTGTTCGACATCCCGCCTTTCCGTCTCGACTCGCTCAACAACTTGGGCAAGACGGCCGTGGGCTTCGACGGCACGTTTCGAAGCGGCGGCATTATCCCCGACATCAAAACCAAGCTCACCGCCCAGCCCGACGGTTCGTTAGGCTTCGTGTACGATGTGCCCAAGGACGGCTTTCCGCTTTACAAAGGCAAGGGCCGCGTGTTCAATAAAGTGCTGCTCGACAGCAAGGGCCTGCAAGCTACAGGCACCGTAAAATACCAAAGCGGCACGTTCGCGTCGGAGCATTTCACGTTCTACCGCGACTCGGTGCTAACGGAAGGCAAAACCGGCGAAATCGCGGCCCGCGATGCGGGCGGCGTCAACTCGCCGCGCATGACAATGCCCCCTGGCTACCTCATGAAGTGGGTGGTGAAGGCCGACTCGATGTTTCTGACCACGCCCGGCACTGGGGGCCCCATCAAGCTCTACGCCAACGACGCCTACACCTTCCGGGGCACGGCGGTGCTCACGCCCAAGGCCTTGGGCGGCACCGGCCGCCTCGACGGGCCCCAGTCGTCCATCAAGTCGCCGGATTTCGCTTTCAAAACCGACGGCTACAGCGGCCGCCACGCCACGCTGAGCGCGAAGTCGGCCGAAGTCAACAAGCCGGCCCTCACGGCCAACGATGTGGCTTTCCAGTACGATTTGAAGAAGGGCTACGCCGATTTTACCCGCGAGCCCGACAGCAAAGCCAGCATCGACCTGCCGTACTCGCAGTTTAAAACCACGCTCAGCGGCGGGCACTGGGACTTTAAGAAAAAGCTGGTGCAGCTGCGCGTGGCCCCGGGGGCCGATTCCACGGCTTCGTACTTCTACGCCACCGGCGCGGCGCAGCACGGGTTGCGGTTTCGGGCCGCCACTGGCATCTACGACCTGGCGCACTACCGCTTGCAGGCCGGGGGCGTGCCCCGCATTGCTTCCGCCGACGCCTGGATTATGCCCGATTCGGGCCGGGTGAGCATCCTGGCCAACGGCCAGCTCAGCACGCTGCATAACTCGGCGGTGGTGCTGGACTCGCTGGCCAAGTTCCACCATCTATACAAAGGCAACATCAACGTGGTTTCGCGCTTGGCTTTCACCGGCGATGCTTTGTATAGCTTCAAGACGGCGCGCGATTCGTTCGCCCTCAAGTTCACGAACTTCGTGAGCGACTCGGCGGCCGTGGCCGCGGTGCACAAGGGCAAAGGCGCGAGCCTGTTTCGGAAGAAGACGGCGGCCGCTGATGCAACTGGCCCGGCCCCTGGCCAGCCCACCATCGCTACCGCCAACGTGGACGCCAACACGCGGTTTTTGGTGGCTCCACGCCTCGGCTACCGCGGCGACGTGAAGCTGAACTCGCAGAAGCGGGGCCTGATTTTTAACGGCCAGGTGCAACTGCAATTCGGGAATGACCGGAGCCGCTCCGGGTGGTTTGTGGTGCAGGATAGCATCGACCCCAAGAACATTACGCTGACGCTGCGCGATGCCAAGGCCGAGGACGGGACGCCGGTCTCGACGGGCTTATTTCTGTCGGACCAGTCGAACAGCGTGTACCCGCTGTACGCGTCGGCTATGCCCGACCCGGCCGATGCGCCGCTGTTCACCGTCGATGGCAAGCTGCATTTCGATGCGAAAAAAGGGCTGTTTACGCTCTCGCGCAACGACCCGGCCGACCCCAACGGCTATGACGGGGCCGCGATGACGTACCAGGACTCGACGGGCCAGATGAGCTTTCATGGGCCGATGACGTTCATCAAATCGAACAAAAACTACAGCATGATGGGCAGCGGCATCGGCACCGCCAACCCCGACAGCGCCCGCTACTCCGTGGACGCCCTGCTGGGCATCGACATTGTGATGCCGCCCAAGGCCGTGGAAGTGATGGCGGCCGAGCTGGCCCGCACTACCAAGCACTCGCCCGAAGCTCAGAACGGCTCCACCAACGAGCTATACAAGCTGGGCCCCTTCCTAGGCAACAAGGGCGTGGACGCCTACGCCTCACGCAAGGGCACCGCCGATGCGCTCATGAAGCTCTCGCCCAAGCTGGTTCACACCCTCGTGCTGAGCAAGGTAGACCTGCGTTGGAACAACAAAAAGCACACCTGGCACTCGGTGGGTAAGATTGGCTTGGCGGGCGTGGGCAAGCAGCCCCTGAACGCGCTGATTGACGGCTACGTGGAAATCCGGCGCGCTAATGCCATCGACGAAGTGGAAATTTACCTGGAGGTCGAGCCGCAGTCGTGGTACTATATTAAATATGCCAACAACATCCTGCTGGCCAAATCCGGGGGCGACAGCTTCGACTATGAAATTAGCAGTAAGGCCAAGTACGACCCCAACACGGCCATCAGCTACAGTGTATTTCTAAGCGAGCTGGCCGACGTTGATGGCTTCCGCTCGCGGTTCCAGAAGGAATACCTGGGCCAGAGCGGCAAGCTGGCCGCCCGCCCCGAGGCCCCCACGCCCACCGACGAGCCGACTGCCGACAACGGCAAGAAAAAGAAGAAGAAAGCCAACGCCAACGACCCCTTTGGCAGCGGTGAAATCACCGATGCCAACGCCCCGGCGGCCGACGCTGCTCCGGCCCCTGAACCCAGCAGCAAAAAGAAGAAAAAGGCGAAGGACAACGACCCCTTCGGCGGCGGCGAGATAACCGATGCCAACGCGCCCGCGGCCCCCGCCGCCGAGGCCCCGAAGAAAAAGAAGGACAAAGCCGCCGCCGCTGACGCCGCCGCGGCCGCCCCTGCCGATGCGGCCCCCGAAGCAGCCCCGGCTGAAGACACCAGCCGCAAAAAGCGCAAGAAAGACAAGGACGCCGAAGCCGCCGCTGCCGCCGAAGCCGAGGCCGCGCCGCTCGTCGAGGAGGCCCCCAAGGCGAAGAAGAAGGACAAAACCCAAGCCACCGCACCGCCCCCCGACGCGGCTCCTGCGCCCACGCCGAAGGACAAGGCCCCGGCCGCCGCGGCCACCGAAACCCCCGCCCCCGGCACGGCCCCGGCCGAAGCAGCTCCTAAGAAGAAAAAGGACAAGGAAGCCGCCGCCGATGCCGACGCGGCCCCGGCCGCCGACGCTCCGGTGGACGAGGCCCCCAAGAAAAAGAAGAAAAAGAACAAGAAATCCGACCCGGACGACCCGTTCGGCGATTCGTAATGCTGGCTGTATGCTCTCTGGAAAGGCCCCGCTGCCAAGCAGCGGGGCCTTTTTTGTGCTGTGGGCCGCCGCCTTACCTTTACCCAACTTATGAACATTCCCTTGCTGTTGCTGGCGCTGCTGGTGGCGTATTTGCTCGGTTCTATCCCTACGGCGCTGTGGGTGGGCCGCCGCTTTTTTGGCCTGGCCGACATCCGGCAGCACGGCTCCGGCAACGCCGGGGCCACCAACACCTTCCGGGTGCTGGGCAAAAAAGCCGGCTCGGCGGTGATGGCCGTGGACGTGCTGAAGGGCTACGTGGCCACGGCCCTGCCGGTGTGGCTGGCGCTGGCACCGGCTGGCTCGGGGCCCTTGCTCTACGCGCAGCTGGGCTGCGGGGCCCTGGCGGTGGTGGGGCACATCTACCCGGTGTGGGCGCAGTTTCGCGGCGGTAAGGGCGTCGCTACTATTTTGGGTATGATGCTGGCGCTGGCCCCGGCCCCGGTGGGCGTGTGCATCCTGGTGTTTCTGGCGGTGCTGGCCCTGTTTCGGTACGTGTCGCTGGCCAGCATGACGGCCGGCCTGGCCTTCGCGCTGCTGCAATTGCTGCCCGCTTTCCGGCCAGCACAGCCACTGCTGCTGTGGGTGGGCTTCGCGCTGGCGGCCCTGCTCGTGTACACCCATCGCGCCAATATCGGGCGGCTGCGCGCCGGCACCGAAAGCCGGGTGCCCATGCCCTGGGCCCGGTAGCGCAGAAGCCCTTTCTTCGCTATTTCTGTAGTTCGACAATGGAGCCCTTTCCCCGCCTCGAAACCCCGCGGATGGTGCTGCGCGAGTTGGCCGACACCGACGTGCCGCGCATCGTGGCGCTGGCCAGCGACCACGCCGTGGCCCGCAATACCCTCAACATGCCGCACCCGTACCACCCCAGCCACGCCCTGAGCTGGCTGCGCCTCACCCGCGACGCCTACCGGCTGGGCGAAGGCGTCACGTTCGCCGTCGAGCTGAAAGCCACCGGCGAGTTTATCGGCGGCATCGGCCTGAAAATAGAGCCGCGCTTCGACCGCGCCGAGGTTGGCTACTGGCTGGGCGTGCCCTACTGGAACCAGGGCCTGATGACCGAGGCCCTGGCCGCCGTGCTGCGCTTCGGCTTCGAAGAACTGAAGTTGAACAAGATCCTGGCCAACCACACCACCCAAAACCTGGGCTCGGGGGCCGTAATGCTTAAAAATGGGATGGTGAAAGAAGGCGAATTGGTGGAGCACGTCAAGCGCGACGGCCAGTACCACGACCTGGCCCAGTACCGCATTACCCGGCGCGAGTACGCGCAGCAGCGGGGCTGATGCCGCCCGCCGGGTAATGCAATACTGGGCCGGGTCTATTGGTTTAGCTTTAGATGCTCATCTTTCGTCTACCCGAACTGCTAAGGCCTCCTTCTCGGCCGAATTGCGTGTGGAGGACCACGTGTTCCCCTGCGGCTCTGCTCTTATGGCACCACCCAGGCCACCCACGCCCGGGGCCGGGCGATAGAAAAAGTGCGCCACGCGCCGGTGGAGCTGACGCTCGACGTGCCGGGCACCAGCTGGGCCATTTTGGCCAGGTCGATGTAGTCGCGGTACTCTTGCTGGAAGGTGCGCCAATCGAAAGCGGCGAGGCCGAGCAGGAAGCCGCCCGCGCCCGTCACGGCCCCTTCGGCGGTGGCCATGGTGCGGTAGTCGCGGATGCGAGCGCGCACCTTGGCTTCCCGCACCGCCAGCGTGGCACCGGCCAGGGGCCAGCGCGTGGTGTGCGTCGAGCCAAACAGCACACCCCGCACCATCTGCTTGATGACGAATGTGATAGCCTGGTGCACTCGCTCGGGCAGCAGCGCGTTGAGCCGCACCTGCACCCGTCGCGCCCAGCGGTCGAGCCGCAACAGCGGCCGCTGCCCCTGCTGCTGCCAAGCGTGCAGCTCGGTGCGGGCGGACTGTTCTTCAAAAGACATAAACTGGGCCGAAAGTATCGGGATTGCGAAGCCAAAGCGGTTCCGCAATCCCGATACGCACCGCGTGCCCGGACCACGAAACCGCTTCAAGGTGTTTCGGCTGCCAGCGGTTCTTCCCGGCCCGGTTCTAATCGGGGGCCACCTGGGCAGTGCCGAGCACGGAGTTTAGTTGCCGCTGGATGGCAGCATTACTTAGTCGCCGTAATGCCAGTAGGGGCTGTTTTGATAAAGGTCGATTCCGATACCGGGGCCCAGCTGCCGTCGCCTTTACGTTCTTCGGTGAGCACGCGGAAGGTTCGGTCGTCGGTTTTGGTCATGGTACGGCGCTCGTGGCTGGAGAAGCCCGCGTAGCTGGTTTCGCCTTCCAGCACCAGCTGGTTATTTTGCCAACCGGTTCCCTTCAGCAGCCCCCAGTTGGTGAATGCGTCGCCGGTGGCCATGAAGGCGCTAACCCATTGCTGGCTAAGCCCATCGAATACCATCATGGGTTCGAACTTGCCGCTGGCTTCCCGGTCCATCTCGAGCTGATTATGGCTCGTGGGGTTGAAGCGGATCACCCGGTTGCTGGCCGGGAGGGTGGTCTCGGGCCCCATAAATGAGGCGTAGATCTTGCGCGTGGCGGACCAAGTACCTTCGAGCCAGCGGGCGGCTTCGATTTCCGGCACTTTGGGCTCAACCATCAGGAGGCTAGGGTAAATAGCCAGCGCCTCGGCGTGCTCCTCCTCGATGGTTTTGTCGGGGTGGGGGGCCCGCAGATAAGCAACGGCGGCGTCGGCTTGCTTGCGGTCCTCGGCTTGGCGCTGGGCGTATTGGGCGGGGGTCAGGATGCCCTCAAGGGTCAGCACAAAGGTGCCGGCGGGGGCCTGCGGCTCCAGGGCGCTCACGGCGAGGCGGTAGCGGCCGTTGGCGGGGGCCACCACGGTCACGAATTCTTTGTAGGTCGTGCCGGTGGTCGAATCGAACGTGCCGAGCTTGGTGCCGTCCGGGGCGTAGGCCGTCACCACCACGTCGACGCCTTGCTGTTCGGCGGTTGCTTTCAGCACTTGCCCCGTTTTGAGCGTGGCCTGATACTCGTAAGTTTGTCCGCCTTGCAGGCGTTGCGTGACGGCTTTGCCGGGTTTAAGGGGCGTAGGAGTGGGCCCCGGGGCCGGCTTGGTTTGGGCGTGGCTGGCGAGCGACAAGGCGATCAGCCCGGGCAGCAACAGGAATACGAAGCGCTGACTAGACATGGCAAAAAGGTTTAAGGTGGATGAACATTGTATAGTATAAATATATAAAGTATCCGCTAATCCAGCGCCTACCCAAAGCCAGCGGGGACCGCGTGGTTTTTTAGGGACCTGGCGTGAATTTTAGGCGGCCGGCCGCGTGCTTCAAGGCCTGTTGTATGAGTTTCAAGGCCCGCCGCGTGCATTTCTCGGGTCCGCTCACGTGCATTTCACGGCCGATGGCATAAAATTCGTGGCCGGCCGCGTGCATTTCAGGGCCCGCCGCTTGCCGCCGGGGAAGAGGGAACTTCAGAAGTCCTCCAGGGGCCCCTTCGGAGGGCCGCCCGGGCCCGGCCGCTGGCTGGCCGCGCTACGCCGCACAGCGGCCGGGCCGGGCCCGGCCCGCCGCAACTCAAACCGGGAGGTACTTTTGCAGCATCTTTTGTGCTTTAACCCTTTACCCCCACTCAGTCAACCTATGACGACACCTTATCTCGCCGACAACCAACAGCGTTTTCTTGACGAGCTGCTCGATTGGCTGCGCATCCCCAGCGTGTCGGCCGACTCCCAGTTTCACGGCGACGTGCGGCGGGCCGCCGATTTCCTTCTGGCCCGCCTTGCCGACGCCGGCGTGCAAAACCTGGAGCTTTGCGAAACCGCCGGCAACCCCATCGTATACGGCGATTACCTCACCGACCCCGACCGGCCTACCGTGCTCGTGTACGGCCACTACGACGTGCAGCCCGCCGACCCCTACGAGCTGTGGACATCGCCGCCGTTCGAGCCGGTTATCAAAGACGGCAACATTTACGCCCGGGGGGCCTGCGACGACAAAGGCCAGGTGTACATGCACGTGAAGGCGTTTGAAATGATGATGCGCGACGGCCAGGGCGGCGTGCCGTGCAACATCAAGTTCATGTTTGAGGGCGAAGAGGAAATCGGCTCCAACAACCTCGAAATCTTCGTGCGGGCCAACAAGGAGAAGCTCAAAGCCGACGTCATGCTGCTCTCCGACACCGGCATCCTGGCCAACGACGTGCCCAGCATCGAGGTGGGCCTGCGCGGCCTCAGCTACCACGAGGTGGAGGTGACGGGCCCCAACCGCGACCTGCACTCGGGCCTGTACGGCGGGGCCGTGCAAAACCCCATCAACGCCCTGTGCGAGATGATTGCCAGCCTGCACGACCAGCACGGCCACATCACCATTCCCGGCTTTTACGACAACGTGGACGAGCTGAGCCCCGAGGCCCGCGCCGAGCTGGCCAAAGCGCCGTTCAGCGACGAGGCGTTTGAGCAGAGCATCGGCCTGCCGGCTCCCTACGGCGAGGCCGGCTTCAGCACGACGGAGCGCACCAGCATCCGGCCCACGCTCGACGTGAACGGCATCTGGGGCGGCTACACCGGCGAGGGGGCCAAAACGGTGATTCCGTCGAAGGCCTTCGCCAAAATCTCGATGCGCTTGGTGCCCCACCAAACCAGCGCCGAGATTACGGCCCTGTTCCAGCAGCACTTCGAAAGCATTGCCCCGGCCGGCGTCACGGTGCAGGTGCGGCCCCACCACGGCGGCGAACCCGTCGTCACGCCCACCGACTCGCCTGCCTACCGCGCGGCCGCCGACGCCATGGAAATCACCTTCGGCAAGCGCCCGGTGCCCACGCGCGGCGGCGGCTCCATCCCCATCGTGGCCATGTTCAAGTCCGAGCTGGGCCTCGACTCGGTGCTGCTCGGCTTCGGCCTCGACTCCGACGCCATCCACTCGCCCAACGAGCACTTTGGGGTCTTCAACTTCCTGAAAGGCATCGAAACCATTCCGCACTTCTACCGCAACTACGCAGCCGCCGGGGCCCGGTAGCGCGTAGCGTATTGACGCAAAAAGCCCGGCTTTCTCGCGAAAGCCGGGCTTTCCGGGTGAAGAGAGCCTTGCTCGCTTAATTGAACGAATACGTAGCGTAGAGTTGGAAAGCACTGTTGCGCGCTCGGGGCTGCACCGTAACAGCGCCCGAAGTCGAGGATTTTGGGAAGTTGGTGAATGCGCCGTTGTAGCGTAGCCCAACGCCCAGGCCGTGCTTGAGCTGGTAGCCCAGGCCGGCTAGGTAGCCGAAATCAACGGTTTTGTAAGCATTCTTAACATCAACCGACACGCTGCCGGCTTCCGACTTGGCAGCTACCAAAAAGCCCACCTGGGGCCCTGCTTCGAAAAAAAAGCCGTCGGTGTTGACGTGGAACGCCAGCGGCACGTCGATGTAGTGCAGGCGCGTCCTATAGTCACTATTAGCGTTCAATTTGGCCCCTTTCTGCGAATACAATATTTCGGGCTGAAAGGCCACCAGCCGCGTAAGGCCGAAGTTGACAAAGATTCCGGCATTGAAACCGAAGCGGTTGGTGTAGCCGTTCGCGTCGGCCCCCACGAAGTCACTAAGCGACGCGCCGGCCTTGAGGCCCAGCGACACGTTGCCGCCGCGCCCCCGGTACTGGGCCTGGGCAGCGCTGGCAAAACCCGCCAGCAGGGCCAGGGTAATAATCGATTTCTTCATAAAGAGAAAGAGAATAATAGGTCGCAAAAATAGTTCTCCCGACGTTGCTGGGCACTAAAAAGCCCGGTCTTTACAAGAAAGCCGGGCTTTTCGACGCTGTAAACGGTGGGCCTATTTGCCGCCGAACATATAAGTTAGGTACAGCTGAAACGCGCTGTTACGTGCAGCGTTGCCACTACCGTTGTCTTTGACAACGTCGGTAAAACCGCCGTTGTAGCGCAGGCCAATGCCGGGGCCCGCCGGCATTTGGTAGCCAAGACCGGCCGCATAGCCAAAATCCACGGTGTTGTAGGATGATTTGACGTCTGCCGAAACGGAGACGCCATTATTTTTTCCCGAAGCTTTGGCGGCCACCAAAAAACCTATTTGGGGCCCCAGTTCAAAAAATAATCCTCCCGCGTTGATGTGGGCCAGTACCGGTACATCAATGTAGTGGGTGGTTATTTTTGTGTCATAGGAGCTGTCTTTTTCTTTGGCACCCTTCATCGAGTACAACAGTTCAGGTTGAATCGAAAAGGCGTCGTTGACACCAAAGTTGGCGATAAGGCCCCCATTGAACCCAAATTTGTAATCCGCTCCAACGTCTTTGCCCGTGTAACTAGTGAGCGAAGCACCGGCTTTGACGCCAAAAGAAGCACTTTGAGCGCTGGCAACCGAGGCGATACCGGCGCTTAATGCTAATGAGAGAAAAACTTTTTTCATTGGTTTTGATGTGGAAAAGATGAAATTATTCTTAAAAGTACACCTGGAAGCTTTATTGTTGAGTCTTTAAAGATGAATTAATAGCGAAAATGCTGGTAATTAATAAGTTTAAAAATATTAATAAGTTAAAACCGCTTTTAGCAAATGTAAAAAGCCCGGCACTTACAAGAGCGCCGGGCTTTTTACATTTGCTAAAGTTGGGTTTACTTGCCACCAAAGGCATATCCTGCTTGGAATTGGAACACCGAATTGTGTACGTTCGGGTTCTGGCCATTACCACCGGCGTAGGCTTGTGCAGTGTAATTTGCCGAGTTGCCTTGTTTATAAACCTGCGAAAAGTCGCCGGTGTAGCGCAAGCCTAAGCTCAGGCCGCTGGTAATTTGGTAGCCGATGCCGCCCACGTAGGCAATCACCGTCTTGTTCAAGTCGGCGTCGTTGGTGTTGTCGGTGCTTTGGGTGCTGGTATTACCCGTCTGGGTAAAGTCGCGGTTATGCACCAAGAAGCTGGCCTGGGGCCCCAATTCGAAGAACAAGCCTTTGCCGTCCTCGCCGGTGTTCAGGCGGAACAATACGGGCACATCGATGTATTCCAGCGTGGTCTTGAAACGGGTAGTGGGCAGGCCCTGGAAGTTGTCAATGGAAGCGCCTTTTTGCGAGAACAACACTTCCGGCTGAACCGAGATGTTGTCGGCAATGCCGAAGTTGGCATAAACACCGGCCGTGAAGCCAGACTTGTACTCGCTGCCCTTCGAATCGGTGCCCGAGTAAGTGGCAAGGTTGTAGCCACCTTTTAAGCCATATTTAATGCCGGTTTGGGCGTGTGCGGTGCCAACGACGCCGACAAAGAGGGCAAGGGGAAGAATTACTTTTTTCATCATTGAAAAATGTAAAAGGTTTATAATTAATAATTATTTTACGGTAGCATCGTGCCGCCGAAAACGTGCATTATAGCGCGTCTGGTAGTATTAGGGTTGCGTTTTGCTTAGAAAAAATACTCAATGCAATAATTTATAATTTATTCGTTGATCCTGATTTTTATATTTTTTTAAATACATAATTAATTATTCTAAAATCATCCTGAAAAAGTAAAATATTAGCCAGTATTTTTAGGGGTTAACCACAGTGCAATCGTTACTCGCTCCTCTGCATTCGGTTGCGTTGTGGTTTTCGCCACTGGGATGAGGTTCAACGAGCCCAGCTATTAGGTGCTTCGTCGTCCCCAACCGTTGTTTGGGAACGAGTTTTGAACGGCTTGGAAACAATAAGGCGAAAGGCCGCCTGGCTTTTCTCATCTTTCGGGTGCTGCTCAAACAAAGGCTGCTTCGCGACATGGAAACCTTCTTTCAACTCAACCGCTGCCTGCACATCACGGCAGGATTTATCGGTTTTTTCATGGCCCCGGTGGCCCTGGCGGTGCGCAAAGGGGGCGCGGCGCACCGGCTTTGGGGCCGGGTGTTTTTCTGGGCGATGGCCGTGGCGGGCACCACGGCCCTGGCGGGGGCCCAGCACATCCACAGCTTGTTTTTGCTGCTCACGGCGGTGTTCAGCCTCTACATGGCCGGGTTTGGCTACCGCTCTATTTTTCTAAAACACCTCGCCTGGGACGCCCGCGTGGTCGCCTTCGACTGGGCGGTGGCGGGCCTGGGGCTGGCCGTGTTCCTGGGCACGGTGGCGTATGGCGTGCGGGCGGTCAACGTGCCCGTCACGGTTTTTGGGGCCCTGGGGGCCTTCACGGCGGCGCGGCAGCTGCGGGGCTACGCCAACGCCGGCCGCTGGGCCAAAAACCAGTGGCTGCTGAACCACATTTCGGGTTTCATGGCCTCGTACATCGCGGCGGTGTCGGCGTTTTCGGTCACCAGCCTGCACTTCATTCCGTTCCCGTACAATTTTCTCTGGCCCACACTCATCGGCTTGCCAGCCAGCGCCTGGTGGCGGGCCCGGGTGCAAGCCGGGCGGGCAAACCAGTTGGAAACGCGGACCTTGCCGAGCACGGCAACCCGCTAGCCCTGGCTGTCTTGCAACAAGGCTCGGTTAATCTGCTTCACCAGCCCGGGGCCCTCGTATATGAAGCCCGTGTACAGCTGCACCAGCGCGGCCCCGGCCGCCAGCTTTTCCAGTGCATCGGCAGCCGAGTGAATGCCACCAGCGCCAATAATGGGCAGTCCGCTACCCGACTTTTGGTGCAGGTAGCGAAT
Source organism: uncultured Hymenobacter sp. (assembly GCA_964242665.1). Lineage (GTDB taxonomy): Bacteria > Bacteroidota > Bacteroidia > Cytophagales > Hymenobacteraceae > Hymenobacter. The sequence continues at coordinate 301,879 of CAXTBA010000002.1, forward strand.
TACCTCCGTGGCGCGGGCCCGCAGCGGCCGGCCGCTCAGGCCGCCCGCGCCCAAGGCTGCCACGTGGCCGGCGGCCGTGCGCAGGCCACCGCGGCCGATGGTGGTGTTGGTAGCCACCAAGCCGCTCAGCCGGGTTTCCCGGGCGATTTCGAGGATGTCGTCGAGCTGCGCATCGGTCAGGTCAGGCGCGATTTTCAGCAGCAACGGCCGGGGCGTGGGGCGGGCCAAATTGCGGGCCTGCACTTGTTGCAAGATGTTGATCAGTGGTTTTTTTTCTTGCAATTCGCGCAGGCCGGGCGTGTTGGGCGAACTCACGTTCACCACAAAGTAGTCGACTACCTCTGCCAGGGCTTCGAAGCCGGCCACATAGTCGGCGGCGGCGTGTTCGTTGGGCGTGTCCTTGTTCTTGCCAATGTTGCCGCCGATGATGAGCCGGCGGTTTTGCCGCCACGCCAGCCGCTGGGCCACGGCCGCCGCGCCGTCGTTGTTGAAGCCCATGCGGTTGATGAGGGCCTCGTCTTGCGGCAGCCGAAACAGGCGTGGCGCAGGGTTGCCCGGCTGGGGCCGGGGCGTCACCGTCCCAATTTCCACGAAGCCGAAGCCCAGTGTGGCTAGCTCGTCGGTGAGGGCCGCGTTTTTGTCGAATCCCGCCGCCAAGCCCACCGGGTTCGGAAATTTCAGTCCGAACACTTCCCGCTCCAAGCTGGGGTGTTGGTAGTCGTACAGCCCGCGCAACAGGGCCCTGACGCCCGGCACGTGGGCGGCCCGGCGCAGGTTGTCGAAAACGAAGTAATGAGCGCGTTCGGCGTCGAGATTGAACAGCAGGGGCTTGACGATGGATTTATACATTAGCATCGGGGCCAAACTGCCGGTCGAGGTCGGCAAATAAGTCTTCTAGGTTCAGGCGAAGCCCGGGGATAATTTGCTGCGAAATCTGCCACACCTCGGCTAAGTCCACCCGAAAATATTCGTGCGCAATCAGGTTGCGGAAATCCTTAGTGCCCTGCCAGTTGATGCTCGGCCATAGCTGTTGCGTAGCCGCCGATACGTGGGATGCCGCCTCGCCCAAGATTTCAAACTGCCGCTCTACGCCCGATTGCAATAATAGGTCCGACGTGAGGTTAGCGAATGTTTTGCCAGCCAAAAAAAGCTCGACATTACGGGCTGCTTGTAGCATATGCAGCACCCGTTCCGGGTCACGCGGCCGTCCTTTGCTTGCTTTCATACAGCGTGGTCAAGTCTTTTTGAATGTAGCGCATCATATAGTCAGAAACAACAGTTCCAACGTCAACCTTGATGCCGAGCTGCTGCTCCAAGTCGCGGGCGTAGCCGAAAAACTCCCAGCCTACCTGGCGCTCCATTTCTAGCAGCAAGTCAAGGTCCGATTCCGCCGTGGCCTCGCCCCGCGCGTACGAGCCGAACACTTGTACCCGCCGCACGGGCTTGTCGGCAAAATATTCGGCCAAAACCTGGCGGATGTGGTCGAGCGAGTGAGGAAGCTGCGGTTTCATTTAACATTCATCATTTAACACCCCATGTATTACACCGTATGTTCCGCTCTAATTCCTAAAGCTACGAGTTGTTAAATGTTAATTGATATATGTCAAATGACTACCCCGCCCAGCCTTCCCTATCCAAGCTGCGGTATTGGATGGCTTCGGCCAGGTGCTGAATCTGAATCTCTTCGGTGCCGGCCAGGTCGGCGATGGTGCGGGCTACTTTCAGGATGCGGTCGTAGGCGCGGGCGCTCAGGCCCAGGCGCTCCATCGCCGTTTTCAGCAGCATCCGGCCGGCTTCGCTGATTTGGCAGATGTCTTTCACCATTTGCGGCGGCATCATGGCGTTGGAATGCACGTCGGGAAACTCCTTGAAACGGGCTTCCTGCACCTGACGGGCCTTGTCCACGCGCGGCTGGATGTCGGCGCTGGTTTCGGCCTTGCGCGATTCCGTCATCTGGTCGAAAGTCACGGGCGTCACTTCCACGTGCAGGTCGATGCGGTCGAGCAGGGGCCCCGAGACTTTGTTCAGGTATTTTTGTACCACGCCGGGGCCGCACACACACTCTTTTTCAGGGTGGTTGTAGTAGCCGCACGGGCAGGGGTTCATGCTGGCAATCAGCATGAAGTTGGCCGGAAACTCGATGCTGAGCTTGGCCCGGGCGATGGTCACGCGGCGCTCCTCCAAGGGCTGGCGCATCACCTCCAGCACGGTACGCTTGAACTCGGGCAGCTCGTCGAGAAACAGCACGCCATTGTGCGAAAGCGAGATTTCGCCCGGCTGCGGGTTGCTGCCGCCGCTGTCATTTCTTGTAACCGTTGAGAATGTAACTGCGTCGTAGGGCATACTTTGCAT